>JBIOHG010000071.1:0-21889 GCA_044448765.1 Sphingobacteriales bacterium | reverse complement strand
CAATACAACCACATTGCCAGTTCAAAAATTGGGCGAAATAATAACCTTACCTGCGACAACGTCAGCCGGCAGGCTAACTGTTAAACTCGATGCTACAGGCGGAACTGCAGGTGGAGCTATTACTCAAACTAATATAGCTTTCGGATTAGATAATATTAGAGTGCACTAATAACACTAAATTAATGACGGGCTGTAATGCCAGCGTCTTACTACATTCGAAACTTATCCTTCATCCCCAACAAACCCCAAATACCGCCGGTATGGATTGCCAGTATTTTGCTGCCTGCTTTAAAGTAATCTTTCGCTGCCAGATCATAAACGGCGTAGAGCATTTTGCCGGTATAAACCGGGTCGATCAATATGCCTGTTTCGGATACGAATCGCTTGATGAAATCAATAAGTGCAGGCGTGGTTTTGGCGTAGCCTCCAAAATGGTAATCAAAATGAAGATCGTATGCTACAGGCTGGCTCAAAAACTGGTCTATTTCAGTTCTCATAAATTCTCCGCCTTTCAGAACCGGCACCCCGTTAAATTGCGTTTTAAGTCGGTGTTGATAGATACCATTGATAATACCGGCAGCAGTTGTCCCTGTTCCGCAGGCGCAAAAGATGTGATCGTATGTATCGGTTAGTTCATCAATTAATTCGCTACAGCCCTTTGCTCCTAATGCAGATGCTCCGCCCTCATCAATAAAAAATGTGTTATCATCATCCACAAAATGCTTATTAAATAGTGCTTGCTTATCGCGATAACTTTCGCGATCGGTGAAGATAAAGTTCATTCCGTGTAGACGGCAAAGAAATAATGTGTCGTTGTCTACTTCCTCACCTCGAACAAAGCCAGTTGATTTGAAGCCGAATTTGGATGCAGCGGCAGCCGTGGCCAGTAAATGATTAGAATATGCCCCGCCAAAGGTTACCAGGTGAGTTTTATTTTCGGCCTGCGCCTGTTTGAGCAGGTATTTGAGCTTGCGCCATTTATTGCCTGATATAATAGGATGGATCAGGTCGTCGCGCTTGATGAAAACTTCCAGCCCTTTTCCAACAAATAGTTTATCCTGGATCTGCTGAACGGGACTAAAAATTTCGAAATCAATTTGCATAGGGCAAATTTAGAACAAGTATCCGGCAAAACGAGTACTTTTGCGGCTATGACAATGGAGCCCGAATTATTAGAGCAGGAAGAACAGGATCTGTATGAACACCTGCGTTTAGTGGTTGATAAAGGGCAATCGCTGCTCCGTCTCGATAAGTTTTTGATGCATCGCATCGAGAATGCCTCGCGTAGCCGTATTCAAAATGCCATTGAACTGGGTAACGTCCTGGTTAATGATAAGGCAATAAAGGCAAGCTATAAGGTTAAGCCTTTGGATGTTATTTCGGTGGTTTTGCCGCATCCACCGCGCGATACTGAAGTTTACCCCGAAAATTTGCCGCTCAATATCGTTTATGAAGATGATGATGTGCTGATCGTAAACAAAGAAGCCGGCATGGTAGTTCACCCCGGTTATAATAATTATACCGGTACGCTGGTGAATGCCCTGGTGTATCATTTTCAGCAACTGCCGACAATGCCCGGTAACGATGGCCGCCCGGGCCTTGTACACCGTATCGATAAGGATACATCTGGCTTGCTGCTCATCAGCAAGAATGAACGTTCGATGACTTACCTGGCGCGCCAGTTTTATGACCATACCATCACCCGTAAATATATTGCACTGGCCTGGGGCGATATAGAGAAGGACGGAACCGTAACGGGTTACATTGGCCGCAGTCATAACGACAGGCGGGTAATGTCTATTTACGACGACGAGGAGAAAGGCAAATGGGCCATAACCCATTACCGGGTTTTAGAGCGTTTGGGTTATGTGACATTGATAGAATGCCAGTTGGAAACCGGTCGGACGCACCAGATACGGGCGCATATGAAACATATTGGGCATCCCCTGTTTAGTGATGCTATATATGGCGGCGATAAAATATTGAAAGGTACCGTTTTTAATAAATACCGGCAGTTTGTTGACAACTGTTTTGAAATTATGCCGCGACAGGCATTACATGCGCAAACGCTGGGTTTTATGCATCCATCCTTAAAAAAACCGATGAACTTTGAGGCCCCATTACCGGAGGACTTTGCCGCGGTGTTGGAAAAATGGCGAAAATATTCAAAATTAGATGTGAGATATTAGATGTGAGATATGAGCAAAAACTATATCGAAAGCCTAGTGTATAATTGTATGACTGTGTCTCACTTCTCATATCTCAAATCTCATATCTGATATGACCGCTTATATCAATTTTAACGGCGAGATATTGGCTGCGGATAGCAAACTGCTGACCGTTGCTAACCGGGCATTCAGATATGGCGATGGTTTGTTTGAAAGCATGCGGTTGATGAAAGGGCAGCTTAAATTTGCCGATATGCATGCCGACCGGCTGCAGCGTGGCATGAAAGCTTTAAAAATTGATGGCTATTCGCAAATGGATACCTGGTTTTTGAAGGAAAAGGCAGAACAGCTCGCATCAAAAAATAGAACCAAGCACGGGCGTTTAAGATTGACTGTTTACCGTGATTCGGATGGGTTATATACCCCATCTCAAAATAAAGCGGCCTATTGCCTCGAGTTGCTGCCCATAGATGAACCCCGTTATTTTTTGAATGACAAGGGCCTTATCATGGATATTTTTACCGAGCTCAAAAAGCCGACTAACTATCTGTCAAATATAAAAACGTGTAACTCGCTTATATATGTCCTTGCCGGGATATTCAAAACCCAGAATAAGCTTGATGACACATTCCTGCTGAACCAGGATGGCAACTTGTGCGAGGCGGGCAGCTCGAATATATTTGTATGGTACCAAAGTCATTTATATACACCCGCATTAAGCGAAGGCTGCGTAGAAGGCGTTATGCGGCAGGTAGTTATTAAATTAGCCAAACAAGCCAACATACCCTTTACCGAAGCACAAATAAACCCGGATATATTATACGAAGCCGATGAGGTGTTTTTAACCAATGCGGGCAAAGGCATTCAATGGGTGATGGGTTTTGGGGTGAAACGCTATTTCAACCAGTTGAGTAAGGGGTTGATAGGGGAGTTGAATAAGTTATAACCTCACCCCCCTCAAAAACTCCTCAACCCCCATGCGCTTTTTGCCTTCCATTTGAATATCAGTAACGCTTACAAAACCATCTGTTGCGACAAATCTAAGATAGGTTTTATTATCGCTTAAAAACTCGCCTGGTTGTTTGCAGGTTTCCGTCACTTCATACTCAGCTCGGAATATCTTCAAAGTTTTATCCTGTAAAGTGGTAAATGCGGTTGGATATGGACTCAATCCACGAATAAAGTTATACATCTTTTTGGCCGGCTGGTTCCAGTCTATTTTGCAGTCGTCTTTAAAAATTTTGGGTGCATGTTTTAGCTCGCCGCCTTCGGCGAGTTGAGTTTGAGGAAGCTCGGTATAGCGACCACTTTCAATCCCCTTAACGGTTTTCACCAATAAGCCAGCCCCTTTAGCCATTAACCGGTCATGCAATTCCCCTGCGGTTTCGCGGCCTGTCAGCGTAACCTTTTCGGTAAATAATACATCACCGGTATCAATGTCGTGCTTCAAAAAGAAAGTTGTTACGCCGCTTTCCTTTTCACCATTGATCAGCACCCAGTTGATAGGTGCAGCGCCCCGGTATTGTGGTAGTAACGACGCGTGTAGATTGATAGTTCCTAAAGCGGGCATATTCCAAACGACTTCGGGCAGCATACGAAAAGCCACTACAACCTGTAAGTCGGCTTTGAGTGCTTTTAATTCTTCTAAAAATTGTTCGTTTTTAAGCTTTTCAGGCTGAAGTATTGTTAAGCCTTTAGCTGCGGCGTATTGTTTGACCGCGCTTTCATTTACCTTTTGACCACGACCTGCAGGTTTATCGGGTGCAGTAACTACGCCCACGATTTGGCTTCCCGCTGCTATCAACGCATCCAATGACGCTACGGCAAACTCGGGCGTACCCATAAAAACTATCCTCATATATTCATTCTCCTGCTTTATTTGTAAAGCATGTATTTTTGGCGCATAATTTTAAACTGGCTCAAAGCAGGTTTCCAGCTTTGCCTTATTTCTTCTTCGGTTTTGCCTTCTTCTATCTGTTTTCGCAACTGCCCATTGCCCGCCAGTTTAGGGAAATAAGCGTTGAAAAAATGCGCCTTATCCGGGAAGGCCTTGTACAAATTTATTAGCGACAATATATCTATTTTCCCGGTGCTTCTTATGGAATCAAGGTCATATTCTCTAAAATCGATACCATAGCAGATCTTACCTTTTTGAGGCGGTTCCTCGCTCATACCAGGGATACTAACCGGGGTAAATGAAAAGTCGTATTTGCCTTTTAGCAACGGGTGCCCTACTACTGTGAATGGATACATAGTTCCCCTGCCAACGCTTAAGGTGGTGCCCTCAAACAGGCACAAACCGGGGTAAAGTAATATAGACCGGTACGTATTCAGATTGGGTGAAGGATTTATTGGCGGCGCATACGGCAGCGAGTGGATATAATTCGCTACTTTGATTATTTTCAATTTGCATTGCACATGACCTTTTAACCAGCCTTCGCCGTTTAGCATTTGTGCATATTCGGCAAAAGTCATCCCGTGCACTATGGGTATTGGGTCAAGCCCTACAAAGGAGCGGTATGTGGTATCCAATACCGGGCCGTCTACAAAATATCCATTTGGGTTTGGCCTGTCCAATATCATCAATTCCACATGATTTTCGGCACAGGCTTCCATTACGTAATGCAGGGTCGATAGATATGTATAAAAGCGGGTTCCCACATCCTGTATATCAAATACCATCAAATCGATACCTTTCAGATCATCTGGGCTGGGTTTATAGTGCTTACCATAAAGCGAAATGGCTGGTATGCCTGTTTTTGGGTCGACGGTGTCATTCACGGTTGCACCGTTGCTTGCATTTCCCCTGAAGCCATGCTCGGGACCGAATATTTTTACAATGTGTACACCTAATTTCAGCAAACTATCCAAACTCGGGGTCTGATTTTTGCCAATCACCGAAGTTTGGTTTATCACCATCCCGATATTTTTGTTCTTCAGGTAATCCAGGTATAGGCCGGTTTGATCGGCGCCGGTGAGGATATCGCCGTGCAAGCGCGTTTTTTTATCCCGGTGTCTTTTAAATGGTTGTGGTATAGGATCGGGGTTTGCAGTTCCTCTGTCAGGTGCTGGAATATGTCGCTGTTGCTGCGCACTGATTGATGATAAGCAGGTAATAAGTATCCAGAAAAGTACAAATATTTTTTTCATAACAGTCTGTCGGCTGATAATAGCAGTTCATCATTCAATTGAAATCTGCATATTTGCGAAAGTACAAAAATCATCCCGCATTGAGTTTTGCCTCGTTTATATCTTCACGTATATCCTTTAAGTCTAACCGAACTTATTCTAAACTAATCGTGCGCATAGCCATCCTGGGTATCATGCTTGGTTTGGGCGTAATGATCTTATCCGTGGCCATTATCCGTGGGTTTAAACAGGAGATAAGGCAAAAGATAAGAGGCTTTTCGGGTGATATCCAGGTGCAGAATTATGATAATAACGTTTCCTATCAAAACACGCCGGTTCACATCGATAATGCTTTTGTAAAAACCGTTCAGGCAAGTCCGTTTTTCACCAGCATTGTACCCACCGCAACTAAACCGGGCATCATCAAAACCAAAACCGAAATAGAGGGCGTAGTGATGAAGGGAATAAGTAAAAACTATGACTGGTCCTTTTTTAAAAGATCGCTGGTTGCGGGCAGGATTATTGATTTTACTGATACTGTAGAGGCGCAAAAACAACTGTTGATATCAAGCTATACGGCAAACCGGCTTAAGCTGAGGGTGGGGGATAAGTTCCTGATGTATTTTGTAGAGGAGCACTTACGCAAGCGATCATTTTATGTTGCGGGGATATACGATACGGGGGTTGAGGATATCGATAAAACATTTGTGATCGGCGACCTTGCACTCATCGTAAAACTGAATAACTGGAACGCAGATCAGATTGGGGGATATGAGTTGCGGGTGGCCGATTTTAACAAGCTGGACACGGCAAATGGTTACCTGGGCAATAAGATGCCTCTCAAATTGAAATCATTAACGGTTACGGAGGAGTACCCTGCGATCTTTGAGTGGCTAAAATTACTGGATGTGAATGCGCAGGTAATGCTTATCTTAATGCTGATCGTGGCAACGATCAATATGATCTCGGCTTTGCTTATCATTATACTGGAACGGACAGCTATGATAGGGATATTTAAAGCTATGGGTGCTTCGAACTGGACGATACAAAAAATATTCCTGTACAATGCGAGCTATTTGATCGGCATTGGGTTAGTGCTCGGAAATGTTTTCGGACTCGGGATAAGTTTTTTCCAGTCGCGAACTCATTTCTTCGCGCTGGATGAGGAATCATATTACATGAAATTTGTGCCGATAAAAATCGAATGGCTGGATATGGTGCTCTTAAATATAGGTACTATGGTTATATGCCTGCTGGTGCTCATCATTCCATCAATGCTCGTCACAAAAATATCACCCGTAAAGGCAATTCGCTTCAAATAAGCCGGTGCTAGCGCTTAAATCCGTTGAAATTAAATTTCAGGTTTACACCACTTGATCCGAAGCGAAGCTGTTGCGAACCCAAGCCTTCAAGCGGGTATTTGAGGAACGGTTCAATTACCAGGTGGCTATGGCCTATCATGTAACTGGTACCTAAAGCCACGTTAAGCGTTTTAGCAAAATAGAAACCATTAAAGCTGCTGCGCGTGGATTGATCCTGTATCTGCGATACATTTGCAGAGAATAGCGATGGATTCTTATAGCTATAGGTGTAAGTCTCGTTGATATAGGTGCCCGAGCTTAAACCTGCTAAAAAATAGGTCCCGGTCTTTTGCGGATCAATGACAAATTTAAGGTTCAGCGGAATATCCAATCCTACCAGGCTGGCGCTATAATTTCTAAATGCCGGTGGTGCGCTATTTGATGTAAAGGCATACCTGGAAGCGGTTAAACTTGCCGGTGCATACGTGTCGGAAAGTGTGTTTGCCGCAGGACTTGCTGCGGGCAGTTGCCCGACATAATTTAAGCTATTTTGCGTTACTGAAATGCCCGTTGAGACGAGCAAATGATTGGTTAATTTGATATCAGAAGTTAAGCCTCCGCCAACGTTAAACTGGTGGTTACTGCCTTTAGCATAATTAATGTAGGTAGTGGTATAAACCGCAAAACTCACCGATTTAATTTTTGACAATGATTTTTGCTTCTCATAGCCATTATTATTATCCGCAAAAGCTTGCCTGTTGCTTTTGTTTGGTTGCTGAGCTATCAGGCCAGCTTCGGGAGCCGGTTTACCAACATTGGATTTTATCGTCGACCTGCCTCCAGAGTCAATTTTCGCAATAACCTCATTGCCAGGATTCGATGGTGTAATAGCTGGGCTTTTAGTGGTCGCTGTTGTGGCCGAAGCAATCTTATCAATGGACGTTACACCATTTTGAACTTTAGCCTGTGCAGTAGTATTAATTTGCGCTGCAACGCTTTGTGAAGTTCCCACAGTAGATTTTACAGTTGCAGGGACAGCATTTCTTTGCGGGGTAAAGGTGTACACTTTCTGTGCAGTTTTCGGTTGAATAGCAGGAATTGCGCTATGTTTGGCAGGCGTAGTTGCAGCCGCAGTGGCTTGTGTATTATGAGCAATGGCCTGGCCATTTTGCCGTATTGCCGAACTATCAACAGCTGTATTTTTCTTTTCCTCCGGGTTTTTTATTATCGGATGCACGGGTAGCGTTTTTGCAATGCCAACCCCTTGCTGTTGTTTAGGCGTGGTTTTAAACCAAAGCATTCCCAGGAAAAGCAATACCAAAGCGGCGGCAGGCGCCCAATACATCCAGGCGGCAATAATTCGTTTGGCTTTCTCAGGATATTTCTTCCTGAGTTGCAGCCATCCCTTGTCTGCAGAAGTGTCCTCATAATTATCAAACACTTCTTTGATACGATTTTTCAGGTCGTTATCCAACTGATCGTCCATGATCTTGTGTTTCTGCTTTAATTATTTTTCTCAATTTTTCTTTGGCCCTGCTCAAATAAACCCGCGACGAACTCGCCGGGATCTTAAGCATTTCGCCGATCTCATCATGATTGTATCCATCAACCTCGTATAGATTGAATATTGCCAACTGAACGGGCGGCAAACTCTGCATCAGGTTTAGAATATCCTGTGCATTCAGGCTATCCATCGTCGTGACACGGCCCGGTATCGGTTCGGCATAATCTAAGTCAATATTTAATTGAAGTTTCAGGTCCTTCCGCCGCCTGTCGATAGCCGTATTTACTATTATGGTGCGAAGCCAGGCTTTAAAAGGTTTGCCGGTATCATAACTCCCCATCCCATTAAACACTTTAATGAATGAGTCATTCACAACCTCCATCGCATCATCCCTGTTTATACAATATCGTAAGCCGATACCCATGGCATAGCCGTAGTAATGCTTATAAAGCAGTTCCTGGTATTTTAAGCTGCCTGATTTGCATTGCCTAATGAGTTCATCTTCGGCGATGCGGCGGGATGGATGCATTAAATATTCTTATTCAACCTATTTGTTCAAACAATCTTTTTAATCGGATACGATGCAAATACCAATATCGCTACAATAAATGAAAATATTTCCTGAAAAGCGCTAATAAAAAAAGCCGGTACATGATACCGGCCTTCCCTAAAACTCAAATGAAATATATTAATTACTTACTTTTTTAAGGTCGTACTGTACGCCAAGTGTATCCGCATTATAGGCCAGCATTTGAAAAACGGTTCCGTCATAATAATAAAGATAGGCGCCATTTAAATGTTTTTTTGTTGGCGTGCCGGAAGTAGGGAATGTCTGGTCAGTAAAAACAATATAAGGCGATGTTACTGAAAACGAGCCAAAGCTGCCGGCATGCACTGTTGCGGTGTCACCGGTTACCGTATAACTAAACGGACTGGTGTTAGTTAATAATTTTACGGTGATGTTGGCCTGCAAGGTATCAAACGGCACTTTATTTGTATGCCGGTGCAAGTAACGGAACGTACCAGTAAATGTTCCCGATGGTACAGGAGGCGCTGCTGGGATAGTTTGAGTAAGTTTTGTACAGCCTACGCCCAATAAAGCAACAACTATCAAAAGATAAATTATTCTAAATTTCATATATTTACAGTTACGCAGTTTTACATAAAAACGTTACAAGGATAAGTATATTTTATATTTTTTTTGCTTCATCCCAAAATACATCCATTTCGGCCAGGCTCATATCATGCAATTGCCGCCCGCTTTCTTTTGCTTTGCCCTCCAGGTATTGAAACCGTTTGATAAATTTCCGGTTGGTTTTTTCCAAAGCATCCTCAGGGTTTATGTTAATGAACCGCGCATAATTGATGAGTGAAAAAAGCAGGTCGCCAAATTCGCCCTCTGCTTTTTCGTGATCAATAGCGCTTTCATCGTCAACATTAAATTCGTTTCTAAACTCTCTCAACACTTCTTCAACCTTGGCCCAAACCTGGCCTTTTTCTTCCCAGTCAAAACCTACACCGCGCGCTTTTTCCTGAATGCGCGATGCTTTTACCAGTGCAGGTAACGAAGCTGGTACGCCGCCGAGAACGGATTTGTTCCCTTCTTTTAGTTTGATCTGTTCCCAGTTGCGTTTTACATCATTTTCATCGTTTACTTCAACATCACCGTATATGTGCGGGTGCCGGTTAACCAATTTGTCACAAATACTATTTAGCACATCGGTAATATTAAAGTCATTAGTCTCAGAAGCTATCCGGGCGTAAAAAACGAGGTGAAGCATAATATCCCCCAGTTCTTTTTTGATCTCGGGCATATCCGCGCTTAAAATAGAATCAGAAAGCTCGTACACTTCCTCAATCGTCAGGTGGCGCAGACTTTCGAGCGTTTGTTTTTTATCCCAGGGGCAGTTTAGGCGCAGGTCATCCATAATGGTGAGCAGGCGTTCGAATGCTCCCGACGGGGTATTTGCAGTTACGGGGGGTGTTATGGGCATAATTTTATGTGCAAATGTGCGTATGTGCAAATTTGCAGATTTTGACTGCTATTAAAAAATCATTTGCATATCTACACATCTGCAAATTTGACTGCCCTTAGCATTTCTCTTTTACCCGGCGCTCCGGGCGCTTTTTCGACTTTGAGTCCCAGGCTTTTCAGTATGCGCTTGAGATTGCCGGTAATTGCATAGGTAACAAAAACTCCGCCGGGTTTTAAAAACTTAATGGTGTGGCCTATCGACTTTTGGTCCCACATTTCAGGCTGATGTGCAGACGCAAACGCGTCAAAATAAATAACGTCATATTGGTTATTGCCATTAAAACTAAGTAGTTGGCAGTTGGCTATTTGCAGTTGGCAGTATTTGTTTATTGCCACAGTTTCTTTCAATGACACGGGATATTGTTTAGTAAAATTATCCCAGATTTCGCCCGATATATATTCATCATACCCGGTTTGGTTTATCATTTCTTCACTTAGCGGAAATGCTTCTATGCCTGTATAATGCAATTTTACCAGGCTGTTTGTGCAATTATCGGCACTTAAAAGAAAATTAAGCCCCGTACCAAAGCCTATTTCTAACACGGCTACTTCTTTTGTGGTATTACTTGCCAAAAAATGTTGCAGCCCGGCATTCAAAAATACATGGCGGCTTTCCTGTAAGGCTCCATGGGTTGAATGGTAATTTTCACCAACCAAACTATTGTAAATGGTTTTTGAACCATCGCCCGTAACTACAAGTTCAAGCATAATTAGGCTTCTGATTTTGGCCTCGTAATTTCAGTCACAGCCTCGCCGAGGTCGTAAACAGGTACGGAAGTTATTTTACCCGCGATAATACTCGTAGCGGCGGCTGATCGATATCCGGCAGCGCAGTGTACAACAATAGGCCTGTGAACCGGAATTTCATTTATCCATTCTCTAAGTTCGGGTAAGGGGATAGCAATGGCATGTGAAAATATCTTGCCGAGATTAATTTCGCCCCAGTTTCTTACATCAACTATCGTATATTTCTCAGGTCGAAAAGTGTCGCCAACCACCTCTTGCATTTCCGGTAACGTTTCAACGGCAGTAGCCGGGTTTAATAATGCTCCCTTGATGTTTTTTTCGTAACCTATCTTTGCTGCCTTTTTAATCAGTGTATCAAGAGCGTTCTCATCCGACCCAATCAAATAAAAGACTTCTTCAGGTGCGATTATAGAACCCAGCCAGGTTTCAAACTTGCTGCCATCCTGTATGTTTATTGCACCATGTAAATGGCCCTTTCTAAATGCCTCGCGCGGGCGTGTATCAATAATCAAAACACTGGCTTCTAAATGACTGTTCCTGCTGATCCTTGGAACGGCAGCCACACTTTTATCCAATGATTCGGCACCCTTCTTATTCATATCCACATCATGCCCAAAATATTTTGGCATAAAAGGCTGGTCGGCTATAATTTCATTTACGAAAGTAAATTCGTCCATCAGCCGGAGGGCATAATTTTCGCGCAGCTCACGGCCTATGGTACTTTCGAGGTCGGGACTCAGATTTTTACCGCATAACGAGCCTGGGCCATGTGCTGGATAAACTTTAACACTCGATGGCAATTTCATCAGCTTCTCGCGTGTTGAATGGTACAGCTGTCGGGCAAGTTCTTCCTTTGCTGAGGTAATATTTCCCGCATTTTCGCGTAGGTCCGGGCGGCCAACATCTCCTACAAATAAAGTATCGCCGGTAAAAATGGCGTAATCATTTCCATTTTCATCCTGTACTAAAATGCAGATTGAATCAGGGGAGTGCCCCGGCGTATTAAGCGCCTTTAGTTTGATGTCTGCTAAATGGATAACGTCCCCATCATCAAAAGTTTCGTGGGGGTATTCTGCGCCAAGCAATTTGCTTGCATAAATAGTGGCCCCGGTTGTTTGATGTATTTCGAGATGCGAACTTACAAAATCGGCGTGCGGATGCGTTTCAATAACACCCACAATATCAGCGTTATTAGAAGATGCAAACTCGTAATACGGATGCGGATCGCGTGCGGGATCAATAACAACCATTTTTCCAAGCCTGATGATGGCGTAAGAGGCATGAGCCAGTCCTTTATCGTAAAATTGGTGGATAATCATAAATGTGCACAAAGATAGCTGTATTGATCGTAATGGCTCAAATAGTTATCCCGGTTGGTGTCATAATTACTAAATTTATCATCGCATGTTTGCATATCGCTGACTATCAGCGCGCAGTGGTGTTCCATTTTTGAATGCGGAACACCCGGAACACTTTGGAACACCCGCGAAAGTTAAAAAATTTAACTATTAATGCACTGACAAAACAGTGTCACCACAAGCATCAGCTCGATTGCTTATATTTGTTATTACAGGTGCTAAATCCTAAATTCTAAACACTAAATTAAAAAACTCTAAATTCTAAATCCGACTTCTGACATCCGACATCCTAAATCCGACATCCTAAATCCGACTTCCTAAATCCGACATCCTAAATCCGACTTCCGACTTCCGACATCCGACATCCGACTTCCTAAATCCGACATCCGAAATCCAACATCCCAATGTACGAATACCACACCTCTGAACGTCCGCCCGAGATCGAAATGCTCCGTTCCGAAGCCCGCGGGCAAACTTTTGTAAGCGCTAAAGCGCCAAAACGCATTTATGCCGACGACCCCGACGCCGCCCGTTACCTCTTTACCGTTGGCGATGGCAACAGGTGGATGGAACTTGGCGAACGGGAGCCCGAACCCAAAATGCTGTTTGGCGAATTCTGGCAGCAAGGCGAGCTTTGTGTCCTGTTTGCCGATACCAACGCGGGCAAATCCGTGCTGGCCGTGCAAATCGGTAATGCCATTAGCCGGGGCCGGCAAATTGGCCCTTTCGCTAACAATGCAAAACCCGCTAATGTGCTGTATGTTGATTTCGAGCTCTCGGCCAGGCAGTTCCAGCTGCGCTATAGTAACCCTAAGGGCAACTATAATTTCTCCGCAAACTTTTTTCGTGCGCAGTTTAACGCCGACGAACTGATGCCCGGCAATTTCGAAACTTATGATGAGTTTGTTATAGCAGGGCTTGAGCAAAAGATAGAACTGGTTAAAGCCACTGTATTAATTATCGATAACATCACCTGCCTGCGCAGCGGTACCGAAAGCGGGGCGGTGGCCCAAAGACTGATGAAAAGCCTCCGTACGCTCAAAACTGCGCACAACCTGTCGGTGCTGGTGCTGTCCCATACCCCAAAGCGCAACGCCGCCCGGCCCATCAGTCGGGATGATCTGCAGGGCAGTAAAATGCTGATTAACTTTGCCGACAGCGCCTTTGCCATTGGCTGCAGCTACAGCCGGCCCGGCCTGCGTTACCTTAAACAAATAAAACAGCGCAATACAGCCGAGCAATATGGCGAGCAGAACGTATGCCTTTGCAGCATCGCCAAACCCCGTAATTTTTTGCAGTTCGAATTTACAGGCAACGGCCACGAATGCGAACACCTGTACCACCGCACCCATGTGGAACGCGAACGCCTGGCACAAAAAATTGCTGAATTAACAAAACAAGGTCTTAGTCAGCGAAATATTAGTAAAGAGTTAAGTATTTCGCTTACGACGGTGAACAGACTACACACGTCACGGCAAACGGCACCTACCGCAGAATAAGGTCGTAAATTGCTTCAAAGATCAGTTGGATGTCCGACTTCTCCCCGCGCGTTATTACGATTTCTCCCCGCGCGTCATTGCGAGCCTGCCTGCCGGCAGGCAGTGAACGAAGCAATTTCTACACAGGACATTCAACCCCGGGATCACTCGTTCACCACTCCCCCCGCGCGTCATTGCGAGGAACGAAGCAATCTCTACACAGGACATTCAACACCGGGATCATTCGCCCGCAGTTAGGCTACTCGTTCAGCAAGTCATCGTACAAATCTTTCCATTCCGGATTCAATGAATTTACGAGTCGCTGTTTATGAGCCCTGCTGCCGCCTTTAGTTGTTTTTTCAACAGCGATAGCTTCTTCAATGTGGGGATAAAATTCATAATACACCAATTTATCGCAATTGTATTTAGCGGTAAAACTCTTGGGGTAAGTCTTGTTTTTATGGTCCCACACCCTGGATAAAAGTTCGGAAGTTACGCCAACGTATAAAACGGTATGCATTTTATTTGTCATTATATAAACGCAATCGCCTCTTTTAAATACCACACCGCAAAATAAAAATAATCTTCGGGTCTTTGCATCATGCAACACGGCGTTGAAAAGCATCCCCGATTTGCATGTGTAGAGATTGCTTTGCTATCGCTCGCAATGACGGTCTGACGAGTGTCGCGTTCGAAGTCAGAGACATTCGGACAACAGACAACGTGGGGCCTATAAGAAAGATTTAAAACAAAAAAACTTGCGAAGTTTCAAAAACTTCGCAAGTTTAATTTTAAATCCCGGGTTTGCTTGATGACAAATGCCAAATGACTCAAGACCTACCAAATCTTGGTCCGGTCCTCAGATTTCTTGTAATATTTATTACCGGGCTGCACGTTGAACGCAGCATACCAGGCATCCATATTGCTGATAGGCGCGTTGCAGCGATATTGCTCAGGCGAGTGCGGGTCGGTCAGGATACGCGAAGCAGCGGCTTCATTACGCTGCGAGCTGCGCCATACCTGCGCCCACGACAGGAAGAAACGCTGATCGGGCGTAAAGCCATCGATCTTGGTTTTCGACTGCCCCTCCTTAGTGCGTTTAAACGCTGCATAAGCAACATTCAATCCGCCCAGGTCGGCAAGGTTCTCGCCTTCGGTCAGTTTGCCGTTCACATGCAAGGTATCTACCACGGTGAAAGCGTTGTATTGAGCAACCACCTGGTCGGCGCGCGATTTAAATTTGTCCGCATCTTCCTTGGTCCACCAGTCATGTAATGAGCCGTCCGCGTCAAACTGGCGGCCCTCATCATCAAAGCCGTGGGTCATTTCATGACCAATAACAGCGCCTATACCGCCATAATTTACGGCATCATCGGCCTTAAAATCGAAGAAAGGGAATTGCAATATCCCCGCAGGGAAGGTAATGCCATTGGTGTTTGGGCTATACGAAGCATTTACTGTAGGCGGGGTCATTCCCCAGCGGGTCCTGTCTACCGGTTTTCCGTACTGCGAAATGTTGTAATTATATCGCCATTTCGAAATGCTTTTCAGGTTGCCGTAATAATTATTACGGGTTATATTAAGGCCTGCATAAGTTTGCCATTTGTCGGGATAACCGATCTTCACGGAGAAAGCATTCAGTTTTTTCAGGGCCCGTTGTTTGGTGGCTTCGCTCATCCAGTCAAGGTGCTTTATACGGTCGCCCAGCACACCTTTCAGGTTGTTTACCAGGTTCACCATGTATTGCTTGGCAGCAGGGGTGAAATATTTTTTTACATACAGCTGGCCAAGTAATTCGCCCATAGACCCATCTACCAGGCCCGACATACGCTCATTACGCGGCGTCGGTATTTTCTGCCCGCTCATCACACTGCTAAAGTCAAAATTTGCCTTTACAAACGGTGAGCTTAATGCTCCTGCGGAGCCTTTTAGCATGTTCCACTCCAGGTAAACCTTCCAGTCGGCTACAGGTGTTGAGGCCAGTATGTTGTCGGCAGCTTTAAAAAAGTCAGGCTGTGATACATTCATGGTATCCACCTTATTCAGTTTCATTTCGGGCAGCAATTGTGACCAGTTGAGGTGAGGTGTCACCTTATCAAAATCAGCTACTGAGTACTTATTGTAGGTCTTATTCGGATCGCGCATCTCAACACGGCTAAGTTGTGCCTTAGCCAGCGCGCTTTCGATGGTCCAAATGGTAGCGGCATTTTTGGCAGCTTCTTCCGCGCCGGTACCCGTCAGGGTGAATAACGTGGTAATGTATTTGATGTAGGCGTCTTTTATGCGTTGATTACGCGGACTATCTTTCAGGTAATAATCACGGTCTGGTAAACTGGTGCCGCCTTGTCTCAGGTCGACGATATTTACGTTCGGGTGCTTGGAATCGGCGCCAACACCTGATCCAAAAAGCGGGCTACCGTCGCCGTTCACACGGTCCATCACCATTTCGTGAATAACACCGTTCAGATCGTTAATGGCGGCTATGCGCTGCAAGTCGGCTTTGATAGGCTCGTAACCTTTCTTTTCGATAGCAAGGCTGTCCATGCCGCTGGCATACAGGTCGCCAACACGCTGTTTCAGGCTGCCTTTGGGTTGAGATGCTGAAGTTTTACTTACTTCATTCAGCAGGGTAAGCAGTTTGTCGGTATTTTCCTGGCGCAGGATGTTGAAACTGCCCCAACGGGTTTCTTTAGCCGGGATGGCATTTTTTTTGAGCCATGTGCCGTTGGCATACTCAAAAAAGTCGTCGCCGGGTTTCACGGACAAGTCCATATTTGCCGGGTCGATAAATTTTCTTGGAGGGCCATTTTTGCCCTTTTTGCCGCCATCGGGAGTAAACGCAGCGATTGAAACCAATACCGCGCCTGTGAGCAGCACGTTTGTTAATTTAATTTTCATGTCAGTTAATTGAGAAAGGTTGAAATTAATAAAATCAACTTGTATCGACGGCTATTGTAACAAAGATGTGATGAAGCATGAACTATGACCCATCAACTATAAGCCAAAATAGCTATTTTTGCCGGCTATGAGTATTTCTACAAAGTATCAGCCCAAAGAAGCAGAAGATAAATGGTATAGCTATTGGATGGAGCACAAGTTTTTCAGGTCGGTGCCTGATGAGCGTGAGCCTTATACCATAGTCATTCCGCCGCCGAATGTTACCGGCGTGCTGCACATGGGCCACATGCTGAATAATACACTGCAGGATGTACTGATACGCCGTGCCCGGATGAAAGGCAAAAACGCCTGCTGGGTACCCGGCACCGACCACGCCAGCATCGCCACCGAAGCAAAAGTTGTGGCCATGCTCAAAGAAAAAGGCATTAACAAAAAAGATATCGGCCGCGAAGAATTTTTAAAATATGCCTGGGAGTGGAAAAATAAGTATGGCGGCATCATACTGGAGCAGCTCAAAAAACTGGGCGCATCCTGCGATTGGGACCGCACCCGTTTTACGATGGATGATGACCTGTCGGATGCGGTGATAGATACTTTTATCCATCTCCATAAAAAAGGCCGGATATATCGCGGCATACGCATGGTGAATTGGGACCCGCAGGGCAAGACAGCAGTGTCTGACGAGGAAGTTATCCGTAAGGAAGTTAACCAGAAGCTCTATTACATACGCTACGCTATTGCGGATGGCGCAAGGCGCAAGGCGGAAGAAAATACAGGTCCAAGTAACGCCACGCACCAAGCGCCTGGCGCCACGCACTTGGTAATAGCCACCACCCGCCCGGAAACGATCATGGCTGATACTGCGATCTGTATCAACCCTAATGATGAACGGTATAAGCACTTGCATGGGAAAACAGCTTTTATTCCGTTGATCAATAAAGAAATTCCGATCATACTGGATGAGTATGTGGATATGGAATTTGGTACAGGTTGCTTGAAGGTAACGCCGGCGCATGACCTGAATGACTATGAGTTAGGGGTAAAGCACCATTTACCGGTTATCGACATATTAAATGACGACGGTACGTTGAATGATAAGGCACAGATACTGGTTGGCGAGGACCGTTTTGCTGCGCGTAAGAAGATAATTCCATTGCTGGAAGAAGCCGGGCAATTGGAAAAGATTGAAGATTACAAATCGCAGATAGGTTTTTCGGAACGTACGGATGCGGTTATCGAACCAAAACTCTCCATGCAATGGTTTTGTAAGATGGACGAGATGGCAAAACCGGCGCTGGATTATGTATTGAAAGGCGACATCAAACTGATTCCGGAAAAATTCATCAATACCTATCGCTATTGGATGGAGAATGTGAAGGATTGGTGCATCAGCAGGCAGTTATGGTGGGGGCAGCAAATACCAGCATGGTATCTTCCTGATGGCCAATATGTAATCGCAAAAAGCAGGGAGCAGGCTTTCGAAGCGGCAAAAAATCTCAAATCTCAAATCTCAAATCTCAAATCTGAAGATTTATCCCAGGAGGAAGACGTAGTCGATACATGGTTCTCGTCATGGCTTTGGCCGATATCGGTATTTGACGGGTTTAAGGACCCCAATAACGAGGAGATCAATTATTACTATCCTACTAATGACCTGGTTACGGCGCCGGAAATATTATTCTTTTGGGTGGCGCGGATGATCATGGCGGGCCACGAGTTTAGGGGTGAGCTGCCGTTTAGGAATGTTTACCTTACGGGGATAGTGCGCGATAAGTTGGGCCGAAAAATGTCAAAATCCTTGGGCAACTCACCCGATCCACTGGATTTGATCAGTGAATATGGAGCTGATGGCGTGCGTATCGGTATGCTTAGAAGCTCGCCCGCCGGCAACGACCTGATGTTTGATGTGGAGCATTGCGTTTGGGGCCGCAACTTTGCCAATAAAATATGGAATGCTTTCCGTTTGATAAAAGGATGGCAGGTTGACGATAGCCTTTCAAATCCTAATACCATAGCGATATCGTGGTTCAAAAGTCGTTTTAGTGAGGGCGTTGCTGAAATTGAAAGCAATTTTGGCCAATTCCGTATCTCTGAAGCCATGATGTCAACCTACAAGCTCGTTCGCGATGAGTTTTGTGATTGGTATTTGGAGATGATAAAGCCCGGTTTTGAAAAGCCTATCGACCGGGAAACCTATAGGCAAACTATTGCTTTTTTTGAGGATATATTGAAGGTGCTGCATCCTTTTATGCCTTTCATTACCGAGGAACTATGGCACGATGCAGATATTTTTGGAAAACGTGACGTACTGGATTGCTGTATTGTAGCTAAAATGCCGGGAATCGGGCAAATAGATGCCCAATTATTAAAAGAAATAGAAATAGTTAAGGAAGTAGTTACCGGGATTCGCAATACAAGGCAAAATAAAGGTATTTCGCCAAAAGAAACTTTGGACCTCTATATTAAAGAGAGTTCGGGTGTACCGTATGCAAAATATAAAAGCGTGATAACCGTAACGGCCAATACCGGTAATTTTGATTTTGTAAACGATAAAGTAAACGATGCGGCCAGTTTCAGGGTATCAAAAGATGAGTTTTACCTACCCCTGGCCATTAATATCGACAAACCGGCCGAAATTGAACGGTTGACCAAAGAGAAAGAATATTTACTCGGATTTTTAAGATCAGTTGAATCAAAATTAGGGAACGAGCGTTTTATGAACAACGCCAAGCCTGAAGTGATCGACATTGAATTAAAGAAAAAGGCTGATACTTTGGCCAAATTGAAGATAATTGATGAAAACCTGGAAGGGTTGGCAGGTTAATTGCTAATAAAAAGGCGTCCGTTAAAAATTATACTTGGTCATTTTACACCGGTATCGTATTTTTAACTATTATTTAATGGATCTCAGGCTATCGCCTTATGATGAACACAGACGTAGGTTTTTTTAATTTTTCTATCAATAAAATACTCACAAAGGAACAAACCATCCTTGACAAAGCCCGTATTCGTTTATTATATTATGGCTTGTGGCTTGCCATAATAGGGGTAATTGCACTGGTAGTTAATTTATATCTCGATCATCAATATGTGCTTGCGCTCAGTTCGAGCGTAATGCTGTTCAGCCTCATCATCCTGTTCAAATATTTAACATTCAGGCCACGCTGGGCTATTATATCGCATATCATGCTTGTACTTGCAACCATGATAAACCTTTGCGATGTATTTTTCCTTCTGCAAACAGTAGATATTATTACCGCACAAATTATCCTGCTGATCATCATATTCAGCTTTTACATGCTTGGGCAGGAGAGCGGTATGTTTTATTCGCTGATGAACCTGATACCGGTATTGCTGTTTTTGATACTGGAGTATAATAGCAATTACGTTATTGGCCTCAAACCGCTTGTAATTGACCAATCTACCATCATCATAGCTGTTTGCGCTAACTTTATCCTCATCATATTTATGCACAGCCATTTTTACACGGCATTCATAAAAAGCATGAAGCAGTTAAAGGCCACAGCCGAGGAACGTGGTGCCCTGAACGTAGAATTGGAGCAGGTAATAGAAAAGTCGGAGAAATCGGCGCAGGCTAAATCTGAATTTCTTTCCATTATGTCGCATGAGATCCGGACCCCGCTCAATGCGGTAATAGGTATGGGTAATTTGCTGATGATGGGAAACCCGAGGCCCGACCAGAAGGACAACCTGGAAATATTAAAATTCTCTGCAAATAACCTTTTGGCTTTGGTTAATGATGTGCTCGATTTTAATAAGATCGAAGCCGGCAAGGTGGTATTTGAAAACATAAAGTTTAACATACCCGAGTTGCTGCAAAATATATGCGGTGGCCAAATGCTGAAAGCCGAGGAGAAAGAACTTGATTTTAAAATTACGATAGATAGTTCACTGAAAAGCAAGGTTGTGATCGGCGACCCTACCCGGTTGAGCCAGATCGTGTTCAACCTGGTCAGTAATGCGATAAAGTTTACACATAAGGGTTCGGTATGGGTAAGGGTTGATTGCCTGGAAGACAGGCATAATATTGTTAACGTCAATTTTTCTATAAAAGACACAGGTATTGGTATAGAAAAGGAAAACCTGGATGCAATATTTGAGCCCTTTACACAGGAATCAATAACCACCACAAGGCAATATGGGGGAACAGGGCTCGGCCTTGCGATAGTGAAACGTTTGCTGGAGCTGCAAGGCTTGCACATGAATGTAGCTACCAAGCCGGGCGAGGGTTCGGAATTTTCGTTCACTATGGAATTCCCCGTATCTACCGAACGTATTGTTGTGCAGGAAGTAAAGCAGCCCGTGGGAGAATTAACCGACGGTATCGGTCACCTGCGCGTGCTTATAGCTGAAGACAACATGGTAAACGTGATGCTAATGAAGAAACTTTTTTCGAAATGGGGTATTACACCTACTATTGCCGAAAATGGCGAACGGGCAATTGAAATGGTACAATACGGTAATTTCGACATCATCCTGATGGATCTGCAAATGCCTATCCTGAACGGCTTTGATGCGGCTATGGAAATACGCAAAATGCGCGACCCCAAAAAGGCAAATACGCCTATTATTGCATTAACGGCATCAGCCTTGTTTGATATTAAAGAGCGTGTATTCAGCTCGGGTATGAATGATTACGTTTCAAAGCCATTTAAGCCGGATGAACTGCGCGAAAAAATGCAGAGCCTTATGGCCACTTTAGGTTAAGGGCAAAGCTGCGCGTAACCGGGTAATTCCTCAATAAATTTATAATCCCTGTTTTCAAAATTGATGCGGCAATAATAATGCTGCAGGCCATTGCTTACCGCTAGCAGCGACACTTTGTGCACCATGTTGTAGCGTGCTACCTGGTCGAAAACTTTCTGATCTATATTGACCGATGGCGCTTTGCATTCTATCAGTAATATACGCTCGCGGGCGGTATTAAAAACAATAATATCGGTACGCCGTGCCTTGCCATGTAGCTTTAAACCACCTTCGAGTTTGATCAATGATTTTGGATACCCTTTTTGATTGATCAGATACTGCACAAAATGCTGGCGGACCCATTCTTCCGGGGTAAGCAAAATGTGCTTCTTTCGTATTTCATCAAACAGCGTTAGTTTCCCATTGTCTTCGATGATCTTGAAGGGATAGGGAGGTAATTGTAGCGGTTGCAGCATTTTATTCAAAAGTAAAAATTAGATAGTAAAAGGCGGCCATTTTGAATTTTGAATTTTTACTTTTGAATTTCATGACCGCAACGGATAT
>JBIOHG010000070.1:0-21934 GCA_044448765.1 Sphingobacteriales bacterium | reverse complement strand
GGGTGGGATCGGGGCACTCATCATCCGGATATGGATAGACAACGCCGATATTGCCTTGCGCACGCCAATCGCAATCAAACGCGCCTTCGACTTGCCTACGTTGGCCGTGATCCCGCCGATCCGTGTCAAACCGGGCGAAGAAAAGATCATACCAGCTAAGCAAAAATCGCGGGGCGTTTTACTAATGACCGCAGCTTTGGAGTTATCCAGTAATCAAATAACGCACTTTTACTCTCCTGAAAAGAATACCGAAGAAATGATCAAACTCGTTCACATCTTAATTGAACAATACCAAGGAGCTTCCAGACTCTATTTGTCCTGGGACGCGGCAAGATGGCATACTTCAAAAAAACTGAAAGCTGAGCTTGAACGTTTAAATTCGAGTCAATATCGGGACCTAAATAAAAATCCTTTGATCGAACTTGCTCCTTTACCCAACTCGGCCCAGTTTTTAAATGTTATTGAGTCTATTTTTAGCGGGATGGCCAAAAGCGTAATACATCATAGTGACTATAAGGATGTCGAGGAATGTAAGGATGCACTGGACATTTATGTAAAACAACGTAACCAACATTTCCTGGAAAACCCTCATAGAGCCGGCAAATATCTGTGGGGCGCAGAAACGGTGAAAACCCAATTTAATGAAGCTAATAATTGCAGACGACCGTCTGGAAGCAGCTAAGGTTATGGAATGTTCTTTTATTAAGCGGTAATTATGCCAGTCCCTTTGTTATGCCTTTCACATGGATCAGATTTTGTTGCGTAATGGCAATAAAGTTGGAAAATGCATAAAACTCTCCATATTCTCTCACCTTGTAGTTATATATACCATCCGGTTTAATTAAAAAAACTGAATAGCCGTTTTGTTCCAAAATCTCATAAGCATCCAGTAAGGTAGCCCCCAAAACTGCCCATGCATTGTTATACTCAAATTGGATAAACCCAATTTTATTGTGAATTATACTGTCAATTGCTCCTTTTATAACTTTTAGATCAAAGCCTTCAGTATCTATCTTCACATAATCCAAATTTTCAATATTTAGCCTTGATAATTCCGAATCAACAGTCGTAGTATTTACAGTTATTTTTCGTTTTAGCCCGTAAGCCCATTTTTCAATTGCTGACGATAGTTCTCCCGCGTTTTCCTGCTCATAGAAATCTAATGTCCCGATCGTGTCACTCAGTGCTAAATTGCTGACGCTGATATTATCAAATGTCTTAAAACGACTTAAAGAAATATTGAAGGCGACAGTGCCCGGCTCATATAAAAAAATTCTGAAATTACTCCCTTTTGCTTTACTTAATATGTAGCCTGACCAATCCCCTTTGTTAGCTCCAATATCAAAAAAACTATCGCAAACCGGTAGAATGTTATCTAAAATCAAATGCTCTCCATTTAATTCCGGTTGCATATTTTTTATACCGAACCTTTCAATGATTATACGATTGCATTGATTTCTCAGCTTTATAGCTAAAAGCGTAATTAACCTTGACTTAGCAAGAGCAATTTGTATGGCATTGAAAAATTTACCCGTCCCTGTCATTTAATAATAGTCTCAATAATAAAAGTGAGGCAAGTTAAATTTTTATTAATTGACATAGCGAGTAATTCGGCAAAACATTTAATCCATTTCGGATTGATCTTAGGTTCACGCATTGATAATTCTGCTCTGCACTTTTGTATAATAGCGTTTCGTCTGTTGAGTATTAAATTGCTTAGAATAAGGGCCCCTTATGTCCGTGTATATGATGCTGCGATTGGGAATCGGCTACGTGTCCAGCACCGAAAAAACGCAGCCAAGCCAATCGATGAGGTACAGCCTCGTTTTTTAAAATTATTCAGCTAAAACGATGCTTGATAAGTGCTTTCCTTGTCCAAAATCATAATGCAGATAGTACTGCAGTAAGTCTTATTTACCAAGGTCAAGCTCTTGCAAAGTACTTATAACATTACCAAAGTTGTCCGTAGAGCTGTAAGTACTACGTATAACCAATGTTGCGCTGGTTGGCATTTCGAATGAACAAGTTGGCGACTGCAGGACCGTCGAGTTTTTTGAAAAAACGATGTTTGATCCGGAAATATGAAAACTAAAACCCGTAGCCGGCACGTTGATGAAGGCTGGGTCAAAATTAAGCTGCTCTAAACCCGTCCCATCGCCATTAAATTGATAATAAACATTGGTAGCTGTATCCGAGTGAAAATATACAAAAGGCGATCCTGTAGAGTTATTAGTCGTTGTAGTTATTGTATACTGTCTTATATACCATTCGCCTATCAATGAACTTGGGACTTTTGGCTTCGCATCCTTTTTACAGGCAGATAAACTAAGAACAAGAAACGCAACTATTGATAAAGAATAAAAGGTTCTCATAAAAAAGGTTGGCCAAATTTTTTAAATAAATATCAATCGAAAATAATATATATATGTGGGAATTTAAAACATAAAATCATTCCGCCAATCAAAATACAAATGCAGTAAAGAATAAATTAAATTAGTTATTGCTTTTTATACGAAACATCCTCCACGATCTTGTAGGATTCGTTAGCAGGAAGGTTCCATTGAGCATCGTCAAATGCTGTTACAAAGGCAGTTTCCAATTCCAAATCGGTTGAGTTCAGCAGTAAGATCGGTTCAGGAAAACTAGCGCCGCTTCCTGGCACATAAACAAGCAGGTTATCTCCCGAAATACCATACTTATAATTAGAATCGGTGTCGGTTGATAAAACGGTAGAATTCGCTATATAATATATCTTATACGCACTGCCATCTTTGTTAAACTCTTCTTGCCACGCCGGGTCGTGTCCATCGTTCGTAATGGTCCGGGTTGTATCCTTTACGAGAATGCTGCCGTCTGAGGAATATATTTTGGCGTGATCTTTAACTGATAGCCATTTACCAACTATCAGGTTTGGATAAGCCCCTAAAGTAGAATTGACTTGGACGTTTTTGCTTTCCTTCTTACAAGAACAAACCAAACCGCATAGAGCGCTTACTAATAAGAGAATATAAAATTTACGCATTTGATTTGGTTTTGATTACAATACGAAAATAAACTAAAAGATGTAACACAACTAATTTTTAATCGAAAATGAACCAACTCCAGTTATATATCAACGATCAACTAGTCGACCTGAGTGTAATTCAGGGTCGTGCGATTGCCCCACATAGTACTTGTCGCCCATAAGTTCCAGTAAATAAAGTTTGATTGAAAATGCCATCACCCTGACCAAGATAATTGTTAAATCATTTGATGGTGGTAGATAACAGCGCGAGATAAAATGGCTCACAACAAACTTTTAATAAAGTCTGCCTTACAATAAAAGTCGTGAAAGGAACTTGCCTTACGGAAAACCGTAAAATATTACGCAGATATTCTAATACACTTGCCTAAAAGAAATCAACAATGGAAACAATCACAGCAATCAAACCAGGGCCAAAACCAAAAAAAGATGACGGAAGCGATGACAGAAGAAGACATGTGGACCCGCCGAACTCACCGAAACATCCCACCCTGCCGCCACACTATCCGCCGAGACCAAAAGGGAAATAACCCTTAACCCAGTCCAAGCTCGTCCAAATACCGGCGGGCTATTTTTATCGGCTTTTTGCTCTTCCGGTTGACATTCAGGATTTTCGCCAAAAAAATAAAATCAGGCCCTCCAGCAGGTTTATCGCTTTTCTTTGGATAAAGCTGTGATTATTCCAACACCAAAAAGCCAGCGGGATACCCCCACCAGCTTTTTCAATGACCCTTTACAATTAGCAGGGGTCTTTTCTCCAATGATCGGGGATGTCCCTGTCTTGTAAGTGACGTCGCCGCGCTACATGCACCGGGCTGTAACCCTCCTTGCACGCATAGTTCTTTGCGGCAAGCTGGGTGGAAAAGTTACCGCCAACAGAAGATCCGTTTACGATGACTACAAAGTGGGAAGTCGACGTGTCTTCGCTTGATGAAAGAGGTCGGTGTTCTACATACGCTGCTGCCATGATTATGAATTTTAAGATTTAAAATTCAAATGTAGCCGTTGCCCCAATCTGTTTTTTACGGCTTCCCGTAACAGTACTATTTCTCCCAACCACAAAGCGTTCTACCTTCCTTTTCGGCCTCCGACAACTTCATTTTCACAATCCGATGCTGGCAATTACTCAAGCCGCGGCAATCGGCGCGAAGATGATATTTTTTACCCTTCGCGCCACTGCATATATAGACCATTGTCGACGGACTACGGGCAGTATTGGCGAGCAAAAACAGCAATAATATCAATGTCTTCATATTCAAAAGTAAATTAACTTCATATCAGTCCTATTTCCTTACAAAAAACAACGAGCTGTTCGTTTTTTGTGAAACCCATAGCTGTTTTGATTAGATTCAGGCGTTTTTCAACGCTGCTCAAACCAGACGGCCGTATGTCATTACTTTCCAGCCATACAGGAATATCCTTTTGCGCATACCCCTCCGCAAGCAGCCGAACAATAGTCTTATCGTAGACTGTAAAATCATGCTGGTTTTCCTGGTGGGCGAACGAGCGGAATTCACGGGGATAATACCTACGGTTCTTTGCCAGCATTTCCAGGGCGCTCTTTAATTCCCCGGCATCGCCACGCGCCTTTCGAACATACCCATCAATATTGAATTCGTCGTAGAGACGCCGAATGATCACCGGACGGCTTTCGGCGGAAAAAACCAGCACTTTCAGTCCAGGCTGCAAGAATCTGGCGGCTCTTATCAGTTCCATCCCGTCAGGCTTCTGCTTGGCGCTTCCATCTACTTCAAAATAAAGATCGGTAACTAAAAGATCGTAAGCCCTTTGTTCCTGGTTCGCCTTTCGGAGCATGGCCAAAGCAATATCGCAATAATAAGCGTGTTGTGGCCGTCCGAACTGCAGATCTTCCAGCGTTATCCTGAGCGACAAATTTGCGACCTCATGATCTTCTGCGACAAGGATATTTTCGAATTTCATTTTTTTAACGGTACCTGGATTTCAATACGGAGACCTTTTTCATTTGGAGATTCAAATTTAATGCTACCTTTCAACCCTTCTATACGGGAAACCGTATTTAGCAGGCCTTTACCATTCTTGTCTTGGTTTGACATGCCAACCCCATTGTCGTGGTATTCAACTTTTAACCAGCCTTCTTTCAAAGTAAATCCAACATGCGCCTGGGTGGCCCGACTGTGTTTACTCATATTAACCATCAATTCCTGCAAGACAAGTTCCAGCTGTTCCCTGACGGGCACACCAACTGACTGCCATAAGCCCGGCTCATTTCCAGTTACTGCCAATTTTATCGACGATTTTTTAAACGCATTTAATAAAGTACTCAGCCGTTCGGTAAACTCTCCACCCAACCCAGTTTCATCATGGGCGATATTCCTGGATATTTCGTACATGGTGTCCAGTTGGTCAAGCAGACGGGACTTGTCAAGATCGCCATTATGTTCAACTTCACTCATGATACGGTAAACCCCGTTAGCCACTTGGTCATGGACTTTTTTTGACAGTCGAAATTTACTTTCCTGTATGTCCTTCTCCGCTTGAAGTTGTAATCGTAGCCTGCGCCGCCGGTACCACCAAATTAACGATAGGGTTGTAAACCCGGTAAGGGCGAGGGCGGCTATCAACTCATAACGCCTTTCCGTATTTTTCTTTTGTAGCTGGAGATTTTCGGCTTTAGCTTTTTCTACATTGTACCGAATAACGGCGAACTGGTTTTTAGCTGCGTTGCGTTTCGTCTCGGCGCTATCCTCAATAGCCTGGTATCGTTGGAAATATGCATTCGCCTTTTTCGGAGGTGCAAGCATGATCAATTTTCTCAAGGCATACGATTGGTCATCAGCGTTGTGCAGCTTGTTCGCCACCGCCAGCATTTTCTGTGCATACCATATCGCTGAATCCGGATTGCTATTCGCATAAAATTCGGCAAGATGGGCATAGCTCGAATTTTCACCGGGAATATCTTTTTCAAGAATCCTGATCCCGAGCGAATGCCATAATTCTGGCGCAGGATTGTAATAGCGATTTTGCAACCATCTCGTAATTGCCAGGTTCGTCAATACGCGTGAAAATGCAGCTCCTTTATTACCGGTTATTTTGATTGCCGCTTCATAGCTTTCAAGCGCTTTAGCATAGGATTTCAAGTCTTTATAGGCATTGCCTTGATTATTGAGAATATTTGATCGTAATTGTAATTCGCTGGCATACTTGAGCGCCAGCTTGTAATAGTTAATGGCTTGATCATATTGATTTAAACTTGAATAAGACATTCCCAAACCATTATAGTCCCGCGCTAAATAATCCTGGTCTTGCGCGTCGTGCTCATCCAATGATCTGAGGGACATGATTAAGCTTTCTTGCGCACCGTAATTATCCCCGGCATTCGATTGAATAAATGCCATGCTTTGATAGGCTGATGCGATTTGCTTTTTATCGGTGGAACTAGTGGCCGAGCGGTTGAAATAATAGAAAGCAGAATCGCTATTTTTATTCAAAAACCCATAAGCTTTCCGGTAATCCGCCCAACGGTCTATCGTCGTCGCGGGCACCTTATTACGGCAAGCAGTGGGCATCAGCAACAAAAAGATATATATAAATGATAAATTCCTCAAGGTTCAAGGTTCTTGCCACTAAAATACAAATATTACAACAAACAAGGCAAGCCTGCGCTCGCCTTGTTTGTGCCCTTATCAGTGTGGCGGCGGAGGTGGCGGTGGTGGAGGGTTTCCATTATCGCCCGTCGGGTCGACAGCAGCAGTGACTACGGTCTGGTGGTCATTGTTATGACCGGAATTATGTTGCGCTGGAGTGGCAAAAGCCAAAAAAAGCGCTAAAAAAAGCTCAAACATTTTCAAAAAATTTAAAAGGTGAATAAATCCTGCAGGCCGCTCCGGGACTATCCCGGGGCGTAGCTGCAGACCGCGTAAGAGGCGCCTCTTACATTTTTCGGGAAGTGTGAGCATTGATCGCGGAAGCCTTTAACCGCTTCCCGAGCCGGGTATTAACCTCCGCGCTCTTTGCTCGCTGGTAACCGTTCGAAGCGGTTGCCGAAACAAAGATGTGGTGGCATAACCAACTTGCTATCAACCGATTCCGGTATTTCCAATATTTCCGGTGCGATTCCGGTATTGGGGATGGAATTCCAAAAAATGTTTTAGATTTATCCTTGAAAATTTTGAAAATGTCTGAGTCTGAGTATAAAAATTTGGTCCTGGCGGACTATGATAATAAATTGACGGCGCAACTGCTGCCGTCAGAACTGCTGCTGCCCACTCCTGCCAATATCAAAGCTGAGATCGTGAAGATTTGTGAAATGAGCCTGAGCACCGCAGACGAAAAAATACTGCGCTCTTTTGTTGGTAATAAAGAAGACGTAATGGCTTATCGCATGGCAGTCTTGAATGGTAAAGCTGATCCATACCGGCCATTGGTAAACCTGCTTGGTGACCGATCGATCAACACGAATATCCGGAATGTAGATTTACTGGCCATGCTTATCGGCTACCAGCCCCGCCCCTATCACCCCAGTTTACCGCTCACTAATAACCCATCTCCAGCGCCTGCCGAACCCAGCAGGCGGACCCTTGATCCAATAACCAATAGCCTTGAATCTCCAAAAAAACGGCTGATTAAACCATTACTGTTTTTAGTGTCGATTATACTTATAGGTATAGCCGGCTTTTGGATCTGGCAAAAAAGCTCCAGGCACTACACGGACACCAAAGGCTGTATGATCTGGAGCGACGATCATTATGAGCCAGTAGCCTGCGATGATAAATCATCGGCTAAACCAGTATACCCGATCAACCATCAACTAATAGATCATTTTAGAAAGATCAAGGACCCTAAAACATTGACTTTAGCTGATGTCCGCAAGGTTTGGTATGCAAAATATAATGGCAACGTCGAGTTCTTCACTGACTCCGGCTTCTATCCGCTGGACACCACTCGCCGGGTACTCCCACTGACCGTGCATATTTTGCAGAAATACGTTTACCACACCACCAATTAACATTTACGGTTTCCCGTAAAAAAACCACACCGGGCTCATCTAACTTTGAGGTATTAAATAAAATTAACACCCAATAGAAAGATGGCTAAATATAAAATTTCGGGAGTGTGGAAAGATACCAATGGCACAATCACCCACTATGCATTTCATACAATAAATACCGACTCTATAGACCGGGGAGTAAAAGTCACAAAAACTGATGCGGTTCGCATTTTGAGCCAGACTTCAAATGAGGCAATTACCTGGATCTGGAACTATCAGACGGCTTATTGGAAAGACGGAGAAAAAGTGGAAGTGGTAAACGGAAGTTATTTAAGATCAAATCCGGATGGAACAGTCAGGGACAACCTGGCGCATCTGATCGACTATGACTGGTTAAAACTATAGTCAATATGGAACGATACGCCAATAGAAGCGGCAACTCGGGAGTTGCAGGCTGCCAGATCGGGAGCGATTACATCTGGGTGCAATTCACCTCCGGCGCGATTTACGAATACACCTATGCAAGCGCAGGAACCGGCAATATCGAAACCATGAAATCACTCGCCATAGCCGGCCACGGACTCTGCAGTTTTATCAAACGCAACGTAAACGAAGACTATTCGAGACAAATAAGCTGACGATATACACCCTATAAAAACCTAAACCTTATCACTCCTTATGCAAATAAATCGTCACGACACAACAGGAAGCGCAGGCCAAAAACTGGTTGGCCGTTACAGACGTGACCATGATGCGGCCGGGGCAACGGAAAATGTTCAAACGGAAGAATTGCCAGCGCACGGCTCATACGGTAATTTGTTGTTTGACCCGCGCTGGAAATCGAAGCGAAATGAGATATTGGCCCGTGACAAAGGCTGTTGTGTTATTTGCAGCGGTACTGAGGAACTGCAGGTGCATCATCGCCAGTACCAATATGTTAAGGCCGCAAAAGGGTTTAAAGTGCCCTGGGACTATCCTGATTACCTACTGATCACTTTATGCAAAAGCTGCCACCAGCGGGGGCACAGTAAATTTAAAGTACCTATCTTAATCATTTGACGCTATGTTTGGTTTTTCAAAAAGCTCCGACAAAAACGGTGCGCAACAGCCGCCCCTCAATGGGCACAACCCTAACACCGGTCCGGGCCTGCCCGAAGTCGAAGAACGGGTTTTTATCGAGTCCGCCACTCCTGCCGCGCAGTCACAAGCAGAAACTGCTATTGAACACAACATCGGTGTACTCTACGCTTTTATGGATCGTAACCACCAAGTAAAGGGTTACGATGACGCGCTGGTCAACCCGGACACGAGTAATTTGAGCCAAAATGTGGAGGCATTGAAAAGCGAGCTGATCCGCACACTCAATAAAGTAAAAACTTTTTACGAAGACTTTGTGCAGGAAACAGAATTTCACATTCTGAGCCGGTCGAGAAATGGCATGGTGGACATGGTCGAGGAACTGGAGATGAAAAAAAAGATAGCGCAAGGACATATCGAAAAGGTGAAAGCGATCGAGGCTGATACAGCCCGCGAAGAAGGAGATTGTAAAGGAATTTTGATCAGTTACACACGTGGTTTTAAAAACGGCTTGGCGGCTATTTCCCATCACCATATTTTATCAAGGAGATTCTAGCGATGGAAGACCGGTGGATCAAATTTGGATGTTTTCTTACAGGCTACAAATACGAATTGCTAATGGGTTGTAGCGAAATAGCGCACCGGGCGGTAAAACGTTATACAGCGGCGCTATTGATCATTTGTATTTTGTGGGCATTTATCGGGTATTTCTTTGTCAGCAGATACCTGGAAGCGGAATGGTATTATAGTTTGATGGGTGCCGTGTTATTTGTCCTTATCATTTTGCAAGTGGAGCGCCAGATCATCTTATCAGATACACGGGGAAAGGCAAAATATATCATTCGCGGATTTATCGCAGTGATCATGGCGGTGATTGGCTCCGTTATTATCGACCAGATCATTTTCAGGGAAGACATCAAACATAAAGAGTCATACGAACTGAACGCACAAGTGGATTCGCTATTGCCTGCCAGGGAAAGGGAACTGAAAGCTCAGGCCGCAGAAACGGATTTCACGATCAATAAGAAAGAGGTCGAGCGCAAGGCATTAGTGGATGAGTTGACTAAAAATCCAACGATTCAAATGGTCAGTAAGCAGAACGACGCGATTGCGATCCCGACAACGACCACTGATTCAAATAAAATGACCACGACGAAAACAAACCTGGTCCGGAAAACAGCCATAAGCATTAATTCAGTCCCTAACCCTAAGATGTCGATGTTGGCACCATTAGATGAGCAGATTAAAGAGATGCGGGCCATTAAGATGGATCAGGAAAACAGAATATTGAAATTACGGGACGAAGTGACACAAGAAGCCAAAGCAAATAGCGGTTTTCTTTATGAGTTGCAATTGATGTACAAAATCTTGCGGGATTCGGGTCCGGCTTTATTTGTTTGGGCACTATGGGCTTTGCTTTTATTAGGGATCGAGATTTTTATCATGGTCAATAAAATGACGCACATGGAAACGGATTACGATGCCACTATCCAGCATCATATGGAACTACAGAAACGCAAACTGAAATTATTGGCCATGCAAACACCAGAAGTTTAATTAATAATAGTAAATATGAATATAGAAGGGGCAATCATTAAAGAACAAGGCGTAACATTCGCTATTGTCATCGTAAAATCGCATATCATTAACAGTAGTGATCAATGTCATGATGCAAGGGTCGGGTTTCGGCGCTATTTTCCGGAAATGCCGATTATCCTGATGGCACAAGACCACAATGGCCGCCCAACTTATCAGGGACGAAAAGACATTGTTGCTTTTTTAGCGAATGTAGATCCTGCAAGAATACCCTGGAAGCGGTATACCATCGACTGATTCACAATTTCCCTGGCGTCGATAAAAAATATAATCATGGGTTGGTCTTATCGCAAATCTTTTGGCTCAGGCCCGTTCCGGGTCAATTTTTCTAAACGCGGTGTCAGCTATTCCGTCGGGGTTAAAGGTGCGCGGGTGAATTTTAGCCCACGTGGCACATATGTCAACCTGAGCTCGAACGGCATCACCTATCGCCGAAAGATTCGGGGCGCGAACCAAGCATCGCCGCAGGAGATACCGTCATTTAACTCTTCAGTTTTTCCGGTTGCCATCGAGGAGGCACACAACATTGCTTCCGCCGATATCTATCAGCTCACGGATACGGATTCCAAAGATTTTATCCGGGAACTGACCGAAAAAGCAGCTAAATCAGCTTATGTCAATTCTTTGGGGATCCTGCCGCTCATCGTTTTCCTGCTGGTGCTGGCTTTCACATCTTTCAGCAGCAAAAGCGTGGTTACGCAGCAGCAAAGCGATAGCACATTGGTTAGGGTCACCTCACCTGTCGGCGCTTATATCCGGAAAGCCCCGGCTGCGAAGTCGGCAGTATTAAAGTCGGCAGCGGCAGGTCAAACCTTTTTATTAGCAGACTCCACGAACCGTAAATGACTGAAAGTTAGTTTCACGGATTCTATGGGCTATATCAGCCGGCGCTTTGCAGAAATTACGCATCTGCACCACGTTCAGGTTACGGAAAACCAGATGGTGATGGCTAATTCCTATACGGGCTATATTCTGGCCTTAGGGCTGATCGCGTTTATCTTTTGGATCAGGTGGCTGAAGAAAGTCGATCAGCGGCGGTTCGAGGTAGAGCTTCATTATGAAATGGATGAGCAGTTTAAGCAAGTTTACCAGCAATTCGCGGACGATTTTGCGACCTTCGCCCGTTCGTCCAAAATATGGCAATACCTGAATACGCAGCAGACCAGTGATTTTAAGCGGAATGGCGGTGCCGGGAACTTGATCAGACGCGTTGCCCTGCAAGGCATTTCGGCTAACCAGGTCCCCCTACGTCATTTTATAACGAATATCTCCATCCCCTATCTGAAGCTGAGTAACCTGGAGTTTTATTTTTTGCCGGAGCGTTTATTGGTTAAGCAGGGCGGTACGTTTGCGGCGGTATTTTATAAGAATTTAACGATTAGTAGTTCGGTTACCCGCTTTATTGAGGAAGAAGCTGTGGCCGGCGATGCCATCGTCGTGGGCAATACCTGGAAATATGTGAACAAGAGCGGAGGGCCGGACAGGAGGTTCAACGATAACCGCCAGGTTCCGATCTGCGCTTATTCGGAATATACCCTAACCTCAGACACCGGGATTTACGAAGTTATCACGACATCAAAACAAGGGGCGATGGATGCTTTCGCGGGATTTCTCGCACAAATCGGCGGATTGCAGTCAAAGATGGCCATTGATCATTAAACGATCTTATCTTCAGCCGAATGACCAACATGGTTTAGTAACCCAAGTACGATTAAATAAATGGACTCGGCTTCGTACCTTTTAAAATCAGTTTTTTGCCCGGCATGATGTGCTTTGGAGGTAATGCTTTGCGTTGCTTTATTTAATTGGTCGATCCAGGTGAGTGTGTCCTTACCGACTGCCTGTATCCATTTGAAGGCCGTTTGGGATTTGGTAATGTCTTTGATCAGTTTCAAATGCCGGGTGAGCGTATCCATGGTGTTCCTGCAATGGGCGACACATTTGTTATAATCTTGCAAAGTGAAATAATGCTCGGCCTTATTAAATTCGCTGACGATATCATCATACGCCTCTTTTAAAACATCATGGGATAAAGGGATTTCGATCAGCTTTAAGTTGCGGTAACCGAATTGGGGTAGCAACTTTTCTACCCACACTGATCTTGGCAAGCTGAAATCCACCTTGACGCCTTGGCTCTGGATGCCGGCGGGGCCGCCTGATGATCGGTGTAGCAAAACATGAATGTTGAGCTCTGCAAACATACCTATATCGCCTGCACGACTTTTCTCCATAAAATGCATTCCGCGCTGGTCTATCCTGAATTTTAGGATAAAGCTTGCACCGGATTCCCTGCTGTAAACTGATGTGCCCCAGGGACCAATGGTTTCAGAAAGCAGTTGAAGTGGTTGTTGGAAAAAGAGTTGCGCGTTGACCGGCAACATATCAAATCCAGTATTTTCGGCCGTTCTAAAGGTGAAGTTGACCGGTACGTGCAAATAAGCATGCAGTTCATCATGGCTGCCAAAAACAGATTCAGCCTGTATCGACACCGATTGGCGTTTAGAAAAAATATCAAAAAAATTCTCGTTCATGATCAAGGGTTAGTGAACGTTAAAGTTAAAGAAATTACTGAAACTCCTTGATTTGTTAATGGCCAAATAACCTTAACTGTGGTTTCAATCCTCCCGCACCAGGATCAATTCTTGCCCCTTAAACTTCTTCATCAGCGGTTTCATATCGATCCGGACTTTCGTGTCCGTTACACGCGCATAGCGCTGTGTGGAACGAATATTCTTATGTCCCAGCATTTGCCCGACGGTTTTAATAGGCACGCCATTCGTTAAAGTGACAGTCGTCGCAAAGGTGTGCCGGGCCCGACCGCGCCTTTTCGCGGTTGCCGATCATCCGCTTGTGCTAAACGCTCCATTTTTCCCGCAAGCAGCCGCGTTGTCTAGACCAAACTTCGCGCTTCCCGTTGACGGTTAGGCGTATATAAATGTGCCGCTCCGGCTTTTTCCTGCTCCTGGGCGTTTTTAGGTAGAAGAAGAAGCTGAATCGCTGTTAAGTCGCAGGGCTGATCTATTTTCCGGGCTTTTTTTTCCTCGCCGGTCAGCATGCGGTCTATATCTTCCTGTTAATCAGAGGGTCGTTGGTTCGAGCCCAGCCTCAGGACAAACACTGTCTTCTTATGCCGATTCAGACCTTCCATCAAGATTTTGGTTACAAATTTATCGATCTACTATAAGCTCAAGTCAAAGGTTGGTTGAGGCGCCCCGCTAATTCCGATTTTATCAAACAGTGAATTCATGATTCGAATCTTGTAAGTTGAACATTATATTTCTTTCACATCCGATTGATGTATCCAGCCCTCATTGCCATTTGCAAGCCGGATCTTCAGCCACCCGTTGTTGTTATCAAGAATATCTACCCGGGTGCCGTCATGTATCACAAATAAAATGCCTGATTGCTCAACAGGCCCATTTTTTACAGTGACTATCCCACTAAAAACAATCGCCCCGCGATGGTCATCAAAATAGCTGGCCTGCCGGCTTGCCATAAAAACCGAAGTGATACCAAGAAAGAATAATATGACAGAAATGGAAAAGGATGTTTTCTTTACCGGTACAGAATTGGCAAAAAAATAAACCACCAGGGTGCCTGATGCCAGCAAAACAAAGATGATACTCCAGGCTGATAACACGCGAAGCGGGAAAGCCAGGATAACCCGCTTCCACCACCTGTTCAAAAAGAATTCAGGCGCTGCTTCTACCTTATCCGCTGTTTTCAGATTCGCATATTTAAGGTTGAAATTGATATCCTCATCACCAGGCGACAATTTATGGGCCTTTTCATAGTAAAGTATTGCTGATGGGATATCGCCATTTTTATAGTACGCATTCGCCATATTAAAGTAAACCGCAGTTGATTGGTAACCTTCATCAAGCAGTTTATGATAAGCATTCAGCGCGTTACTATATTGTGCTATTGTATAAAAAGCATTGCCTTGTAAAAATAATGCATGTGCCTGATCATCACCAAATGATAACAGCGGCATTGCGAACCATGCAAAAAAAACTATTTGTCTCAATGATCTGTTAAACTTCATTTTCAATATCATTAATAATGTCTTTCGCCTTTTTAAATACTTCTTTTTCTGCAATATGCGTCACAGGTGCATATCGTGCCATTTCACAAAGGTTAAGCGTATCCAGCAATCGGCCTGTCAACTGTTCATTTGATGATCTTTCTTTTAATGCTGAAACAATTGTTTCCCTATCCAGGTTAGCATATTGAATATTGAGTTTATCGCTTAAATAACCATACAAACCTTTAAATACATCTTCATAAAATGCCTTTGAGTTGTTAGCCAGCAATTGCTTTTGAGCATTGGTCAGGTGTTTTGCGGCAACTTTACTGGCGCGCCGGTTTTTAACCTTAACCCGGTCGCTGTTATTTTTGCGTACCCGGTTACGGTAATTATAAGCGCCACAACATAAAACTGGCCCGGCCAGTAATGCCAGGTAATAGCCCAATGACCCGAAAAATAAATCGCCATCCTTATTCAATCCACTATCACCAGTTTTAATATACCTGATATCATTATCAGGCAACTTATTAGCATCCGAAAAAGCAGTAACATTACTTTCAGTTGTGCCCTGGTTTACTTTAATATGGAAAGGCTTAGTGGTAAGCGTAACATACTTGTTCGCCCCAGGATTAAAATAGGTAAACTTGATCGGATCGATATTAAAATCGCCCCTATGCCTCGGTATAAGCAGATAATTGTATACCCTGCTTCCCGAAATGCCATTTTCATTATTGGTAACACTATCTGTAATTTTAGGATCATACCTCTCAAAATCAGCAGGGAAGCTGGTATTAAGTGGTTTAAGTAGTTTTATATTTCCCGATCCGGTAATTTTTACCTTATAGTTCAAAGCATCATTAGTTTTAAGCTTTGGTTTGTCAATAGTGCCTGAAATGCTGAAACTGCCAACTGCGCCGGTGAAGCTATCCGGTTTACCCGCAGCCGGTAACCGCTTAACATGTATAACCACCGGAGTACTTTTCGCGCTATATTTTACTTCTTTATAGGAGCCAAAAAACTGGTCCATAATGTCCTTTGACGGTATCGGTACCCTTACCATAAAAGTCATCTTCATAGGGTCAATCGTGATGTTACCTGCATGTTCAGGATATAAAACGCTTTGCTTAAGATCAGTCACATTATAGCGCAGCCCGTTATAGGACACCACATGCCACTGAGTTTGTTGCTGAGGGCCTTTAATATCCTCGTTCCAAAAACCATTCAGATCGGGCATATTATCAACCTGGCTCTGTTCAATATCAACCCTTGTATAAAGCCTGTATTTCAATATCAATTGCTGCCCCTGGCACACCTTATTTTTATCTATTACCGCTTTAATAAACAAAGACTTAGATAGTTCAACTAGTTTATCTTCGGTTATATTGCCAGCGGACCCATTTTGCGCCTGCTGGCTGCCTTGCGGAACGGTGCGGCCCTTTATTACTTTTATTTTGATCGCGTGCGTGCTAAGCTTACTGCCGTTTACCATCACTGTTGCCGCTCCGATGGTAAAATCACCTTCTTTTACGGGCACCAGGTCATAACCGTAGGAATTACTTATAGTGGTGTTGCCATTAATGGATTCCATACGGGTGGAAGCATTAGGACCCGCTAAGACCTGGAAATTAGATAGATCAGGCCAGGTAAAACGGCTGCCAATGCCATTTAGCGAAAAGGTTATCTCAAATTGCTCCCCGGTACCAACCGTACTTTTGCTTACTGATGCCGTAAATTTTACATCCTGGGCAGGCAGCCTGCTAGTACTCAAAAGTAAAAGCATTAATATATAGTAAATAGTTTTCATTTTAACTTCATCAGCAGCCTGCTTAACAGTTACCAATCCTTGGTTATGTTTACTTTGGCTCCTCTTAGCTTCTTGTTTTTTAGTTTGTCCTGCGTTTGCTTCTCGTCATTATTAAGGGCATCGAGCATCCGTTCGGCTTCTTCTTTCGACAGCTTACCAGGCTGTTGCTCTTGCTCGTTTTGCTGATCTTTTTTATCCTTGTTTTGATTCTGCTTGTCCTGGTTCTGCTTGTTTTGATCTTTAGTATCTTGTTTTTGTTTGTTCCGATCTTTATTATCCTGTTTCCGCTGGTCCTTGTTGTTTTTGTTTTGTTTTTTCTGCTGTTGTTTTTTCAGCTGTTGCTGTGCATAAGCAAGGTTGTAGCGGGTTTCATCATCTTTAGGGTTATTCAGCAACGCTTTCTTGTAGGCTTCAATGCTTTCTTCCAGTTTTTTATTTTCCAATAATGAATTACCAAGATTGTGATAAGCTTTAGCTGTTAATGCCTTATTATTATTTGCTGAAGCGGCAAGTTTGTTGAATTGTTCGCCGGCATCAGCAAACTTCTTTTGTTTATACAGCGCGTCACCCAAATTGAAGTTGCCCTCAATATTCGACTTTTTCTTGCCAACCGACTTACGATAATCTGATTCGGCCTCTTTATACTTTTGCTCACTGTATAACTCGTTACCTTTTTTTATATAGCCTTTCTCCTGCGCGAAAACTCCCGGCCCCACAACTAAAAATACCAGGATAACAATTAAATACTTCATGCTTTTTTTACTTCAAATAACTTCAAACTGCTCAATCTTAAATTTTTCCGGTTTGAGATAAGGAATTCGATCATTAACAATATAAATGCAATGCCCAGGAAAAATTGAAACCGGTCCTCAAAATTCTTAAAGGTTTTGGTGTCATAAGTTTTTCTTTGCACTTTACCCACCTGGTCCATCACAATGTTAAGCCCGCTGCCGGAATTGGTAGCCCTCACATAAGCACCCTTGCCCGCTGCGACAATTTCCTTACACATATCCTCGTTCAGCTTACTAATGACGGTATGTCCCGCAATGTCTGTATGAAATCCGACCTGTTTCCCGTTTCGATAAACCGGTATTGGCGATCCGTTTTCAGAGCCCATCCCGATCACATTTATCATCACATCCTTTTCAGCGGCATTCCTGGCGGCAGCAACAGCATCATCTTCGTGGTTTTCACCGTCTGTTATAATGATCATGGCTTTGCCTGTCCTATCTTTAAAATCAAATGATCTCATACCCATATCTATGGCTGCGCCAATAGCCGTACCCTGGGTGGGCGCCATGTTGGTGTTAATAGTATTTAAAAACAGCTTTGCGGCCGAATAATCTGTTGTCACGGGCAATTGCACATAAGCCTCGCCGGCAAAAACGACAATGCCTATACGATCGTTATGCAGGTTATCTATCAATTGTGCAACAGCACGTTTGGCATTTTCCAAACGATTGGGCGCCATGTCCTGCGAGAGCATACTATTTGAAACATCAAGCAGGATCATCAGATCAGCGCCCTTTCTTTTCCCTTCCTCTACTTTTGACCCTATCTGGGGGTCAGCTATGCCGATGATCAAAAATGCATACGCCACTATGAACAATATAAATTTGAGCCGCGGTCTCGAAAATGAAACCCGCGGGATCATCAATGCAACCACCTTCTTATCGCCTAAAGCGGAAAACGCGTGCTTTTTCCACCTGCTCACCATAAAATAAAGAAGGATGAAAATTGGGATGATCATCAACCCCCACAAAAATTCAATATTTGCAAATCGCAGCATTACTTCATGTTAAAGCTCCTTTAAGCCATGTATTCTTTAATATAAATTCGATTGATAAAAACACCATCGCCGCTAATGCTAATGGCAAAAAAAGTTCTGTCTTTTTATGATACTGTGTTACAGCGATCTTCGCTTTTTCCAAAGCGTCAATTTGTTCGTAAATATTTTTGAGTGCCTGATTATCTGTAGCCCTGAAATATTTGCCACCGGTAGTACTGGCTATTTTAGTAAGCGTTCCTTCGTCAACATCTACCGGCATCCGCTGATATTGAATGCCAAACGGTGTTTGTACGGGGTATGGCGCGAAGCCATGTGTGCCGATCCCTACGGTGTAAACCCTGACATTAAACTGTTTAGCGATCTCGGCGGAAGTAAGCGGCGATATCGATCCCATATTGTTTGAACCATCAGTAAGTAATATAATAACCCTGCTTTTTGCCTCGCTGTCCTTAAGCCGGTTTACCGCTGTTGCCAATCCCATACCTATGGCCGTACCGTCATCTATCATTCCATATTTAACATCCCTGAACAGGTTGATCAGCACATCATGATCAATAGTTAACGGGCACTGCGTAAAACTCTCGCCACTAAAAATAACCAGGCCTATCCGGTCATCAGGGCGGTTTTTTATAAAGTCGATAGCAATGTTTTTCCCTGCATCCAGCCTATTGGGCTGAAAATCCTCGGCAAGCATACTTCCGGAAATGTCAGACGCGATAATTATATCGATCCCTTCTGTTGTAGTATTTTGCCAGCTTAATGACGATTGCGGCCTTGCAAGAGCCATGATCAAAGCAGCTACAGCCAGCGATCTTAAAACAATTCCTGAATGCCGCATCCGCGGAAGAATACTTTTCACAGACAATGAAAACCCTTTGATTGCTGACATGCTCAAACTCCCATGTAATTTTTGCTCCCGGGATATATACCAGGCTACCATGGCCGGTATAATGATCAACAACCACAAAAAATCCGAATTGGCAAACCCTATATCCTTAAACATCGGAAGTCCCTCCTTCCTTAGCGGGCCTCAAATCAGCCTGCCTCGTTTTTTTGACGAAGTCGATAGCATTATTAATGGTTTGCTCATTATCGACGGGTAGTGGTTTTTCTTTCGCAAACTTTACAAGGTCGGCCAAAACCAACATCTGTCTTAGCTTATTCCTGTTTTCATCAGCTATATCCCTATATTTCAAGTCGGCAAAAATCTCATCTGTCGTCTTTTCATGGGTTTTTATCCTATACCTCTTTTCAAGGTATTCACGAATAATATCACTTAGTTCGATATGATATTCTTTCACCTGTCCCTGTTGCCACAACTTTTTTTCTTTCAGTTCGGTTAGATTACTCAAGGCAATAATATCAGGGTTTGTAGTCTGCTTAATGGTCTGTACAACTGGTTCAGCCTTTGGCCGTTTTCGCAGGTAAAGGAGAGTTCCAATGATCAGCCCCATTACCGCGCACGGAATAACTATCCAATACCAATTGTCGGCAAGCCAATCAAAAAATGTGTAAGAAACTGCTATAGGCTGCTTAATATCATATATGGCTTTTGTGGTATCTACTTTTACAGTTTCAATCTGCAGCGTCAGTGCATTTGTTTTTATTAGGCTGTCTCCGGAGCTGATTGAGAAAGGCGGAACGGAATAAGTTCCTGCGTCAAAACAAGTAATGGTATAGCCTTGCGTTACAGTTAATAGGTCATGGTTATCCTTATCGTAAGCAGTGTCGGGTTTACTAATATTGACGACCTGTATTTTCGAGGTTATGGTGTCCGTCAGCTTCGGAAAAATAACGTGGACGTTAGCAGGCTGATGAACGGCAATGAAAAGCTTTGTTTGATCGCCAATCTTGATCGTGTATTGTTGCAGCTTGGCTTCGGCCTGTATATTTTGAGCCCTTGCTTTATTGCAGACGCATAAAAAAAACAATAAGGCCAGGATATAATAAAAAAAGCCGTTTTTCATTTTATCACCTTCTTCTTTCCCGCTTTTTAAATAATGTCATCAATGGTTTTACATAGGATTCATGCGTGCCAATGCTGGCTGCATCAACCCCTGATCTGCTGAAGACGTCCCTTGTATGGGCATTTCGCCTTATCGCATCCATCTTAAATGCATCTCTCACCTTTTTATCCGCTGTGTTGATCCAAACCATCTGACCGGTTTCTTCATCTTTTACAGGAATAAGCCCCAGGTCGGGAAATTCTTCCTCGTGCTTATCAAACAGCCGTAGTGCAATAATATCATGCTTTTTATTAGCGATCTTGAGTTCGGTTTCAAATTCAGGACTTATAAAATCGGATATAACAAAAGCGGTGCATCGTTTTTTGATCGCACTTGTAAAATACTTTAATGCGCCTGCCACATCGGTGCCTGTATTTTGAGGTTTGAAACCGATCAGCTCCCTTATGATCATCAAAATATGACTGCGACCTTTTTTAGGGGGAATGAACTTCTCTATTTTATCGCTAAAAAAGGTCACACCCACTTTATCGTTGTTTTGTATGGCCGAAAACGCCAGCACCGCACATATTTCAGTTGCAAGCTCTTGCTTTTGCTGATTGATCGTCCCAAAATTCCCCGAAGCACTAACATCCATCAGCAGCATTACCGTGAGCTCCCTTTCTTCGTCAAACACTTTAACATAAGGATGATTAAAACGGGCGGTTACATTCCAGTCGATGGTCCTTATCTCGTCGCCCAACTGGTACTCGCGTACTTCGTTAAAAGCCATACCCCGCCCTTTAAAAGCAGAGTGGTATTCTCCCGAAAACAGGTGATTGCTCAACCCCCGGGTTTTGATCTCTATCTTTCTTACCTTTTTAATGAGCTCTTTGGTATCCTTCGCCATAATAATCAGGGTACTTCAACCGAATTGAGTATACCAGTAATAATATCTTCAGTCGTCATGTTCTCCGCCTCCGCTTCATAGGTCAATCCAATGCGATGCCTTAAAACATCATGGCAAATAGTCCTCACATCTTCGGGGATCACATACCCCCTGCGTTTTATAAAAGCAAGAGCCTTTGCTGCAAGCGCCAGGTTGATGCTTGCCCGCGGCGATGCGCCGAAACTGATAAGGCTTTTATAATCCGGCAGTTTGTATTGTTCGGGGAAACGCGTTGCAAAAACGATATCAATAATATATTGCTCGATTTTTTCGTCCATGTACACTTCTCTTACCACCTGCCGTGCCCTCATAATATCATCGGTACTGATAACCGGGTTGGGTTTAAGCATTCCGTGCGGTGCAATATTCGAACGTATTATCCTTTTTTCCTCTTCCTTGTTCGGATAACCTATAACTACTTTCAGCATAAAGCGGTCTACCTGCGCTTCTGGGAGCGGATAGGTTCCCTCCTGCTCTATCGGGTTCTGCGTGGCCAGCACCAGGAACGGGGCAGGCAGTTCAAAAGTATGCTCGCCAATGGTAACCTGCCTTTCCTGCATAGCCTCAAGTAAAGCACTTTGCACTTTGGCAGGTGCGCGGTTTATTTCATCGGCAAGAATGAAATTTGAAAAGATAGGGCCCTTTCTAACTATAAATTCTTCTTTTTTCTGGATCAGAAAGAACTTCGTATGCCTGAGAAATCTGCTCGAACATCTTCGTCGCTTTCTCTTTTTCATCTGTATAGAAGAATATAAGAT
>JBIOHG010000069.1:0-22131 GCA_044448765.1 Sphingobacteriales bacterium | reverse complement strand
TTTTAAATTTTATATATAAAATAGGGCTGCCATTCTACATCTTTTTTAAAATCTTCTAATTCCCCCCTCCACGATGTTCAAATGTTAATTAAATCTGCACATCCAAAATCTGCACATCCGCACATAAAAATATATATTTACCCATTCTATTTTTAGCTAAGAATGAGTGAAGAACCGGGCAATGATTTGCCAGAAAATAACGACGACAATAAATTACACCAAATAACATCCCTCGGCGGGTTGTATGAGAACTGGTTCATAGACTATGCCTCCTATGTGATCCTCGACCGTGCTGTGCCGCATATTCATGATGGTCTGAAACCCGTTCAGCGCCGTATCCTGCATTCGCTTAAGGAGATGGACGACGGGCGCTTTAATAAGGCCGCCAACGTTATTGGTAACACCATGAAATACCACCCGCACGGCGATGCTTCCATAGGTGACGCGATGGTGCAGATAGGCCAGAAAAACTTACTTATTGAATGCCAGGGTAACTGGGGCGACCCGATAACCGGTGACTCGGCAGCAGCCCCGCGTTATATTGAAGCACGCCTTTCAAAATTCGCACTCGAGGTTGTTTTCAACCCGGATACCACCGAATGGCAGGCCAGTTATGATGGCCGAAATAAAGAACCGGTTACTTTGCCGGTTAAGTTTCCTTTATTGCTTGCCCAGGGCGCGGAAGGTATCGCCGTAGGTTTAGCTACCAAAATATTGCCGCACAATTTTATCGAGTTGATAGATGCGTCTATCGCTGTATTGAATGGGGTAACTCCTAATTTGGTGCCCGACTTCCCTACCGGTGGCATGGCTGATACTTCGGCTTATAATGAGGGACAGCGCGGCGGTCGCGTACGTGTTCGCGCCAAGATATTGGAGCGCGATAAAAAAACTTTAGCCATAACCGAGATCCCCTTCGGCACTACCACCGGCGGTTTGATCGATAGCGTGATATCGGCCAATGACAAGGGTAAGATCAAGATCAAAAAGATCGAGGATAACACCGCCAGGGACGTAGAGATCATCATTCACCTTGCTCCGGGCATATCACCCGACGTCACGATTGATGCCCTATATGCCTTCACCGATTGCGAAGTTTCTATATCGCCCAATACCTGCGTGATACAGGACGACAAGCCACGCTTTATGAGCGTGAATGACATGCTGACCGAAAGCACGCATTATACCAAAGAATTACTAAAGCAAGAGCTGCAAATTCGCCTTAAGGAATTGATGGAGAAGATATTCTTCAGCAACCTTCTCAAAATATTTATCCAGGAAGGGATGTACAAGCATCCTGATTATGAAACCTCCGGCAATTTTGAGACGGTGGTTGAGGTGCTGAATAAATTGTTCACGCCTTTCTTCCCGCAGTTTTACCGCGAGATATTGCCTGAGGACTACAAGAAGCTGATCGATAAACCGATGAGCAGCATCACCCGCTTTGACGTTAAAAAGGCGGATGAGCAGATGAAGGCGCTGGAAGCGGAGATAAAAGAAGTTAAGCATCACCTCAAACACCTGAATGATTACGCCATTGCCTGGTTCCAGAAGCTGAAAGAGAAATACGGCAAGGGCCGAGAGCGCAAAACCGAGCTGCGCACTTTCGACCGCGTGGAGGCTGCACAGGTTGCTTTGGCAAACGTAAAATTATACGTCAACCGGGTTGACGGCTTTATAGGCAGTGGCCTTAAGAAAGACGAGTTTGTAGGCGATTGCTCGGATATTGATGAGATCATCGTGTTCCGTGCCGATGGTAAATGTATCATCACCAAAGTACAGGAAAAAGTTTTCGTCGGCAAGGATATCGAGCACGTAGCCGTATTCAAAAAGAACGACGAGCGCACCGTTTACAACATGATCTATAAAGACGGGCAAAGTGGCGTAAGTTATATCAAACGTTTCAGTGTGGTTGGCGTAACCCGCGACAAGGAATACGACCTCGCCAAAGGCAGCAAAGGCTCGCGGGTGCAATACTTTTCGGCCAATCCCAACGGCGAAGCAGAGGTGGTAAACATCCAGTTAAAGCCACACGCCAAACTTAAAAAACTGCAGTTTGACGAGGATTTTGCTGCTATCGCGATCAAGGGCCGCAACTCGATGGGTAATATCGTAACCAAATACCCCGTGAAAAAGATCGTACTGAAAAGCAAGGGTGTTTCTACACTTGCGGGGCGAAAGATATGGTATGACGATATTCTAAAACGGCTTAACGCGGATAGTCGTGGCAAATACCTTGGCGAGTTTGATGGTGACGACCGTGTGCTCACTGTATTAAGCGACGGCAGCTACGAGTTAACCAGCTTCGACCTGAATAATCATTTTGATGATAAAATGATCCTGATCGAGAAATATGATCCGGAGAAAGTTTATACCGTGGTTCACCTGGAAGGCAAATCGAAGAATTACATGGTGAAGCGGTTTAAGTTTGAGAATACGGCCATCGGTAAGCAAACCAGCATCATCAGCGATGAAAGCGGCTCGAAACTGCATATCATATCCGGCGCGCCGCAACCTAAGGTGGCGGTCGATCAACTGAAAGGCAAAACCGAAATAGCAGAAACCGTCGAACTTAACTTATCCGAACTGATCGATGTAAAAGGAATGAAGGCGATGGGTAACCGCATATCACAACATGTGGTGAAAACTGTTACAGCAATAGTTGAAGCTGAACCGGAGCCGGAAGTTGTAGAAGAAGGGCAGGAAGTTATTGAGGAGCCGGAAGAAGTTACTGAACAATCCGAAGAAGAAATACCTGGATCTGTGGAACCAACTGCATCGGAATCGGTGGAACCACCAAAAAAGAAGATAGATTTTGAAATAACCAATCCCGACGATATCGATATTGATGATAAAGGGCAGTTGGGGTTGTTTTGATATTAAACCTGTAGAGACGCAATGCATTGCGTCTCTACGTAATATTGTCGTATGAAGAAATTCCTTTTTTTCTGCTTCGCTATTTGCATTTCATTTAGCGCCTACGCCCAAAAAGCCACGCACACCTTCGCCCTCGGCGATTCCGCCTTCATACTGGATAACAAACCCCTGCAGATCATTTCCGGCGAAATGCATTGCTACCGTATCCCCCGTGCTTACTGGCGCGACCGCATCCGCAAGGCCAAAGCCATGGGATTAAACACTGTAGCCACATATATTTTCTGGAACATGCATGAGCCTGTAGAAGGCAAGTTCGATTTCACGGGAAACAGTGATATTGCTGAATTTGTGAAGATAGCCAAAGAGGAAGGTATGTGGGTGATCATGCGGCCAAGCCCTTATGCATGCGCAGAATGGGAGTTTGGCGGTTACCCATGGTGGCTGCTGAAGGACAAAACGCTGAAGGTGCGCAGCAAAGATCCTAAATTTTTAAAGGCTTATCACGATTACGTGATGCAATTGGGCAAACAACTCGATCCGTTGCTGGTGACGCATGGCGGCAATATCCTAATGGTGCAGATAGAGAATGAATATGGCTCGTACAGTAACGACAAAGAGTATTTGGACATCAACCGCAAGCTGTTCCGCGAAGCGGGTTTTGATTGCACCCTGTTTACCTGCGACGGCCCTTCGCAATTGCCGGCGGGGTATTTGCCGGGATACCTGCCTGCAGTAAATGGTTTGGATAATCCCAAAGAAGTAAAGGCACTTATTAATAAATACCATGACGGAAAAGGCCCGTATTACATTGCCGAATGGTACCCGGGATGGTTTGATAGCTGGGGCAGCCCGCACAATAAAAGTAATATGAACGAAGAAGCCGGCAAACTGGATACTGTTTTGGCGAACGGCATTTCCATCAACCTGTATATGTTCCACGGAGGTACCACGCGCGGATTTATGAACGGCGCCAACATGAGCCGCCGTGATCCGTATTCGCCGCAAACATCGAGTTATGATTATGATGCGCCGCTGGATGAAGCCGGCAACCCGACGCCAAAATATTATAAGTTCCGCGAGATCATCCAAAAGCACCTGCCGCCGGGTGAAAAGTTGCCTCCTGTGCCGGCAAGTAATAAGGTAATGAGCATTAAGGATATTAAGCTTACAGGTACGGCGCCTTTGTTTTTAAATCTCTCTCAGCCTGTTGTTTCGGATAAGCCTTTGTGCTTTGAAGACCTGGACCAGGGTTACGGCTTTGTTTTATATCGAACTAAATTGAAAAACCCCGTAAGTGGCTTGCTGAAGATCAAAGAAATGCGTGATTTTGCGACGGTGTATGTCAACGGCAAACGCGTAGCCGTGCTCGACAGGCATTTCAAGCAGGATTCGGTGCAACTGGATCAAATGCCTCCGAACGCAACCTTAGATATTTTGGTTGAAAATAATGGTCGTATTAATTATGGACCGTACCTAACCGATAACCGCCAGGGAATTACTGAAAAAGTAACTTTAGGCGGAACGGAATTGACAGGGTGGAAGATGTATAGATTTCCTTTTGCTAACGTTGCAGCTTTTAAATTTTTGCCCCGAACCGCCCATGTTATTCAGGAATGGGATTCCAGTAAGGTACCGGATATTGCTCCATCTCTTTATCGTGGAACATTCAACCTCACCAAAACCGCCGACACCTATTTGGACATGAGCCAATTTGGTAAAGGCTTCGTCTTCCTCAACGATCATAACCTGGGTAAATACTGGTATATCGGCCCGCAACAGACACTATATGTACCGAAATCATGGCTGAAAGTGGGACAAAATCAAATTGTGGTATTTGATGAATTAAAGGGTAACCATACGACGATCAGCGCGCTGGATAAACCGATATTGAATACGGTGGTGAAGGAACAATAATCAAAAAGAATGTCATTTCGACGAACAGCAAGGACGAAGAGGTGGGGTAAGGAGAACTATTCTCTTGAGCGGGCTGGGGTCATCACTGTGCGAGCGAAAAAATCTTATAGGCCAGGACGGTAATCCGCCATACATAAGCGTTCAAGATTTCTCCTCGTACCTCGTCGAAATGACATTTTATTTGTTGACGCCAAGCGCCGTGCGCCAACCGCTAAACACTTACATAAAAAGGCGCCTCAAAAACGTGCCCGTATTTCAGATGTTGTATAGCCTCTTTTTTTGTGATGTCGACGTGTTTGCCTTCGGTATCCGCACAGCCTAGCCAGGGTTCAATACACAGGAAATCGGCATCCGGTTTGGCCCAGATGCCGAGGTAATTAAAATGCGGGAATTCAACGGCTAAGCTTTGATCGTGCTTGTCGCTTTTGATAGTTACCTCACGTGAGTGCAGCTTTTTGAAAACCCAGGCATCATCTTTAAACATATTGCGGGTGAGGTGCAGTTTTTTGCCGTCTAATTTTACGGGCTGTGTTTCGCCTGTAAAAAAGCCCTCGGAAGATAATAAATGTCTTTCCAGTTTTTCTTCCGACTCAAATTCCAGGTAATAATCCTCATACCTCTCGCCTGCATGGAACGGAATATTGAATGCCGGGTGCCCGCCTACTGAAAAATAGATGGTATCGTGCTCGTGGTTCACTACTTTATACGTAACACGCAGCGCATTTTCTATCAGCTCATAATGGATTTGGAAATCAAATTTATAAGGATAAACCGCAAGTGTATGATCAGAATATGGCAGCGAGAAACGCGCCGATATTTCATTTGAGCCGATGAGCAGCAGCTCACTCTCACGGTTAAAACCGTGGCGTTTCATCGGGTAGGATTTGCCGTCAACCAAAAGTTCGTTATTGATCAAACCACCCACCACCGGGAACAGGTTAGGCGCGTGCCAGGGCCAGATGTTGGGGTCGCCCTGCCATAAATGCTCAACGCCCGACACCTTATTATAGATCGAGGTCATTTCGCCGCCTTTACTGCGGATGCTTACTTTCAGGAAATCGTTTTCAATGGTGGTCATGCGCGCGGGTTATGTGATGCTGTATGCAAATTACATCATTTTTCAATATACAAACCAATTAAGACGGACCTTGTTCAATGGATTTGCAAAAAGGTGCCGTACCTACGGCACGGAATAATTTAATTTACCAATTCTACCGACATTTAGTCCCTACGGGACTGTACAAATAGATATCCTGATAAGTTCTTCCATCCCAAAATCGTTTCTTAATCGTCATCGTCCTTTTTCTTTTGCTCCAGTATTACAAAGGCACTGCGTTTTGGTGCAGGCATTTGGGCGTTTTCCCCTTTTACATATTTCCATATTACCTCGTTCAGTTCCAGGTCGGGTACTTTATCCTCTTTCGCCAGATCAAAAAATTGCGATTTACGGCTGCTCTCATTATCGGCCACGTTGCGCTGATCCAAATCCACCTGCGCAGGCTTAGCATTATAAGGTGTCAGGTCGGGCGTATTGTTGAAGCAGTCGTACATCGGCATAGCGGCAGCATCATACTGGCTCATCGGCGGCAGGCCCAGTATCAGTTCGATGGTGCGAAGTACACCTGAGGTGGAATACATGCCATGTACTACCGCACCGCGTTTAACATAAGGCCCGGCGACATATACAGGCGAACGATGCGCATCAATATGATCGGGGCCGTTTTGCGCGTCATCCTCCAAAATAAATACGACAGATTCCTTCCAGATGGAGCTGTGCGATAAATGTTCGATAAACTTACCTACCGCCAGGTCATTATCAGCTACAGCCGCTATCGGCGACCATGCTCCTTTATGCTGACCGCTGGTATGATCATTACAAATTCGTACCGAATTAAAATGCGGCACTGCATTTTTATTCAACAGTGAATCAAAATCATGCTCCCAGATGGACTCGCGGGTAGTATCCTTGATCGACAGGTCGAAGCTAGGCGATTTTACGCACAGGTGCCCTTCCAGCACTTTGATGTTCGGCTTGTAATCATCGGCAAACTCGCCATAAGTGCGGTAGCTTACGCCCGCGCGTTTGCAATAATCCCAGATAAAACCATCGCGTGGGTCGGCGGCAGGGCGGGTACCTTCTGAATCGTAGTTACCGCCACGACCGCCATAACTGGTGGGCCAGGTTTTTTCCATAAAGTCGGTAGCATAGGCGGCGGTGCTCCAATTGTGCCCGTCGGCACTTACTTCAGCGTCGACATAAAAATTATCCATCAGCACAAACTGGTTGGCTATGGCGTGTTCGTTCGGCGTTATATGCTGACCGAAAATACAGAGCGAGGTATCTCCGTTGCCCTGTGGCATATCGCCCAAAACCTGGTCGTAACTGCGGTTTTCCTTGATGATGTAAAACACATATTTAATAGGCGATTTATCTCCTACACGACGCGGGATGGGGTTACCTGCCAGCCCATCAGCCATTTCCACCTTCTTTTCGGTAAAAGGTGTATTGGCGTAAACTTGTTTGGTGTAAATTTTCAGCTGTTCGGGCAGCGGTGTTTTAATAAAGGATAATGTCCCCTTAAACAGCCCGCCGATATATTGCTCTTTCACATTCTTTGACCCTATCCGATAGCCGCTATTATCCACTTTCTTTAAAGGCTGCGGGCCGTCGGGGTTAGCCATCGAGGTGAAACCCTTGCCGTTGGATACAATGATCTTACTGCCCAAGGTTTTTACGTTGGTAGGATACCACCCTACGGGAATAAAACCTATGCTGTGACTTTTTCCGGTAATGCTTACGTCAAATACCGCCAGGCAATTGTTATCCGCGTTGGCGATATACAGTGTTTTCTCATCCGGCGATAAGGCCAAACCGTTGGTAGTCGAACCGGTTAGGTGGGTCGGGTATAATGAGGTCGAAAGTGTTTCGATGACTTTAGCGGTTGCGGTGTTTACAACCGATACCGAATTATCGTTCGCGTTAGCCACATATAAAAGCGTGCCTTTTTTATTCAGCAAAAGCTCGTTCGGGTGGCTGCCTGTTTTGATGTTTTTGGTCAACGTACCTGTTACAGTATTATACACCTCTACACCTTCGCCGCCCCAAATTGAAATGTATAGTTGCTTTTCATCCGGCGAAAGGATGCAGCTATAAGCCTCGGCGGGCAGCTTCACTTTTTTGATCACCTCCTTTTTTTGCGGGTCAACCACGTACAACGAGCTGTCTTCTTTAGTTACGGTATACAAACGCGTATTACTGCGGTTAACCGCGATACCCGTCGGGCAAACCTGGTATTTCTCCCATGGGCCCGGAGCTAATCTGATCGTATCAGCATCGCCTATTTTGTTTCCTTTAATATGGTAGGCCATGATCAAATTATCATTCCCTCCCGATGCATATAAGGTTCTCTCATCATGACTGAAAGTCAAACCATACCAGGCTCTTTTGATGATCCGCTCATCAAGCAGCTTCTCATTTTTCGGGTCGATCAATTGGATCGACTGCGTGCTTTGCCCGTTATTGGTAACGGCCATTAAACGTCCGGAAGCAGATATTTGAATATTGAGCGGCAGGTCGCCTAATTGCAGCCAGGTGCCTGCGGGGCTCAGTTTCCAGCCATTGGGTAAAAGCACCTGGCTGCTTTGCTGCATTTTGCCGGGAAGCTGTGTATATCCCTGTAAAGCGATAAATACAGCGGCAATGGATAAAAGTAATTTCGATTTCATCGGTAATTATTGAAGAGTAAATCAAAATTACAAATTACCGGGATGAAAAAAGCCAGTTAACGAAAACTTAATGATTTGACATCTTTGTGTTCTCTGTGAAAATCTTAGTGCTCTCTGTGGTTAGAATTTTAACCACGAAGGGCACAGAGATTTATATGACGGATTACCTTAACAACTCCGGCCGTATTTTATCTGTAAACTCTTTGGCGAACTTGTTCAACTTGGGCTGGATAACATAAGCGCAGTACGATTTATTGGGATTATCCTGGTAATAGTTCTGGTGGTAATCCTCGGCTTTATAAAAATCAGATGCCGGGGTTATCTCAGTCACGATGGGTTTATCAAAAACCTTTTCGTCGGTCAGCGTTTTGATCATTGCTTCTGACTGTTGTTTTTGCTCATCGGTATAATAAAATATAGCCGAACGGTATTGCGTGCCTGCATCATTACCCTGCCTGTTAAGCGTAGTTGGGTTGTGCGTGCGGAAAAATACCAGCAAAAGTTCATCAAAAGTTATTTCATCGGCATCATATTCCAGGTGGATCACTTCCGCATAGCCGGTATCGCCGTTACAAACTTCCATATAGGTGGGGTTTGGTTTGGCGCCGCCCATATAGCCTGATGTTACCGACTTAATGCCTTTTAGCGTTTGAAATATGGCTTCTGTACACCAGAAGCAGCCGTTGCCAAATGTTATTTGTTGAATGTTCATATCTTGTTTATAGCGAATATAATGCCGATGGTGCAATTACGCCATTTTGACTGATATTTATGAATAATCGTTAAGTTTAAAGAATGAAAACAACCGCAACTATTGCCCGGCTACTGCTCAGCCTCATCTACCTCGTCTTTGGGCTCGATTATTTCCTGCATTTTATTTCGCACATCATCAATTTACCTTCTGCGGGCAGTAAAGCGGACGGCTTTTTCGGCGCTCTCTTTGCAGCGAAATACTTTTTCCCTTTCCTAAAATCTATAGAGGTGATCCGCCAATATTACACAGGCTTGTTTGTAGCGAAACCGGTGGTTTGAATCGAAAATATCATAAACCATAGCTTTATTAACTAAACATTTATAATTTAGTGTCGACTTTACATTTATTACCAAAATAAACCGTTATGCGATCTATCCTAACTTCTTTTAAAGCCGCCTTTGCGCTGCTTGCCTTTATTTGTTTTAGTGTTAATGGCTTTGCCCAATCGCCGCGCACACGTGCCGATTTTGATATGGGCTGGCATTTTCACCTGGGTGATATTCCGGGAGCTCAGGCCCCGGCGTTAAAAGACGCCGCCTGGCGCACACTCAATTTACCGCACGACTGGAGCATCGAAGGCAAATTCAGCAAAGACAATCCCGCCACCCCGGAAGGCGGCGCATTGCCAGGCGGTATAGGCTGGTACCGCAAAACATTTACTGTTCCGGCAGCTTCGAAGAACAAAAAGGTGTATATCGATTTTGACGGCGTGTACCAGAAAAGCACGGTTTGGCTCAATGGACATGAGTTAGGCTTCAGGCCGAATGGTTATATCTCTTTCGAGTATGATATGACGCCCTACCTGAATTTTGGCGGGAAAAATACTATTGCCGTTAAGGTAGATAATTCTGTGCAACCAAATTCGCGCTGGTATTCGGGCTCGGGTATTTACCGGAATGTTTGGTTGGTGACGACTGATAAATTAGCGATAGATCATTGGGGTACTTATGTGACTACTCCGGAAGTTAGCGACGCGGCGGCTACTATACATTTGGAAACGCGTATAAAAAATAGCACAGGCAAATCGGCCAAAGTAATGCTCTCAACTTCCGTCTATAATGCTGCCGGCAAGGAAGTGGGTTCAAGTACATCTTCCGTTACTATTACCGATAAATCTGCAGAAGCAAAACAGGATCTTAATATTACCAAACCCGAGTTATGGTCGGTAGATCACCCTTATCTTTATAATATAGTTACAAAGGTGATCGCGAATGGTAAAGCTATTGACCGATATACCACGCCCCTGGGCATCCGCTACTTCAACTTTGATGCTGACAAAGGTTTTTCGCTAAACGGGAAGCACCTGAAAATTCTAGGCGTCTGCGATCACCATGATTTGGGAAGTTTGGGTGCAGCGGTAAACTACCGCGCTCTGGAACGCCAGCTGCAAATGCTTAAAGAAATGGGCTGTAATGGTATCCGTACCTCGCACAATCCGCCAACGCCCGAACTTTTGGACCTGGCTGATAAAATGGGCTTTATTGTAATGGACGAAGCTTTTGATTGCTGGGAACGCGGAAAAGTGAAATATGATTATCATTTATATTTTAAAGAATGGCACAAACGCGACCTGCAAGATCAAATTCTGCGCGACCGTAACCACCCGAGCGTTATCATCTGGAGCATCGGCAACGAGATACCGCAGCAAGGCGATACCAGCGCCTTGCGCGTAGCGCCTGAACTAGCGGCAATTGTGCATAGCCTTGACCTGACGCGGCCGATCACTACGGCTAACGACCGACCGGATACTTCCAATAAGATCATCAAATCGGGTGCTTTGGATCTGATCGGTTACAACTACCACGAGTTTAATTATGCCGGCTTCCATGACCGTTATCCCGGCAAAAAATTCATCGCTACCGAAACTACTTCCGGGCTGGAAACACGCGGTTTTTACCAGATGCCTTCGGATAGTATCATGCGCTGGCCAACCAGCAGGGATTATAAAACCAAAGCTAAAATGAACCCCGATAATATGGTATCGGCGTATGATAATGTTTCGCCGCCATGGGGGTCGACCCACGAAGAAACATGGAAAGTGATGAAGAAATACGATTTCCTTTCGGGCATGTTCATCTGGACAGGCTGGGATTATATGGGCGAACCGACTCCTTATAGCTGGCCATCGCGGAGCTCCTATTTCGGCATTATCGACCTGGCGGGTTTCCCAAAAGATGTTTACTATATGTACCAGAGCGAGTGGACGGACAAAACCGTGCTGCATATCCTGCCGCACTGGAATTGGACGCCCGGCCAAACCATTGATGTATGGGCATATTACAACCATGCCGACGAGGTTGAGCTATTCCTGAACGGGAAATCGATGGGCATAAAAAAGAAGCAGGGCGACGACCTGCACGTGATGTGGCGGTTGAAATATGAGCCAGGAACACTAAAAGCAGTATCGCGCAAGGATGGAAAGATCGTTAAAACTGAAGTGATCCATACCGCCGGCAAGCCTGCGAAGATCGAATTGATAGCCGACCGTAAAAACATCAAAGCCGATGGAAAGGACCTGTCATTTGTGACCGTCAAAATACTGGATAAAGACGGGAATATGGTTCCTATGGCCGATAACCTGGTGAATTTTAAGATCAGCGGTAACGGTTCAATCAAGGCGACTGACAATGGCTGTGAAACCGATCATGATTCGTTCCAAACTAAAGATCGCCATGCCTTCAACGGTTTGGCGCTTGCTATCTTGCAGTCGAACAGAAAGCCGGGCAGTATTACGCTTACCGCCTCGTCAAAAGGTTTGGCAGATGCGACTGTGGTGATAAATTCGAAATAAGGGCAGAAAGTTAAGACTTACGAAGTTTTCAAAACTTCGTAAGTCTTGGTACTACACCGCCACCGGCAATTCTTCACCGTCAACCGCAATTGTTGGGTTAATAGTTTCGTCATCCTTCTCAACCCGTAGCTGGCGGATGATGTGCTTCTGCCTGTCGGGCGTATTTTTACCCATGTAATATTCCAGTAAGCCCTTTATATTGGCATCCTTCATGATAACCGGGTCAAGCCTGATGTCCTTACCGATAAACAGGCCGAATTCTTCCGGCGATATTTCACCTAAACCTTTAAAGCGGGTTATTTCGGGCTTGGTACCTAATTTGGCAATGGCATTGCGGCGCTCCTCATCGCTATAGCAATAGATCGTTTCCTTTTTATTACGAACACGGAACAGCGGCGTTTGCAGGATGGATACATGCCCTGCCTTCACCAGGTCGGGGAAGAATTGCAGGAAAAAGGTCATCATCAGCAGGCGAATGTGCATGCCATCCACATCAGCATCGGTAGCTATTACGATGTTGTTATATCGCAAGCCGTCGAGGCCGTCCTCAATATTTAACGCATGCTGCAATAGGTTGAATTCTTCGTTCTCATAAACCACTTTTTTGGTAAGCCCATAACAATTCAGCGGCTTACCTTTCAGACTGAAAACAGCCTGGGTTTGCACATCGCGCGATTTGGTTATGGAACCGCTTGCCGAGTCACCCTCGGTGATGAATAGCGTAGTTTCCTGTTTGCGTTCGTGGGTATCTTCAAAGTGCAGTTTGCAATCGCGTAGCTTGCGGTTGTGCAGCGAGGCTTTTTTGGCACGCTCATTAGCCAATTTTTTAATGCCTGCAATATCCTTGCGTTCGCGTTCCGACTGCATAATGCGTTTTAATAACGCGTCGGCTGTAGCCGGATTTTTATGCAGATAATTATCAAGTTCTTTTTTAACAAAGTCGCCTATAAAACCGCGAACCGACGGGCCATCAGGGCCAATATTTTGCGAGCCGAGTTTAGTTTTGGTTTGCGACTCAAATACCGGCTCCTGAACTTTGATAGCAATAGCTGATACAATTGAGGCGCGTACGTCCGAAGCATCAAATTCCTTTTTGTAAAACTCGCGGATGGTTTTTACCACCGCTTCGCGGAAGGCGGCCTGGTGTGTGCCACCCTGCGTGGTGTGCTGACCGTTGACGAACGAATAATATTCCTCGCCGTATTGCTGCCCGTGGGTCATGGCGATCTCTATGTCTTCGCCTTTTAAATGGATGATGGGATAACGTATCGTTTCTACATCGGCATTTCGCGTAAGCAGATCATACAAACCGCGCTCGGAAAGAAATTTCTGACCGTTAAAATTGATGGTCAAACCGGAATTTAGGAACACATAGTTCCAGATCATGTTCTCAACAAACTCCGGGATAAAATGATAATGCCTGAAAATGGTATCGTCGGGTGTAAAATTGATGGATGTTCCATTGCGTTGCGAAGTTTCCTTTTCGGCCTCGTCACGTACCAGTTCGCCTTTGGCAAATTCGGCTATTTTGGTGCGACCGTCACGGTAAGCTTGTACGATAAATGCGTTGGATAATGCATTTACCGCCTTGGTACCTACACCGTTCAAACCCACTGATTTTTGGAAGGCCTTGCTGTCGTATTTACCACCGGTGTTTATTTTGGACACACAATCAATCACTTTACCCAGTGGAATACCGCGACCGAAATCGCGCACGGTAACTTTATGGTCGCTCATGTTCACATCGATGGTCCTGCCGGCGCCCATTACAAACTCGTCTATGGAGTTATCGATAATTTCCTTCAGCAGCACATAAATGCCATCGTCATAAGCCGAGCCATCGCCCAATTTACCGATGTACATGCCCGGGCGCAGCCGTATGTGTTCTTTCCAGTCGAGCGACCGTATACTATCTTCACTGTAATCTATTGCTCCTGCCATTCTTAAATTAGTTGTAATGTTGAAAGGTTGTAACGTTGTAAAGTTATTTATTGACGGTTGGAAAAACCTTCCAACTTTTCAACATTCCAACCTTACAACAAAAATCACGGTTTAAACTTAAGGCAATTGACTGCCTTGTTGATGTTTTTGAAAAACTCAGGGCCCTTATCATTGGTGAGGCAAACAGCTAATATGGTGCCGGTATGGTCTTTTTCCAGGGTAATAAGCAGCGCATATTTAAAATGCCGGGTTTCAACTCTGTCCAGCAAGTTTAAAAGGTAGGTCCTGCCGGCGCTGGCATTGTAACGTGCCAAAATATCGGGCGGAATAATTCGCACCTGCGAATTGGTTTCACCTGTAAATGCGCTTGCTTGCGCTCGTCCTATTGCGACATAGTTTGAATCGGGATTGGCTGTTTGCTTGGTAGGGTCGTTTTTTACCAGTTCATATTGCTGCCAATCCCGTTTTTGCGATCTTACCACAAACCATATCTCAAAATCATGGTCGGGTAGTTCCACAGCGTAGTCGTAGGAGAAATCGGCATTATTTAGTGCTTTAATTTCTTTAAACCCGGCCGGGAAGGTGAACACAACATTAGCTTCGGCATTAAGTTGCCTGAAATCGGTCAATTGCTTGCTATGCGCCTTTTTTGCAATTGGAGATTTAACAGTTGATGCCCCGGGCTTAACTTGCGAAATTGCTGTTACAGCCACCAGCAAGTATGCAGCAGTCAGTATTATTTGTCTAAATTGCTTTAAAATAAACATCATAGCCTTACGGAGCCAGGCAATAGTTTTGGTAAAATTAAAGGGTCTAATCAATAACAAAATTAAAATATAAATTTAAAAAATAAACATTTCGATTAAATGAGTATAAAACCCCGGTTAAATCGCTTCGACCTGACCATGATCGTTATCAGCCTGGTGATAGGTATGGGCATATTTGCATCGCCGGCGGTTGTGGCCCAAAAAGCAGGGAACGAGTGGATATTTTTCGGGGCATGGATATTCGGAGGTTTAGTTAGCCTATGCGGCGCTTTAACCTTTGCGGAAATAGGCGCGAGGTACCCCAATACGGGCGGTTTTTATAAAGTTTATTCCTACTGTTATCACCCGGCTTTCGCTTTTATGATCAACTGGGTATTGGTGATCAGCAATGCAGCGTCTGTAGCGGCAGTGGCGCTTATCGGCTCTGATTACATTAAGCCTTTCCTGTTGCCTGCCGATCTGCAAAATGATACAGGTACTAAGATCATCACCATAGTTTCGGTACTCATATTGTACGGCATCAATTTTTTAGGCATCAAAATGAGCGCCCGTACGCAGAGTGTTTTGATCGCATTCAAAATGGCGCTAATTGTGATGATCTGCTTCGCGATATTTAAAAGCGACGCCGTACCTGCAACTATCATTGCTACGCCGCATACAGGTAGTTTGATCACAGCCTTTGGATTGAGCCTTGTCCCGGTATTTTTTACGTACGGCGGTTACCAGCAAACCATCAATTTTGGCGGCGATATTATCAACGCCAAAACTAATATCCCGAAAGGGATAGCGGTTGGTATATCGGTTGTTATATTCCTTTATCTGTCTGTAAACTATGCCTATTTTAAAGTGTTGGGTATTGGCGGCTTGCAGCACACCCCGGCACTGGCTGCCAAAATGATGGGTGTGATCTTTGGCCCTACAGGCTATAAAATTACATCCATTCTCTTATTCGGCGGTGTGCTGGCTTATGTTAATGTGAACGTAATGGCAAATCCCAGGGTGTATTACGCCATGGCCGAAGATGGCGTACTGCCATCGATATTTAAAAAGGTAAACCCCAAAACACAGGTGCAGGAATTTGGGATGAGCTTTTTTGTAGCTGCGATAATAGTTATCCTGTTCTTTGTTACTTCGTTTGATAAAATGCTGAAGTATGTCATGTTTTTTGATACCATCGGGTTATCGATAGCGGCCTTGTCTATTTTTATCCTGCGGAAAAAAACAAAAGATATCGATACCAAAGATATTTATACCATTAAATGGTTCCCACTGGTACCTTTGATATTTATTGCCGCCTATTGGTTTGTAACGATAACTATCTTTATCACTTTCACGGATGACCATTATGCGGCGCTGACATGCCTTGGCTGCTATGTCTATGGTTTAATGATTTATTATACTTGTAAATATTATACAGAAAATGTAAAAATATTTATTGGGGCACGCATAGTATTCTTAGGATTTCTTTCAATTAAGTTTATTCTTCTTTTGTATACACCTTTGGGGAATGTTCTCGCTTCGCAACTGATATGGATATTCAAGTTCGTCTATCTAATTGTATTTTGGTTATTGAGTTTTATGAAACATGATAACAAGTCACTCAAATCAACACTTGTCAGACTCAAGATAGTATTTCTTTTTGCAATTATGCCTCTGGCAATAATAAGTGTCTTACAATTGTTTAATATTCTATAATCATGGACATCTCCTACATACTGAACGAACTGGGCGAAGAAAGGGAAAATTATTTCAACGCCATATCGCCGCCTATCATCCAAACCAGCAATTTCGCCATGAAAACGGTGAAAGAGTTTCGCGCTGCGCTGGCTGATGAATATTATTATGACCTCTATTCGCGCGGAAACAATCCTACGCTAAATATCCTACGCAAAAAGCTGGCAGCATTGGATGGCGCCGAGGATGCGCTGGTTTTCAGCAGCGGGGTAGCTTGTATCAGTGTGCCCATATTATCGCTATTGCAGCAGGGCGACCACGTGGTTTCGGTGGAAAACCCCTATAGCTGGACCGTTAAGCTGTTTAAAAATATGCTGCCCAAATTTGGTATCACTACCACATTTATTGACGGAACCGACATTCAAAACTTTAAGGATGCCATCACACCCGAAACCAAGTTGATCTACCTGGAAAGCCCGAATACTTTTAGTTATGAGTTGCAGGACCTGAAAGCTGTGGCTGATCTTGCTAAGTCGAAGGATATTATGACGATGATCGATAACAGTTATTGCAGTCCGTTATATCAACGACCCATTGAATTGGGTATCGACCTGTCGGCACAAACAGCGACAAAATACATTGGCGGGCACTCGGATGTAGTGGCTGGTGTGGTGACCGGGAAACATGAGCTCATCAAAAAGATATTTGATAACGAATTTATGACCATAGGTCCGGCGCTGTCACCGCATTCGGCCTGGCTGCTGTTGCGCGGATTACGCACGCTGCCTTTACGTATTCAGCGCAGTTTTGAAAGTACAAAGGTCGTCACCAAATGGCTGGCTAATCACCCATTGGTAGATAGGGTGATATGGCCTTTCAGGGAAGATTTTAAGCAGTACGAACTGGGGCAGCAGCAAATGGAAGGCTGCGGCGGACTGTTCAGTTTCAGGCTAAAGGACCCCGCACTAAAGAAGATCGAGACCTTTTGCGATTCGCTGCAGCATATCCTGATGGCGGTATCCTGGGGCGGGCACGAGAGTTTGATCATCCCGTCTATCGCCGCGCTACCCGAAGATGAGTATGCCGGCGGCGAATACCACCGTTACCAATTGATACGGATGTATGTGGGGTTGGAGGAGCCGGAGTATTTGATCAGGGATTTGGAGCAGGCACTGGAGAAAATAGAAAAATAAAAGTCGTAACTTTATATAAATTAATCGTTATGGACATTAAGAAAAAAAATAGGATAGTCGAAAAAATAATGGAGAGTGAAGACGACATCTTGCTTAATGAAATAGATTCATTGCTTACCGGTTCTAAACACGATTTTTGGAATGACCTGCCCGAAGATGTAAAACGATCAATCGACCAGGCAAAAACTGAACTTGATAATGGACAGGGTATTCCGCACCAACAAATAATGTCGGAAATTAAAGCACGTTACCTGAATAAGTAATGGCTTACACTATTATCTGGTCGCCGAAAGCAAGGCTTACCTATTATCAGATATTAGATTACTTAGATGAGAAATGGACGCTCAGGGAAATCGAGAACTTCATTGATCGTACCGAAGAAGCGTTGACCCACATAAGTCAAAATCCATTATTATATCAATACTCAGCACAAAGCAAAGTTTATCGCTGTGTGATAGTAAAGCAGGTAAGTTTATTTTATAAGATAAAATCTGATAGGGTGGAGTTATTGAGATTCTGGGACAACAGACAAGACCCATCAAAACTTATTTTGTAATTATAATTTTCGCGACATTATTCTTGTCAGTTGTAGCATTTGCCTAATGCCTGCCGTAATGTAAATAACGACCTCAAATCCTATAAAATGAAATTTACGCCCGCTCTGCTTTTTATCATAGTTATAATGGCATTTACCGCCTGCAAAAAAAGCGGCAACGGCGCGGTAGAAGGCAAATGGCAGAAAGTAAAAATGCGGGTGTATAACCAGGACATTAACACCGGCGCCATTTCAAACGATACCACTTACCAGGCAAACACGTTTGGCAGTTTTGATTATGTGCAATTTAACAGTAATGGCACTTGTGTTTTAAGTGAGACAGGATTTATAGGTACCGAGTCCCAGGTAATTGCAACCCAGGATAAACAGAATTACACTTATGCGAAATCAGGATCAGGTTTTGCGTTAACACTTGTTCAAACCAATCCATCTGTTATTTCGGGTATAGGCACTACTTTTACCGTATCCAGTGTTTCCGGTAATACCCTTATTCTTCATGCGGTTAACAGTTATCTTAATCCGAGTGTGCCTTATAAAACTATATCAGATTCCTATTACACCAAATAAGTATGAAAACGAAAAACATTGTGATCATCGTAATTGGCCTGGTATTGGGCCTTGCAGCCTGCAAAAATGAAGGTGATCATTCGCTCATAGGCAAATGGCAGGAGGTAAAGGTGCGGACCTACTATAAAAGTTATTCGGGCGTTATCTCAAATGATACCACCTATACAAGCGCGTTCGATACTACGGATTATGCCTTATTCAGTGCCGATGGTAGCTGTGTTTTAAGTAACCATCATGTTTTTGAGCCAACCACGGCTAATTTATACGGGAGCACAGGCAATTATGTGAGTAAAGAAAGCTATAACTATGCCCCTGTAGGGTCCGGGCCCAAATATGTTTTGACGCTGCAAACTACCCTGATCTATCCCAGCGGGTTTACTACCACCGATACTTTATCGCGTAGCGGCAATGGAATATTAATTCAGACGGTGACCGATAATCACCAGGATTATACGGTGTCAGACGCTTATTATACCAGGTGATTATGCAAAGGAAATATATAGCGATCATCATTGGCATGGCATTAAGCGTGGCAGCCTGTAAAAAGGATTACAACGCTCCTGTAGAAGGTAAGTGGCAACAAATCAAGCTGCGCACTTACACGAAAAGTTATCAAGGCGTCATCTCCAACGATACAACTTATCAGAAATCGTTATTCAATAGCAGTAATTATGCGCAGTTCAATAACAATGGTACCTGTATCATCGGCATTTTCTATCCACCGGGATCTATTGATCCCAGGAGCGCAGCGGCCTATTTGAGCACCGTGAGATATAATTACTCCCACGTTGGTAATAAATATGTGTTAACTACGCCCGCAACGCTCACTAACCCGGGCGGCTTTGGCGAAGCTGATACCGTGTCGGTCAATAATAATACCCTGCTCATCCACTACGTTTTCGACGGCCACGTTAACTATACGATATCCGACGCTTATTATACCCGTTAAATTCTAACCAAACTTTTACGCTGTTGCTTTTGGAAAAATGTAGCTTTACGTTTCCAATTGGCTGAACATGCTCAAAAAAACCCTTCCCGCACTTGTTTTACTGTGCGCATTAACCTCCTATAAAGCTGCGGATAAACCCGCCCATTTTGTAAAGCCCTTATATACTGATATGTCTTTAGGCGCAATACATCCGACAGGCTGGCTGCGCGATCAATTGGGATCAATGCGCGATGGCACCACCGGTCACCTGGATGAAGTTTACGCCAAACTGAAGAACGATAACGGCTGGCTGGGCGGCAAAGGCGATGGCTGGGAGGAAACACCTTACTGGCTGGATGGTGCAGTTCCGCTGGCTTATTTATTGGATGACGCCACGCTCAAAGCCAAAGTTTTAAAATACATCAACTGGACTATAGACCATCAAAGACAATCCGGCTATTTTGGCCCGATCACTAAAGCCGAGCGCGATAGCGGCGTGGTTATCTCGCTTGCAAACCCCGAAAAAGGAGAGGACTGGTGGCCGAAAATGGTGATGCTGAAAGTAATGCAGCAATATTATACCGCTACGAATGATGAGCGCGTGATCAAATTTTTGACCAATTATTTTCACTACGAACAGGAGGCGCTAAAGAAATGCCCCATCAATCATTGGACTGACTGGGCACAGTCGCGGGGAACAGAAAATATTATGGTGGCGCAATGGCTCTACCAAAAAACCGGCGACCAGAAACTATTACAGCTGTCTGATGAACTAAACCAGCAATGCTATGCCTGGAGCCAATGGCTCGGCGGGCGGGATTGGGTGATCAACGCGGCGGCACACCAAAATGATTCGGACTGGATGCACCGGCATGGCGTGAATGTGGGCATGGCGCTGAAAGCGCCGGCATTGGAATACCAGCGGACTGGTGATAGTACTTACCTTACTGACCTGAAAACGGGTTTCAATGATATCATGACACTACATGGTTTGCCAAACGGCGCATTTTCGGCAGATGAGGACTTGCACGGTAATCTCCCGACCCAGGGCACCGAATTATGTGCTATTGTGGAAGACATGTTCTCGCTGGAAGAGGATATTGCCATCACCGGCGATATGCGCTACATGGACGCGCTGGAACGGGTGACTTTCAACGCGCTCCCGGCACAAACCACGACCGATTATAATAACAAGCAATATTTCCAGATACCTAACCAGCCGGTAATCGAAAAAGGCGTGTTTGATTTTTCGCTGCCTTTTGGCAGAGAAATGAACAATGTTTTAGGCATGCGCAGTGGCTATACCTGCTGTTTAGCCAACATGCACCAGGGCTGGACAAAATACGCACAGCACCTTTGGTACAAAACGCAGGATAATGGCATTGCTTCATTCGTTTATGGGCCGAATAAGCTGACCACAACCGTTGGCAGCAACAATACCGAAGTGAGTATTGATGAGGTAACGGATTACCCTTTCGGCGATGAAATAGGTTTTGATATTGCCACCAAAAGTACCGCAAAATTTGAGTGGAAACTGCGCATACCTTCCTGGTGCGCGGAAGGTGTGGTTACCTTGAACGGTAAAGAATTGCAGCGCGCCAAAGGGGGCCATTTTGTGACGATAGACCGTACCTGGAAAAACGGTGATAAGCTGACTTTGAAACTACCGATGCAGCTTTCTACCTCTAACTGGGGTTATAATTCGCGTTCAATAGAACGCGGGCCACTGGTGTATGCACTGAAAGTAGGTGAGCGCTGGGAAAAGACTACCGATGCGCATGAAGGCGATTATTTCAGTGTGTACCCGACTGAGAATTGGAATTATGGATTAACAAGCGGAGTTATTGCCGACCCTGCCAAATCTTTACAGGTGACCGCCAAGCCTTTGAGCAGCAAATTCGCCTGGGATGAGCAGCATGCGCCGATAACAATCACCGCAACCGGCCGCCAAATACCCGACTGGAAACTGACCGGTGGTGTAGCCAATCAGCCGGTGACGGACCGCGACGGCGAATACCGCGGTGCGGTGAGCGATACCGTGCATACTATCACGCTGATACCTTACGGGTTTACCAAGGTGCGGATAGTAGCGTTCCCGGTGGTTAAAAAATGATTACACCGATTATTTTAATCCTACGAATCATAGTTCAGACAACTGCGTGAAGGATAGGAGCGGATACCGGCCCGCGCTTAATGCCCGTGTAGTATAAGCGGATAGCCTGGTGCGCTTCTATCAGCGCACACGCCCAAATGATCCGGATGCTTACGATAATCATCAGTAGATTCTTCGCTATCGCTCAGGATGAACTGTGTTTAAAAGCAAATATATTTTGAATAATTTTCATTGTATTTTGTTTTTTGTGTAGCGATGGCAAACGCCTGTTTTAGCAGTTTATTTGCTACTGCTATCAATGCCTGCTTCTTAGCTTTTCCTTTTGCGATC
>JBIOHG010000068.1:0-22403 GCA_044448765.1 Sphingobacteriales bacterium | reverse complement strand
GTCTTTCTTCGCCTTAGTGGTATATTCTACAAAAGCATAACGCCCGTTTGGATAGGTAAAATAAGCGTCAGGCGTGCCTTTTATTGTTTTTTGTTTTCCTTTTTGACTACCAGTTCGGTTGATATTCTCTGAATTTCGTTCAATAACGAATAAGATCGCATCACAAATATTTTGAAAAACTGCATCATTAACACTGATAAGCTTTTGTTCTATCTCCTGCAATTTAGTCATCGGTTGTTTCTGCCAATCGTTAATATTATTCATACAAATATAAACGATTGGCATATTGTATTTAAAGTGTCCGTAAAAGGGACCGCCCCTTGTTTAAACCGCTGAAAAGATCAACAGTAAACAGGGGTAGGGTTGAGTTTCCTTAGTGTACGGTCCGCTACGCTGATGATCTTGTTTTTGCTGAGCCTGTGTGACGTATCGAGTCCCGGGTGGTTTGGTTATGCGCAACTGGGTTGCTTTTGCTGGCTGTTTTATTTTATCGGCTGGCTGATCTCTAAAAGAAAATACGGTGCATGAAAAACACGATAAAGGTTGAACGCGCCAAAAAAAACTGGACACAAGCCGACCTTGCCAAACACATCGGGATATCAAGGCAGGGCTTAAATTCCATTGAAACCGGGAAATTTGTGCCGTCCACGGTGCTTGCTTTACGGATGGCCAAAGTTTTTGATACTACGGTGGAAATTTTGTTTCAACTGGATGAGGGGGAGGCTTAGGCTTCCCATGCCGGTATTTATACCCCAAGCTGCCGCAAGCAACCTTGATCGCTACCGCCCCGATGTTTTCGGGGTGGTCCGCATGCTAAGTAGCGGACTATGCAATTACGGGTCATGTTTTAAAACGAAGATTCAGTTCCAAACGAAACCTGTACGGCATGCAGGCTACCTGTCTCCGGGCGCAAGTGAGGACGCCTGCGGGAGCATTCGAGAAATAGACTGTATTACAGCAACTTAAATATCGACTTGATTTTTCCCAACTTCCAATGCCTACTGATGTGCGACCGCAATAATTACACGGGCATAGCCGTTGCTTAGCTGTTTGGTTACGCCGTTATCGTCAAAAAGCGTTGCATCGAATTTTGCTTCCAAAACGTATTGTGTTGTGTATTGGTCGTTCGACAATTGCTTAAAGCTAAGTACCTGGAAGCGGGCATTGTTTTCGCTTGCCGGCGTGATGGAAACAGGTATGCCAAGCGTTTGGCTGCTATAAGTTTGGCCCGCACTGCCAACGGCCAACGCTACGCCGTTGGTTGCATTTTCGCGGGTAAAATCGGTGCCGTATTTATAGTTGCCTGGGTTAAACAGGTCCCCCTGGCTCGCCGGGTAGTAGATGAGGTTGGAAACCATGTCTTTTACAGCATATTTCCTAAAAAACGAAATATCGAAACTTCCGCCTCCCGAAAAATGGAACGTCCGGTAAAAGAATATGGAATCCTTACGTCCCGATATATAGTAATGGCTAAGATCGACTACCGAATCAACTTTTCGGTCTGCTTCGGTGTTCCCGGCTGTTACCTGTCCGGCATTGTTCGAGGTATAAGTTTTGCCGTCCACGGTGTATGATATCGAGTCCGTCGGAAAAACGGTGTTTTGCGTTTTATTAGGTACAATGGGTGCTATTTTCGCATCCTTTCGACAAGCTGCCAACAGCAAGAGTGGAGCAAGACAATAAACGATAAGGTTTTTCATATGATGTAAAAGTAAGTGGTTGTTTTCGGATTTTAAAATGACATAGCTTAAAAAGGACAAAAAAAGCCACTCATTGTATCTTTTCTGACGTATTTGTCTGTTAAACCTCGGCAATAAAAAGCCGTAAGCGCCAAATGTTACGTCCTGAAATAGGTTTACCTTAGTGTAAAAACCACCAACCACACATGCCGAAAGCTCCTGCAGAATAGATGTACACTAAGTGCCATTTGTGGGCTTCAAATCCTGAATAACACGCCTCGAATGCTAAAAAGTGGTAAAAACTGGAGATTTACAAGCTTTTTTACCCGGAAAGTCGCTTTTAGGCGTACCTGCCGTGAACAACAAAAGCGCTGTTTTATAGGCGTTTACGATTTGCGTGTTCACGAAAAGGGCATAGTTAGTGCTATTTTGCATCTTAGTGTATACGCCAAAAAACTCATTATCAGGTAGTTTTATGAGAAAAAGTGCGCTAAAGACGCCTGAACGTGAACGCATGGTGTGCGATAGTGGCGCGTTGTAGTAATTAATAACGAAAAAGCCCCCGCAATGTGCGGAGGCTCTCGGTGCGCCCACCTGGGCTCGAACCAGGGACCAAAAGATTATGAGTCTTCTACTCTAACCAACTGAGCTATAGGCGCTGAAATCGTGTTTAAATTTCGGTTGCAATATTACGGAATCAGCCTTGAATTTGAAAACGTTTTTTTTGATTAGTTGCAAGAAGGCTGGATCACTCGCTTAATTCAATAGTTCGAAAATACCCGCCGCGCCCTGGCCGGTACCTACGCACATAGTTACCATGCCGTACTTTTGTTTACGCTGCCGCAGTTCGTCAAATAACTGTATCGATAATTTTGTGCCCGTGGCGCCCATCGGGTGACCCAACGCTATTGCGCCGCCGTTCACATTTACAATATCAGGGTTTAAATTTACCCCCTTGATCACCGCGACTGCCTGCGATGCAAACGCTTCGTTTAGTTCGATCAATGAAATATCATCCTGTTTCATGCCCGCTTTCTTTAATACCTGGGGGATGGCATACAACGGCCCGATGCCCATAATGCGCGGCGGCACACCTACAAGGGCGTAGTTAACCAGCCTGGCTATCGGTTCCAGGTTATTTGCTTTCATAAAGCGTTCGCTCACCACCATCACAAATGCGGCCCCATCGCTCATCTGCGACGAATTACCTGCCGTAACGCTGCCCTGCGGGTCAAATACAGGCTGCAAATTGGCCAATGCCTGCGGTGAAGTATCTGCACGAGGCCCCTCATCCCTATCCATGGTTAATTCCAGCGTGGCTTCATTTCCGTTTTCGTCCTGGTAAATTTCTGAAACATTTATTGGAGCTATCTGGCTTTTAAATTTTCCTGCTGCTATTGCGTTGACTGCCTTCCGATGCGAATGATAAGCAAACTCGTCCTGTTCTTTCCGGCCGACGTTAAACTCCCGCGCAACTGCCTCTGCGGTGAGGCCCATTCCCCAGTAATAATCCGGATGTACCTGCGCCACCTTAGGGTTAGGTATGTTGTGATATCCGCCTATGGGCACAAACGTCATGCTTTCAACGCCACCGGCGATGATACAATCGGCCAGGCCGCTATGGATCTTGGCCGATGCGATGGCTATGGTTTCCAGTCCTGATGAACAATACCGGTTCACGGTCATGCCCGGCACTTTATCGGTATCCAGTGCCATCAGCGAGATCAAACGGCCTACGTTTAGCCCCTGCTCCGCTTCGGGCGTAGCATTACCGACGATCACGTCTTCAATCTGCTCCTTATCGATATTCGGGACCGAAGCAACCAAATGTTTGATCACTTCGGCAGCGAGGGTATCAGGCCGGGTAAGCCGGAAACTTCCGCGTTTAGCTTTGCCTACCGCACTGCGCGTACCTGCAACGATATATGCGTTCATTTGATATCTCTTAAAACAGATTGGTTAATAATCCAAAAATAGCCGGAAATTTTGTTTTATTTTATTTTCTTTTTAATATTACCAATCGCCTAACCAACCCTTTACATGCAAACTACCGCACCTGTTAACAATAAGGACGTAAGTACCCAATACCGAAATTATGTTTTGGCGATGCTGACGCTGGTTTATGTCTTCAGCTTTATCGACCGGCAGGTATTGGTTATCCTCCAGGAATCGATCAAAAAAGAACTGCACTTATCCGATACCCAGCTTGGAATGCTCTCCGGGCTTGCCTTTGCGATATTTTATGTTACGCTGGGTATTCCCATCGCCCGTTTGGCCGACAGGACGAACCGGAGAAACACCGTAGTAGTCTCTCTCGGTATATGGAGCATCATGACCGCTTGTTCAGGTCTGGCGAAAAATTTCATCCAGTTGCTGCTGGCCCGCACTGGTGTTGGTGTAGGTGAAGCAGGCGGAAGCCCGCCCGCTCACGCCATGATATCCGATTACTTTCCACCTCAAAAACGGTCTACAGCGCTTTCTATCTATTCGGCCGGCATTTATTTTGGGGTACTGATCGGATTTTTGATGGGCGGGTATCTGAACCAGCACCTGGGATGGCGAACCGCATTTTTTGTAGTAGGGGTACCCGGCGCCATTTTCTCATTGCTATTTTACCTGACGGTGAAAGAGCCCCGGAGAGGCGCAACCGATACAGATGCCCTATCAGGCGGGCTGCCCTCGTTACGTGATGTACTAAAGCATTTGTACTCCACCAAAACATTTGTTTTCCTGTCGATAGCTTCAGCCTTGAATGTCTTTTGTATTTATGGCCTTATTAATTGGGCACCGTCTTTCCTGCAAAGATTACATGGGATGAAGAGCGCGGAAGTGGGTGTGCTACTTGGTCTTATTTATGGAATTGGCGGTGCGTTAGGATCTTTCTCGGGAGGATTACTGACGGATCATTTTGGAAAAAAGGATAAAAGCTGGTATCTTAAAATTCCCGCTTACGCTATCCTGATCTCCGTTCCATGTGCGGCGGGGACTATATTCCTGCACAATACGGTTCTTTCAGTCGTTTGTTTGGGTTTGTGTGCCAGCCTGCAAAGTGTTTACCTGGGGCCATCGCTTGCGGTAGCGCATAGTCTTGTTCCGGCATCGATGCGGTCACTTACCTCCGCAGTTTTTTTCCTGGTGATCAATTTGATTGGTTTGGGATTGGGGCCATTGGCTGTCGGCATTATTAGTGATCTGTTAAAGGGGCAGTTGGGTGTTGAATCTCTGCGGTGGGCCATGTCCATCATCATTGTGATGAGCACTGCATCCACGGCGCTTTTTTTCAGCACTGCAAAAAAATTCGTAATTGATCTAAAGCCGAAGGATTAATTACCTCGCTGCCCCACCATCAATCGTCAAACAAATACCACTAACAAACGAGGCCTCATCCGAAGCGAGGTACAGGTAACCGTTCGCTATATCCTCAGGCACTCCCCATTTACCAAGCGGTATCGACGGCAGGGTTTGGTTGCGTACTTCTTCGGGCATCAGGTCGGTCATGGCGGTGGTGATAAAACCGGGCGCAATACAATTGGCGGTAATGCCGAATTTACCGAGCTCCATGGCCCATACCTTGGTCATACCTATAATGGCCGATTTGGTTGCCACGTAATTGGTTTGCCCGAAATTTCCGCGTATCGCAACATTAGATGACGCCGAAACGATACGACCATAGTTTTGCTCTTTCATGATCGGGGCCACCGCTTGGGTACAAATAAAAACTCCGGTGAGGTTTACACCAATAACATCGTCCCACTCCTGTTTCGACATTTTGAGCAATGTCCTGTCTTTGGTGATGCCAGCGTTGTTGATCAGGATATCGATCCGGCCAAAATGCTTTACGGCCTCAGCAACCGCTTGCTGAACTTCAACTTCGTTTGTTACCGATACTTTTTTAAAAATGGCCTCTTGCCCTGCCTTTTTAAAACGCTCCACAACATCATTACCTTTATCAGAAAGGTCCCACAAAATAATTTTGGCGCCTTCTTTGGCGAAACGTTCGGCGGTGGCTAAGCCTATTCCATTGGCGCCGCCTGTGATGAGGGCTACTTTGTCTTTCAGTCTCATGGATCTTATAATTTTTAGGTTCGGGAACCGAGGAAAGATAGCCAAAATATTATAAATCAAGTAAAGGGTTTATCCGACTTTAACATTTTTTCTACTTCGGCCACATTCCCTTGCATCATCCAACTAAATTTCTATTTTTGATAATCCAATTTAAAAACCATGAAACGTTATGTAACTGCCTTGCTGGGCCTATTCGCTTTTATTGCCTTCGCGACCCCTGCGCACTCACAATCAAAAGCCTCGTCATCAAAAATATTGGTTGAAGCTGCCCCGGCAGCCGCAGGGTTTTCAGCTGCAAGGCTGGACCGCATCGATTCGGCTATGAAGTCGTGGGTAACTCAGAAATGGGTAAACGGTTCGGCGATCCTGATAGCGCGCCATGGTAAAATTGTGTTTTATAAGGCACACGGCTACAATGATATGGATACTAAGGCGCCGCTGGATAAAAATGGCATCTTTCGCATTGCGTCGCAAACCAAAGCCCTTACTGTGGCATCGGTTATGATGTTGTGGGAGGAAGGAAAATTTTCGTTGGACGACCCGGTTTCGATGTACATTCCGTCTTTTGCTAACGAGCAGGTGTTGGCTACCTACAATTCTAAAGATACCACCTATACTACCGTTCCGGCTAAACGGCCTATCACCATTCGCGACTTACTTACACATACTTCGGGCTTAGGTTATCCCGGTTTATCCATCAGTACACCTGCGGAACTGGCCATCTATGCGAAAGCCAAAATGACCGGGGGAGTAGGCGTAAAAGACCAGAAAATTGGCGATGCTATGGACCGTCTTGGCAAATTACCGCTGTTCTTTCAACCCGGCGAGCAGTGGAAATACGGCCTGAACATGGATGTATTGGGCTATTTGATCGAAAAATGGTCGGGTATGTCGCTGGAACAGTTTTTTGAGACCCGTATTTGCAAACCTTTGGGCATGAAAGATACCTGGTTTAACTTGCCGCCTGAAAAAGGAAAACGTCTTGTCAATTTCTTTTTAGGCGATGCAAAGGGAAATATAAAAAAACAGACCACAGAACTTGGCCTTGACATGAACTACCCGCTGCAAAAAACCGATTACTTCTCAGGCGGAGGCGGCCTCGTGTCAACGCTTCACGACTATGCTATTTTATTGCAAATGTTTTTAAATGGCGGAGAGTATAACGGTGTGCGCATTTTGTCGCCAACCTCTATCCGCCTGATGACTGAGAACCAGATAGGCGACATACACCCTACTTTTGGTACGCATCCAGAGGTAAATAAATTTGGCTTCGGTTTTTATATCATTACCGACCAGGGCAGCAGATTCGGCCCTCAAAATGCAGGCACTTATTCGTGGGGCGGCGTATTTGGAACCTCTTATTGGGTTGACCCGAAAGAGGATATGTTTGTACTGGCATACACGCAAATGTGGGGACCTTATGTGGCTAATACCGCAAGGGGTTTCTCAGCTATGGTATATGGGGCCATCACCGATCGATGATTTCCAGGCACACGATTTAGCTAAAGTGATGTCGTGTGCTCCTTCTCATATTTTTCCCTCAACGCCGTTTTTAAAAACTTCCCTACAGAGGTTTTTGGTATGGCATCAATAAAGGCATAACCATCTGGTATCCAGAACCTGGCAAACTTATCTGCCAAAAACGCTTTAAGTTCATCACCCAAAACGGTTTTACCAGGCCGCATTACTACGTAAACAAATGGCCGTTCTATCCATTTCTTGTCCGGCACGGCTATTACTGCAGCTTCCAGCACGGAAGGGTGGCCCATTAAGGCATTTTCGAGCGCGATAGAACTGATCCACTCCCCGCCCGATTTAATGACATCTTTGCTCCTATCCTTGATCTCAACACAGCCGTTTTCACTTATTGCGGCAATGTCACCGGTTTTAAGCCAGCCGTCATCTGTAAATTTTCCCGCTGATTCTGCATCGTGATAATAAGAACCTGCAACACACGGCCCGCGCACTTCCAGTTCGCCCATGGTAATACCATCCCAGGGAATGAGACCATCTTCATTCCTGCCGCGAATCTCCAGGAAAGGAATAGGAAAACCCTGTTTGGTAGCATGATCTAATTTCTCATCTTCGGAGGCATCGTCCATATCACTGGTTGTCACCGCAGTGGTTCCAAGAGGCGAAAGCTCAGTCATGCCCCAGGTATTCAACACCTGTATACCATAACGCTGGTTAAACGAGTCGACCAAAAAACGTGGTGCACATGAGCCGCCTATCGCTATAGTGCGTAATCTGAGTTTATATTTTTGGGGATCAGCATCAAGTTTATTGAGTATGCCCATCACTACGGTGGGCACACCACCTGTGATAGTGACTTTTTCTTCATCAAAAAGTTCCAAAAGGCTTTCCGCATCCAGGTATGGTCCCGCAAATACCTGCTTTGCCCCTGCAAAAGCGCAATTGTATGGAAACCCCCAGGCGCTGGCGTGAAACATGGGGACTACCGGAAGCACCACATCCCGCTCTGTAACACCCACGCCAACGCCTGTCATCATAAACGATACGGCATGAAGCAAAATGGAACGGTGTGAGTATAATATGCCTTTCGGCTTGCCGGTTGTGCCGGACGTATAGCACATAAAAGCGGCAGCGTTTTCATCGTCTTCGAAGGGTTCGAATATCGATCCATCGCCACTGGCTAAAACGTCTTCGTAATTTAAGTATCCCTTCGGAAAAGACTCTTCAGTTTGCTGAATAACAATTACATGTGATACTTTAATGGCTGACTTAAATTTTTCAAACAGGGGCAAAAGTACCTGGTCGACAATAATAACCTTGTCTTCGGCATGGTTGATAATATAGCTTAATTCATCAGCGCTGAACCGGATATTAAGCGGATGTACCACCGCTCCTATGCAAGGTATAGCGAAATATACTTCCAGGTGCTGGTAATGGTTCCAGCTTAGCGTAGCCACACGATCTCCTTTGCCAATACCAAGCTGTTTCAGGGCCACAGCCAGTTTTTTTGCACGCAGGAACATATCAATGTAAGTATACCGGTGGATGCTTTTGTCAGGAAGCCTGCTAACGATCTCTTTTTTCCCATACAAACTCTCCGCCCTACGCAAGATAGTTGGTAGGGTAAGCTGGTAATCCATCATTAAACCTTTCATGGGGCAGGCGGGTTGTGCTAATTGATAATTTATACGCCCAAGATAATCAAAAATTATTCGCTAAGCTTACGCAATTGTTCATAGTCAGCCGGGGTATCGATATCTATATCACCTCTTTCGAATGGGACCGCAGCAACTTTATCGGCGTGAGTGATAATAATTTTCTTTGCGCCCTCCTGCCCTAGCAGTAAAAGCAGCTCCGCAAACAAAAAGCGGTCAAACAACACCGGAACACCCATTGTGCCGTTATAGGTGCAGGCAACAATTGGCTTACCTGTTTCAATTTGTTTATCGATCATTGAATTTAGCAACCCGGCAGTTACATAAGGCTGATCACATAACATGATGATCACCCTATTTACCGAAACATCCCTACCGACTTTATTGATCCCAATCTTTATCGAGGATGCCATGCCTTCTTCCCAGTCTTTATTGTAAAGGGTGACGGCATAGGGTATCGGATCTATTTGATCAGCATTCGCGCCAAGCACCACGATTATCAGGTGGCATTTAGACTGTTGTGCAGCGTCGACGGCGTGTTGGAGAAGTGTTTTATTGTTGAACAACAGGTTTTGTTTGGGTTGTCCTAACCTGCTTGATCCGCCTGCTGCAAGTATGATGGCCGCAGTCATTTAAATGCTGTGAATTACGGTGGTTTTATATTTTAGTGATTTCCCGTTCCTTTCGGAGAAAACTGCTTTTATTTCCGCGATGATCGATAGCGCGATCTCTTCGGATGTTTCCGAACCAATATCCAGGCCTACGGGCCCATGGATGGTTTCCAGGTTTCTTTGCGTGATAATTGTACCGTTTACTTCCAGTTCTTCCAGCATCCGCTCTAGTTTCTTCCGCGGGCCTAAAATACCAATATACGAGGTTTGCAACGGCAGTAATTCTTTTAAAAATGCAATCTCGTAATTGTAATTGTGCGTCATCAGCACAAAGGCTGTCCACTCGTTGAGCTCAAGGTTATCCAATACTTGTTCGGGTTTGGCTATTATCAGTTTATCGGCAGCAGGGAAGCGTTCAGCAGAAGCATAATTTGGCCGACCGTCAACAACAGTAACCTTCCAGCCTAATACTGCAGCGATCTTCATTACAGGGATAGCATCATTGCCGGCGCCAATTATTACCAATGATATCAACGGTTTAACGCACTCTACAAATGCAGTGTAACCCTCATAAACAGTGATGGATGAGTGCTGATCGTCCAGCGCATTTTTTGCATCTTCCAGCAGCTCATTTTTGTAGGGCAACATCTCCAGGCCGTTTGCTATTGTTTTACCATCTGCAAGGCACAGGCACGAACCGGGTTGAGGTGATTTCCGGTCGTCGATCGAGAACACGGTAACCAATACCGAATAACCTTTTGATGTAATTACGGCGTCCAGGAGTGTTATAGGGTTTGTTTGCCTGTCATTGATGGGCTCTATCAGGATGTGTATGATGCCGTTACAGCCCAGGCCGACGCCCAGCTTCGCATCATCATCGTCCATCGTATCATAAGTAACCAACATCGGTTCCTGCTGCATGATAACCATACGGGCTTTGCGTAAAGCGTCGCCTTCAAGACAGCCTCCGCTGATGGCTCCGGTCAATTGACCGTCCTCGGTGATCAGCATACGCGCACCAGCCCTGCGATATGCGGAGCCTTCCACAAGGACAACGGTGGCTAACGCTGTTTTTTTGCCTTGTTTACGGGCTTCATCATAAGCCGCTACAATGTCGATGATCTCCTTCATGCTTAATATAAACACGCAAACTGCCTGTTTCGATCCCCTTAAATAGTATTCATATTAAAAGGCAGTTTCCTGATCCGCTTTCCTGTCAGATCAAAAATTGCATCGGTTAATGCAGGTGTGAACGGCGGAAGGCCCGGTTCTCCTACACCACCGGCATCGGCGGTATTATCCATTACATATACTTCAACCGGCGGCATATCGCTCATGCGCGGCATCTGGTAATCATAAAAATTGTGTTGTTCAACTAATCCATCCTTGAAGGTGATCTCGTGAATAGTCGCCGCGCCTAAAGCCATCACGATGGAACCTTCCACCTGTGCTTTAATAATATCGGGATTCACATACCAGCCGCAATCCATCACTGCCCAAACCTTATCAATTTTTATCTTGCCACCAGGTTTCCTTGATACTTTTACGACCTGCCCCACGGTACTGCTAAAACATTCGGTGATGGCTACACCATAACCCTCGTTCTTTCCCCTCGATTTCCAGCCTGATACCTCTTCCATCCTATCGATCAACCGCTGGCAACGCTCATCTTTTAAGTATTTTCTGCGGAAGTTGAGCTGATCCTGTCCGGCTAAAACAGCCATTTCATTCATAAAACTTTCGTAGGCAAAGCCGTTGGTGGACGCATAAACCGAGCGCCACCACATATTAGGCAGCGGCATTTCATAAGGAACATCAGCAAAGCTGATATTTTTAATGCTATCGTAATAGGGCTTCAAAAAACCTTCGGCTGTACTGTCATTCGGGTGTCCCCGCTGAGGTCCGCTCCAATGACCGATGTTTTGACCTGCCATTTTGAATTTCAGGGCACCGATCTCCCCATTTTCTATTGACCCTTGTCCCCTGTAGGAAATACCGGCACGATACGGCCCCTGCCTGATATCATCTTCCCGCGTCCAAACCACCTGGACCGGTACGCCAATTTCCTTTGATATCAAAACAGCCTCGTACGGGTAATCCAGGAAAGCCTTTCGTCCAAATCCGCCGCCTAAAAAAGTCATATTGACGATCACCTTTTCTTTGGGCATTTTGAATTTACCACTAATGTCGCCCTGCACCCAGTCCGGCGCCTGTATCGGTCCCCATATCTCTATTTTATCGGGTTGATAATGCGCTATACAATTCACAGGCTCCATGGCAGCGTGCGACTGATAAGGAGTTTGATAGACCACATCGATCTTTTTGTCCGCTTTAGCTAAAATACCATCGGGGTCGCCTTGCTTTTTAACGGAAAGGCCTTCTTCTTTTTGAAGCAATTCGGCATGGGTTTTATAAATATCAGCGCTATTTACATGCTCAAAGCCACTGTCATCCCATTCAACGCGTAAGGCTTTTCTTCCCTGCATAGCAGCCCATGTTGAATCGGCGATAACTACCACACCATCACGGGTGGTGCTAAAAACCAGCATTTGTATCTTAAATACCCGCTTAACGCCCGGAACCTTTAGCGCCGCAGAATCATCAAAACTTTTTACTTTTCCGCGCAGCCTCGGGCTACGTTCAACCGAAGCATACACCATTCCGGGCAGCTTTTTATCCAAACCGAAGATGGCCGCGCCATTGGTTTTCAAAGGTGTGTCCATCCGGTTAAGCGGTTTGCGGATCAGTTTATATTCCGAAATGCTTTTGAGCTTAACCTCTACAGGCGGCGTTAGCTTTGATGCGTCTGTCACTAACTCTCCATAATGAAACTTTTTGCCGGAAGGCTGATGGATAACGTGTCCCGACTCTGCATAACATTCGCTTGCAGGTACAGTCCACTTAGCAGCAGCAGCGCTGATCAGCATTACACGCGCGGTAGCGCTTAATTTTAGCAGTTTTTTATAAGAGCCCCTGATGGTAGAACTGCCCCCTGTGATCTGGCTGCCATATTTGGTGGGATCGCCTATAGCAAATATAATATTGACGTCTTTAAGGTCTACTTCCAGTTCTTCGGCAATGATCTGCGGCACCGACTGATAGGAGCCCTGCCCCATTTCGGCACGATGATCTGTTAGGGTAACTTTACCGTCTGTATCAATTCGCACCCAGGCGTTAAATTCAAATCCTGAAAGGTCCGCAGCACTTGCCGATACTAAAGTTTCTTTTTTTGCGCTGGCAGGAAAATAAAAGCCCAGGCAAAGCGCCGTCCCGGCAACGCCGGATGCTTTTAGAAAATTTCTTCTTGATATTGCGTTAGTTTCCATACTGGTCTAATCTTTAAAATCCTTATTTTTCTTTAGCACCCGGCGCGTAAGCGCCCTTCGCTATCCATAACTTTACCTGTGCTACAAAGGCCGGTCTGCTCATTGGCGGTAACGTGCGCCCGTCTCCCGGATGCCATCCCCAACCCACCAGGCCGTCATTAGCCATGTGATCTATTAGCTGAGCCTTAGTTCGTCCACCATTCTTTTTAGGGTCAAGTAATTGCAGTGCTAACTGTCGAGGCGTACGGCCCTGGAATACCATACGCATATTGGCCGGTGGCAATCCCCATTTAGGGTTTCCCGGAGGCATGTGTAAGCCTGCTGTATTTTCTAGCTGATGACAATTACTGCATCGCACCGAATAAACGCCTTTACCATCAACACCGCGTTTAATGTTCATGGCATGGATGTGGTTGTCGTCTCCCTGCAATGGAGCGTCTCCGGATGGATGGCAATTCATACATCGCGGACTCATTAAAACTTTATAGACGGACATAAATGCCTTCGCCGACCCGGCACTGTCTTTTGGCATAGTCGCGTAATTACTTGTCTTTGCCGGAGCAGACCGGAATGACAAAGTGATCAAACCGGCTATTGATGCTATAATACTCAGGACGATCAGCTTCCTCATAATTTCGCCCCTTCTGTTTGCAGTGCTGCTGCTTTATGGATGGCAGCACGGATACGCTGGTAGGTGCCGCAACGGCAGATATTGCCCGACATGGCGTCATCGATATCCTGGTCGGAAGGGTTCGGGTTTTCACGGAGTAAAACGGCTGCCGACATGATTTGCCCGGACTGGCAGTACCCGCATTGCGGAACATTCATTTCGTTCCATGCCAATTGCAACGGATGATTATTGTTTGCCGATAAGCCTTCAATAGTCACAATATTCTGCCCTGCGGCGCGATTGATTTTAGTAACGCATGAACGTACTGCTTCGCCGTTGAGGTGGACAGTGCATGCACCGCATTGAGCGGCCCCGCAACCAAATTTAGTACCGGTTAAACCCAGGATATCCCGGAGCACCCATAAAAGCGGCATGTTTGGGTCAGCATCCACATCGTGGTGTTGACCGTTGACTGTAATGGTGATCATAAGCAAATTTTTGGATGAGTAAATTTAGCGCAAAAAATCAATATAAATACAGGTCTCCATTACCTGTTTTTTTTAATAAACACTAAAAGCCATACCGGAAAAATCTTCCGTGTAACTATCTTGTATAAATGGAAAAGCATATATTGGTATGTTCCTAAATTCTCCATCCCTATTTTTTGCAGGAGATGGAGATTTTAGTTTGTTCTGAAGATAACTTTATTTTTCGTTAGACAGCGAATACGGAAAATCCGCGTCTTTAATACCTCTTTGCTTATTTGGCGCAGCCGACATATCAAAATTAAGGACTGCTCCCTGTAATAAGGTTATGTGATCCAGGTAATTCAGATCGTACCGCTTACCATTATAGGTCATGGTGCTTACATATTTGTTGGCCGGGCTGTTTTTGGGTGCATTGATGATCACCTGCTTGCCGTTTTCGAGGTTAAGTGTGATCTTAGTAAAAAGCGGCGCGCCCAATACATACTGCCCGGCTGCCGGGCAAACCGGGTAAAAGCCTAAAGCTGAGAATACATACCAGGCCGAAGTTTGACCGTTGTCTTCATCGCCGCAATAGCCGTCCGGTGTGGCTTTATACATCTTATTCATGGTTTCACGCGCCCAGTATTGCGTCTTCCAGGGTTGGCCGGCGTAGTCATACAGGTATATCATGTGCTGGATAGGCTGATTGCCGTGCGCATACTGGCCCATGCCGGCTATCTGCATTTCGCGTATCTCGTGGATCACTTCGCCATAATAGCTATCGTCAAAAATCGGCGGCAGGGTAAATACCGAATCGAGTTTAGCCACGAACTGTTTTTTACCGCCCATCAGGTTCACCAGGCCCTGTATATCATGAAATACGCCCCAGGTATAGTGCCAGCTGTTGCCCTCGGTAAAAGCATCGCCCCATTTGAACGGGTTGAATGGCCTTTCCCATGAACCGTCCTGGTTTTTACCACGCATCAGGCCTGTCGATGGATCAAAAAGATTTTTATAATTCATGCTGCGTTTTTTGTAGATGCCGATTTCGCTCTCAGGTTTGCCAAGCGCCTTTCCTAATTTGTAAATGGCGAAATCGTCATAAGCATATTCCAATGTGCGGGCGGCGTTCTCGTTTATCTTTACATCGTACGGCACATAGCCCAGTTTGTTGTAATATTCAACGCCTTTACGACCTGTCGCGCGCGGACCCTCATTATTGGCCCCGTGGATAAGGGCTTTGTACAATGTCTCAATATCATATCCTCTCAAACCTTTCAAATATGCTTCCGACACTACTGAGGCAGAATTATTGCCAACCATTACATCCGAATAACCCGGGCTCGACCACTCCGGCAGCCAGCCGCCTTCTTTATAATCGTTAATGAGGCCCTCCTGCATTTCTTTATTGATGGAAGGATAAACCAGGTTAAGGAAAGGATATAACGCCCTGAAGGTATCCCAAAAACCTGTACCGGCAAACATATAGCCCGGTTCGGTTTTGCCGGTATAGGGGCTATAGTGGATGCGGTTGCCTTGAGCATCTATTTCATACAGCTTATTTGGAAAGAACAACATGCGGTAAAGACACGAGTAAAAAGTGCGTTTCTGATCAATGGTGCCGCCCTCAACCGTAAGCCTGTCTAAAGTTTTTTCCCAAACATCTTTTGCTTTAGTTTCAGTGGCGTCAAAGCTATCATTGCCTTGCTCACGTTTCAGATTGAGTTCGGCCTGTTCGATACTAATAAATGATGATGCTACCCTTAGATGTACCTTCTCCCCTGTTTTGGTTTTGAAACCGATAACTGCGCTCGCGTGTTTGGCGTGAAGCTCCAATGAATCGGTCATTGTGCTGTCGCTAAAGGTATGGTAGATGGCGATGGGTTTATCCACGTAGATCACAAAGTAGTTATGGAAATTTTTTAACGGCCCACGCGCATATTTAGACGAATAGCCGACGATCTTTCTTTCAGATGGTATGATCTTCACATACGAACCACGATCAAAAGCATCAATAACGATATAGGAGCTATCGCTTTTTGGATAAGTAAACCTGAATTGCGCACTACGCTCCGTTGGCGTTATTTCCGCCGTCACATCATGGTCGGCCAGGTACACACTGTAATAGTAGGGTTTTACGATCTCCGTTTTGTGCGAGAACCAGCTTTGCCGGCCGTTTTGCGTCACCTTCAATTTCCCGGTTATGGGCATAATAGCAAACTGGCCGTAGTCATTCATCCAGGGTGAAGGCTGGTGAGTTTGCTTGAAACCGTTTATTTTATATGCGCTGTAAGTGTACTGCCAGCCATCGCCCATTTTACCGGTTTGCGGCGTCCAAAAGTTCATGCCCCATGGTAAAGCGATAGCAGGGTAAGTGTTACCGTTGGACAGGTCGTATTTTGAATCGGTTCCCATTAACGGGTTCACGTAGTCAACCAGGTTGAGCGTTTTTTTTACTTGTTGTGAATAGGATAAATAAGGCAGCAGTGCCAATAAAATGATAAATGATTTTTTCATATAAGTTCAGTTGCAGACTTCAAAAATTGCTTAAATTCTTTGAAGCAGCAAGATAAATTAAAAACTTAGGCCGGGAAGCTTTGTTAATCGAAAAGAATCCTATGAAAAAACGAACCATGCCAATAGAACCAGACGAAATGCCCGTGCAAAAACCGGAGCCGGAGATAAAGCAACCCAACGACCCGGGGCCTGCCGGGATACCACAGGAAAATCCTGAACGGATACCGGTAGAATTGCCGCCGGATACCAGTAAGCCCGACCACGATGAACCCGAGCAACCTGGAAAGATTTCTTAAAGCCCAGGAAACAAGCTATGACGCAGCACTTGAAGAAATCAGGGGCGGTCGTAAACGCAGTCATTGGATGTGGTTTATTTTTCCGCAGGTACAGGGGCTCGGTTTCAGTTCAACGGCTCAAATGTATGCGATCAATGGTTATGAAGAAGCTGAAGCTTATTTAAAGCACCCTGTTTTGGGCAAAAGATTGCTGGAGATCAGCCACGCTTTAATGGCGCTTCAGAATGACGACCCTTCGAGCGTTTTTGGTTATCCTGACGATCTGAAATTGAAATCATCTATGACCTTATTTGCTTCTGTCGAACCGGAAAACCCTTTATTTCAGCAGGTGCTGGACAAGTTTTATCATGGCACAAAAGATGCGAAAACGCTGCAGCTTTTGGGTAATTAAACTGCCTATTAAACGCCTGGGATAGTGAACTTAAAGGTTGTGCCTGTGCCTACAGTGCTTTCCACGTCGATCGTTCCGCCGTGTTGGGCCACAAAATCATTAACAAGCAATAAGCCCAGGCCACTGCCTATCTCGTTATTAGTACCTGATACTGATGAGCCGTGAACTTTCGTAAATAATGTTTGCTTCGTTTCATCGGTCATGCCTACTCCTGAATCTTCGACAAAAATGCATACCATTTGCGCGTCCCTGTCTGAGTTTGCGTTGATAACAACCGAGCCGCCTTCGGGGGTGTACTTAATGGCATTAGTAACCAGGTTTTGGACGATAGAACGTAACATTAAGGAGTCTGCTTTTGCGTAAATATCCTTCGGTGTTCTATTCTCCAGCTGTATCCCCTTTTGGTTTGCGTTAGGTTTTAACAATTCCAACGATTCTGTTATTCCTTCAAAAACGTTGACCTTCTCAGGATTGAAATTGGTTTTTTCACTTTGTTTTTTTGCCCATTCAACCACTTCGTTCAATTGGTCGAGCAACCGGTGCGAGGTGCGGTGAATGATCTGCGAAAGCTGCTTCAATTGCTTCGGTTCCATGGTTTCAGGCCCCTCATTTAACCTTGCTGATGAAGCCAGCAGGGCAGTCAGCGGGTTACGCAAGTCGTGCGATATGACAGAAAGGAATTTATCTTTTGACGTATTGAGCGCTTTCAACTCATGGTTAAGGTTCTCGAGATCCATCGTACGTTCAGACACACGTTTTTCGAGATCCTTATTTAATTCGATCAGGTCGTTATTAATGCGCTGCAGCTTCTTTTCCTGCTCCTTTAACAGGCGGTTTTTCTTGTAGAGCTCAGCAAATACGGCAACTTTAGACCGTAATATTTGCTGATTGAATGGTTTGCGGATAAAGTCAACAGCGCCGGCCTGGTAGCCTTTAAACATCGCGTTTTCTTCATAATCATGAGCGGTGATAAAAATGATGGGGATGTCGCGTAATTTATCGCGCTCATAAATGAGCCTGGCCGTTTCGTAGCCGTCCATCGTTGGCATTTTTACATCCAGTAGAATTAGGGAAAAGTCTTCTTCTTTTAATAATATCCTGAGGGCGTCGCTGCCGGAAGTTGCTTTGTAAAACATATAATTCCCATTCTCCAAAGCAACCTCCATTGATAATAAATTGCTTTCGTTGTCATCGACAAGGAGGATCTTTAAGGCTGCTTTCAATATGGCTTTCTCACTTTCTTTTTTCATATACAGTTTGCCGCTTATTTAATAAGCCAAACACGCATCAGAGATAATAATTGATCTGTTTTTACCGGTTTGGTGATGTAATCAGATGCACCCGACGAAATACATTTCTGCCTGTCGCCTATCATTGCCTTAGCGGTTACCGCAATAATTGGCAACGATTTATTCCTCGGCTCTTTACGAATGAGATGGATGGTTTCATAACCATCCATCTCAGGCATCATGATATCCATCAGCACAATATCTATCTTTTTATCGTTGTTTAGTATTTCCAAAGCTTCCCTACCGCTTTCCGCAGTGATCACTTCAATATTTGAACGTTCAAAAACGGCAGTTAGTGCAAACAGGTTACGAACATCATCATCCACTACCAATACTTTCTTGCCATCCAGCACATCGTTGTTCGTCCTTATCCTATCGATCATCTTTAACTTGCTTTCGCTGACGAACTTCTTGTCGATATGCAACAAGGTCAGTATTTCTTCAAGCAAATAAACATGAGAATCAGGCGTTTTGGCGATTATCTTATGGTTCAACCGCTTCAACTGGATCAATTCATCCTGTGTAAAGTCGCGCGCTGAATGTAAAATAATAGTGGTTTGCGGCTGTTTTAACAGGTTTATCTTGTTGAGTAAGTCAAGTCCATTCGCATCAGGCAGTACAAAATCAAGGACAATACAGTCAAACAACTCCTTTTTCAATGCAGCGAGGCCTTTTTTAGCTGTGGTAGCTGAGAAAACTTCCACGCCGTCATTAGATAAAAGATCTGTTAACCGTTGTAATTCACTCTCGTTATCTTCAATAACCAGCACCCTCTTCCTGGTATGTTCGTGGAATTTAACGATGCCCGAGATCAGTTCATCCAATGAATTGTTGGAGAGCGGTTTCAGGCTAAAGCTTTTGGCCCCGTTCTTTAATGCCATCACCTTGTTGTCCTCGCCCGAGATCAGGTGGATCGGTATGTGCCTCAAATTAATATCGCTCTTGAATAATTTAAGGATCTTCCAGCCATTGGATTCCGGCATATTTACGTCGAGCGTTATGGCAACAGGACTGTATTTCAGAATACTTTCGAATATTTCGAGATAGCTGATGGCAACTACAACCTTCAAACCAAAATCATGCGCTTTGTCTACCAGTATCTTGGTAAAACGAAGATCATCCTCTATCACCAATAAAACTTTATCCTCCGCAACAATGCTATGGCGGTCATCGTCCATGATCAGTTCGGCAGTGTCTATCAAATTGGTACGCGAATGCTGTTGATTAAGGTAATTATCCTTTACCACATTCACTATCGATTTTTCTTCCTTGTATTTCAAAGGCAGGTACAAGGTAAATATGCTTCCCCTGCCCAGCTCGCTGCCAACCGTAATAGTACCACCCAAAAGTTCGGCAAAGCCTTTGCTGATAGAAAGGCCCAGACCCGTGCCGCCATATTTACGACTGGTTGAGCCTTCGGCCTGCTGGAAGGCTTCAAATATGATACCCTGCGTGTTTTTAGAGATCCCGATACCCGAATCTTCAATGGAGAAGGCGATCACCGAATCCATACTTTGCAATGGGTTCTCCTGCCCTGACCTTGGCCTGAAAATGTGCAGTTTTACGCCGCCTTTTTCAGTAAACTTGAAGGCATTCGAGAGCAAGTTCTTCAATATCTGGTTCAAACGCTGCATATCTGTTTCCATAGTTTCAGGCAGCCCGTCTTCCAGGTCGATCTCGTATTTGAGGTTTTTAGCTTCCGAGATCGGTTTAAAGGTCGATTCCGCAAATGATGCGATCTCCTTAAAGCTAACCGGCATTACGTCGGCGGCAATAACACCTGATTCGATCTTCGACAAATCGAGAATATCATTGATCAGCTGGATCAGGTCATCCCCGCATGAGTGAATGGTTTTGGCAAACTTCCGTTGTTTTTCGGTCAGGTTACCTTCAGGGTTCTCAAACAATTGCTGCGCAAGGATGAGCAAGCTATTCAATGGCGTCCGCAACTCGTGCGACATGTTGGCCAGGAACTCCGATTTGTATTTGGAGGTCAGCGTTAACTGCTCGGCTTTTTCTTCTAATGAACGACCCTTATCGTGCAACTCATCATTCGCCCTTCTTAACTCTTCCTGCTGTGCGGAAAGCTCACCGGCCAGTGACTGCGATTGCGATAACAGTTCTTCCGTACGGGTATTAGTTTCGATGTTGTTCAACACGATACCGATACTTTCAGTCAGCTGATCCAAAAAGTCGATGTGGGTGTCATTGAAGCTTTCAAACGAGGCTAACTCAATAACCGCCTTTACGTTATCTTCAAACAGGACCGGTAATATCACCAGGTCTATCGGCGCAGCACTTCCGATGCCTGAGCTGATCTGCAGGTATTCATTCGGCACATTTGCCAGCCTTATACGTTCTTTATCCCTGGCACATTGGCCAACCAAACCTTCACTGAGCGAGAATTCCTGGTCGATAAGTTTGCGGCTCTTTTGTGCATAGCCTGCAAACAGCTTCAATTTAGCCTCGTCGGCGCCTTCGGGTTGTTCTAATATATAGAATGCACCGTAACGGGCGTTTACCAATTCCGCAAGTTCTGATAGCACCTTGTTGGCAACCGCGTTCCGGTCGCGCTGGCCCTGGAGCATCTGTGCGAATTTGGCCAGGTTGGATTTCAACCAATCCTGTTCGTGGTTCCTGAGGGTTGTGCCCTTCAGGTTGGCGATCATCTGGTTGATGGTATCCTTTAATGCTTCCAGCTCACCTTTGGCGTCCACACGAATGGTTCGGGTCAAGTCACCCTTGGTTACCGCAGAGGCCACTTCCGATATGGAGCGCACCTGCACGGTAAGGTTTTGTGCTAATTGGTTTACGTTTTCTGTTAAGTCCTTCCACGTTCCTGATGCGCCCGGTACGCTTGCTTGCCCGCCTAAGCGGCCCTGTACACCCACTTCACGCGCAACTGTGGTTACTTCGTCCGCGAATACCGCCAGGGTATCGATCATTTCATTAATGGTATCTGTTAACTGCGCCACTTCGCCCAAAGCGTTGATAGAAAGCCGCTGTTTCAAGTTTCCTTTTGCGATACCGGTTGCCACCTTCGCAATACCGCGTATCTGCCCGGTCAGGTTGGATGCCATCTGGTTTACCGAGTCGGTTAAGTCTTTCCAGGTACCACCCACACCTTTCACGTGTGCCTGGCCGCCCAGCTTACCTTCCGTACCCACTTCACGCGCAACACGCGTTACTTCGGATGCGAATGAGTTGAGCTGATCCACCATCGTATTGATGGTGTTTTTCAGGTCCATGATCTCGCCCTTTACGTCGATGATTACCGTCTTGGATAAGTCGCCGCTGGCCACAGCCTTGGTCACTTCGGCAATGTTACGTACCTGCGAGGTTAAGTTACTCGACATCTGGTTTACCGAGTCGGTTAAGTCTTTCCAGGTACCTGCAACACCCGGTACAAATGCCTGGCCGCCCAGGTTACCGTCGGTTCCAACCTCACGCGCCACACGCGTTACTTCGGATGCGAAACCACGCAGCTGGTCCACCATCGTATTAATGGTTTCCTTTAGCTGTAATATCTCGCCCCGTACGTCAACCGTGATCTTTTTAGATAAGTCACCATTTGCTATCGCGATGGATACGTCGGCTATATTTCTTAATTGCGCGGTTAAGTTACCGGCCATTTTATTTACAGAGTCAGTAAAATCCTTCCAGGTACCAACCACACCCGGCACGTTCGCCTGGCCGCCAAGCTGCCCTTCCGAACCCACCTCACGTGCCACACGCGTTACTTCGGATGCGAAACCGCGCAGTTGGTCAACCATCGTATTAATGGTATCTTTCAATTCCAACAACTCGCCTTTGGCATTTACGGTGATCTTCCTGGAAAGGTCACCCTTCGCCACGGCCGTGGTTACTTCGGCAATGTTACGTACCTGCGACGTTAAGTTATCGGCCATTTTATTTACCGAATCGGTTAAATCCTTCCAGGTACCGCCCACACCCGGCACGTTTGCCTGGCCGCCAAGCTGTCCTTCCGAACCTACCTCGCGTGCCACACGCGTTACCTCCGATG
>JBIOHG010000067.1:0-22836 GCA_044448765.1 Sphingobacteriales bacterium | reverse complement strand
TTTGTTTAGCACGAGTCTGAAATTACCCGAACTTTTTAGTTGCTGAATAGTATTGTTATTGTAACTAAACCCGGTATATTTCCAAAAATCCTTCGAAATAGCGCTGCTAATTACAGCCGGGTCCGGCTGATCAGACTTTAAACAAGTAAGCATGGTGTCGATTTCCGCGCTTATATATTTAAATTGTGCTTCAGTCGACCTCATTTCAGCAGTGTCGGCTTTCAAATCCCGCAACATGCTCCGCATATATTCTGTTTCTTTGGCGCGGTCGCCCAAATGCTCCCGGTAACTCTCGGCAAAAAAACCGGTCATTACGGCCAGGAATATCATCAGGTATTCCAGCAGGTATTCCTTCCAGGGCTTGGGTTTGTGTTCTAATTGCGGGTGGTGGTGTACTTCCATTTTTTAATTTATTGGTTCAATAGTTTATTAGGCATTGGTCATAAGGCATTGTCTGATTTTGTACCCCTGACTTCATTCATCCTTCAAATGATACTCTTCCTTTAAAACATTTAATAACCTGCGTTCTTCGGCAAATACCCTTTCGTATTGGCCCAGCATATCGTTCAAAACATTATCTACCGCATCAATTCGTTTCAGGTAGTTTACAAATAATGCCTTGTTGTAGGTCTTGAATTTCATATCGGCAGGAATATCTTTAAGCCCGACAAAACCGTTACTGTTTTTAGCATTATTTATATAAAGTTTGGCCACGATTATTCGCTGTACCTTTCTGGTTATAAATGACATACTGGCTGTATCCGCCTGGTGTTCTATGTCCGTTAAAAAAGCGCTGTATTTGATATACTCATTTATAATAGTGTTGAAATTCAGTATTTCAGCCTTTACCCTTTCCTTTCCGATCAAATCAAAAGCTCCCGCATCTTTTAATACGTTCATTGTTATTTCGGGTGGCGCATAGGTATTCCAGTCTGTAGCGTTGTATATACCCATAGTTATTTTGCGCTCGTTACCCTTTAACGGGAGCGAATCAACGTATTGATTTAACGAATCCGTCCAGCGGTTGTGGGCCGGCATATAAATACTGACCAGGTCGTTGAGTATTGCTGTATCTTTTTTGAGGTCTCGTACAAGGGACGCTATTACCTGGTTTTCCTTTTCGTTGTTGGCAATGTGTTCTCTCAGGCTTTCGGCAAAAAAACCCATGGTAACCGCCAAAAATATCATTAACCCCTCCAGCAGGTATTCCTTCCAGGGCTTGGGTTTGTGTTCTAATTGCGGGTGGTGGTGTACGTCCATTTTTTTCAGTTAGCAGTTATGAGTTTGCAGTGGGCAGTTATTTTAAATTGTCTGTCTGCAAACTGTTTTTGGGACTTACCTACTTATTCATCCTTTAAATGATATTCCGTCTGCAAAGTATGTATCAGGTTTACCGCGTGGGCTTCAGTCTCTTTCAGGTGATAAACATAATTGGAAACAACGCCGCCATACACCATTTCAAGGTTTGCCCATTCTGCTAAAATTTGCTTGTCATTTCTTAACAAGTGCGCTCCCTGGTAGGTGTTTTTATCAAAGTGCCGGTCTTTACTTCTAGTTATTTTATAATAATTCATATCAATGATCTTGAAACCCAATTCGCCGGCTTCGTTCAGATACCGCTCATAATACACTTGCTGATTTTCCAGTTTCTTAGCCGCATCGTCATACAGGATGATACTATCCACGGCTATTCTTTTACGTACCAGGCGCATCCCGCCCGAGTTCATCAGTTGCGTCAGCGTTCGCTGCGTGGGTATTACAAAATCGGGCTGAATAATACTGTACCTGAATGCCTTGTATATTAAAGGGTCTGCATTGCCGGACACGCTGTAATGCGAACATAGATCCGCCAGGGTATCCAGATGTTTTATCCTTACCTCATTGTGTCTGATACATGCATGAATATTAGCGGTGTCGGTTTTGGCATCGGCGATCATCGATTCAATATATTGATTTTCTTTTTCGCTGTCCGCTATATGCTCCCGCAGGCTCTCGGCAAAAAAGCCCATGGTTACCGCCAAAAATATCATTAAACCCTCCAGCAGGTATTCCTTCCAGGGTTTGGCCTTATGTTCCAATTGCGGGTGGTGGTGTACTTCCATTTTCTTTAGTTTGCGGTTTACTGCGGGCAGCTATTTTGTTTTAATCTGTTTATCTTTCAATATGCAAAATGCCCACTGGCAACTGCAAACTGATTCTTTTGTCTGCAAACTGCCCACCGGCAACTGCAAACTCTGTTCAGAGCTATTCCTCCAAATGATATTCTTTATTAATGAACCCGGTTAGCTTTACCGCCTTTTCTTCTAAAGCTCTGTTAAATATCCGCATATAGTAATTGGTGATCTTAAGTACTTCAACTTGCGATGCCAGCCTGGCAAGGTCAGCCTGAGTCACATTGAGCAATTGCCCGTCAACCGGGCCCCTATGCTGAAAAGCATCCGCATCAAGATTGGCCGAAGTAAAATGCTGCGAGAAAAAGGTTTGCAGGTATTCCCGTATATTCTGGTACTGAAGGTCCTGTGACTTCTGCATGGTATTGGTCGCCTGCTCATAGTCGGCCATAAGACTTATCAATTTTGAATTGGAAAACTGCCTTAAATGCAATTCGCTCTTAATAGCGCCCATCGCTCCTGTTGTGGGATGAAACTCTCGAATGTCATAGCAATAAAGTACAAGAAATTGCATTTTCTTTTTGTCCATGTTCGCAATGGGTTCGTTAAGAAGTTGTATCAGCGTATCCTGTTTAGCCATCTGCTGCGACTCATCCTCGTATAATATATTAAGGTTGGCTGTGTCGGTTTTGAGGTCGAGCAATAGCTGTGAAGTCAGTTGTTTTACGTGTTCCTTATTCGTGATATTCTCCCTGATACTTTCGGCAAAAAAACCCATGGTAACTGCCAGGAAAATCATTAGACCCTCCAGGATGTATTCCTTAAAGCCTTTCTTTTCTACTTCGGGGTGGTGGTGTACTTCCATTTTTCAGTTTGCAGTGGGCAGTCAATTTATTCTTTAATCAGATACGTGAGTTCTGCAAACTGCCCACTGGCAACTGCAAACTTTCTTCCATTTCACTCCAGGTCATATTTATGCTCAAAATATTTAATAATGCCTGTTGCTTTTCTTTTTATTCTTTTAATCTGGACGAGGTGCCCTTTAACGGCTCTTCTGTAACTGAACAGATCATTGAAATACCGGTTAAGCAAAGCCTTATCGCGGGTAAACAATATTGGTTCTGTCACATCCATCTTGCCCGAGTCGGGCAATATCATTACAGCCGCCTTGTAATTTCCAATCAAATTGAAGGTATTTCTTATGTTGTCTTGTTGTTGCTGGAATGCCGTTGATTCGTAGTCCTGGAGAATCTCTGTGATATGGTCGTAAGCAACAATACTATCCCTATCGGCCCCATTCAGTAAACGAAAACCGCCTGCATTTTTCAGTTGCAGCAAAGTGCCATCGCTGAAATGGAGCCGGTTGTTAAAGCTCGAGTATTTAACCAATGGCACCAAACAAGCGGCCGATCCCGGGTTGTTTGAAATACTGTCAAAACAGGAAAACTGACCATCTAATGCTGCCATCTTCTTTTCATCAAAAGCTGCCAGTTTCGAAATAGCAGCGGTATCGGCCCGTAAGTCCTGCGCATATAACCGGATATACTCTTTGCCTTTTGCGCTGTCAGAAATGCCCTCTCTGATGGTCTCGGCGAAAAAACCCATAGTAACGGCTAAAAATATCATGAGTCCCTCAAGCAGGTACTCCTTAAAGCCTTTTTTTTCTATTTCGGGATGGTGGTGTACTTCCATTTTTACGACCTGGGGTTAACCGTGTTAAAAAGGACTGACAGAAAATGACAGAATACAAAAAATGTGGGCAAAGGCTCCATCGTGGCCGGCTAATAGTTTAGAGGCCTAAATATATTAAAATATATGACAGAGAAGATATTAGGAGAAGAAATTAAAGTGATTAATTGTCGACAAGGTCCGGCCGGTCGGCCAGCATCATGCGGATATTCTTCTGCATTTCCTCATTTTCAAAATCAGCCGCTTCATGGCCGAGCTCGTTGTTGAGCATGATCAATTTTGCCGGGAGCATTTTAGCAAAAGCCATAGCAGGAATAGGATTAACCATATGATCCTGCCGCGACACAATAATAAGCATCCTCGCCCTGATGTGTGCAGCGGCTTCTTTGAGGGAATTATTGTAATCGCGGGCAATGTCGTATCCAATGATGGCATTTAACTGGTAATAAGTATTGTTCCAGTCGGGCGCAGCGGAGGTGTCGACCAACTGCTGCCACACTGCAAAACTATCGCGCGACATGGTGCGCACTTTATGATCTGGGGTAGTTGAGGCGAATTCGAGCAGCATGCTTGCTGCGGCTATCACCGGATTTTTCTTATAATCGCCATTTTTAAAAGTGGTATCGCTTTCAATTATCTTGCGGAATATGTTGTAGCCCATCAGGTCGTAACTGGTAGGCTGCGGCGAGCTTGCTATAGGTATAACCCTTTCTGTAAATGAGGGGTAGCTAACCGCCCATTGAAATGTTTGGAAACCGCCCATCGAGATGCCCATAATAGCATAAAGATGTTTGACACCCATTTTTTTGACAAGCATTTCATGCTGCCCGACCACCATGTCCCGTATCGAAAATTGGGGGAATTTTGAGCCGTGCTGACTGACGCTATTTGATGGCGACGATGAAACGCCATCGCCAAACGCATCGACGATGATCAAAAAATAATGAGTAGTATCAATTACTTGCCAGGGTGGTGCGAAGCGTTCAATATCTTTCGATGTACCTCCAAACCATGTCGGCACCAATACCCCGTTGCTTTTGCCCTTGTTCAGTTTGCCGTAAGTGCGGTACCCTATACGGCAATTCTGTATTGTGTCACCGGATTCAAGTTTAAAGTTCCCAATTTCGGCATATCTTTGCCTGTCCGGCCGAACGTCCGGATCTCCCATCTGTGCGCTGCAAAAAGAATAGCACAAAACAAATACAAGGAGTAAAATATTTTTCATTTAATGTTCTATTGGTCAGAATGGTATGCCGGCGTATGGGGTCAGGTAAACAGGGTAACAAATAAATGAATTAAATCGAAAAAAGTTTGACTTACAGCGAATTTTTTTGCTTCCTTTAATCGAAAAAAGAAAATCTCTTAATTTAACGTTCCAATTGAAAACCATTGACGACCTGCTGCTGCTCGGTGACCCGCGCCTTTACCAGGTATGCGACCCTGTTCAGCAAAATGAATTACCATTTCTGAAAGAATGGGTGAGCGACATGCATCATGTAATGGAACAAATACGTGAGTGTTACCACTTCGGCCGTGCCATTGCAGCTCCGCAACTGGGTATCCTGAAACGGCTGGTTTATATGAATATTGATAAACCCATCGTGTTTATTAATCCCGAACTGGATAATTTGAGCGAGGAAAAATTTGATTTGTGGGACGATTGCATGAGTTTCCCAAACCTGTTGGTTAAAGTATCCCGTCACCGGTCGTTAACAATCAAATATTTGGACGAAAACTGGCAGCCGCAGCAATGGAAAATGGAAAATAGCCTTGCGGAGTTGTTGCAGCATGAGTGCGACCATTTGGATGGTATACTTTGTACAATGAGGGCGGTGGATGAGAAGGCGTTTAAGTGGAGAGCATAGCCGTTATTTCACCATCTTATAAAAATGCGTCAATATCTCCATATTGATAATATCGATAACAAAATGCGCCGCTATCAACACTTTGATATTCCGGTATTTTTGGTAATAAAAACCGAACATAATACCGATCAAAAAAGCGAATATCACCTCGTGCAAGCTTTTATAGCCATAGTGCAATGCGCCGAAACAAATGGCCGACAGGATAATGGCCACATAGTCATTCTTAAATAACAGCGCCAGCCTGGGTATCATATATCCTCTGAAGATCAGCTCCTCGGTAACACCGGCTGTAATGCAGGTAAAGATGATGAGCAGTTGGTGGCCGGCTATAAGCATCGCCAGCTTCTTCATCAAAGCATTGGTCTCATGATAACCGAACGCGCGTGGTATCAATCCAACTATACTGCAAGCCCAGCTCCCGAAATAAAGCACTACTACTGTCGCAACAAAGGTGCCCGCGTCCACCTTCTTATCTTCCCATAACAGGAATTTGAGATGCTCTGCTTTGGCTGCGTAAACCACCAGCAATAAAACCTCCGCCCAAAAAATGAACCGCGAATAGAATATCCTGTCTAAAGCAACAAAGCCGGAAAAACGTATAAAGTAAGATAGAACGAAGGGGAAAACCACCGCCAGTACTACCCCAAAAATGATAATTGATTTTCGTTTCCCTGAAAAATTATGATTTATAGTCGCATCCATGTGAAAAGGTTATTCAAGTTTTTGAAAGTAAGGAAAAAGCAGATAAAATTGACGAAGTTTTAAAAACTTCGCAGGTCTGATAACGTAAATAACTATTTTAGCTTCCTATAACCTCCAAACGTGGACCAACCAGCCGCCCCCGCCATATCACCCCGCAAAATGCGTATCGCCAACGCGGTGTTTTTCTTCATCTCAGGCTTTGGTTATACTACATGGACGTCACGTATACCCGACCTGCAGCAACAGCTCCATTTAAATAAGGCGCAACTTGGGGCGGCACTGTTCGCCTTGCCGATAGGGCTGTTTGTCACACTGCCGTTTACCGGTAAGCTGCTTACCGCTTTCAGCAGCAACCGCATTATGTTGATCGGTGCTTTAGCCTTTAATGTAATGCTGGCACTGGTTGGATGGTCAAATTTATATTGGGAGTTCATCGTCATATTGTTTTTCTTTGGCTCATCACGAAACCTGCTCAACCTGTCAACCAATACGCAATCGGTTAGCGTTCAGAAGTTTTACGATAAAAGCATCATCACCACCTTCCATGGCATTTGGAGCCTTTCGGGACTTGCCGGGGTATTTACCGCATGGGTTATGACCTTTATGGGCATCCAAACCTACTGGCATTTACTGGCAGTCAGCATCCTGCTTTGCATCGCGGCATTGCTGGCCTATCCACGTACGCTGTATCAAAAACCGGAACCCAAAAAAGAAGCTGAAGACGCTACCGGGAGTTTCTTCGCCAAGCGTTTTTCGCTGATATTGCAGGATAGGGAATTGCTCAAATTTGCCATGATCTGCTTTGCCACCATGGCCTGCGAGAATGTAATGTACGACTGGAGCGGAATCTACGTGCGCGAGGCGGTGCACGCTAATGAGAAGATAGTAACCACCGGCCTTTTGGTATTTATGGTAAGTGTAGCTACAGGCCGTTTTATGGGCGACAGGATGACTGGCCGCTGGGGCATCAAAAAATTACTGGTAAACAGTAGTGTGCTAATAGTTTCGGGCTTCGCCCTGGCAATTGCTTTACCGCATGTAGTTACCGCGCTCATCGGCTTTAGCCTGATAGGGTTCGGTGTATCCTGTATCGTTCCGTTAGTTTACAGCATAGCCGGCAAGTCCAAAACGTTGAGCGAGGGCCCGGCCATAGCAGCGGTTTCTTCCGTAGGTTATTTGGGATTTCTTTTTGTGCCGCCGTTTGTTGGCTTCGTGGCTCAGGCGGTTAATCTGCAGCTGGCTTTTTCTATTATAGCGCTATTGGGCTTTCTTATCCTTTGGATGACGACGAAAATCAGGGAAGAGAAATCCTAAACTCTAAATTCTAAATTCTAAAAAATTCATGAGTCAGCCATTCAAAATCGAACTTATAGACGGTTTAGTCTTTAGAATTTAGCGCTTAGGATTTAGAAATTATCATTTCACCTTCAACTCAAAACTGCCTTCAGCGAGATTAAAACTTTTCTTTTTGGTATCGGTAGCCAGGTAAGTATGGAAGGTCCCTTTGGCCAGCACGGTGTCCTGGTTATATTTTTCGAGCGATAAGGTGCCGTAATCATTCGACACCGTATTACGTGTCAAAGTGTATTGCCGATCCGGTTTGCCTGTCGTATTTAACAAAAACTGGCAGCCGGCCACACTACCCGGCATTTCGGCGATGGGCGCGCCCAATGTACTGATACCAAAGCTAACCGTATGTGCTTTATTGATAGCGGTAATGCCGTAATATTCCTTACCGTCAATATTTATATTTACAAAGGCAATGGAATCCAGCGCGGCGTCAAAACTATAGGTGGAATCTTTCAGCTTGATCTTTAACGTTCCCTTGGTTGCAAGGTAATTGCCCGGAGATGCGGCAATGTTTACTTTTTGGGCGCTATCTGCAACCGGCTGCGTAACCTGTACATTCTCATCTTTTTGACAAGAACTCAGGATAGCTGCGAGCAGTAAAATAAGGCCCAAAAAACGTGTAGATAACCTCACCATAAGCAACCGGTAAAAGACTAGTTAAATTTATACAAAATATTACGTTTTATAGACAACTACAGTTGCTTAAAGTTTAAATTTAACAAAAATTAACTTTTGCCTGGATCTTACCGCTAAAACAGCTCGCCAACATTTACAAACAACCCCCGCGAACCTTGAGTACCAAAGCCATAGTCGATACTGATGTTTGTTTTTGAGACTTTATTCAGTTTAATCCGAAGCCCCGGACCCGCCGCCGGCTGAACCGCTTGCAGGCGGGTGCCAGGGGCAGCTGAAAATGATTCAGCGTTAATAAAAACAACGCCCCCGATAAGGCCATTTGACGTTATATGATAGCGATATTCCGCTTCGCCATAAACCATTTGCGCACCTCTAAAACGCCCCTGTATATACCCCCGCCCGGCGTTAGTCGAGGCGTCCCATAAGGTGGAGGGCAGATCGAGATAAGGCGGCCTGCCGCCAAGTGTTAACCAATCGTATGACCAAAAGGCGAGTACATTATTTGAACTTGCCGGAAAGCGGACGTATTTCCGAACATCCAGGATCAGAGAACTCCAGGTAGAAGTACTTCCTAATGTTTTCAGGTTCTGCCTGAATTCGTAAGTCGCGTAAAATCCTTCGCTGGCATTGATAGGCGAATCGCGGGTATCAAATTGCCCGTTAAGCGTGAGGCCGGAAGATGAAGAATGTGTTTTAGTAGAATGCTTTTTGTAAGTTATATAGTCCGACATCGTTCCGTTTTCAGTAGGGCCGATGCTAATATCTGAGTGGCCGTCAATAATATACCCGCCTCCTAAATATAAATTTCCGGTAACCTTTCGCAGTACGATCTCCGAAAAACGCAGGTAATTGTAATTCATCGGTGCTTGATTTTCAATACCTGAATTGCTGCCCAGGCCAAATGTACTTTGCGGGTAGTGGTATAATCGTATCTCCCCCACAAAATCATAATTATTGTCATGGCTCCAGATACTGGATTGTATGGGCAGCGTCACCTGCTTATTTTGGGTATAGGCCAGGCTTGATATGATGGTTGAGACATTTGATCCGGGCGCCGTGCGAAACACTGCATTTCCCGCCAACAGAACGGCCAGGCGCGATTGAAGCGAATAGCCCAACGCCGGAACGACCGAAATTTCGGGCTTTAGCCCGACACTATCTCTTTTGGGTTTTCCTTTTACATTAAAAGCCGATTTAAGTATATCGCTAATATCTTTCTGATCGATACTATCTCGTTTATTATTAGCCAGGCTATCCGGAACTTTAAGCGGAATGTATTTTCTGTGCTGGCCATACGAAGACAACGCAAACAAACATGACAAGAAGATCAGGAAAGTTCTCGGAGAAATGCGTGCCATGGCTGGTTGATCAGGGGTTTCGCGCTTTCGACATCTGCGGCAACAAAAAGTTTAACGAAGTAAACAAACCTTTGTTATTAAATCAGCAGGCAGTTGTTAAGTAAAAGCTTAGTTTATAAGATTGTTACAATGCCAGGGATTTAAAACACCTCGCCCACCGTCAGGAACAAACCCTTTGAACCCTGGTTGCCGAAGCCGTAATCAATATCCAGGTTGGTTTTTGATGCTTTGTTTAATTTGATACGCACCCCCGGACCGAACCCGGGCTGTATCGATTGTAGTTTAGTTCCGGGTTCTGCGGAGAATGACTCGCCGTTCAGAAATGCCACGCCGCCTATAAGGCCGTTAGCGGTGATCTTAAAACGGTACTCACCTTCCAGGTACACCATTTGTGTTCCGCGAAAGCGGCTTTGAATATAGCCCCTGCCCGTAGTGGAGTAAGTATCCCACGAGGTACTCGGCAGGTCGAGATAAGGCGGCTTGCCGTCCAATACAAGCCAGTCATACGACCAGAAGGCGATCACGTTATCCGAGCCTGCCGGGAATTTATAATACTTCCTAAGATCGATCACGATCGACTTCCAGTTACTGCTGCTGCCTAGTCCTTTTGCATAATCGTAAAACTGCACGGCTGCATAAAATCCGGTGGACGCATTTACCGAAATATCGCGGCTGTCATACAACGCATTTAAACTTATCCCCGACGATACCGACCTGGCAGATGGGCCGTATATCTCGTAATCAGATCTGCTCCCATCTTCCGGTTGCTGGTAAGTTATATTCCAATGGTCATCAAGCCTGTAGCCTGCGCCCAGGAAGAAGTTACCGTAGATGCGCTTCAACACCACTTCAGAAACACGCAGCAAATTATAGCGCATATGCTGTTTGTCTTCTATGTTCGAATTGGTTCCAAGCCCGTAGGTGCTTTGGGGGTAAATATAAAAGCGCGTATCTCCTACAAACAACCAGCTATTGTCAGCCGTCCATATGTTCGAAACAATGGGCAGCGTAAATTGCTTGCGCTGGGTATAGCCCATGCTGGTAGTGATGGCCGATATTTTGGAATCAGGCGATGCCCTGAAAACGATATTACCTGTTAGCGTAACCGCCGTCTCCGTTTGAAGCGAATAGCCAAGCGCCGGCACGAATGTTATGATAGGTTTGCGCCCTATGGTATCAACTTTTGCCGGCTTATAGTTTTTGGTAAAGATGGATTGCAGTACGTCGCCCAGGTCTTTCTGCACATCTGTATCCTGCTGCACATGCGTGGAAGTATCCTTAATTTTTGCAGGATAACGGGTGATAGGAATAAGCCGTTTATCCTGTGCGTAAAGCTTAGTCGTAAGGAATACGGATACGGTCAATAAAAGGCTTACAGCGGCGGTACGCTTCATAAATACAGTTGAGGGGTATTTCCTCATCCATTTTTTTGAATAAGGCTCAAACGCTGCAATAATAATGCTTTATCTCTATTTATAGAAATCAGTCAAGAGACGATAACGTTAATTTAATAATATCATCATACACCGTTTTATCAGCCGTCGATTTTGCTAAAACCCGCATCCCCTTCACATTATTAATAATGAACCGGGCGAGCGCCCTGGCACTGTGATTAGCGGCAATTTCGCCGCTTGCCTGGCCTTTTTCTATCGCCTTATAAAACGCATTCTCTATCTGCTGGTCATTTTCACAGATAATACTGCTTACCTGTTTATCGTGCGATGCAACTTCAATCGTAGCATTTGTTAAAAAACAGCCCTTGTTATCGCAGTCGCCAATCATATCAACGGTGGTCAATTCAAGCAATTGCCTGATAGCCTCTTTAACAGGTGTCACGTTGGCAACAATATCATATATATGACTGGTGGCCGATTCCTTATAGCTTTCCAAAGCTTTAACGAACAAAGTATGCTTATCGCCATAGGTATCATAAAGACTCGAACGGCTGATGCCCAACCCGTCTACCAGGTCCTGCATGGAGGTGCCGTTATAGCCCTTGTTCCAAAAAATGCGCACTGCTTTTGCCAGCACTTCATCCTCATCAAAATCCTTGGTTCTTGCCATAGCAGAAAAGCCTTGCCTGTTTAAGGCAAAGCTATTATTTTTTAGTGACTTGTTAATTGGTGATCTGTTAACCAGTTAACTAGTCACTGGTCAACTAATCACTGACAATTACCTTACCCCGCCACCGGCTAATATCGTTTCGCCGGTTAACCATGCTGAATCATCAGAGGCCAGGAACACCGCAATAGGCGCGATATCGTTTGGCTGACCAATACGACCCAACGGCGATGTTTGCTCTGCCCATTTTTGCAGATCGCTGCCGATAAAGCCGGCAGTATGTGTCCCTTCAGTTTCTATCACACCCGGATTAATGGAGTTCACACGGATCTTTTTCGGCCCCAATTCTTTTGACAGCACACCTGTAACGGCGTCGACAGCGCCCTTGGTGGCAGTGTAGATCGAACTGCCTACGGGGGTAATACGGCTAACAACCGAACCGATGTTGATCACGCTTCCGCCGTTCTCGCCAAAATTCTTGACCGCGCCTTGTGTAGCCAGCAGTAAGCCTAATACGTTGGTATTAAACTGGCGGTGAAATTCATCCGCGGTAATTTCTTCGATCCCGCCAAATTTGTAAATACCTGCATTATTTACCAGGATATCAACGGCACCAAAGGCCTTCTTGGTTTCGGCAAACAGGCGGTCGATATCAGCCGTATTCGATACGTTGGCTTGTACGGCAATAGCCCTGCCTCCATTGGCCGTAATTTCGGCAACTACCTTATCAGCGCCATCTTTAGCTGATGAATAATTTACCACAACTGATGCGCCTTCGGCAGCCAGGCTTTTCGCAATACCAGCCCCAATACCTTTGGATGCCCCGGTTACAACTGCTACTTTGTTTTCTAACTTCTTCATTATTTCTTAATTAATTTTCTATTTTTGGAATAATCGTTCCGCAAATGTATATTCATTATGGAACAATCGTTCCAGTAAGTTTCAAAGATTATTTCAGGATGACAATTAGCGCTATTGCCAAAGAAAATTCGCCTGAAATTTTAATGCGCTCATAAACAATAATTCTGAATTATTTTTTTTAATACCCTTGCATAAAACTAAAAATATTAGTATCTTTGATTATTCCATTATGCCAATTGGCATCCTTATCATCAATGACCAAGAAGAGATTATTTAATTCAGCCAAAGCTTTAGAGCTATTAATAGCGCAATATTTTAAGCATACAGATAATGCTATTGCCGCAGCAGAACGAGCCGCAAAGAAAACTCCAGCCCGAAAGATCAGGAGGAGTAAAAAGAACGCCCCATTGTACGAACCCGGATTTCCAACCTTTAACAGCTTATTCCACTACCTGGGGTTTGACAGTGAGCAGGAGTTTGAAGAATATGAAGCCAAACCAAGATTTAGCCGCCCGCTTAAACGCGCGAAATTGCAGGTCATGGCTATTTACGAAAACAAATTACACACACACTCGTATGGTGGAGCAACCTATGCTTTGAGAAGTATCGGCTGGAGCGAAAAAGCCAACAGTAATATAGCGGCTGAAACAGTAGATAATAGTAGTACTCCGAAGGTAGCGATCATACATGTGGGCGTCGAACCCGCTTCATCTGAAAGAGATGTTGTGCTGTAGACTTACTTGGTGTACGACAGGTCGTTCACCAGTTTAAAGGTTTGAGTAGTGGCATTTAGCGTATAGGTATATACATATTCGCTATGCAAAGCCAGGTTGGTTGTGGTTAACTCATTTATCTGTACCACATTGGAAACAGCGCTAATTACAGGCACACCCGTCGTGGTTCTAAAACCATACACTGCGCCATTACCAAAGCCGGAAACAGGGCCCGTCATGGAAAATACATTGTTCACAAACTTATAAACGCTTTCGCCGCTAAAGTTCTCTACGGAGATGCCCGCGTTTAAATTACCAGGGTCGCCGCTCGCATAAACGCCGGCAGTAGTTACCGTGTCATTGCTCTTGAATTGCATAACAACATAACTATTTGCAGATGCATTATAAACTGTGTCCAGCTTTTTTACGCCGTCAACGTATTGTACAGAATGCTCGGTTTGCAGCACCCATTTACCGACAATTAATTGTTCGGACGATGGCGGAACAACCGCTTTCTTACTTTCCTTTTGGCAAGAGAATAAGGTAAGGCAAATTAACGACAATACCGATAAAGAGTAAATACGTGCCATATGCTGTAACCTAAAGTTTATTGGTTATATAAAGTTATAAAATATTTTGAAAACAATAAAATCTACATCGCCTGTGCAAAAAGCATCGGTCATATTCTGTGAGAATTATCTCAGTGAAGCGCATATAGTGATCAACCAGGGCGGCTCAAATTCCGGCAAGACACACGCTGTACTACTCGCCTTATTCTATATTGCTTGCGAAAATGCGAAACAAGTGATAACGGTAGTCGGACAGGACATACCTAACCTGAAAGCGGGCGCGGTACGCGATGCGCTGGAAATTTACGCAAGCTCGGAGCAGTTTAAGCGCAGTATGAGATCGTACAACAAATCAGAGCGTCTTTTCGAGTTTAACAATGGAAGTTTAATTGAGTTTAAAAGCTATAGCGATGCCCAGGATGCAAAATCAGGCAAACGCGATTATCTTTTTGTGAACGAAGCGAACGGTATTTCATGGAATATTTATAGCGAGCTGGCGCTACGGACCAGGAAAAAGATATATATCGATTACAATCCTAACTCGGGTTTTTGGGTGCACGATAATTTGCTCGGCAATCCGGAAGTTCAATTGATCATCTCCGATCACCGGCACAATCCGTTTCTGATACAGGGCGTGCGCGACAAGATCGAAAGCCTGAAAAATACCGACCTTGAATTATGGAAAGTTTACGCACGCGGCCTCACCGGGAAAGTAACCGGCCTGGTATTGAACAATTGGTATTTGTGTGACGCTATTCCGCCCGATGCAAAACGGATCGCTTATGGATTGGACTTTGGTTTTACAAACGATCAAACAGGTTGTATTGCCGTTTATAAACAAAATGGCGAATTATGGATCGATGAACTCTTCTACGAAACCGGCTTAACCAACCCTGATATCAGTGAAAGATTAGCCGGGGCCGGAATAAGCAAGAACGCCGGCATCATAGCCGATAGTGCCGAACCCAAATCCATTGAAGAATTGCAACGCCTGGGCTGGCGGATAACGCCTGCCCAAAAAGGGCCGGACAGCATTAAAATATCCATTGACATTTTGAAACGATACAAGCTCAACATCACGCGACGCAGCACCAATCTAAAGAGTGAATTGATGCGCTATAAATGGAAAATCGACCGTACCGGCAAAACAATAAATGAGCCTGTAGATAATTTTAATCATTTAATAGATCCTTTAAGATATGTTGCATTAAATAAATTAAAAATCAGTAACTTGCCTTTGGTTAAAACAAGGCTTCCATTTCAAAAACTAAACGGGCATGAACCATTATCAGGCCTTATAACTATATGATTGAAAAAACGCTTAAAACCACCCACGGTAAAATAAGGGTGAGGATACCAACTGTTATGAATGAACTAACGGTTGGGCAATTGATGGCCATGCAGGAACAACAAAACCTGGATGATATGGACGCCATCAGTATCCTGTCCGGCGTGCCTAAAAAAGACCTTTACACGGTAAAGGATATAACCGACTTTCTTGTATTCGGCGATTATGTGCTGTCATTATCCCACCAGATAAGATACCTGTATAATAGCGACGTTATCCCTCATTGGATAACCTTCACCTTAAACGAGAAAAAAGTAACCGTCGGCGTTCTCCGCAATTTATCGGTTGAGCCTGCCGGCGCGTTTTTAGCTGCCCGCGACATCATTGCTGATGAAATAAACGAGCATATCAATTTATATGGCGAAGAGGATTGGAAAGAACATTTTCAACCGTCGCTGAAGTCTTGCTGCCAGGTACTGGCGCAATATTTTTTCTGTCGCGCCACCGGAAAACGATATGATGAATATGAAGCCGAAGCTTTTTGTGAAGAAATAAAAAAATTAAGGGTAATGGAGGCGCTGCCCATAGCCAAACATTTTTTTACCTGTTATCCCAACTTATTGAAACAGAAGATAAGCTTCTCGCAACGGCTCCATCAGTATTGGAGAGGAAAGCTGGTATCCAGGCGTTTGAAAAGTTCAAATACATCAATACAGTAAACGCCCTTGCCGGCGGGGATATAACCAAATGGTCGGAGATACTCAATCTTCCTTATGACCGCGTACTTACCAAGCTTTTGTTGAACAAAACCGAAGCGGAATACCAGAGGCGATATAATGACCTCGTAAGCGCCCAGCGCTAAATAAACTTTCTGAAATATTTTCCTGATCTCTGATTACTAATTAACTAACCACCATACCTATGCCTATTCGTAACCAAATTGAGGCTATTACACAAACCTTAACCGAACAACCCACCTTCATTTACGGCACTGCAAATGAACTTAACCTACTGGCCGATGATGCCGCATCATTTCCCGTTGTGTTCATGTATCCTTTACAGCCTATTGATATTTCGCCCCAAATTAATGGATCGGTGGATAACACCTATTCCGTTTATTTAGAGTTCCTTTATAAGACCGAATTTGATCAATTCACGTCAGATAACGAAACTTATGTTAACCAGGCCTTGCGAATGGCCAATGAATTTATCGTCAAAGCATCCAAATATCGCGAAGGTGATGGCCGCTACTTCAAAATAAAAGCCGGCGATAAAGCCAAATCTATACCGGTTTATAATAAGTTCGATGTTAATTCGACAGGCGTTAATCTGACGATAACATTGTCAACTATGTATTACGATTCGTTTTAGACCTTAGACAAAAAATGACTTACGCCCAATGACCAATGACACTCTTTCCGATTTTCTCGAATCGTTAAAAACCGATGTTATCCATTCCTTACAGGCTAATGGCAAAATAGCCACGGGTCAAAGCGCGCAACAGATCACTATTGTTAACAATAACGATGGATCGCAGTTGCAACTGCCGGGATACATGGAAATTTTGGAAACCGGCCGTGCCCCTACCGGGCCAAATCCTATAGCCGGAAACCCACCGATGATTGACAGGATCAAGGCTTGGTGCGCAGCTAAAGGCGTACCCGACAAAGCAGCCTGGGCCATTAAAAAATCCATCGATAAAAAAGGCTATAAAGGTACACCGGGTATTTTGTCGGAACCTTTAGGAAATGACAATATCAACCTGCGATTAAACCCAACGGCCGAACACATAGCCGATGAATCGATACAAAATATCATAGACGCTATTGGGTTTTAAACCGCCCCCCCATCAACCTTTTCAACTAATACAACTAAACCATGAGCTTATTCCCCCAGATATCTATTGTTAACCAAACGTCGACCACTTCGTTCGGCATCGTTTATACATCCGGTGATGTTTACATCATCATCACCGACGAAAACGGTGAGCCTGCTAACGGAGAAAACATTATAGTTACGGTGGCCTATAACGATATTGGCGGAACGGAGAACAGCGATTATACCGTAGCAGGTCAAAGTTTGAAGATATACAGCGGTATATTAAGTCGCCGGAATGTATCGGATATTGGGCCATTTGACTCACGTACATTCGCGGTTGTATATTATACCGACCCGGCCGCCACCCCCAATCCTTCAGTTTGCGATGCTGCCGTCAGTTCTGTTTCGATCGACAAAAAAGAAACTTCGTTAGGAACGGTCGACGGGCAGGTTACGATCAATGCCACATCGAGCTACGGGCCTATTCAATACAAAATTGATATTGGCGAATATCAAAGCTCACCCATCTTCGCCGGCTTGACGGGCGGCGCACACGCAGCGTCAATTATCGATGCGAATGGTTGTACCGCCAGCCTGGCATTTACCATGCCGGTGTTGAACAATTTACTTGTTGCCGACCCATCGGTCGATCTGGGTAATGGTAATATCTCGCGATGGAGCGCTGCTTTTAATCCCGTGGTATTCCAATATCAGCGCAAAGATATCGAAGTGATCACCATTCTGCAGGACAGCGAAACGCTAAAACCCATCATTGGTGTTAATGCTATTCTGAGTAATGTATCAACCGGCGAAATGATCTATGTCAGCGCCGGTGCATATAAGGGTATTTATAAAGTATTGGAGGTTTTCGAAACCTCGGTATTGATAGACGCATCGTATAGCTCCTCAACCAGCACTACAGGCTTTATGAATATCAGCAGCCTGCGCCCCTATTATAAGATCATTACCAAAATAACTTACCAGGATAAACTAAGCGGGCAGCAACAAACTATAACCGCCACAAATCGCCCCGATAATACGGGCTTAGTAAAAGCGGATTTCTCCCATTTTTTACAAAGTTTATTACAGGTTAAGGACGATAGCGATTTTACCCAGATCAATTTTCGCGACAATAATCTGGCCGCCAGTTACCAAATTCAATATGCCGAAAGCTGGGACGATGGCACAACAGGCGGTAATACCTCCGATTACATCACCGTTGCCGATCCCTATTATGTGATTTATGCAGCCAAACAATTGGGACAGCGTTATGGCGGCAATTTAGCCGCTTATGTTCCTTTTGCATCCGTAACTGATAGCTCACAACTGGCGCAATGGATAACCGATTTTAAGGAACCCGCTTTTTCAAACGGATACCCTTTTGACATCGGTTTTATTTACAGCGAATACTTGCTCGGCCTTAATATTTATTGTGAAATTATACTATTAGATATTAACCGGAGCCCCTTACCTGGTGATGCCTTATCAACTGATTTATTAAATGAAGATGGCTCTTGGTTGTTGAACCAGGACAGCAGTAAATTCATCATTACTGGTCAGACCATTTCTGATGCCACATTGCCCGCACAATTGGGTTTAAACCGCTTGCTTATCAATAATACCTTTCCGTCAGACGCTTATTATTTTACCATCGCTTTAAAGTATGACGAAGGAGAAACTACCCATACCATTACCCAAACACAAACTATACGCATTGATGACGCAGTAGATGAAAACTCGGTTTACCTGCGCTGGATAGGCTTATCTGGTTCCTGGAATTACTACCGTTTTGTCTATAACCAGGAAATTTCGCTCGACGTTCAAAATGCCACTATTATCAAAAACTTCGTGTCAGATTGGGAAAACCAGGATGGTATTGAAGAAGTAATAGCTAAAGATGCCGGGCAAAAGATGAAAGTGATGGCCGAAGACCTTTCCATAAACGACATCAAAGGCCTGCAATCCATTAAATATTCTCCAAAAGTGCAGATGCTGGTCAACAAAAACCCGGTAAAGTGGCAAACCATAGTTATCAACACAGCTACTTACAGCGAATACGAAACATTAAACGGGCAAGCACCATTTAGCATTACGTTTAATATGCCGTCAATTAACATACAAACGCAGTAATGCTATTTACCCAGGTTTAGCTCTTGCAAAGTACTTATAACATTACCAAAGTTGTCTGTAGAGCTATAAGTACTACGGATAACCAATGTTCCGCTGGTTGGCATTTCGAATGAACAAGTGGGAGACTGCAGTACAGTCGAGTTTTGTGAAAAAACGATGTTTGACCCGGAAATACGAAAACTAAAACCCGTAGCCGGTACTTTGATGAATGCCGGGTCAAAATTCAGCTGCTCTAAACCGGTCCCATCACCATTAAATAGATAATAAACGTTGGTAGCCGTATCCGAGCGAAAATATACAAAAGGTGATGCTGCAGAACCATTGGTTGTAGTAGTTATCGTATATTGTCTTATATACCATTCGCCTATAAGTGAACTTGGGACTTTTGGCTTCGCGTCCTTTTTACAGGCGGAAATACCGCAAATAAACAAAACTGAAAATAATAGAATGACCGGCTTACCCATAAGGTTTTGTCTTGGTTAGTTCAATAAAGTTAAAAATCTATTTTTAATAAAGCAAACATCGGCTTAACATTAAAACCTTCGCAGTATGAACCAACTCCAACTATATATTAACGATCAACTGGTTGACTTAACCGACGACAGCCCGATTGCCCTCACCTTCCAGATCAATAACCTGGCCGAGGTACAAAATCAGCAGGGCAATACAAGCAACCAGTTTAAGCTGCCGCTCACCCAGCGTAATAGAATGATACTCGGTTTCCCGGATAATATTGCCTTTGCAAACCATCAACCCTACCAGCAATACCAGGCCAAACTTTTACAGGATGGATTAGAGATTATTCCGTACGGCATTGCCGAATTGAGCAGCATTGAACAGGATAATGCCAATATCACAATTCTATCGGGCAATGTGGATTTCTTTGACGCTATCGACGGTAAGTTGTACGAAATGGGCGATAGTACGACCATATATGCACAGGGCCAATTATGGAAACCTTACGAGCACACCTGGGATATCGACAACATTGCAATGTCTCAATATAAAACCGATGGTTGGATCTACCCTATTGTTGACTACGGGTATATTGATGCGGCTGACTATACCCAGGCCATCGACCCCCATAACATGCGGCCCGGTTTTTTTATCAAAACGGCGATAGACCTGCTTTTGCAATCAGCGGGTTATAAAGGTAAAGGTTCGTTGTTGGACGACCCGCTTTATCCATTGTTGATCTGCCAATTCAGCAACGGAAGCTGGGAGCACGGCACCGATTACCAGAACCAGCCCAACATACATGGAATGAGCGCAGCAAATTTGACAGGCACAACCCTTGATCACCCTGATTCAGGTTATCCAAATGGCGTTTTTAAATGGGATTCCATCGTCTCCGACCCGTCGAAGCAATTTTCAGGAACATTATTTACGTCGCCCAATATCAATGCAATAAAAGTAACAGCCTCATTTCCGCTTGTGCGCTTATCCGGCCATATAACCTCTCACGACAGTCCAAGTCAACTAACTGCTTATATCTATTATCGCAACCCTAATTATCCCGCGACACCCGATACCCCTCTTACTTCGCTTGACTTTGCCTTTACAGCCGGCGAAATTAGCGCCTCAAACCCAAACGGTTGGGTACGGGACAAAAACACTAAAGGCGCGGGCATAACCGGCTATCAGAATTTGTATAATTACGTACTATCAACAGATACAACGCTTCCCGAAAATGGCGGGATTTATATCGGTTATGCATGGCAGGGCCAATCGGGCTCCAATGCCCAGATATATCCAGGGGCTACCTTGCTGATAGAAAGCCAGAACACCACCATGCAATATGGCCAATCTGTGCAATGCGAGCGTATATTTCCTGATATAAGTCAAAAGGACCTGTTAAAAGATACTTTACAGCGATTTGGTGTGATATGCCAAACAGATAACGCAAACCGAACGCTTAGCTTTAATTCGCTGAAAGATATAGTTAACAATATATCTATTGCAAAAGATTGGAGCAGTAAATGCCTCGACCAGGGCAAGCGGGTAGCTTTTCAATTAGGTGGTTATGCGCAGGTGAATTATATGAAATATAAAGAAGATGACAATGTACTGCCGCTTGATTTTGCTAATGCGCAAATAAACATTGCTGATGCAACACTGCCACCTACTGCTGATCTGTTCCAAAGCCAGTTCGCGCCAACACTTAACCGGCCCTATTTAACCGGCAACATTGCACAGATCAAAATGATCGATAACACAACTGATAACAAAGACTTCAGCATTAGTGTTTCACCGCGTATATTGGTCGATCAAAAAACAAGGCTGCCGCAAAGCAAACCCGTCACCTTTAGAGATGGAACTAAAACTGTTGTAATAAACGACATCATTTCGACCCCGTATTTTTACAAACCCGAGGGTGATTACAATTTATGTTTTTGTGATATGCCGGGCATAGGTGGCACCATCTTGCCCGGCCTTAAAAGCAAGTATTATCACGAGTTTCAAAAAATATTGACGCAGACCAAAAAAGTAACCCGATACCTATTGCTCACACCGCGTGATATTTTAGAATTGGATTTGCTTATCCCTATTTACCTGCAGCAGGATAGCGCTTACTACTACATCAATAAAATAGATAGTTGGCGCAGAGGGCAGCCGTGTAAAGTGGAGTTAATAAAACTCGGATAAAATTTGCTTTTTAAAAAACGGATAGTTATATTTGCTAATATAATTAGCAAAACTCAACCTTAGTCATGAAAAAAATATTGTTCATTGTCATACTGTTCCTTGCACCTTTTTATAGTTTTTCTCAAAATAAAAAATCTATAGATTCATTCATCGATATACCTTTTGGAAGTGATTCAGCAACTGTAAAAGCTATGATAGCTGCCAAAAACGGGGTAAAAAATGACGCTATTTCGCGCAAAGATTATATCATATTCACAGGGCTGAGTATTGGCGGTCATAGAACGGCGATGTTAGGCGTTAAGTTTGTAAATAATAAGGCTTATGAGGCCGGTTTTATGTTCTCTGATTTTAAAGAAGACGATATCCTAACCTATTATGATACTTTTTGTACTGATATCACGGCTGTATATGGCAAGGGTACCATGACCAACAATTTCGGAAATTCCAATAACATGCTTAGGATATTAAAACTTAAATCCGGCAATGCCACCTGCTCCACCGTTTGGGAATCAAAAAATAAAAATACGATATCCTTAACATTTCGCCCTATCGATCAATCTTTATATGTTTTACTACTGTACCAGGACGGCGTCCTTTGGGATTTAAATGCTGCTGAAAGGAGATCCGATTTTTAATAAACTATCAAACATTTTAATACTAATTTATTTTTAATAATATGCCAATTGGCATATTAAACTTAACCGAACAATTTATGACAGACGACATAAGCAAAAAAATCACTGTTGACATCGAGGTCAATGCTGATGGCCTTCAGCAAATAGATCAGTACAAAGCATCATTCGATAGCCTCCGAACCTCAATAACCAGCCTCGGAAAACCATTGGTTGATACGACCGCAAATATAAACGGCTTAAATAAATCATTGGCCGATAGCGTAACAAACATTGGCAACACGAGTAAACCATTGGCCAGCATGGCAGCCGATCTTTTTAATGTTGGAAAAGCCGTCGAAAAAACCGGGTCGGCAATGGATAGCTTCGCTACAAAATCCGCCGCTGCGACAAACGCAGTAGCTAAA
>JBIOHG010000066.1:0-22895 GCA_044448765.1 Sphingobacteriales bacterium | reverse complement strand
GTATTGCCGGCATTTGTGGCCTTGGTTTCATAGCCTGGCAAATTGCCTTGCGCGGTAGCTAATTGGGCGGTAAGGTCGGCGATCTTGTTTTGTGTCTTAACATATTCGGCGTTTAGCTTGCCGGTATCGGCCGCCGATTTGTATTTTTGGGCATAAGAAGACATACTGATGGTTAAAAGTACCGCAGTACCTAACAGGCAATTAAAAAATTTCATGGTTTTTTTGTTTAATAGAAGTGCCGGACGGTTAAGAAGCTTACTGCGTCACACTCATCCACTTATACTACATGGAGAATGCCATATTGTTACGACACGTATAAACTATATTTCCAATCCGCTGTCCGTAGACCCTGTCTACGGACGAATATGCCTGTAGTCTCCGACTACATTACCATTTAGCACTCCGAATAAATAGCCCGCTGTCCGTAGACTCTGTCTACGGACGAATATGCCTGTAGTCTCCGACTACATTACCATTTAGCACTCCGAATAAATACCATATAAATCCCGCAGGTTCTTATTAAATTACGCCAAAAAGCATTTTCATGAGATCACTTCAAGATAAGGTTGTATGGATCACCGGCGCATCTTCGGGTATTGGCGAAGCGCTGGCCTGCGCCATGTCTGCCCAAGGCGCCAAACTTATCCTCTCAAGCCGGCGAAAAGCTGAATTGGAACGGGTGAAGAATAGCTGCCCTCATCCTGGAAATGTACATATCCTCCCGCTTGACCTGACGGAAAGCGCAACGCTTGAAACGAATGTACCTATCGCCATAGCATTATTCGGGCATATCAACATCATGGTACATAACGGCGGTATTTCACAGCGTGCGCTTGTTGCAGAAACAGGGATCGCCGTTCACCGGGAAGTGATGGAGCTTAATTATTTTAGCTATATCATTTTAACCAAAGCCCTTTTGCCGCATTTTATGGAACGGCGGTCGGGTTATTTTGTGGTGACGAGCAGCGTTATGGGTAAAATTGGTACGCCGATGCGCGCGGCTTACGCGGCCTCCAAACATGCATTGCATGGCTATTTTGATTGTCTCCGCGCCGAGGTAAAACAATACGGCATTGGGGTAACTATTATTACTCCCGGCTATATCCACACGCCGATCTCGGTAATATCCGGCGATGGAAGTTTTCTCAGCGGTCAATCTGAACAGATCAATGGCGGATTTTCGGCCGCTAAAGCTGCCGGGCAAATTATAAAGGCAATTAAAAATGAAGCGTATGAGCCTTATATCGGCAAATTTATGGGCCAGGAAAGACTGGCGCTTTTTGTTAAACGCTTTTTGCCGGGATTATTTACGAGGCTGATACCACGTTTCGGGACACCGAAATAGATACGTGGTTCAACGCAAGCAGCCAGTGGTATGCTTATCTATTCGAAAAAATAGATAAAACTACAATTAGGTTAACTGAAAATACACCGGATTGGAAAAGCGTATAGCTAATCTATTCTACTAATTGATATTCGCGTACCAGTTCATCCGCAGGCAAGTGCAATAATTTGCTGAATTTACGGATCATCGTCAAAGAAAGCGGTTGCTTATAGTTCAGCACCTTGCTTACCGTTCCTTTGTCGCCATAAACGGCAGCCAGGTCCGCGGCCCTGTACCCAAAATCATCCATACGGATCTTGATCATTTCTACCGGGTCTACATCCGGCAAGTCCCAATTCTTGTTTTCATAATCTGAGATCAAATGCGCCAGCAGGAGTTTCTCCTGGTGTTCTATTCCTGCTGATGCATTTTTAACCATTTCGTACCGGGCAAGCGCAGCTTTATACGCTTGTTCAGTTTCAATCAAAAACCACTGTGGTTGCTCACTCATCGTTTATAAATTACTTACCCGCCGGGTCGCCTGAAAGGACTCTTGCGGCTGCAAATGCCCTATTTAGCTGCAGCCGTTTGCTCCAACTGGTTCATCTTATCAAACATAACTTTAAAGGTATTCCATGGGGTATTATCCCCCGCTGTCGGATTGGTTGTGCGGCCGTAATACCCGTTAAAAAACTGGAACGCGGGCGACCAAACCGTTTCGGCTATTCCATAAAAGCGGCCCTTAAGCTCACGACTGGATATGGCCCTTGAGCGATACAGGTCCTCCACCTGGTTCACCGCTACCTGCGGCCGGTTCCAGGTACAGGTTACCACGCGCAAACCTTTCAGCGCAAAATAGACCGCTGTTTGGTTGTCCTGGTCGTATTGCCAGTCGCAGATCACTACGTCCCTGGGTATCATGTCAACGGCGCGGTAAGTGTCGTTATAACTGGCTGCCCATTCGCCGATACCGGTAGCCCGACCATCTATCAGGCGGTCGCCCCATATCCAAAGCTCACGGTTCTTTTCGGCCAGGTGGTCGCGAATTGTTTGTACTTCGTTGGCAAACAAAACAGCTTTATCGCGCCCGGCGCAGCGGGCGCATTTATCCTCGCCCAGGTAAAATACCTCGTCCATTCCCGCATGGAAGGCCTTGGCTTCAAATACATCCATGATCTCATCCACCAGGTCGAATACAATTTTATGTACCCCCGGGTGCAGCGGGCAATAGCTGCGGCAGTACAGATTATCGGCATTGGGCCATTTATAATCGGCAGCGGTAGCGGGCATTTTTACCCATGGAGTTTCATCAAATTCGGGATATACCTTTAACAACATGCCTGTTTTGGCCGCCCACGACTGGTGCCCCAGCAAGTTTATCTGCGGGATAATACTGATACCATTCTTTTTACAGGCTTCCAAAATTTTGCGGGCATCGCTTTTTGACAATGCCAGCGTATCGCGCAGCTCGGGGTGACTTTTAAACTGGTAATTAAAATCCACGCGCATGATCAAAGTATTCACCTTACGCGGCGCCAGCTCTTCATTGATGAATTTAACAAAATCATCAACGCCATCGGGCCGGGGGGCGGCTATAATAAATCCTTTTACCTGGTACAAGCTGTCGGGTTTTTGCTGCGCGAATAGAGTACAGCTTAAAAGACAGATGAGTACGACCATTAAATAGCTTTGCTTTTTCATATTCAAATAATATAGGTTAAAAGGTTTAACGCCGGGGTTTAACCCGTACAAGTTATAAAAAAACAACTTTTGTTGCTGTTATACTCCTGATAATTTTACATACTACAGCTATGTACCAGATTTGTTGTTGAAAGCAGAAATCGATAAAAAACTAATCGTTATTTGCGTAAATGCGCAGAATTTTTGAATATACTTATCGGTATTTATTGTAAACCCGCATTAGGTGCGACTTGCAATTGCGTTGATTTATAGCTACTTATGTTATAATTAACCTTATTTTTAATGTGTGTACTCATTACACTATTATGACAAATGTCTCCATAATAAGTTTCACCTTTGCACCAGTTTAAACCGCGTCAGTCTGCATCGCTCAAATTAAAAGCACCGCAAATAATACCGAACGGTTTAAATAGACGAAAAATAAAGACGAAAAAAAGATGAAAACCAAAATGTTATCCATTGCCATGATGTTCGTTGTAATGTCAGCAATCACAAAATCAACCTATGCTAATACTGCTACTACAGCAGCTACTGTTTTAAGCAATATCAAATCCTTCAATAAAATTGAACTACACGGCAACGTCGAGCTATTTATATCCGACAATGCCCCTGAGCAGGTAACTGTTTATAATAAATATTATGCTGAGAACGCCCTGGTACAAAACAACAAAGGCGTGCTGCGTATAGCATCTTACGGTGCTGAGAAATTAATTGTGTGGGTTACTTCTGATAACCTGCGCTCTATTTCGGCTTATGACAATGCCGAAGTAAGATCATTCGGTGAAGTTTCTAAAATTGAATTTAACATCGACCTGCATGATAACGCAACCGCAAAGCTGAACTTCAACGCTTACAGCGCTAATGTAACGCTTACAGATCATGCAACGATTGAACTGAGTGGTAAGGTAAGCGCATTCGGCATGACCCGCAGTAATAATGCGACTATTGTAAATAACAACTTCTCAGTTGATTACAATACGGAAAATAGGATCATTAACCAAACCGGCAAAAAGGAAGTGCTGGCCGGTTTAGAATAATTAGTTTAAGTTTAAGTTTAGGTTTATAGTTGAGGAGCTGTCTGGTGGTGCGGATGGCTCTTTTTTTGTTTTAAAAGAGATGTAGGATTTACTGACTTAAATAAAAATAAAAATCCCACCCCTCGCGGGCAGGATCTCTACTATCTATCTTAAAACTACAACTATGAATTATAGTACCGTTTTATACGTAACTAATTTATTTAAGTTATAAGAAATAAAATTATTTTTTAGTTGCTTGCAACTTAACTTGTATGTTCCGGCTATTTTTCTTTCTCCGCGCATCTGATTCCATCTCCGTAGATTTAAATCAACACTTCAAGTTTACCTATTCTTTCAAAATGTTTCTTGTTTAAAGTAGCGAGGGGAAGGTTGTGAAATGAAGCGGTCGCTGCTATAAAAAGGTCAGCAATTGCAATTTGCTTACGTGCCTTTTTTAGAGCTGTGTCAATATTTGCAGCCTCAATGGATATTTCTGCATTAAAGGGCAGGATGCTTATAGTGGAGAAAAATGAGTTCCAAAAATCTAATTTGTCGGCAGGATTCCCTGTATAAATCTCGAAATGGGTTACTGCGGAAACAGCAAAAGCAGAATATGTTTTAGCCAAATGAAAAAGTGTGCTTTTAGTTTTGTCTTTTTTCCTGTAATACTCTATCAGGATGGATGTATCAAGCAAAACTACTTTGTTCTCCATTTATTAATCCGGTTTCTAATGTCCTTGTAATTCTCATATTGCTTATCATCCATTATAGGACCACTTAAGAGGAGTTCCTGGAATTCGGCGGTAGAGTTTCCGGCGTCTTTTTTTTCTGCCAGTTCGGCTTTTAGCTGCATGATTTTAGATGCCGGCAATTGTCTAATAGCTTGCACCAACTGCTCAAACCCGATGTCTATCTTCAATTCCATATTCAAAGTTAACAAAGAAAACAGGCAATACCAATTAACAAATGCGATAATTGTATCTTTAAGCCCTCAATCAACCATCATGGACACATCAGTTTTTCGCTATTTTTCCGGCATTGCCACCAAAGAAATAGCCCCCGGCTTTTTCTCCAAGCTGATACATACCGATACCAATACTATCAATTTTATCGACGTAAAGGCAGGCTGTTCGGTGCCGCTGCACCAGCACATCCACGAGCAATGTTCCTTTGCCATTGAAGGTAAATTTGAGATGACCGTTAACGGCGATACCCAAATACTGGAGCCGGGTTTTTTCGCCGTTATCCCGTCCAATGTAGTGCACGGCGGCACAGCGGTAACGGATTGCAAACTGATAGATATTTTTAGCCCGGCGCGGGAAGATTATCGCAATTTATAGTTGATTAAGTTTACATGGTTGAATTGTTGATTGAGTTTTCAACTGCTCATGTATATTAACTTAATCCAACTCATTCAACTCAATCAACCCAATCTAACTCATTCAACTTACTAATGCCCATCACCAAAGCTACACCAGCCGACACAGCCGAACTAACTGCCCTCATCAACAGCGCCTATCGCGGCGCATCATCACAGCAGGGGTGGACCAGTGAGGCCCACTTACTTGATGGTATCCGAATTGACGAGCCGACAATGAACGAATATTTGCAGGCTGCTAATACCACCATCCTTAAATATACAGAGGAGGAAGGCCGGATACTGGCTTGTGTTTATCTCGAGATTCGCGATGTTAACCGGCTTTATTTGGGTATGCTTACGGTTTCTCCTACGCTGCAAGCCAATGGCATAGGTCGCCAGTTGTTGCACGAAGCTGAAATATGGGCCACCACTTTAAAATGCCCGGTGATATTTATGACCGTAATTACCACCCGCCACGAATTAATAGCCTGGTACGAGCGGCGTGGCTATCGTAATACCGGTAAAATACAGCCCTTTCCGACCGACACAAAATTCGGCGTGGTAAAAGGAGAGGCGATTGAATTAGTGGTGCTGGAGAAAGAAATTTAAAATAGGAATTCCCCTCTTGAGAGGGGCAGGGGTGTGTTAATGAAGCGATAAGCGCAGAATTAAGTGAATTTCACAAATTAACCACTGAATTCACAAAGTAAAGGCACAAAGTTCGCAGAGACAATTTTCTCTGTGCTTCTCTGTGAAAACGTATGTGGTCTTTGTGGTTAATTTTGCTTCAACATTCCCAGCACCTCTTTCAAATGCTCCGCTTGCCTGAAATTCTCATGTTCCAATTTGGTTTCCACATGCTCATGCGCCCAGGTAGTATGATAGGGCACATGGATGGCATACCCGCCTACATTCAACACCGGTATTATATCCGATTTTATCGAATTGCCGATCATCATAAATTGTTCAGGTTTTATATCCAAATGCCTTATCAATTTGCGGTAATCATCCTCACCTTTTTCCGACATAACCTCGATATGATGAAAATAATGGCTCAATCCCGATTTTTTAAGCTTGCGCTCCTGGTCCAGCAGGTCGCCCTTGGTAGCAACAACCAGCCGGTAGTGGCCTTTTAGGGCTTTCAGGACATCTTCCACATTTTCCAGCAGTTCTATCGGTTCATTCAGCAAATCTTTGCCAAAACCTATAATTTTTTTAATGGCTTCAACGCTTAAAGTGTTGTCGGTAACTTTTAGGGCCGCTTCGATCATTGACAAAATATAACCTTTAATGCCATAGCCATAAAGCGCCAGGTTGGCGATCTCGATCTTCAATAATTCGCGCGATAAATCCTGTTGCGGTAAAAATTCTTCAAGCAACCCGCAGAACTTTTTTTCCGTATTTTGGAAATATGGTTCATTTACCCACAAGGTATCGTCGGCATCAAAAGCAATTATTTTTATATCCATTTAATTATGAAACAAGCTGCAATTATAAGCGTTTAACAGGTTGTTTAGATGCTTGCTGTTACATATTAGCATAAAATTACGTAACTTAGCAGAAGATGCACCGCTTGAATTAGTGTAAGACGAATAATAAATTTTAAAAAGAACAGTTTTATGTAACTGTTTTACAATCCCCAATTCATATGAAAAAAAACTACCAGTTCAAGAAGTTGTTGCTTATTTCCGGGTCAATATTGCTCCTGTTTACAGCAGCTTGTAAAAGAGACCCTAAGAATAACAAAACCACCACCGCTACTCCCAAAAAGATAGGTTTTTACGAGGTAAAGGATTCCATATACAAAATATTGTTAATGAATATCTCAAAGGTTGGTACCCAAACCACCGACCTTGACCTGATATTTGATACTGGCTCGGGCGGAATGGTTTTAGATGCCAGCGAAATTTTACCCGCATCTGCGGTCACCAGCACAGGCTTCAGCTTTACCGGCGACTCAACCGTTGTTGACGGCATCACAATTACCAATCAAACTGATATAATTGAGTACGGCGACGATAATGCCACTACCAGCAAGGTGTATGGCAACCTGGCTTATGCCCCTGTCACTATCGGTGATGCAAATGGAAATATAACCGTAAAAAGGTTGCCCTTTTTTATATATTGGAAGGCAACAGATTCAAAGGGTAATTTAGATAAAACCGCTGGTGATTTTGACGTGTTCGGCGTGTCGTCGGAATACGACATTACGTTTGCCAACAATGCTTTTATTACCAGCCCGCTCTCTTATTACGACCCGGGTACAGGGCTCACCAAAGGTTTTAAAATGGATGCCTTAGGTACAACCAATTTTTCAAACCAGGGTACTTATGTGCCGGCTATTACATTGGGTTTAACAGCTGCCGACCTTACTACAGGGGGCTATTCCCTTACTTTGCTCAAGTTTTACACAGGGGAGGGCTACCTGCCTATTTTCCCGGCTAAAATTGGTTATAGCGGCAATGCATTCTTTAACGGCTACGTTTTATTTGATACCGGCACCGAGCCGTATAGCTACCTGCAGGATCCAACCGCAGCTGCTACACCGGTACAATTAGCTTCAGGCAAAACCGTTACTATAAATATTTCGGGCAGCACCAGCTTCAGTTACTCGTACACAACGGCCGATTTAGATAATTTAACTTATGTTGAAAATCCAGCCAATTCGGGTTCAACCGTTTCGGTGGTTAGTCTTTCATTTTTTGAGAATAATGCATACCTGCTTGATTTTCAAAATAATCAGCTCGGCTTGAAGAACGATTAACTTCAATAAATTTTCGAAGATATACAGAAAGCATCCGTCAACAACCTGGCGGATGCTTTTCTTTTTCTGGATTATTTTAAAAAATATCTTTCGCCCCATGCAACCTGCGTGCAAAAAGCAGTGTCTTATAAACAGGCTGATCACCCAAAAGGATTTACATGGAAGAAGTACTGCCCGAATTAAAGGATTTTATTACCGGATATTGCGACAGGTACAAGATACGTAAAGTGGACCCCGACGCTTTAACGGTGAATACCAGTATTGACCTCGACCTGGATATTTTTGATATCGAGATCGATCTTTTCCTGGCCGAGTTTACAGATACCTTCCGCGTGGATAATTCCCGCTTTAGCTGGTATAAATATGGGTACCCAAAAGGCTCGGTAACGGTAGGGGTGATCCGGACGGTATTCGGTTACCGGTCAAACTGGGTAAAAAAACTGGCGAACCGGATATACAAACCCAAATTCAGGGTGGCTAACCTGCAGGAAGCCGTAAAAACCGGCAGGTTGATATAATGACAAAAATGCGGGGAACGGAGCGATCCCGGTCGGTTAGGCCAGCTTTCAAATTCCAGGTACTTTTCCGGTTTGGGGTTGCTTCGTTCCGCGTCATCTAATATAACTGATAATTTAAAATCTCTGTGAACTTTGTGCCTTCTTAGTGCCCTCCGTGGTAAAAAAAGGTAACCACAAAGGTCACAAAGATTTTCACAGAGAAGCACAGAGTTAACGAACCGTAGCTACCAATTATTTTCCAGGTCAAACTCCACTATCAGCGGCGGGTGATCACTATAAGTGCACCACTTTTCATGCGTGCCCATCTCCACATGTTTTAACCCGGCCATAAAGTCTTTCGACGCAAAACAATAATCCAAATGATAAGGTTTGTCTTCGTGCCGGTACAGGTAAAAGGAGGCATGTTCTTCCTTCCCATGGGTTTGCCCGAAATGTTGGTGATAAACACTGGTGATCTTTTTCCTGTCGAACACTTTTACTACATCCGTATGGTTGCCAACACGTTTAGGCTTATCCCATATCGAATTACTGTTAAAGTCGCCGGCTAATATGGTTCGCTTAGTTTTTATCAGTTTTTCATAATGATGAATGGCCTGCCACACCTGGCCTACGTATTGGTTTTTTTTATCAGCCGGGTTATTGGCCCAAACTGCAAACAGGGTGAATTTAAGATCGCCCCAAGTAACCGCTAAAGGTATTATTGTTTTTAGGTCTTTATTATGAACCCTCTTTAACAGCTTAAGTTGATAACCATTATAGCCGAAAACGCCTAATCCCTTATTCGGGTTATCGCCATGCCAGGCAATACTATCGGGTTGTTTAGTGCCTTGCGGGAATTTGAGCGCTTCCGGGTTTTCGCATTCAGGCACCACGATGATATCCGGGTCATATTCCAGTAGCAGTGCTGCTTTCTTTCGGAAAGCCATATTGCAGTTCCACACAATGATCCTCATGCGGCTCAAAAAGACTGGAAGACCATTTTACCTGCGTTCTTTAACCGGATGCCTTTTACCGAACCCGTGCCCTGGAAATCATAGCCCATACCTACAACGTTTTCATTGTATAACGGTAATTCCGATTCATAAGCCAATTTATCATTGACATGATACTGTATTTTGCCTCCGACACTCCGGCACGTCACCTTTACCCATTGCGACAAGTCGGCGCCAAAACCCGACAGGTCATGGTCCTTCCCCGAAACAAAAAACCGGCCGTTCAGCAGCCTCAGATCAGATACACAACCTTTGGCCGATAAGGGTATAATGACAGGTGTATAATCGGTATAGAGGATGATATTGAGATATTGGCAAGTTGCCGCGCCTTCGTGGTAATCATTTTTTACTTCAACCTCAAAGTTGAGGTCTTTAAGCGGTACAGGCTCAAAATTACCAACGTTATAATATTCAACCGCAGGCGGCTGCGGGCCAAGCGGGATATCTTTCTGTATAATGGTTGATACCGGCACCTGTAGGCCGTCCTTGTTCTTAAACTCTTTATCGTTAAGGTAAACAGGCACCGGGTAGTGCGCTATCATCCCCAGCCAGCCATTGGTAGGTATCATCAGCAAGCGTTCCTTTACAACTTTGTTATTGACCAGTAATTTGGCATGATAAAAGCCCGGAACATAGTAAATGGAAGTATATTGGTGCTGGTTTTTATCAACTGCCGCACGTGTTGTATTGTCCCATGATTGCTGAATGAAAACCGAATCGGTAGGGTTGGTTTTAACATCGTAAGTAAATACCACTGAGTTGGGGATGGTGCGGGTGATCAGTTTGGTATCAAACGAGAGTACGGCAGCATGGTCTGGCGAGGCTATATTTTTGATATACACCGCAGCAAAGCTTACGGTAATAACAACAACGGCGCTAATTAACAATTTTAAATTCCGTTGGGGCCTTTTAAATGGCCGTGGCTGTAATATCTGTGCAGGCTCCGCAGCAGCAGGTTTGTTTTTCACAAACGCCCTGCGGTTTTCAAACCCGGCAAATTGCGCTAAAGTATCCAGCGTGGTACCACTCGGCAAATGATTATATTCTACACGGCCCCAAATACGCCTTAAGGTACTGGCACTAAGCGAAACCTTTGTTTTCTCAAAAATGAGCTGGTTCAGTATCTCAAAATCCTTGCTTTGCCAGGTCGCGGAGTCGCCCCAGTCGAGTTGTCGCTCGATGATCAGCAGCAGTTGTTTCAGGTCGGCCTCGTTCATAACATTTCTAAGATACAGTTATTATGAAAAAGACGCACCAGCGCGACATTTTGTGACAGTACTAAGCACTATTTTGTACGGCTTTAATAACTGATTTCCAAAACAATACAACTTGAAAAAACTTGAACACAAAATAAGTTGCTATATAGTATTTCAATGATTAAATTTGATAGACATCCACATATAACCCGTTTAACCAGAAAATTATCGGATGGACCGCAAAATCGAACATCAGCCTTTTAGCCTGGTAGCGTTCCTAAGCCACCAGGATTGGGACATCGGCCAGTTATGCTATAAAGTGATCATTTTACTGCTGATGGTCTTCACCATCTTCGTTATGTTTCTCTATGGAATGTCAGTCTGGAGCTTCTGCGATCAGTTTCATCCCGAAAGGCACCAGCAAACCATCACAAGCCACCCCTGAGTCGGTAAATTCTAATTCATTTATTTCCAGCTTGATACAACTTGAAAAAACTTGAACAAGCTATGAATTGTCTCCGTCTGCCTTAAAACTTAAGTTTGATAAGGCAATGCCGCACCTTTAAAAACAGCGGCACTTTATCAACATGAAAAAGTTAACATTCATTCTGATCCTCGCACTAGCGGTTGCAGGCACGGTATCAGCACAAAAAAAAGTCACCTACAAATTAGATAAAATGCTGACTAACGGTCAGCTGGCAGCCAGTCCCGGTCACCACATCACTATATTGAACGATAGCGGTAAGTCCGGTATCACCGGCACCGGCATTGTATGGCTGCCGCTTAAATTCCACGAAGGAACAATAGAGTTTGATCTGCGGGGGCGTAATGAGTTTCTAAAAAGCTTCCTGGGCATCGTTTTCAATACGGCTGATACTGTTACTTATGAGGATATCCTTTTCCGGCCGTTTAATTTCCGGCACCAGGACCCTGTACGCCGCACCTGGTCGCTGGCCTATACTTCTGAGCCCGATTATCCTTATGATAAATTAAGGAAGGAGAACACCGGCCAGTTTGAAAACGAGATACTGCCCAACCCTGTACCTGAAGCGTGGATACACGCGCGCATTGTGATACGGAAAGACAGTGTACAGGTATTTGTAAACCATATCGAAAAGCCGTCGCTCTCTGTCAAAAGGCTTGGGGATCATCACGGCGACAAACTTGGCCTGTATGTTTTCGGCACCGGCACACCGGGCGATTTTGCCAATGTATCCGTTACGATAGATAATTAACCATGATCAAAAACTTCATCAAAACAGCCTGGCGATGTGAGATACAGGACGCTTTTTTGTTGGGTGTGCTAAGTAAATCCGAAATCAAAACAAATCCGTCACCCTCGTATGCTTCCTTTTCACATACTTGCGGATATCCAGCACAATGCCGGCGAAGAAATAAAATATCAGCGGAAAACCCACTGCCAAAAAGGAGGAGTAAATAAAAAACAACCTGATCTTGGAAATAGAAATATTAAAGCGCTCGCCCAGGTAGGTGCAAACACCGAAAGAATACCGTTCAAAAAATGTAATTACCCTTTGCAACATATCAAATCATTCTTAGTATCTTATTTCCAACGCCGCATTGCAGGCATTTCTTATAGTTACAGTAGTTATTTTTCAGTTCCAGCAGCGCCTGCGAATCAAACGCCGTGTTAACCTTTATACCCAAAGCATCAAAATTAGTTACAATATTATTCTGTTCGGCGGGTAATTTCTCTAATAATTTCAGGCTGCGGTTTATATAGTACTCTTGCTGGTTATGCTTTCCATAACAGAATAAAAATAGCACAAAAGTATTTAATAATAGAATTTCTATAGAAGATTCGCCCAAACTTTTTGACGATGCTTTCGATTCCGCTTCAAAGCGGTAATGCGTTTCCCAATAAGGATTAATGGGCAATTCGGTGAATAGTTTTTTCAGATAAGTAACATCCTTGATCTCGATCATTTTCGAAAACAAATGGTTGGATTTGACGATCAGCGCCGCAAACTGCGCCAGTCGTACCGTCGGGAAGTTCTGCGGCCTCATCCGCATAAATTTCCATAAATGTTTTTCTATCGGGACAAGCTTGTATTTCTTTTTCAGGAAACCGTACTCTTCCTTCAGCTTTCGCGGATATTCATCTTTAAAGTCCTCATCCAAGAAACCTGCCTGCCCGAATATCAGCGCCTCTATCTGCAAAGGATTATCCTTATGCTTTGCCAGTGTTAGCTGCGGTAATGATTTTGCCATCAGTTCAAATGGCAAGGCATTGGTTTTAAATCCAAATTGAGCAGCCAAAAACTGGTAAAAAGTTTCTTCCCAGTCGCCCCGGTTTTTATCCAGAGCGGCGGTTACCGTTGCCGAGCGTTTTTCCAGCCGTTCGATCAAAACACGTGTCAGCCAGTTGCGCAAAGTGATATCATCCACGTTTTGTATACTACCTTCGCAGGGGATAAATTGCTGTTCGCCATAAACCAAATGCTGGTAACGGTTATATAACTCGGGCGAAATACGGTCATACAGTTCCAAAGTAGGCAGGCGGCGGCCATCCGGCAGGGTGATGGGTTCGTCATCCTTATACACCACATGCAATATCACGCTTTTATAGGCGCCGTCGTGCGTATGGTTATGCTTTTGCCAGTCGGACGATTTGATATGCAGCTCCACATTGCCAGCCCAGGTAGTATCGCCTATGCGGACGCGCGCATTATGAAAATCGGGCCCCGAATCACTGTTCGGCAATCCCGCCGAAAACAGTTGGATGCTTTCGCCGGTAGTAGTTTGCAGGTTTTCGCGCTCAAACAAGCGAAATTTCCAGATGTAGTGGATAAAGTCTTCGGTGAAAAACATTATCCGAATATAGAAATAAGCAAATGATTTTTGAGCAGGTCGGCTTCTTTTATAATAAACAAAGCTCGGTCAAGGCGGTTTACGGCACTTTATAATACACCCCAAACCCAGGGCTGCCCAATACAAAAGTGGAATTTTTAGATACCGTAAAACTCAGCAAACCCAGGTTGCCAAATTGCGCAGTTATGTCGTTGTAGTTTACAAAATTGCTGGTTTGGTAAACACCTATCCCCGCAAACGAGAAATAATATACGCCATTATATTGGGTGATACCGCTTATGTTAGGATAGCTTGAACTTTCGTGTATTTGCGAAAACACCGGACTCCAGCTTTGAGCCTGGTCAACTGATTCATAAAGGGTGGCCGTAGCATCGGGCGCATTATGCGGTGTACCGATGAACATAGCACCTTTGCTGTCGATATATATGGATTCCACGCTCGAAAGCAGGTACTGGTCATACGCACCGATATTCACCCATTGCGATTTATGCACAGGCAGGTAATAAAGGTAAGCATCGGATCCAATGATATACAGGTCGCCGTTAGTTTGCTCACAGGGGTAAGTTGCTTGCCCGGCTGGCAGACCAAAATCATACTCGTTCCAGGATGTGCCGTTATCCGTTGATAGATACACACCGCCGCTGCCGCAAAATATCAGGTTTCCGGCAGGCGTATAAGCCAGGTCAGAGAAATTGCGCGTATCCGGTATTCCGCCGGTTATGTTCGCCCATGTTTGGCCGTTATCAGCAGAGAAAAATACGCCATCGTTTTGCGTGGCGATATACGTACCGGTTGACACCGACATGATCTTGCTGATGAAATAGGTGTTTGAAAATGTTTTAAGCGGGTGCCAGCTTACGGCGTTATCATCCGAAAAATAGGGGAACCCGGTTGCGTTAACCGAAGCCAGTATCCTGCCCGAACTTAGCGCAGCAACATCACCTATGGGGAAGTTTTGCAAACATCCGCCGCGGTGCCATCCATGGCTGGGAGCAATACCGGTTGCGCCAAAAGTTACCGAATCTTTTATAGCATGGCTATTATCCAGCAAGATCGCTTTAAGCGATTGCGGGCCGGTTTCGCCGCTCAAATACCAGGCAAAAGATGCTGTTCCTGAAGCGTTAGTAGTTTTTTGGGAGATGGTTTGATCCTCACAGCCCGACCTTTTAAACTGCACAATGTATCCTGAAACGGGAACATTATTATTGATCACTTTTATCGTTACCGAATCTTTGAGCCCTTTGCCAATCGTATCCTTTTGGTTATTGCCGGCTGTGATCAAAATATGCAGCCCTACCGAAGTATCGGCAGGCGGCCCCTCTTTTTTATCCTTTTTACAGCCAAGACAGATAAGTATAAATGCAAATAATAAATAGTAGAGTTTTTTCATGATTTGATCGTTCACGTAATAGCCTTTATACGTTAACTGAAGTTCGAAGGTTATTAAAAATCAAACATTTATACTTTTTTTATTGAGACACTAATCCCGATATTACATTAATACTCAGCGCAACAATAGCCGTATTGAAAATGAACGAGATGAGGGCGTGTACCAGGGCAATACGGCGTATTTGTTTTGAGGAGATCACAACGTCAGATACCTGGAACGTCATCCCGATGACGAACGAAAAGTAAACAAAATCAAGATAGTCGGGCACACCGTCATTCGGAAATTCCAGCCCGCCACCTTTGCGGGGGGTGCCGTCGTCATGATTGGTATCATAATATAAGTGAGCGTACCTTAAAGTAAATATGGTATGCACCAGCCACCACGATACAAAAACTGCAGTAATAGATAGCACAATATGGCCGTGTACATTTGCCCCGTGCACTTTGGCCGATTTGAGCAGGAAATAAACCGCCGCTAAACTGACCAAAGCTGCCCCGATAACAACGCCGGATATCATCGCGCGACTCGAATCCTGTAGTTTAGCTATTTTACGCACCTCGCGCGGGTGACTTGATAAAATGGTGATCCACATCAATATGATGGCGGTTAAAGCAAAACCCATCCAGGTAAAAAGTATGGTAGAGGGCCAGGAGTAAATGTTAAAAGTGAGGACGCAAACAAGAATGCCTATCGCCATGCTGATAAATACACGGTGCTGGGCGTCCATTCTCATAAATATGTGTGCGGTAGGTTTGGGGTTGGTCATAGCCTTGAGTCCGAAAGTCTGTAAGTCAGAAAAGTCCGTAAGATCATTGCAATATAATATTTTTTAAAAGTACTTCCCGACTTGCGGTCTTTCCGACTTTCGGACTAGTCAACAATCTCCGCTACTCTTCCCACCTGCCCGTCCTCGAGCCTTACTTTGATGCCCCGTGAATGATAGGCCGAACTGGTCAGCAGGTCCTTAACAATACCTCTTGTCAGTTTGCCGCTGCGCTGATCTTTTTTCAGGATGATATCAACCTCCAGGCCGGGATAAATATCGTTTCGGTTTTGATAACTCATGATTGCACCGATTTATTTATGATTACACCGATTATTTTATGAGTGATTCCACCGATCGCTGCACCTTTTCAAAGTTGAAGCTTTTGAGCAGTGTATTTATTGAATCGGCTATTTGCGTATTACACAAATTACCGATACTGCCTTCGTGGGTATGGTTTACCGCCGTTTCGGGATCGAAATTACCTTGTTCAATAGCTAACCCAACCTGTTTGTAAGCATCCCGGAAGGGCACACCCTCTAAAACCAGTTTGTTCACTTCATCCACGCTGAACAGGTAGGCATATTTAGGATCGTTCAAAATATCAGCCTTTATCTCAATGTGCTTCAGCATAAACGCCGCCATGTCCAGGCATTGTTTAATGTCTGTAAAGGCCGGGAAAAGTAATTCTTTCAGCAATTGCAGCTCACGGTGATAGCCCGATGGCAAATTGGTCGTCATCATCGCTACATCATTTGGCAGGGCCTGCAGGCGGTTACACTTGCCGCGCATAATTTCCCAAACGTCCGGGTTCTTTTTATGTGGCATAATGCTGCTGCCGGTGGTCAGGTTATCCGGATAGCTAACAAAAGCAAAATTCTGGCTCAGGTACAGGGCCTGGTCCATAGCCATTTTGGCCAAAGTGGCGGCGATAGACGATAAAGCCTGCGCTATCACCCTTTCTGTTTTCCCGCGACCCATTTGCGCATAAACCACATTATAATTCAAACTGTCAAAACCCAATAATTGGGTGGTCAGAGTACGGTCTAACGGGAACGATGAACCATATCCGGCAGCCGAGCCCAATGGGTTTTTATTGGTGATCTTATAAGCAGCAAGCAGCAGTTCCAGGTCGTCAACCAAACTCTCCGCGTAAGCGCCAAACCATAATCCGAATGACGACGGCATGGCGATCTGCAAATGCGTATAACCGGGCAGTAAAATAGCCTTATGTTTTTCACTGAGTTCTATCAGTAAGCGGAACAACGCATCCACACTTTCAACCACTTCCTGCAACTCATGCCTGAAAAATAGTTTCAGGTCAACCAAAACCTGGTCGTTACGCGAGCGGCCGCTGTGGATTTTTTTGCCGGCATCGCCTATGCGCCTGGTGAGCAACAACTCTACTTGCGAGTGTACATCCTCCACATCAGCATCAATGGTAAAATTGCCGGTTTCAATCGTTTTATAAATGGCTTTTAACTCTTTCTGCACCGCATCAACGTCGTCCTGGCTAAGCAAACCAACGCTATGCAGCATGCGCGTATGCGCCAGCGAACCCAAAACGTCAAATGCAGCCATTTGGGCATCAAACTCGCGGTCGCGGCCAACGGTAAAGTTTTCTACGAGTTCATTTACTGTGATAGATTTCTGCCAGATTTTAGACATACTGCAAATATGGGATTTATCGGGTAAATTATAGCAGATGGATTCAGACTAATAACAATCTTATCTCCTTAACCGGATCACGATCAACACCCCGGATTATAAGGATATACGGACGTCAAATAAAAAAGGCAGCTTTTAGCTACCCTGGATATAATTGAAGGTTGAAAGCGATTGTAATTATGCCTGCTTCTCAATATTCGGATTTGCGGACGGTTCCGGCGTTGCGGCCGGCGCTTGTTGTGCACTTACCACGGTAAACGGCTTAACCTTGGGTTTGCTTACCGATGATAGAATATCAGGCTTAAAATAAAATACCGCGCCGGCTGCCATAAACAAAATACCGGCGATCAAAAATAACAGGCGGGCGCCTCCGTGGCCGGGGGTAAGGTCATAAGTAAAAATGGGTTTGCCAAAGGCATCCTTATCCTGGGTAACATTTGCTGCTCCATCCGGCATATTTACTTTGATAAGGTCCTGCATAAGCGCGCCGTTTGTATTATACGAGGCAGTCATCGCAAAATTCCTGTCGCTTATTTTATTGATGTCGGGTTTCTGTATATTGATATCTATCTGCCATTGGCCATTGTCATTTATTTTAGCCAGGCCCAGCGCGTCAAACGTCAGCGTAAAACTTTGATCCTCCTCTTTGTAATTAAAGTTTTCAAGATACGCCGAAGGGAAGTTCCGTGTCTCGGCGCGCTTCCAAAGCCCTTCGGCGTTATTGCCCACTATCTTTTTGTAATTATCCCACTGGCTTGCGTTGAACTTTCTGTTTAATTCAATATGCCCGTTCCCAAGGTTATCGATATTATAAGTTACGTTTTCCTTTAGCGGGTCGAGCTGTTGCTGTGCATTAACGGCGCCCGAAGAAATAACGATAAGCGATGTGATGAATATATATATCTTTTTCATGATCAAAAACTAACGAATGCTGCGTATGATGGTATTAAATAAGTCTGTATTTCCGGCAAAATTCGGGCTGCTCATGGTCACCCCCACAATCCCGTTCCCGCCACTGCGAAAAACACCTTCCCACTTTTGTGTAACGCCCCGGTACGAGCTCATTCCCTGGTACAAAGTATAACCGTTAGCATAATTGGCCCGTTGGTAGGTGATATTTTGCCCCAACGCCGCCAGTTGCGACCTTACAATATACAGGGCCTGGTCTGTTGATGATGCTTGCACGTCCCAAACACTGGCTTGTGTTTGATCGGCGCCGGCTACTACAGATACCAGCGTGTTCAGGTTAGCCAGCGGACGGTCCCTTCTGTTCCAGCTTCCGGGATAGCTGAAACTAATTGCTCCTGAATATGTGTTTGACCCACTGTTTCCACTTTCGTTGCTTCTGTTTCCACCGCTGCTACGTGTTGGCCGGCGTTCTGTTGTGCGTGCCGGTGCGTTCCGCGCGGTGGTTGCCGGAAAAGGGGTTGAGGTTGCTCCCCCTCCCGAGAAAGTCGCTGCTATATCATCCACTTTTTTCCTTAGGAAATCGTCATCCGGTAATTCCATCGGTACTACACCCGCAGACTCAAGGTTATTTACATCGATAACAATATTGCGGGTATCGCCCTGGTTCAGGCCTGTTATAAAGGTTTTTAATTCATCTTCTCCTTTTGCAAATGCTTGCTGCGGGGTCATGCTACCGCCAAGCCCCTGGCCGCCGCAACCAGTAGCCTCAATGGCATAATAGCCATCACTTGCCAGGATACCCGGGAAAGCATGGCCCGGTATTAAAAATATCACCGGGTGTAAACCTGCCGCTTTCAGTACGCTGGCGTACATTAATGATAGTTCGATACACAGCCCCGTATTACCGGTAATTACTTCGCGCGGCAGGCGGGCGCTTTGTACCGTGGTATTCACATCGCCCATTTTTGTCGGTACCCCTTCGGTACCGCTGTAAACCATTTTGCTTTGTACAGTTGCGGCATACAGACCCTCCAAAAACTTAACTTGTTCCTCCGGCTTATTATCAACCGATGCGGCCTCGCCCTTCATCCAGCGGTCCTGTACCTGCGAGGTATAATATTTTACAATAGGGTCTTCCGGGGTAACCAGGCAAGGCAGCAATTGTGTATTATGCATCAGGTCCGGATAACTGGTTACTTCATCAGCCGGGATATCAGTATAAACAAACTGGTTGCGCCCCATCATGTTGAAGCCAAAGTTTTCCTTTTTTACCTTGCCGCCGTTGTATTCAATTTTAACGTCGCCGGTCTCCTCGGATTGCGTCATCTTTTTAACCACGTCATCCTTAAAATGCGGATAACAGGCAACCACCACATGCTGACCCGGGTATATTACCGGGATAGTTTGTAATTCCGTCCAGTCAATAAAGCCGGGAATATCATACGATACTTTTACATCGTGCATGGCCGACGTGCCGTTGTTGGTCATCAGCATCTTAAAAAAGTAGTATTCGCCGTTGAGCGCCTTGGGGTTGGAGTATACCTTGTATACCGAAGGCATAACGTAGCTGGCATTACTGATTTTCACACTCAGCGCATCTTTACCAAAATCGAAAAAGTAAAGCAGCACCAACACAAGTCCCACAAATCCAAGTGAAGCCGGTAAAAGTAATTTTTTCATCATAGAAAAATTGATTTTTAAGGTTGCAAACAAGGGATAGATGCATGCTGGTTAGTGCCCTAATGAAATGGGCGGCTCGCCGGTTTTATTTGTTTTCAAAGGATTTCCCTTTCCTATAAATATCCAAACAATAAAATAAATATGCAAGCATTAAAGCGCTAATTTTCAATGTATTAATAAGTTTGTTTATAGCGAACATATTTTAAGTAAAAATTATATTCTTTAGCCTTTAATATAATTTACAGTGATAACGTTTTGCAGCCAAGGTTAAAACCGTCCTATTTTTTGTAATTATTGGCGTAACAATACCGCTACCTATAAAAAACCGCTAAACAATGACGCAATATGGCATAGAGTTGAGCTATTTATTTTGTTACTTTGCCGAAAAATAGGCCGTCGGCAACAGTCGCGGCACTTTTCAAGATGTTAAATAATGTTATACCGATAATTATTAAAGAAAAACCCCGTTATCAGCTTTAAATAAACCCCACATGAATAAACTTCGACTATCAGCCATCCTGCTTTTTTTCGCCTTTATAGCCTTTATTGTACAAAGTTGTAATAAGGATTCGGTAACAGCAGTAGCTTTTACCACTGCACCCATCCAGGCTAACATCGACGGCGCAACATGGTCTCCCGATACAACGAGTCTTGCTATAATCTTTAACACGGCATCGGCCACTAAAACCCTTAGTTTTACCGGGCAGAAAAATACCCGCCAGGTACTGTTTTCAGTTACCTTGCCCAATATAAATTCAACAGGCTTCCCGTTGAACACCTATAATATTGATGCGGCAGCTGTAACTGCTCAATATAATACGCAGGTGCTAACTTCCGGCTCGTACGTGTTTACACAGCAGGGCACAGTTGCATCCGGTGCAGGTAATATTGCGGTAACGGCAATTGATTCGGTAAAGAAGCAAATAACGGGTACGTTTACTTTCTATTCGCGATCAACCATTTACGATGGTTCGGGCAATATAATTTCCACTACCGTACATAATATCACCGCCGGCGAATTCACCAACGTGCCGTACACCTATACTACCAACTAAACACAAAATAACATTAAGCACCCCTGTATATCAATCACATGAAAAAAGTTTTCACGATAGTATTTTTAGCCACCATCATATTCGCGTTTAGTGCCAAGGCACAGGTAAAAAGTTATATAGCCATATCCGGCGGTATGTCAAACCCGCTGGGCAGTTATGGCAGTACCGATTATAGCAACAACCAGGCTGGTTTTGCCAAAAGAGGTATTACTTTTGCGCTCGACGGTGCTTATTACATCAAGAAGAATTTCGGCATCGGCGCCACCATATCCTTCCAGGACCAGGGCAAACTCAATTCAAATGATGCTGTTTTGCTGGCGCAAGGTTATACCAATACATACACTGCCGATCAGACCACTTTAAATGCCTTCGACCGTTTTCACAACTTTAACATCTTAATTGGTCCGCAATATTCATTTACTTATCACGACTTTATACTCGATCTGAGGGCATCAGCCGGTATAACCGTAGTAACATCTACCCCTGAAACAAATATCAAGTTGGTTGGTGTACCGGAACAAACAAATATTTTTTACCAGTACCGCTCGCACGGAACCGAATTCGCCTATGGCGGCAGCGCTGGGTTGCGTTACAAATTGAGCGACGGATTAAGTCTTGGTATCCGGAGCGGTTATGTTGCCTCGCAGGGTGCGCCGGTTACAAACAGCAAGCGAGACGAAACCCTGGGCAGAGATGTAACCCGTATACCGATAAAAGAGCTTCAGACTACCATTGGGTTGTATATCAATCTCTAAAGATCTTCGTTGATAAAAGCTGTCAAATAATACCACCAGCAAGGAAAACAAAAAGAAGCATCAGCATCAGTGGTACCCATACGCTTTTACTTTCGTAATTGCCGTCCTGAAAATATCGCCTGAAAAAATATTCGGTAAAAATAGCGGCGCCCAGTATGTCCAATGCCTTTGAATAATAAAGGGTTTTAGGATTGGCGATCAATTTTTGCGGAGTTACTCCTTCCACCGGGATGTGCAAAAGTTTTAGCAGAATTATTTCGGCTGCTATCATATAAACTATACCCAATACCAATACCAGGTAGCCGGTTTTTTTATTGCCTATGGCGCGCAGGTTCAGCATGATCAAAATACAGCCAACTAATGGCGAAAATACAGAGAACCCTAATACAGCCCATTTTGAATAAATAGCTATTGGCAGCGGCGCGGGCTGCTGATCATCTTCTTCTTCAAATTCCATGCGGCAAATATAAAAAGCATTTGATGGTATCCTTGGCTTTTGTTGCCATGCCGAAAAAATAAATGCCCGTTATTTTTGTAACAGGCATTTATCAAGTTTAAAGTATTGATCAACTTTTATTTAGAAGCCACAAACTCGTAATTAGTGGTTTGGTGGTGTTGTAGTTGTTGCCGGCGGCGTTGTTGGCGACGGCGTTGTGGTTGGATTTGGCGTAGGCGGTGTTGCCGGAGGGTTCACCGGCTGATTTGGGGCCGGTGGGTTCGGACTTGGGTTTGGTACAGGCGGGTTTGGGTTAGGAACCGGCGGGTTTGGATTTGGATTTGGCGGATTCGGGCTTGGCGCCGGGGTTGGGTTGGGATTAATTGGTTTGTTCTTATCCTTTTTATTCTTCTTTTTTGATGGTATCGTATCACTTTTTGCGATCATGTGATCGCTGCTGGTAAGCACAGTTTTAGTATTGCCATTATCTCCCGGTTGTGCGGAGGCCAGCTCAAACAATCCTGCAAGCGCTGCCG
>JBIOHG010000065.1:0-22949 GCA_044448765.1 Sphingobacteriales bacterium | reverse complement strand
CATGAGAACGCAGTACCCAACTTCCCCGCATTGCTGCTGAAGAGCGCAAAATTTGTTCAGGGTAAGAACGAACTGTACCCGGTTCCGCAAACCCAGATCGATATCACCCATGGTAATATCAAACAAAATCCTGGTTATTAATTAAACAGGTCATATAAAAAAAAAGAGGGGAGATAATATTATCTCCCCTCTTTTTTTTATATTTTAGCCCTATATTGGCTTTATTTTCCATTTTAACCCTAAATGAATTTTCTCCGTTACGTATCGCTATTTCTATTTCTGGCCATCTTCTTTTCTTGCAAGAAAAAAACATTGTTTGAACAAGTTTCATCTTCTCACTCGGGGGTGCACTTTAACAACCTGATCGTTGAAAACGATACAATAAACCCGTTAGACAAGCTTAATATCTATAACGGCGGTGGTGTAGGCATCGGCGATTTTAACGGCGATGGATTGCAGGATATTTATTTTGTAGGAAATGCCGTTTCGAACAGGTTATATCTCAATAAAGGAGATATGAAGTTTGACGATGTTACAGATGAGGCTGGTGTAGGAGGAAAAGGAGGCTGGGGCAGGGGTGTGGCCGTGGTTGATATTAACAATGATGGATGGCCGGATATATACGTATGTAATACCTTATTAAATGACTCGGTAAAACGACGGAACTTACTCTACATCAACCAGGGTCCCGACAAAAATGGCGTTCCACACTTTAAGGAGATGGCTAAGGAGTATGGCCTGGATATAACGGTACACTCCACCATGGCTTCATTTTTCGATTATGATAATGATGGTGATCTGGATATGTACCTTACTGTAAATGAGGCCGATCCTACAGATAATACCAGCCTGTTTAAACCTATCATCAAAAATGGAACGGCAAAAAGCACCGGACGGCTATATCGTAATGATTGGGATCCTGTTTTAAAGCATGGCGTATTTCATGATGTTTCCAAACAAGCGGGTGTAGTTATTGAAGGCTATGGGCATGCGGCGAATATTGTAGACATAAACCGTGACGGATGGAAAGATATTTACGTGACCAATGATTTTTTGCCGGATAATATATTGTACATCAATAATCATGACGGGACATTTACCGATAAATCAAAAGAATACTTTAAGCATACTTCTTCAAGCGCCATGGGCCAGGATATTGAGGATATCAATAATGATGGCCTGGCCGATGTATTTGAACTGGACATGAACCCACCCGATAACTACCGGAAAAAGATGTTTATGAGCCCCAATAATTACCAGGTCTTTCAGAATTTTGATAAATATGGGCATCAATACCAATATCCGCGTAATACGCTGCAAGTAAACCAGGGCCCGCGTGTGGGGCAAAATGATTCAATAGGTGATCCGGCTTTTAGTGAAGTAGCGTTTATGGCCAATGTAGCTCAAACCGACTGGAGTTGGGGGCCTCTGCTTACCGATTTTGATAACGACGGCTATCGGGATCTGATCATTACTAATGGCTATCCCCGGGATGTGACGGATCATGATTTTATGAATTTCAGGGCGCAATCGTACTTTATTGCCAGCAAAAAACAGATACTCGACCAAATACCTATCGTGAAGATCCCAAATTTTGCTTTCAAAAACGACGGAAAACTCCAATTTGATGATGTAACCACAAACTGGGGGTTCACTACACCTACATTTTCAAATGGTGCTGTATATGCCGACCTGGATAATGACGGAGCCATGGATGTTATTATCAACAATATTGATGATGAGGCCATGATCTACAGAAACACAGCACGGGATAAAGACCCTAACGGCACACATTATTTGAATATCAAATTCCAGGGAGGAGCGCAAAACAGGGATGGCATAGGTGCCTGGGCTGATATCTATTATGATCATGGTAAACACCAGGTTTATGAAAACACACCCTTCAGGGGCTATCTATCTACGATACAAAATATCGCCCATTTTGGCCTTGGGAAAATTACTACGCTTGATTCTGTGGTTATTCGCTGGGAAAACTTGAAAAAACAGACATTAACAAATGTAAAAGTTGACCAGGTATTGAAAGTGAACATAAAAGACGCCGCCGATATTTATAACTTCACGCACCCTGAAATAGACAAACAATCACTTTTTAAAGAAGTGACCAGGATGCTGGGCGTTAATTATAAAAATCAAGATGGGGACTTTGTCGACTTCAATATTCAAAAACTGTTGCCCCATAAGTTGTCCGAATATTCTCCCGGCTTAGCTGTAGGAGATGTAGATGGCAATGGATTGGAAGATATTATTGTAGGCGGAAGTTCCCAATACCCTTCGCAAGTATTTTTACAACAAGCCGACGGGAAGTTTATACAACGCAATTTGCTTGGGCCCGGACAAAATAATCCGAGTGATAATTTTAAAGACGAGGGCCTGATCCTATTTGATGCCAATGGCGATGGTAAACTGGATCTGTATGTCGCAAGCGGTGGCTACGCTAATCAACCCAATTCAAAGTTTTACCAGGACCGGCTTTACATCAACGACGGTAAAGGCAATTTTAAAGAAGCCGTTGACGCGCTGCCAAAAAACCTGACCAGTAAATTATGCGTGCGCGCAGTTGATTACAATAAGGATGGTAAACTTGACCTTTTTGTTTCGGGACGGGTTGACCCGTGGAACTACCCTAAGCCGGTATCAAGCTTTATTTTACGTAACGACAGTAAGGACGGGCACGCGAAATTTACAGATGTAACAGCTTCTGTTGCAAAAGGTCTGGATAAGGTGGGATTGGTTTGTGATGCCATATTTACTGATTTTGACAACGACGGTTGGCCCGACCTGGTGATGGCCGGTGAATGGATGCCGGTGACATTTTTACGAAATGACCATGGTGTATTTAAAAACGTTACTGCTAATACAGGCGTTTCGAATAAACTTGGCTGGTGGAATACTATTGTTGCAGGTGATTTTGAACATAACGGCAATATCGATTACATCGTTGGCAATACCGGGTTAAATACTTTCTTTAAGGCCAGCGACCAATACCCGGCCTATATTACTGCAAAGGATTTTGATAATAATGGTAGTTACGATGCCTTTCCATCCGTATTCTTAAAGGACCAGGATGGTAAAATGAAAGAATTTCCGGTGCAGGTTAGAGATGATATTGTGAAGCAGGTGATAGGCATGCGGACTAAATTCCAAAATTATAAATCATTTGCCACTGCTACGATGGATGAGGTGATTACACCCGAAATGCGGAAAGGGGCACTGCGCCTAAAAGCCAATATGCTGCAATCTGTTTATCTGCGAAATAATGGGCATGGTAAGTTTACAATGGTCCCGTTACCGCTGGAGGCGCAAATGTCAGAACTATGCGGTATGAGCGTGGATGATTTTGACGGTGATGGAAACCTGGATGTAATAATAAATGGTAATGATTACGGCACGGAACTGACCACAGGGCGCTACGACGCTTTTAATGGTTTGATGCTGAAGGGTAACGGGAAAGGTAACTTTAAACCTTTAACCATTTTGCAAAGCGGGATATATATTCCAGGAAATGGGAAGGCCCTGGTGAAGGTAATGGGAGCAAATAGCAAATATTTGCTGGCGGCCAGCCAGAACAGGGACGTAATGAAAATATTTGAGCTTAAACGGAACTCGCACCCTGTTGCATTACAGCCAATGGATGCGTATGCTATTATAAAATATAAAGATGGCAGGACCACTAAGCAGGAATTCTATTATGGCGATTCTTTCTTGTCACAGTCCGGAAGGTTTATTAATATTGACAGCACAATGGCCTCTGTAACTATCACAGATGAATATGGCCATACCAGGAATATACCTATTAATTAATTATTGAGATGAAATACCTTAAAGCATTTGTAATACTATTATTAGCCGTTCTGTTCAATTCATGCAAACACACAGGCTCATTACCTCCTGATGCCGATATCTTGCAATCCAACGAAGACGAGTTGACACATGTAATTATATACGATGTTTTTTCGCCCCCGGTAGCTGCCCGTATATACGGTTATGCCAACCTGGCAAGTTACGAAGCTGAGAAATTCAGTAATCCGTCATACAACTCCATCACAGCACAATTAAGAGGCTTTGACAAGATGCCGGAACCCGAAAAAGGAAAAACCTATAATTACACCCTGGCTGCTACTAAAGCTTTTTTTACGGTAGCACATAAAGTTACCTTCTCAATAGATACCCTGAAAAGGTATGAGGATAGGGTGTACGGGCTGTATAAAGCAGCATTACCGGATTCGACCTACGCCAATTCAATGGAACTTGGTGAAAAAATAGGCAAGACAGTTATAAAGAGGTCGGCCGTTGATGATTATCCGCAGACACGCGGAAAGCCGAAATACTTAGGAAGCAATGCTCCGGGTAAATGGAGACCGACCCCGCCGGATTATATGGATGGTGTAGAATTTTGCTGGGGCGATATGCATACCCTGGTGATTGACTCCTCGACTATATTTATGCCACCGCCGCCCCCCACATACAGTACAGATACTACGAGTGCGTTTTATCAGCAGGCCAAAGTTGTTTATCAAAAAAATAAGCATCTTACCAAAGAAGAAAAAACAATAGCATCCTTTTGGGATGATAACCCGTTTGTAGTAGTGCATAACGGGCACATGATGTTTGCCGATAAAAAAATAACGCCTGGCGGCCATTGGATAGGTATCACAACAATAGCCTGTAAACAAACACATGCAGACGCCGCTAAGACCGCCCAAGCTTATGCCTTAACTTCGATAGCCTTATTCGAAACTTTTATCACTTGCTGGGATGTGAAGTATAAATACACATCTGAAAGGCCTGTAACAGTTATTAATGAGCAGATAGATCATGATTGGCTGCCATGGTTGCAAACGCCGCCTTTTCCGGAGTATACAGCAGGGCACAGTACAATCAGCGCGGCCTCCGCAGTGGTGCTGACACATGAGTTTGGCGATAACTTTGCTTTCCGCGACACAAGCGACTTAAAATATATTGGCTTACAACGGGATTTTAAATCATTTATCCAGGCGTCTGACGAAACTGCAATGAGCCGGTTCTATGGAGGCATACATTTCCTGAATAGTTCGCTGGTAGGTGCTAAACAGGGGCGCCAGGTTGGCGAACTTATTTGGCAAAAATTAAAATTGACTAAATAAACTACTTCTAAAATTATGAAACTAACTAAACCAGGCCGTTACACATTTTACCTATTATGCTTTGTGTTGCTGCTTTCGGGAAGCTTATTGTTTAATGGCTGTAAGCACAATGCAAACGGTTTTGAACCAACGGGCGATACCGTAGCTGATGGTCAACAACTGGTTCAAAAGTATTGTACAAGCTGCCACAAATTAGTGCCTCCGGATGCCCTGACCGCCGATGTATGGAGATTTCATGCACTGCCGTCGATGTCGCATTACATGGGGCTTTCAACTTATGGGCCCGATTATTTTAAAGAAAAACCGGACAGTGCCGGGATATCCCTGACCGAATTTCAGGCTATAGTGGCTTATTATAAAAAACTGGCCCCGGTTGAACTTAAAACTACCCCGCGCCCGACGCCTTTAATTAACGACTGGGCGGGATTTAGCCTGAAGAAACCACAGGATAATAAAGTTACAGCATTTACCACTATGGTAGCGGTTAATCCGTTAACTCATAAATTGTACAGCGGTGACGTAAGCGGGAAATTGACAGAATGGGATAGTGATTTGAAGCCGCGTGATATTGCATCAATGCCAAGCCCTGTAGTTAGCGCTAGCTTTATCAAGGATGATAAAGGTGTAAATCAAGGCATTTTTACGTCTATCGGCCAGTTACAGCCGGTTGATTTTCCTAATGGCAAAGTAATGCAGGTTAACCTGGATGCAAAGGCAAAGGTTACGCCATCGCTTGTGGCATCCGAGTTAGCGAGACCGGTGCACACCATTTCGGGCGATTTTAATAAGGATGGGCTATTGGATTGGGTAATTTGCGGCGAAGGTTTTAAAAGCGGCGGAGTTTATCTATTAACTCAAAATAAGGATCATTCTTATAGTCAGAGCAATATCTCGGGGCGTGCAGGAGCTGTACAGGCGGTAGCCGGTGATTTTAATAACGATGGCTGGCAGGATGTTATGGTGCTTTTTGGCAGCGGGGATGAGGGTTTATGGTTATTCACAAATGATCATAAAGGAGGGTTTACTTCAAAAAATCTTTTACGTTTTCCGCCGGTATATGGCTCGAGCAGTTTTCAGCTGGCCGATCTGAATCATGATGGCAAGTTAGACCTGATCTATACCTGCGGATATAATTTCTTTGATTCGCGTATATTAAAGCCTTACCACGGGTTATACATTTTTACTAACGAGGGCGACTGGAAGTTTAAGCAAACTTATTTTTATCCTATTAATGGTTGTAGCAAAGCAATAGCTGCCGATTTTGATGGTGACGGCGACCTGGATATAGCCACTATTGCATTTTTTGCTGATATGAAGGGAAACCCGGCAGAAAGTTTCATCTATTTTGAACAGGACAAGCCTTTAAGTTTTAAACCACACGCCATACCGGTGAGCAAATATGGGCACTGGATGAGCATGGACGTAGCAGATATTAATAATGATGGCAAACCTGATATTGTATTAGGTAATTATGCCAAAGGGTTTATGTTCCAGCAAGGGCTTGTGCCGTTTTGGGACCCTAATTTACCGTTGATCGTTTTAGAAAATCATACCAGCAAATAGACGTATCAGAATTTTTGCCAGTATTTATTTTGACTTTATTAACTGCCCTTATTGGGCAGTTTTATTTTTAAGTAAGTCAATATTTTTTGCGTCTCGCCTGGGTAAACTGCTATGTGGTGCGTGTGTACAAGGGCGCCCGTTTGCCCGGCAATAATAACTTTTGAAAGCTGTGCCGGCATGTGGCACGAAATGCAATTGTTTTTTAAGACATCCGCAGTTAATTGATTGCTCAGTTTGCAAACATTGTGGGTATCGGTATTGTGGCAGGTCATGCAGCGGGCTGTGTACGGCAACATATCAGCCCGTTCGTTTACGTGCGTGTCGTGACAGGTGGAGCAATCCATCTTACTGTTTATAAAGCATTTGCTGCTGGCCAGCAAAGCCTTTTGATTGCCATGAACGTCAATGTGCGTAAAATCAGGGGCTTTCGTCAAGTTGGAAGCAGCCATGTATTTGTGCAGATCATCGCCGGGTTTGAAACTGAAAGTCGGCCTTAATATGGGCGTGCTGGTGCCTGAATGGCATATAGCGCACATATTTATTTTTTGATCGCGCGTGAGCGAAGCAAATTTGACAATGTATTTTGCTTCTTTAGCCGTTGGGTTATCCAAATGAAATTTAACATGTTCGGCGGCGGGCCCGTGGCAGCGTTCACAATCAACGCCATAAACTATAGAACTTTTATCAAAACCATCAGGGTTGACCAAATAACCCGGCAAATTTGGTTTTTCAGATTTGATATTGGACACGTGGCAATCCATGCAAAGGGTACTAATGGGGCGTGCGTATGATATCCTGTTGTCGTACCCGGGACTGTTGATCCAGCTATGGACATTGGTTACGTATGAAATGGGTAACTGAAATAGTTCATTACCCTTCCAATAACCGTAACTCTCGCCCTTTACCCCGCCAAAAGTAATATCAAACCGCTCGGATTGTGCGGGTTTGCCACCTTCGTATGCAGTTTGGTAAAAACCGCTATCGGTTGCATTCATCAAAATCCTGGTGCCATCGCTAAAGGTAAAGGCGTTTGAGCCGTTTTTGAAACTGCCTGATATGGTATGCGCCCCGGCGGCCTGTGCTGATTGAAAATGTGCAGTATGCAGGTATGAATTATAAATATCCTTATGACAGCTTACACAGGTTGCTGACCCCGCATAAGCTTCCCCGCGCGGATCCTCTTTCTTTTTAAGATCAAGGCATTGCGAAAAAACGATAAGCAGGGGAACGATAAATATCCCAACCTTTAATAACCTGATTTTTGACATAAGGATAGATAGAAGCTATTAGGTGATGTGTTTACTCTGTTATAGTATAAAAGGGTTGCCTCTACAGTAAAACAACAATTTTTTTGTTATTAAAATAAATTCAACAGACAGACAACGCGAAAGTGTAGACGAAGGGGTGATTTTAACAGATTATTTTACCTTGTTTTAAGCGATCTGGTTTTGCCTGGGAATTACATATAACCACAATAAATAATTAATTTCGGATCACTGTTTTTCATAGGGTGATGTATTGAAAAAAAGGCTAACCAAAAACAACTAAAAATGCAGTTAACTAATATAGCGCTCCTTTAAAGGTATTATATACGATTAATTTAAAAACATTATTACGTTGAAAAAAAGATTATTGTCTTGAATACCGGCTTTTAAAGGTTTTGGGATTTGTAAAATTGTTTTGTAAACAATGCAATCGATACCAATTTAAAATAGTACAATAAAAAGGTAAATTAGTACAATTTCAGCTTCGGCATTCTTAAGTAGTTTTACAAATCGAATTAAACTAATGAAAAGACTTTTACAAGCTTCAACTTTTCTACTCCTTACCAATTTTGTTCTTAGCGCTAATGTTTTCGCTCAAAAAGGAGTTATCAAACAGGTTAAACTAATTAATTTTGATCTGCAATCATCGACCCTTGTAAAAGAGGGCGGTGCGGATATATCGTCGTCGGCTTATCATTCCAGTATTTATTGGCTTCCGGTGAAAGTACCCTCTACTGTACTTACGGGGTTGGTGGCAAACCACATTTATCCCGACCCCTACCAGGGCCTGAATAATATGCTAATACCCGATGCCTCGGATCAATTTAATAAAGAATACAATCTTGCGCAGTACAGCCATCTGCCAAATAATCCCAACCCATGGAAAAAACCTTATTGGTACCGCACCACATTTAAGGTGCCGGAAGCCGATAAAGGGCGGCGTTTTCAATTGATATTTAAAGGGATAAATTACCGCGCGGCGGTATGGGTAAATGGCAAACAAATAGCCGATTCAACCCAAATGGTCGGCATGTTTGCAGAGTGGAACCTGGATGTGAGCAAGGAAATAATTGCCGGTAAAGAGAATGCCCTGGCGGTTGAAATTTACCCATTGGATTATCCCGGATATCCATCAAAAGAGCAGCTACAGGCTTTAGGCCCTTTTTATGAAAACGGTGGGCCAACAGGTGATATAGGTAAAAATGTTACGATGCTGTGCTCGGTTGGCTGGGATTGGATACCGCCGGTACGCGACCGGAATATGGGTATATGGCAGCCGGTATATTTACGCACCAGCGGCGATGTAACTATCGGGCGCCCTAAATTGGTTACTGAATTGCCGAACCTGCCTGATACCTCTGTTGCAAAAGTATCATTGAAATTGTCGTTAAGTAATAATACAAGCGAATCAAAAAATGGTAAGCTTACAGTAACCATCAAGCCGGAGAATTTCACAGGCCAGGCTATCCAATTTTCGAAAGCCGAAAAGGTAGCCGGCAATTCTACATCGGATGTTGAATTGAACTCTGCTGATATAACTCAATTGGTAATTCATCAACCCCATTTATGGTGGCCAAATGGCTATGGCAAGGCTAATTTGTATAAGATACGTTTACAATATACCAACGAAGCCGGGGGAATTATGGATGATACCTCATTTGTATTTGGCATACGTACTGCCAGCTCAAAAGCTACGATGGTGAAAGGCTTTGTTCGACGTGATTTTTATGTAAATGGTAAACGGGTGCACTTGAATGGCGGCGCCTGGGTGCCCGATATGATGGTAAACCGCGATTCGGCACGGTATGATTACGAAATGCACCTGTGCCGAAACGCCAATGTGAACCTTGTGCGTATTTGGGGAGGCGGTGTAACGCCGCCGGATGCTTTCTGGAGCGCTGCCGATAAATATGGCATGATGGTATGGTCGGACTTTTGGGTTACAGGCGATACACAAGGCGAATTTAAGGGCTCGCCAGATTGGCCGCTTGAAGGTAACGTATTTGTAAAGAACGTTGTAAGTACTATATATCGTATCCGCAATCACCCGAGCTTATTGGTGTGGACAGGCGGTAACGAAGGGCATGCCCGTAAAGAATTATACGATGCTATGCGCGATAATATTATTGCGCTTGACGGTACCAGGCCATTTATACCAAGCTCATCAGGGTTTGCTAAATTGCCTGCAGGGTGGAAGGGTTCATACCCGGATGATATGCCTTCAGGCGTTTACAGCGGTGGCCCCTATGCCTGGAAGGATCCGAAAGTATATTATAAACTTGCAGATGCCGGGCGCGATTGGGTGTTTAAAGACGAAACCGGTATACCATCCCAGCCGCCGTACACTACGCTTGCCCGTACGGTGCAAAATTTAGTTTGGGATACCAAATTGCCTTTCCCGCTTAATAATATCTGGGGGTATCATGATGCAGCAACTGGTGCTGCCCGTTATGACAATTATTATCTAGAAATGGTAAAACGATACGATACGGCAGCCTCGATGGTCAATTTTTCGGACAAGATGCAGCTGATGAATTATGCAGGTTACCAGGGGATATTTGAAGCTGCCGGACATAAGTTGAACGAAACAGGCGGTGTAATGTTATGGAAACTAAATTCGGCATTGCCAAGCGTGGTATGGCAGATATACGATTGGTACCTGGAACCGAATGCGGGCTATTACGCGCTGCAAAATGCCGTTGAGCCTGTACATATCCAGTTTAACCAGGATGATTCCACCGCAGCAGTGATTAATCGCCGACATCGGGGTACGGGAAATCTAACTGCTGAAGTATCTATTTACAATAAGGATAGCGAATTGTTTAAATCGCTAAAAGAAAGCCAGGTTAAATTAGACTCGGCCGGAACTAAAGAAGTGATACCGCTAAAAGAAACGCTCGCCAATATAAAAGGGATGGTGTTTGTGGTGTTGAACCTGAAAAATACTACGGGCAAAGTGATATCGCACAATGTTTATTGGTTGTCTTCAAACAACGATTTCAGGGCTTTAAATAAACTGGCTGGCACCAAGCTTGAAAGTAAAATTTTAAGCAGCGAAAAAGGGAAAAGCGAAGACAAATGGACCCTCCAGATCGCCAATAATTCAAATAAGATAGCCTTCTTTGTAAGGCCGCAGCTCATGAGCAATGGTGATGAAGTAATGCCAAGCTACTGGACTAATAATTACTTTACATTAGCACCGCATGAGCACGTTACGGTAACCGTAGGCGCACCTGTAGCCAAGTTAGGCGCCGGTTCGCCGACTATCGTGGTGGAGGGATGGAACGTGGAGAAAAAGACCATCGCGCTGGCAGCAAACACAAAATAGCACTCTAATAATCACTTCTATAACAGGGCCCTGATTTATTCGGGGCTTTTGTGTTTAAATTGCACATTCGAAAATGAAAGAAACAGACGTTTTGATAATTGGTGCAGGCGCGGCTGGTTTGATGGCGGCCTATATGCTGTCGAAAGCGGGTAAAAAGGTTATGATACTGGAGGCATGCAAGTGGGTAGGAGACGGCCAAATTGTTATGCAAAGAATTAGGTTAGCTGGAAGATGAGTTTTAATTTTTGATCTAACTCAACGATTTGTGTGGATGATATTGAACCAATTACTCCAATTGCCAGGTTTCTGTCAATGGTCGCAATTTTACTCAAACGAACGATTGATGGTTTCTTAATGCCATTGTGTGCTGAAGGATTAAGTAAGATATCCTCAGGCTCCTTCCATTGCAGTTGAGTAGTTATAAATGAAACGGTCACATCTAAATTATTTTCAGAAAGGACAAGGGCTGGTCTTAATTTGTTACCAGATAAATCCGTGAACGGGAAAGGGATAAGGATGATATTTCCTTTCGGCATTTAAAAGTTCGATTTAATATCTTTTTTTGAGTAAAGGACTTCTTCTTCATTCAAAAAATTGAAAGACCGGCCATCCTCAGCAAGTTTGTAAATACCCTCCTGTATGATATATTCTTCATATTTCTTGAGAATAAAATCCGCAAAATCAGCTACTTCTTCTGCTTTTTCAACAGGCAAAACGTTGAGCGTTTTAATTGTTTTTTCAATAATTGCTTCCTTTGTCATGCTAACTCAAAGTTACTAAAATTTAATTCAACAAACGCGGCTGCCAGTAATTCCCCGATAGTACGATCATATCAATCAGCTTGATGCTGTTATCGTAATAATCATAATCTTTCAATTTAAAATTGATGAGGTAATCCCAAACAGCATTAAGCCATTGCTGGTTCTTTTTATCCACCATAGCCGATACGGCAAACGGGCCGATAAAGCTCAACGCTTCAAAATAACGTCCTTTAATATCATTTCCCGCTAAAGTATATCCTGCCGAAATATTATCCGGGTTATCTTTAGTGGTTTCGCGTATCCAGCGGTTTATTTTGTCATTGATGACTTTTGCGCGCGGGTCGCCGGTTATTAAATAATCCGTTGCTATGCGCCAGGGCACACGGCAGGCATTGTAGTTGTACTCCCCATCATATTTTGATTCCAGGAAATGTGCTTTTGCAGGTATAGGTTTTTTATTGATATGCTGTATAAAATCAGGAATAAGCCCCGCATCTTCGCTGTAAGTATTCTCCATATAGGCAAACAGCTTGTAATTGTTGGTTATTACTTTCCCCCACCTTTCATCTTTGGTTGCCTTTTCAAATGCTTTAAAATGGTCGGGCATAAAATCTGATGCCCGCATGTCGAAATAATCCTTGCTATCGTATTCAACCGCATCGCTGAGGATAACCGAGTAGGTTTTGGAATTGATCTCGTACTTCATGATAGCCGCTATCATGTTGCGGGCCTCTTTCAAATAATCGATATTGCTATTGCTTCCCCATTGGGCATTGGCAAGTAATAACGAATAGGCTATATCCATATCACCATCCGTAGCCGAGCTGGGATCAAGGTTTTTGCAATTTTTATCCTGTGCCCAGGCCATTAGGTATTGGTGGTTGTTGCGGTGTGCTTTGTAATAATTAAAAAGTCCGTCGTAAGTATTTTTAGCAGACGGATCAGCTCCGGCCATCAGCGCAGTGATCATCATACCGTAACCCTGTCCCTCGGAAACACATTGTTTGTTGCCCTTCTCGAACCAGACATAATATTCGCCCGGTTTACAACCTGGTTTGATATATCGCTTTTGCCATTGCCGGTAAAAATCGAGTGTGAGCTGGTCGAGTTTGCCCTGTGATATGTGATTGGGTTTAATCACTCCTTTGACGTACATGACGTGCCGCGGAAAAGGCTTTTGCGTGGTTTGGCCGTAGGCGGAAATGTATAGCCCAAAAAATATCCAGAAAAAAAGCACCTTTCTAATCATTTATCAAATTTACGATATGCAGAGGGCTTTCAGTTCATCATACGATATTCATTCGGCGTTTGCCCAACGCGCTGCTTGAAAAGCCGCGTAAAATGCTGCGGGTATTTAAAGCCTAATTCGTAAGCTACTTCGCTGACAGATTTGCTCCGGTCGAATATCCGTTCTTTCGCTACATCCATCAACTTATTCTGGATATACTCCTGTGCCGGGCGGCCTGTTTCCTTTTTTACCAGGTCGCCAAAGTAATTGGGCGAAAGGTTCATTTGGTCGGCGCACCAGGCTACAGACGGGAGGCCGAGGTGCTGCGGCTTGTCCGATTCAAAATAAGTATTCAATACGCGCTCGAATTTTTCCAGGATACCTTTGTGCGTATGATCGCGGGTAATAAACTGTCGGTCGTAAAAGCGCATGCAATAGTTCAGGAACAGCTCGATATTCGTCGCAATAAGCGTTTTGCTGTGTTTGTCTATGGCATGATCCAGTTCGTAATCGATTTTTGAAAAACAATCCAAAACAATCCCTCTTTCAAGTTCTGATAAGTGGAGTGCTTCGTTGGACTGATAGCCGAAGAAGGTATAATCCTGGATATGCCGCCCCAGCGCGGTGCCATGAATAAAATCAGGATGAAATATAAGGCCCCAGCCTTTTGGTTGAAAAGTTTCCCCGTTGCTATTAACGCCGGCAACCTGTCCCGGCGCAATAAAAACTAAGGTTCCCTCCTGGTAATCGTATGTATCCTTGCCATACACCAAATCGCCGCATTTTACATCTTTCAGAAAAATAGTGTAAAAACCGAAATACATGCGCGAACCGCTCCTGGGGGCTGCTTTTGAAAAATCTACAACGCTAACCAGGGGATGCTTGGTGATATTATTGTTAAAGGTGTTGTATTCACTTATCGTATTGAATCTTAGCATCTTTTCCATGGCTATTTCTTTTTGTTCTTCAAAACTACGGCTTTTATTACGGGTTTATAATGCATCAGTAATATTGGTAGGCAATACCGTAATTGGTATAACATACAGCCGAAAAATATGCCCCAACTTTGACCTATCTTAAAAAAGAGAAACACACACACTATGGAAATTAAACGCAGCGGCACACAGCCTTCAGGAAAAGGCCCCGCCGAATATTTTAACGGTACAGTACGCATCGACCCGCTAAACAGTCCACCCGAGTCGGCCCGTGTGGTTATGGCGCTGGTTACTTTTGAACCGGGTGCACGTACCGCCTGGCACACCCACCCCTTTGGCCAAACCTTAATTGTTACCGCAGGTAGTGGCAGGGTACAGCGCAAAGGCGGAAAGATAGAACTGATAAACCCCGGAGATGTGGTTTATTTTGAACCCAATGAAAAACACTGGCATGGAGTTGCAACTATTACGGCCATGAGCCACATAGCCGTGCAGGAAAAGTTGAACGGCTCGCCGGTAGATTGGATGGAACACGTTACAGAAGAAGAATATAACAACTTATAAAAACGATAAATAATGGAAAAGAGAATATTAGGAAAAAGTGGCCTCGAAGTTTCGGCATTGGGACTCGGCTGCATGGGATTAAGCTTTGGCTACGGCCAGGCTACAGATACACAGGATGCGATAAAATTGATACGCCGTGCATTTGAGATCGGCGTCACTTTCTACGATAGCGCCGAAGCCTACGGCCCTTATCTGAACGAAGAAGTTTTAGGGGAAGCGCTCGAACCATTCCGCGACCAGGTGGTGATCGCAACAAAATTCGGTTTTAAAAATGGTTTAACGGCACAGGGAACAGATAGCCGCCCGGAGAATATCCGCTCAATGGCGGAAGCCGCGCTCAAACGCCTGCGTACCGACCGTATCGATTTGCTGTACCAGCACCGCGTAGATCCCAACGTACCGATGGAAGATGTGGCCGGCACGGTAAAGCAACTGATCGCCGAAGGCAAGGTGAAACACTTTGGCATGTCGGAAGCCGGGGTTGACAGCATTCGTAAGGCACACGCAGTTCAGCCGGTTGCTGCCCTGCAAAGCGAGTATTCGCTATGGTGGCGCGAACCGGAAAAAGAAATATTACCGGTGCTTGAAGAACTGGGTATTGGCTTCGTTCCGTTCAGCCCGCTTGGTAAAGGTTTTCTTACCGGTGCGATCAACGAGAATACAAGCTTTGGCAAGTCTGACTTTCGGAGTATCGTACCACGCTTTTCGGAAGAGAACCGTAAAGCCAATCAAGGTTTGGTAGATGCGCTTGGCCGCATCGCAACTCAAAAAGGCGTTACCAATGCACAGGTAGCCATCGCCTGGCTGCTGGCACAAAAACCATGGATCGTACCTATTCCCGGCACTACCAAAATAAGTCGTTTGGAAGAAAATATGAGTGCCGCCGATCTTGAATTAACAAAACAAGATTTGACCGAGATCGAAAGCGCTCTCGGAAACATTGAAGTAGCAGGTGCACGTTACCCGCAGCAATTGCAGGCTTTGACCAATAAATAATACTATAACCAATATCGCGCCGGTTTGTAGCATGTACCGGCGCATTCGTGCCACAATACTGTATAACCACAGGATATTCTCTTTTTTAAGGCTATTTAATGTCAAGAAAAAGTAAAACAATAAATAGTACTTTTAATCGGAAGTTCATACGGGTAAGCTGCAATAATGGCACCGAAGTACATTTTTTAAAGTACAAAGGGCGATTTACGACGCATTACTGACTTTAAAGTAATGAAGTTAGAGACTGGACATGCGGCTTGCTTTGGCTTCGTAACAGGGATAATACTTGTACGTCAGTTTTTCTTGTATGATATAATTTTACTTTTGCCGTGTCAAAAATACACATCTATGTTAAATGCGCATTTTAAGTACTTTGTTGCAGGTTTTGGGTTGATCATATCTTTCAGCGTTCATGCCCAGCAAAAGGTGCTGACTATGAAGGATGCCGAGCAGACCGCTTTGACGAACTATGCTTCGATCAAGGCGAAAATGAACCAACTGAACGCTTCCAAAGCCTATTTGACTGAAACCAAAAACGAATACCTGCCTGATCTGAGCTTTTCAGGACAACAGGACTATGGCACGGTGAACGGCCAATTCGGCCCTTCGTATGGTCTCAAAGGTTTAGGTGTAGCTTCAGCAGGCCCCACGTTAGCAAACCAGAACTGGAACGCCGGTTTCGGCGCCTTATATCTCGCGAATGTGAATTGGGATTTCTTTGCCTTTGGTCGCGCGGTTGAAAAAGTGAAGGTGCAAAAGTCCGTTGTAAATCGTGACGAGACCGACCTGGCGCAGGAACAGTTTCAGCACCAGGTTAGAGTAGCATCGGCATATCTCAACCTGCTTGCCGCGCAACAATTAGCCAAAGCACAGGAAGATAACCTGACGCGCACCATCGACTTGCAAAAGGTAGTTGTTGCAAGGGTAAAAAACGGTTTGAACCCAGGTGTCGATTCATCTGAAGCCAACGCCGAAGTATCCAGCGCCCGTATCGCTTTAACTAATGCGCAGCAAACTGTATTAGATCAAAGCAATCAATTGGCATTGTACCTTGGATTGCCGCATCAAACTTTCCAGCTCGACAGCGTTTTTGTGAGCAAGGCACCAACCAATGCCGACTTGCAGCCGACAACCAGCCTTGATAATCACCCTGTATTAAGATACTATCGCAACCGCATCGGCGTAAGCGATGAGCAGGCTAAATATTTGAATACATTCAACTATCCCACATTTACCTTCTTTGGCGTGTACCAGGGCAGGGGATCGGGTTTTGGAACAGGTTACGCGCTTGATCAAAGCGCTTATACGTCGGGCTATGGAACCGGCATAGATCCAACGCGCTTCAATTACTTATTAGGTGTTGGCGTTACATGGAATTTTACCAATCTCTTCAGGGTAAGCAATTCGGTAAAGGCGCAAAAATTTACCACGGAACAATACCGCAACGAATATGAGCTGGTGAGCCAGCAGTTGCATGACCAGGCTTCGTTGGCTGAGACCAGGATAGCATCGGCGTTGAAAAATTACCGTGAAGTACCAGTAGAAGTGAAGGCGGCTTCGGATGCCTATTTGCAGAAGTACACTTTGTATAAAAATGGCCTGGCGAATATCGTCGACCTGACGCAAGCTTTATATACAGTGAACCGCGCAGAAGTTGATAAAGACATCGCTTATAATAATGTATGGCAGGCGCTTTTATATAAATCAGCTTCGGTAGGCGATTTTGGGATATTTATAAATAATTTTTAATAAAGCATAAATGGGATTAATTAAAGGAGCGCTTCGCAGGCCGATCACTGTACTGGTGCTCGTTGCGGGCCTGTTTTTCTTCGGTATCAACGCGGTCCGGACGATCAAGATCGATATTTTCCCGAACCTCGACCTGCCCGTTATCTATATATCGCACCCCTATGGTGGTTTCACTCCAAACCAGATGGAGGCCTATTTTGGTAAACCGTATGTCAACTTGCTGCTATACGTTTCTGGGGTGAAAAGCATCGAAACGAAGAATATAGCGGGCCTCACCATTATTAAGCTCACATTTTACCAGGGCACCAATATGGCCCAGGCGGCAGCCGAGGTCACGTCTTACATCACCCGGGCGCAAGCCATTTTCCCACCCGGCTCACAGCCGCCATTTATAATCCGGTTCGACGCTTCGACGTTACCGGTAGGGCAACTGGTGCTTTCAAGCCCAAAACGCTCAAACAATGAGTTGATGGATATGGCTAATGTTTATGTGAGGGCACAATTCACGTCTGTGCCGGGCCTGGTCTCGCCGGCGCCTTTTGGCGGTAACGTGCGTACAGTGGTGATCAAAGCTGACCCTGAACTGATGCGGGCACACAGTATCACACCCGATCAACTGGTCACTGCTATTCGCGATAATAACCAAAATACGCCTGCGGGCAACGTCCGCATCGGTGATTATAATTACCTTACGCCCGCCAATACCGGTGAAAAAAATATTAGCGATTTTGGCGATATACCACTTATTAGGAATGGTATCCAAACTGTGTTTATAAAGGACGTAGCTTCTGTAGAAGACGCCGCGGATATCACCACCGGTTCGGCTTTGGTTAATGGCAAACGCTCTGTTTACCTGCCGATCACCAAATCTGCCGATGCATCTACCTGGGAAGTGGTACAAAACCTGAAGAAAGCGATACCAAAGTTCCAGTCAGTACTTCCGCCGGATGTAAAGTTGTCTTACGTCTTCGACCAATCCGTATATGTGATCAACTCGGTAAAGAGTTTGGCGGAAGAAGGCGCGATTGGCGCGGTATTAACAGGATTGATGGTGCTGCTTTTCCTCGGCGACAGGAGGGGGGCGCTGATCGTGATCCTGACTATACCGACCTGTATCATATCAGGCATATTTTTTCTGTCGCTGTTCCATCAAACCATCAATATCATGACGCTGAGCGGCCTTTCACTGGCTATCGGTATTTTGGTTGACGAATCGACGGTAACTATCGAAAATATTCACCAGCATTTTGATATGGGCAAGCCGAAAGCGCTGGCAATATGGGATGCCTGTAAGGAGATCGCTTTTCCGAAGTTGCTGATCCTGTTTTGTATCCTGGCGGTGTTTGCCCCGGCCTTTACCATGTCGGGAATACCGGGGGCGTTGTTCCTGCCGCTGTCACTGGCGATCGGTTTCTCCATGATCACATCTTATATGCTGGCGCAAACCTTTGTGCCTGTAATGGCCAATTGGATCATGAAGAATAAGCACGAGGACAAGAGCCATAAAGATGGTTTTGCGCTGGAAGACGAGGGTGACGCGTGGGAACAAAAGGAGCTGGCTATAAAGAACGCAATGGAAGGCAGCAAGGATCATAAGCTTACCCGTTTTGATAAGTTCAGGCTGCGTTTTCTCTCGTGGATAGATTGGATGATGCCCCGAAAAATATTTTGGGTGTGCTTTTACGTGTTAACGGCTTTAGGTTTCGCATTTGTTATGTTTAGTATTATTGGCCGTGATGTGTTGCCTAAGGTTAACTCGGGATCTTTCCAGGTAAGAATGCGTGCTCCGGATGGCACCCGTTACGAGCGCACAGAATTGATAACACTGGACGCGATCCACGAAGTGGAAAAATTGGTGGGAAGGGAAAATATAGATGTTACCTCGGCTATGGTAGGCATGCATCCCGGGCAGTTCTCTACGAGTCCGCTTTACTTGTTTATGGCCGGTCCGCAGGAGGCGGTATTACAGGTGAACCTGCGCGAAGGGTATAAAGTTGATTTGGATGATTTGAAAGAACGCCTGCGTGCGGCAATGAAACGCATAAGGCCTTCGGTGCAACTTTCTTTCGAACCTATCGAACTTACCGATAAGGTGCTGAGCCAGGGATCGCCTACGCCCGTAGAAGTGGCGATCATTGGCAAAAATAAGCCGCAGAACGTGATCTACGCCATGAAAGTGGTAAACCGCTTGAAGAAAATTCCTTACCTGCGCGATGTGCAGATCGGCCAGTCATTCCGTTATCCGGCTATTGATATTGACATTGACAGGGCAAGGGTAGCGCAATTGGGCTTAAATATGAGCGACATATCCCGTTCGCTGATCACTTCTACATCTTCGTCCCGCTATATTGAAAAAAATATATGGCTTGATGAGAAGGCTGGATTAGGTTATGGCGTGCAGGTGCAAATCCCGGAATATGATATGGCCAGCATCAATGCGATCAAAGAAATACCGATAACCCCTAACCAGTTGCGGCCTGTATTAGGCGATGTGGCCCAAATAAAGCAGGATACCACCTATGGAGAAAATGATGATGTTGGGTCGTTACCAATGCTTACGGTAACGGCAAACATCAATAAAATGGACCTTGGTACCGCTACCGGTGATGTGAAAAAAGCGCTGAATGATATGGGAGAACCTCCGCGCGGAATGACTGTACAACCCCGTGGCATGAGCACTACGCTGACTGACACGCTGGATAGCCTCCAAACGGGCCTGATCGTAGCTGTATTGGTAATTTTTCTAATGCTGGCGGCGAATTTCCAGTCGTTCAAGTTGTCGTTAGTGGTACTTTCTACAGTACCGGCAGTACTGGCGGGCTCCATGTTATTGGTTGTAATCACCGGGGCCACGCTGAATTTGCAGTCGTACATGGGTATGATCATGTCTGTCGGCGTATCCATATCCAACGCCGTGCTGTTAGTTACCAATGCCGAAGATTTGCGGAAGCATAACGGCGATGCACTCAAATCGGCGCGTGAGGCGGTAGCATTACGTATGAGGCCGATCTTAATGACCGCATTAGCCATGATAGCCGGTATGATACCAATGGCGACAGGCCTCGGCGAGGGCGGCGGACAAACCGCACCGCTGGGCCGCGCTGTTATCGGCGGTTTGCTGGCATCAACCTTTGCGGCATTGCTTATCCTGCCGCAGGCATTTGCCTGGGTACAGGGCAAGACCTCTACTCAATCTGTTTCGTTAGACCCTGAAGATAAAGAAAGTAAATTTTATGTTCCAGCACATCACAATGAACATCATTAAAAATAAATACACCCTGGGCTTAACACTCATGGTATTAGTCGGCCTTTCCGCCTGTTCCGATAAAAAGCAGAAGGATGAGATCGCTCAAACCGAGAAGCAGGAAAACGCTATCGACACGCCTTCTGTGGCGGTGGTGCCGGCTACCAAAGGAATACTGAATTCCACCATCACTGTGCCCGGCGAATTGATGCCCTTCCAGGAAGTTGATCTTTATGCCAAGGTGACCAGTTACGTGAAAAAACTTTATGTGGATATAGGTTCCGAAGTGCATACCGGCGAACTTTTGGCTACGCTTGAGGCGCCTGAGCTGAATTCGCAGTTGGCTGCGGCACAATCACATATCAAACAGCAAGAGGCGGTTTATTATGCCAGCAAGGCCACTTATGACCGCTTGCTGAATACCAGCAAAACGCCGGGTACGGTTTCTGAAAACGACCTGGAACAGGCTGATGCCAAAGCAAAATCTGACATGGCCAATGTGGAATCTGCCAAATCTGACTATAAGGCTGTGGAGGCTAACCTGGCTTATTTACAGATACGGGCACCATTTGACGGGGTTGTTACCGCCCGTAATGTAAATCTCGGCGCTTATGTTGGCGGCTCGAACCAGCCGATATTTGTGATACAGGAGCAGAGCAAAATGCGTTTGGTGATCTCAGTACCCGAGGCTTACACCGGCGGTTTAAGCAATAAAGATGCGGTTACTTTTTCGGTAAAATCATTACCTAACAGGAAATTTAAAGCGCAGGTAAAACGCCTGGCCGGTGCGCTGGACGAAAAGTTGCGTGCGGAGCGTTTGGAAATGGACGTTTATAACAAAAACAAAGAACTGCTGCCCGGCATGTATGCTGATGTTGAACTGCCGGTGCCTTCACGTGATAGTGCCTTCATCGTTCCTAAAACAGCCGTTGTGGTTTCGACCGAGAAGGTTTTTGTTATCAGGGTGAAGGATAATAAGGCTGAATGGGTTGATGTGAAGAAAGGCTTCCAATCTGGCGGAAACATGGAAATTTACGGCGATCTGAAACCCGGCGATCAGTTGGTAGCTAAAGCCAATGACGAGATCAGGGACGGGCAGCAGGTGAGGGTGAGCAATACAAGTCAGCCTGCACAAACCGAAGGTGATACCACTAAAAAGAAACCGGCTGCGAAGAAATAAAAACGGGTGTCACCCTGAGGCACTCGAAGGGTGAGCGTAAGGCCTTTGCCCACATGTTCGAGTGCCTCAACATGACACCTGCGCAAGTGCGTTCACTGTACTTTTTTAACAATATCACCTCCCAAAGCATCAACACTTGCGCCGCAATTAGAAAGTACAACTATGGCCAACTTTTTTTCCGGATTAAAGACGAGGAAGCTGCTGCAGCCATACGTGCCACCGTTGTGGAAATAATATTCTACATTATTGATGATAACAATATGCCACGCTAACCCAAGCTTAAGATCTTTTTGGGTAGACGTGACCTGGTGCGTCAATTTCATAGCCTTTGAAAGCCTTGTATCAGCCGGTATCATGTTTGCCCTGGCGTATATCAACAGGTCATTCACGGTCGACTTGAGCGACCCGCAAGGGGCAAGCACATCAAAGTGCCAGGGTGAGGTTTCTTTGCCGCCTTCGTTATACACTTTCACGAACCTGTTTTGTAGGGGTAAATTCAGGTGTTCAACAGTGCTTTGCATCTTCAACGGCTGACAAATGACCTGCTCTACCATTTGTTGAAAAGTTTTGCCGCTTACCTGTTCGAGAACAGCACCCAGCAGTCCAACAGCGAGGTTGGAGTAGGCGTATTGCTTGCCGGGTTTGGTTGCCAGCTTGCAGGTTTTCAGGTAATCGAACAAGTATTTTTTGGTGTAATCCTTATAAGGGTCCTCGGTAGATGTGGAGTGATTTTCAAAATTATCCGGCAGTCGGGGCAGACCCGAGGTATGGTTGCTTAACATTGTGAGGGTAATGCCTCTCAATTCTTCATTAGCGGCAACTGAATCAGGCAGGTATTTGGTTATAGGGTCGTCCAGTTTCACCTTGCCTTCATTCGCGTAATAGGCCAGCAGCGTAGCCGTAAAGGTTTTGGTGATGGAACCGATCTCGAACAAAGTATTGGCGTCAGGCAGTTTTTTATTATCGCGTGCCGTTTCGCCATAGTTATAAGT
>JBIOHG010000064.1:0-24368 GCA_044448765.1 Sphingobacteriales bacterium | reverse complement strand
ATATTTCCTCAATAATGAACGGTTTGATCTAATTTGAATGGATTTTAACGAAAAATCTGACCGTTTTGAGATATTTTAGACTAAATCTAACCCATCTTATGGATAAATCGACAAAAATCTAACAAAAGTCCACGCAATTTCCTTTTTCTATAAAACCCCATCGTATTTTATTGTATTGCGAAGATTTTTCCTCCATGTTCTTTATTTTTAATTGAAAATAATATAAAATTAACATTAAAACCGAATTGTTTTTTATGATTTTCACAATTATTTCATTTTTTGTGCAATTTATACCGTCATAATTTTGTTTTATTGTAAAAACATCCATAAATTCATAAAAAAATTAATAAAATCGCATTGTTAATTTATAAAACAGTCAATTTTTTTAATAAAAACAGCATAATTTAAACAGAATACCTTTTTTATATAGAAAACTGTAATCATTTATATCAATCAAACTAAATTAACCAAACAATGAAAGTAAAATCACCAAAAATTAACCTGCTCAGTTCGCTCCGGGGGCTGACGCGCGAGAAGTGGGCGCTTGGGGCGACCATTTTAACGGGAAAGATGATCGGTCTTGGTCTTGTATTACTGGCAATTTTCAGTATTCCCGGATTGATGCCGGCTGCTGCGCACGCTGCTGCCACTGCAAAAGCAGATACTTCTGCTATTGAGCGGTCGATACTGGCTCAAAGTAAAACAACCATGGATTCGATCAATACGGTTTGGACATTAGTGGCAGCTTTCCTTGTATTCGGTATGCAGGCGGGCTTTGTAATGCTCGAGGCTGGCTTTGCACGCAAAAGAGAAACGGTGAACGTTTTGATGGAGTGCGTATTTGATACCTGCCTTTGCGGAATTTTATTTTACGCCATTGGTTACGCATTTATGTTTGGCTGGGGTAACGGATTTATAGGCTGGCATGGTGACCCAACTGCTAAGGGTACTGGATCATGGTTTTTCTTGCAAAATATACCGGCCACTTACGCAGCCACCGGCGTGCCTGTAATTGCACACTGGATATTCCAATACGCTTTCGCCGATACTTGTTCAACTATTGTATCCGGTGCTATGATCGGTCGTACCAGCTTCCGTGGCGATATACTATATAGTATAGGTATAACTGGCTTCATCTATCCTATCATTGGCCATTGGGCATGGGGACCTGACGGCTTTTTGGCAACAATGGGTGCAAAAGGATTCTTTTTACCTGCATTAGGACAAGGCTTCCGCGATTTTGCAGGCTCAACGGTTGTACATACTATTGGCGGTGTTGCTTCATTAGCGGGCGCCATTGTATTAGGGCCAAGATTAGGCCGCATATTTAAACGTGATGATAAAGTGAATGGCGGAATGCCACCGGGACACAACATGTTAGTTGCCGCTGTTGGTACCTTCATATTATGGTTTGGCTGGTATGGCTTTAACCCGGGCAGTACGCTTTCGGGTATGGATATGCAGGGTATAGGCCGTATTGCTACCAATACAACGCTTGCCGCTTGTGCAGGTGGTATGGTTGCTATGATAGCTGCTTTATGGTGGGGCGGTACCAAAGGTAAATTCGATCTGGGTTTTACTTTGAATGGATGTTTAGCCGGCCTTGTGGCTATCACTTGCCCGTGCTATTGGGTTAGCCCGCTTGGCGCAACCCTGTTGGGTGGTACCGCTGGTTTAGTTGTATTCGGCGGCATGTACCTGATCGAATGGTTCCGTATCGATGACCCGGTTGGTGCCGTTTCGGTACACGGTTTCGCAGGCATCTGGGGAACGTTATCATTAGGTTTATTTGCAAGCGGCCAATATGGTGCAACCGGCCCTTATGGTGCGGACAACTCTGCACCGGTAACCGGTTTGTTTTACGGCGGTGGCTGGAGCGTATTTGAAGCGCAGGCGATTGGTACCTTTACCATTGCAATTGCAGTGTTTTTGGTTTCAATTACGATGATGTTCATCATACAAAAATTCCCTTATCCATGGAAACTGCGTGTTGAAGAGCATGGAGAAGCCGGGCCAGGCGGATTGGATGTATTCGATCACGGTATCGAAGTTTATCCAGCCCAGGATGATGAAATAAGTTTAAGCGGTCTTTTCGAAAGCTCTCCTAAAGTTACTGCTTAGTCTACTACTACTGCTACATTCCTGCACGGCTGGCGATCTCTATCAACTCTCTCAGCCAACCGTGCAGGTTTTTAAAAACCCTGTCAAATATTTTCAAGGAATTTTAAGCATTTTTTGATGCTATGGGAATTCTATGTTTCAACTTTCAATAATTAACTGCTAATAATCAATCAAATCATTCAACTTAATTTACTCACAATCAATTTTTTAACCATGAAAAAAATACTTTTACTTTTATCATTATTTACGATTGCCATTCTTTCAGCCGATGCCGCCACTATGCCTGCAGATACCGGCAAGGTAGGCACAGGGGCCGACCCTAAAGACCCGCCATTGATCATTTCGGGCTCAGTAGATACTTACTGGAAATACGATTTTTCGGGCCACGGCAATATCATGACAAGCTTTGCTTCCGAACAAAACTCAGTATCTATTGGTATGGTTGACCTGGGACTGAAAAAGAAAGTTGGCAAAGTTTCGTTTGTCGGCGAATTATCTTTCGGTCCGCGAGGACAGGAGCAATCATTACCGGATGGCTCAAACTCACTAAACCCTATAGTGGCCCCAAATGTTTCCAGCTATCATGTTCAGAATTTATATGTGTCTTATGATGTGACAAATAAGTTTAACGTGACCGCAGGCTATATGTCGACCTTTATCGGTTACGAAGTGATCTCGCCAACCGGCAACTTTAACTATTCTACGTCATATTTATTCACCAACGGGCCATTCCAGAATGCAGGTTTGAAAGCAACTTATGCTTTTTCGGATAAAGTAAGCCTGATGGCAGGCATCTTTAACAATTATTGGAATACCTATACCTCATATAGTAATAATGGCACTGGCCTGGCATCAGGCGATGTATCCACCTTTGGTGCGCAGCTAATGGTAGTTCCGGTAAAAGGATGGACCGCTTACCTGAATTTTATTAGTGGGTCGTACTCAGGAACAGAAGAAGACCTGACTACCAATTACCAGGTGACTGATGCCTTCAAATTAGGTTTGAACGCTGCCAACTTTAACGCACCGAATAATGCAGGCGGTTTTGCAGGTGTTGCATTGTACCCGCAATTAGTAGTTTCTAAAACGGTTACTTTTGGTTTACGTGGCGAGTATTTCTCCTATAAAGCTGTGGGTACTACAGTGCCAAAATCAAACGTTACCGGCATCACTGCTACGGCAAACATTAAAGCAGGTGCATTGACGATCATTCCTGAGGTGAGGTTCGATAACAAGAATAGTGCCTTCCCAACAACATTTGTTGACAGCAATGGTGCATCAACCAACAGCACTTCTCAATTCCTGATCGCTGCGGTATACTCATTTTAATAATTTCTATCTATGCTTTTACGGTCCACTCTTCTCATGCAGAAGGGTGGCTTTTTTATTTTGTGAGATGCAAAGAATAGAGTGTATTAATCACACTCTACAGGCCAAATTTAAATTATTTTGATTTTATACAATATTTAATATTGTTATATCGTTATATATCAAAATTAAATTTCACAAACATGATCTCACCAAAATTTGATTTGTACAGGTCCGAGTGGCTCGAGCTTGTATTCGACGACCGTAACAAAGCTTACGGCGCCTACGAGCTTAGGCAGCATTATGATAATACCTTGCTCAAGGCATTAGGGTTTACAGTTTTACCGATAGTCTTTTTGTTTCTGTTAAGTAGTTTTATTATGACACGTAAGGCCATTCCTGTTGCGGATCCTATTATCCCTGTCTTGCTTAATGCTCACCCGCCGGTTATTACAAAGCCGCCGGTTACTCCCCCGAAGCCGCGTATTGAACCCCCGGTTAGAAATGTTGCTACTATTAAATACCCCATAATGGTAGCAACTGTAGATAACAAAGCAGTAAATCCACCTAATCTTGATGATCTTAAGAATGCAGTTATCAGTACGGAAACAAAAAAGGGTATTCCCGGTATTGACAGTATCGATTTGCGGCCATCTACTTCTTCAGGGGTTACTGAGTCTAATGAAGTAAAGGAGTTTGGTACCATCGAGATAAATCCTCAATTTCCCGGCGGAGAAGCAGCCTGGGCGAAATTTTTGCAAAAAAATTTACGGTACCCGAGTCAGGCTATTGAAGAAGGTATTAGCGGGAAGGTTTTTGTAAGTTTTGTTGTTGAAAAAGACGGTCATTTGTCTGATATTACGCTTATTCGGGGTCCGGGACATGGCCTGGATGAAGAGGCGATACGCGTGTTAAAATTGGTTCCGCCATGGAAACCAGGTATACAAAATGGTAGGCCGGTAAGGGTGAGGTATAATATGCCATTCAATTTCCAGATACCTCCGTCAGACTAATACGCGCATACGTTACCCTTTATATCCAAAGCGGTGGGTTTATACTCATCGCTTTTATTTTTAACGGGTATTAGCTTTCTGCTTTTCGCCTTTTTTTCCTAATTTTGGCCATCCTTTCAACAAACGATAATTGCCTTGGAGACCCTGGAATTAACCACCGTACAAACAGCCAAAAATTTAGGTTTACTGCCCGAAGAATTTGAACGAATAAAAGAAATATTGGGCCGCGTACCCAACTTTACCGAACTTTCTATTTTCTCGGTAATGTGGAGTGAGCACTGCTCGTACAAAAACTCAATTACCTGGCTTAAAACTTTGCCAAAAGATGGTCCGCGAATGCTGGCCAAAGCAGGTGAAGAGAATGCAGGTTTGGTTGACCTTGGTGATGGCATAGGTTGCGCTTTCAAAATAGAATCACATAATCATCCGTCTGCATTGGAACCATACCAGGGCGCCGCAACGGGTGTTGGCGGTATTAACCGCGATATATTCACGATGGGTGCAAGGCCAATTGCGCAACTGAATTCGCTACGTTTTGGTGACTTGAGCCTTGATCGTACCAAATGGCTTATTAAAGGCGTTGTAAAAGGTATTGGCGATTATGGCAATGCTTTTGGTATCCCGACCGTTGGCGGTGAACTGTTTTTTGATGAATGCTATAATGTTAACCCGTTGGTAAACGCCATGTCGGCAGGCATCGTAAAAGCAGGCGAAACGGTTTCTGCTACATCCTACGGTGTTGGCAACCCGGTTTATATCGTGGGCTCTGCAACAGGTAAAGACGGTATACACGGTGCAGCTTTCGCATCGAAAGATATTACTGAAGATTCAATAAACGACTTACCTGCGGTGCAAGTAGGTGATCCTTTCCAGGAAAAATTATTGTTAGAAGCTACACTCGAAGTGATCAAAACCGGCGCTGTTGTGGGTATGCAGGACATGGGCGCTGCGGGTATCATTTGTTCTAACTCCGAAATGTCCGCCAAAGGCGAACATGGCATGGTTATATATTTGGATAAAGTGCCGACCCGCCAGGAAAATATGAAGCCGTTCGAGATATTGCTTTCTGAATCACAGGAGCGTATGCTCATCGTTGTTCATAAAGGTAGAGAAGCAGAAGTAGAAGCTGTTTTTGATAAGTGGGATCTGAACTGCGCCATTATAGGCGAAGTAACAGACACTAAACGCCTATTATATTATATGCATGGCGAACTGGTAGCCGATGTACCCGCTGATGACTTGGTTTTAGGTGGGGGCGCACCAGTTTACAAACGCGAATACAGCGAACCGGCTTACTTTCAGAAAAATCAGCAATTCAAAATAGCTGATGTAAAAGAACCGGCAGATCTGAAAGATGTTGCAGAGCATTTAATATCGCACCCGAACATCGCATCAAAGCGCTGGGTTACCAGGCAGTACGATTCGATGGTAGGTACTTCAACCATGACAACCAATCGCCCATGTGATGCCGCTGTAGTAGGTGTTAAGGGAACTGATAAAGCCATAGTACTAACAGTTGATTGTAATTCGCGCTATGTATATGCCGACCCTCAAAAAGGTTGTGCCATTGCCGTAGCAGAAGCTGCCCGTAACATTACCTGCGCAGGTGGCGAACCTGTGGCGATAACCAATTGTCTCAACTTTGGCAACCCATATAAACCAGAGGTTTACTGGCAGTTTGTGGGCGCTATAAAAGGGATGAGCGAAGCTTGTACAAAATTTGAAACCCCGGTTACTGGTGGTAACGTGAGTTTCTACAACCAATCATCGGATGAAGGCCCTGTTTTCCCGACACCAACAATAGGTATGTTAGGGGTGATGGACGATATATCAACGATCATGACATCGGACTTCAAAACCCCTGGTGACCTGGTTTATTTAATAGGCGAATCCGTTAACGACATCGCGTCGTCACAATACTTAGCTTCCTATCATAAAATATCGGCAGCACCTGCTCCATATTTTGACCTGGACAAGGAATATGCCATGCACCAGGTGATCAAGCAACTGATCAAACACCAGGTAATACAATCGGCACATGATGTATCTGATGGTGGTTTATTTATCACTTTGGTTGAATCAGCTATGCCAAACGGATTTGGTTTCGAGATCGATTCTGATAATGCGATACGTAAGGATGCTTTCCTTTTCGGTGAAGCACAAGGCAGGGTAGTGGTGAGTATATCACCCGAAGAGCAGGAACGCTTTATCGAATTAATGGCTACCAGCGAAGTAGAATTCAGCTTGTTGGGCTCTGTAAGTGATGGCTATTTACATATTGATGAAGAATCGTTCGGTCACATTACGGATATCAAATTGGTTTATGATAATGTGCTGCATGCTATCCTAGGCGAATAAATGCTATCGGTGAAACCTATGCAAAGACTTACGAAGTTTTTAAAACCTCGTAAGTCTGATCAAGTTTATTTTAGGTAAGTAAATGCTAAAACTTAATCGCGTACATCATATCGCTATTATTTGTTCGGATTATCAAAGATCCAAACAATTTTATTGTGGTGTACTCGGGTTGAAAATCGTCCGCGAGGTTTTCCGTTCAGAAAGAAACTCTTATAAACTCGACCTGGAAGTAAACGGGCTGTACCAAATAGAACTTTTCTCATTTCCCGATCCTCCTGCAAGGCCAAGCCGGCCCGAAGCATGCGGTTTACGTCATTTAGCTTTCGAGGTTGATAACCTGGATGAAGCAGTTGCTGAGATTAAAAACCGTCATGTTGAAGTAGAACCGATCCGCATTGACGAATATACCGGCAACCGATTTACTTTTTTTGCTGATCCTGACGGCTTACCTATAGAGTTTTATGAAAAATAATTACTGGAATAATTAATCGGAATGTTATCTCTTGGATAAAAAACCTTCTGCTGACAGGTCTTCATCCAATTCTTCCCAATGGATCCAACGTCCATTACCCTTTATTTGGTAGTTGTTTATTTGTTTTGTTGTCCCTTTGCTCAGATTCGGATAATTATTGATTGGATTTTCTATAATACTACCGTCGCTCATCTCGACAGAGATATTTCCATTCTTGAACCAAACCGATTTTATCGTAGTCATATATTATTTTTTGAAATACTCCTGCCAGCGCTTCTCAATCAACTCTTCATTTTCTTCTATGATACTTTCGGCTAGCCGGAGGTCTTTATTTTTCATTCCATTGTTACTAATTAGTTTTACTGGCTTTATTTCAAATTTAGCATCACCATCCCCGTTTTCTGTATGTACACGTATAGGTAAATGTTCATTGCTAAAGAAGAAAAATCTAATACCAAATAGTCTAAATAGTTCAGGCATAACTTATGTTTACTCCAAATTTACGATTTTAATAATAATGTTTCGTTTTAAACAATTCGATGTCGACCAAACCGGCTGCGCCATGAAGATCAATACCGATGGGGTGTTGCTGGGTGCATTGGCGGAAGCAGATAATCCATCAAGCATCCTCGATATTGGAACCGGAACAGGTGTGATCGCTTTAATGTTAGCGCAACGATTTATATCGGCTGAGGTTGATGCGGTTGAAATCGATTCATCAGCAGCTAAAACAGCGGGTCGAAATTTCGGCAATTCGCAATTTTCTAAAAGGCTCGGTATTTTCCCGGTAAGTTTCGAGAGCTTTTTTGATGACAATCCTGGTAAGAAATATGACTTGATCGTATCTAACCCTCCATTCTATATCAACTCGCTCAAGTCGCCTATAAAAAGCAAAGAAATAGCCAAACATGCTGATAAGAATTTCTTTGAATTGTTGGTCAGGGAAGCGTCCATGCACTTAACCAATAATGGCGTTTTTATGATCATTTTGCCTTTAGATACGGCTGAAGTAGTTACCGAACTGGCACAAGTTTGTGGTTTATATGGCTCAGGATGGTTAAATATCCGGTCTTTTGCACATTCCGAGCCCCATAGAGTTATATTATCGCTCAAAAAAATGCAAAATAACCCCGAAAAAGCACAATTTACGATCTATAAAGCATTGAATATTTATTCGGAAGAATACGTTAAATTGCTTCAACCTTATTTCCTTAATTTCTAATGACTCGCATAGGCCTTATTTCCGATACCCACGGCTACCTCGATGACGCCGTTTTCAAACATTTTGAAAATTGCGATGAGATTTGGCATGCCGGCGATTTTGGTACGATAGAGTTAGCTGACAAGCTCGCTGCCTTTAAACCCCTGCGCGGCGTATATGGTAATATTGACGGAAAAGACATCAGGATTACCTATCCGGAAAATCTTCGTTTTAAATGTGAAGGCGTTGATATTTGGATGACGCATATCGGTGGATATCCTGATCATTATAACCCGTCATTGCGACAAGAAATTTACACTAACCCACCAAAATTGTTCATTTGCGGGCATTCGCATATCTTAAAAGTTATCTACGATAAAAAAATCAGTTGCTTACACTTAAATCCCGGCGCCGCAGGGAAACATGGCTGGCATAAAATACGTACACTGCTTAGATTTTGCATTTCTGAGGAAAAAATCCATACCTTAGAGGCCATAGAATTGCAAAAATAATATGTATTTAATACACTAAGCCTATGAAAATAGCAAAAACTTTAGGACAATTTATCATTGAAAAGCAGGCAGACTTCCCATACGCTAAGGGTGAGCTTTCGCGACTACTGCGTGACATCGGTATAGCGGCAAAAATTGTAAACCGCGAAGTGAACAAAGCAGGCCTTGCGGATATACTTGGTGAGAACGGAACTACCAATATACAGGGCGAGGGACAGAAGAAACTGGACGTATACGCTAATGAACAATTCATATCCGCATTGAAACATGGTGGTGAGTGCTGTATTGTTGCGTCTGAAGAAAATGATGATTATATCCACCTGGATACGGATGTTTCGAAAGACGCAGAATATATCGTAGCTATCGACCCGCTTGACGGCTCATCAAACATCGATGTGAATGTCGGTATTGGAACGATATTTTCAATTTATCACCGAAAATCGGTAAAAGGCCGTGCCGCAATTGAGGATGTTTTACAGAAAGGCACAGAACAGGTTGCTGCGGGGTATGTGATCTATGGCTCCTCAACTATGCTGGTTTATACTACTGGCAAGGGGGTGAACGGGTTTACGCTCGACCCATCCATAGGCGAATTCTGCCTGTCGCATCCTGATATGAAGATCCCGAAGGATGGTGTGATCTATTCCATTAACGAAGGCTATTATGTCCATTTCCCGGACGGTGTAAAGAAGTATATCAAATTTTGCCAGGTAGAAGATGAAAAGACAAAACGCCCTTACACTTCACGTTATATTGGCTCCATGGTAGCTGATATTCACCGCAACCTGATCAAGGGCGGTATATTTATTTACCCGATCACAGCTCCGGCACCGAAGGGTAAATTGCGCCTGGTTTATGAGTGTAACCCGATGGCCTTTATTATTGAACAGGCCGGGGGTAAAGCCAGTAATGGTTACGAACGCATCCTTGGTCTTGAGGTAAACGAATTGCACCAGCGTTCGGCAATCTTTATTGGGTCAGAAAATATGGTGAAACAAGCTGAAGAAATGATGGCTTGCTTTTCGCCACAGGTAACCAAAAGAACGTTTGAAGGCGTAGTGGCTATTCAATAGACTTACAACAGGTTTACTTTGGCCGATTCCATCTCAAAAACAGAGTCGATCAATAAATTCTTTTGTTTACCGGCCGCTACGGCGAGCTCATCACAACGCTCGTTTTCAGGGTGCCCGGCATGTCCGCGTACCCAAGTGAATTTGATGTTGTGCAGTTTACTTACGTCGAGGTAGCGTAGCCAGAGATCCTTATTTTTCTTACCTGCGAAACCCTTTTTTACCCAACCCTGCAGCCATCGTTTTTCAATGGCGTCTATTACATACTTCGAGTCGGAATATATGGTAACATTTTGATTCAGGCTTTTTAAAGCTTCCAGGCCTTTAATTACAGCCAGCAACTCCATGCGGTTATTGGTAGTTTTTCGGAATCCCTCTGATAACTCCTTATAATGTTTGCCCGAACGAAGTATAACTCCATAGCCGCCTGGCCCCGGGTTGCCGCTTGAAGCACCGTCAGTAAATATTTCGATCATTTTTTGTAGTCCATAGACCATGGTTGATAGTACATAGCCAAGCACCAAAAATATGACAATTATGTATAACTACGGACTATGGTCTATTGACTATCGACTAATTAATCTTCTTCACCTTCAACCTCAGCGAATTGCCAATAACTACAACATCCGAAAACGCCATAGCCAGTGCGCCGATCATCGGACTAAGGAAACCAAATGCGGCTATGGGGATAGCTACAATGTTATAAGCGAACGCCCAAAAGAGGTTTTGCTTGATCGTAATCAATGTGTGTTTACTTATCTGTAGGAACTTAACCAATGAATAGAGATCAGTATTCAACAATATCACTTTAGCCGATTGTATAGCCACCTGGCTCGAATCATTCATCGAAACGCCAACGTCCGCCTGGGTTAGGGCAGGGGCGTCATTAATGCCATCGCCAACCATAATGGTTTTACCTTTTTTGCGATAAACGTCAATTACGGTAAGTTTTTCTCCGGGCAGCTTATCACCATGCACCTCTGTTATGCCGATAGCTTTAGCTACTTTTTCGCACCTGCTTTGTCTGTCGCCACTTAGTAATATTGGCGTAATACCCATGCTTTTCAAAGTACTGATCAGGGATGCCGCCTGTGGTTTTATTTCATCATCGATCTCTATCTGTGCAAGCAACTCTTGATTCTTATATAATGAAACATTGAACAATGCATTTACATCTGTATTCTTCGATGCACCCAAAAAATAGTGATTGCCATCTACATCTTCGGCACGCATACCGAGGCCTTTTTCTTCCGTTACTGAACGTAAAATGGTCTTTTGCTGTGGCAATCCTTTCAATCCATCTACCAGCGAGCGAGCAATAGGGTGGTTCGAACGCTCTTCAATGGCCGTAATAATACCCCTTATACTTTCTATCTCGCTTTCCTTTTCAACCTTAATATTATTAATGCTGAATTTGCCTGTAGTAAGTGTCCCTGTTTTGTCGAACACGATATATTTTGCATTGCTTACGGTCTCCACGGTATCACCACCTTTGATCAATATCCCATTTTTTGCTGCCCGGCCCAAGCCGACCATTACAGCAGTAGGTGTAGCCAAACCCATGGCGCAGGGGCACGAGATAACTAAAACCGCTATCGCATTCATCAGCGCATGCTGTAAGCCAATGTGGCCTGCAAAGTATCCAATGGCAAACGTGATTAATGCGATGAGGATAACCGCCGGCACAAATACCGCCGCAACCTGGTCGCCGGTTTTTTGGATAGGTGGTTTGGACGCCTGCGCCCTTTTCATCAGTTCGATGATCTGCGCCAATACGGTATTCGATCCCACTTTGGTAGCTATCATGGTCACGTTGCCATGCTCCACAATAGTGCCGCATATCAGTTTATCGTATTTTCCTTTCTCAATAGGGATGCTTTCACCGGTCAGCATAGATTCATTAACAGAAGCATTCCCCGAAAGTACATCGCCATCTACCGGTATCTTATCACCCGTATTTACCTGTAAAGTGTCGCCGGGGCGCACCTCTTTAGCGCTGATAACTTCAATTGCACCATTAACGATCCGATTAGCATTAACCTGCTGAATTTTCACCAGGTCCTTTACCGCCGAGGTAGTCTGCGTAACAGAGCGTTTTTCAAATAAGTTGCCCAATAATACCAGCGTGATAATAGTAGCACAAGTTTCGTAAAACTGGAAGTTCATGCCCAAACCCTGTAGAGTGCCGATCAGGCTATAAATAAAGGCCGAAGTCGAACCAATAAATATCAGCACATCCATATTAGGCACGCCGCCTTTAAGCGAACTCCAGGCGCTTCTGCCAAAATGGAAACACCCTACAATGAAGACAGGCAAGCATAGCATCAACTGCACTACAGGCTCATGCAAAAAGTGCCAGGGCAAAACCATCGCCGAAAGCAGCGGAATAGTAAAAATGGCGCAGAAAATCAATTTGTTCTCTATCTTCTCGTAAAACTTTTCGTGGTAGGAGGCAGGGTCCTCTACCACTTTATAGCCTAAACCCTCGATGCTTTTTATCGCATCCTCAACATTTTCATCGCCGGCAGCTGTAAATTTCACCTCTTCCGAAGCGAAATCCACCGAAATATCATGGAAACCCTTTTTCTCCAGCAAGCGGTGCACCGATATAGCGCAGTTGTTGCAATGCATCCCCGTCACGTTCAATTCTATTAACTGCTCAGCCATGTGGGCAAATTTCGGCATTAATTACGCGGCTGTGCGTAAAACGAATGTAATATTAAAAAAGCCCTTGACTTTAGGCCGTATTTTTTTACATTTGCACACTCCAAACGGTAGATGTAGCTCAGTTGGTTAGAGCATCGGTTTGTGGTACCGAGGGTCGTGGGTTCGAGCCCCATCATTTACCCGCAGTTATCAGACTTACGAAGTTTTTAAAACTTCGTAAGTCTTTTGTTTTTATAAAGCATTGGTATACTGACTGTTTAAGTGTTCCACTTTTGCGGGTGGTACGGGCGGAACAGGTGGAACAATTTGGAACGCCCACAATTTAGGACATAATTTAACTGAAACTAACCTCGGGATCAACCCGCCATTATTTCGTTGTTACCATTCCCTTCGGTGCATTTTCCACATCCCCCGGTTCCCATAATTCAATTTTATTTCCCTCAGGGTCCATCAGGTGTACAAAATTACCACCGCTCGTTCTTTGCACGCTGTCAACCGGCATAATGCCCGCTGTTTTCATTTGGGCCAAAAGCTTGTCCAGCCCTTCTACGCGGTAATTGATCATAAATTGCTTTTCCGATGGCGCAAAGTACTTAGTGGTTTCCTTAAACGGTGCCCAACTGGTAAACCCCTTTTTTGTGCTGTCCATGCCCCGGTGCCATTCAAATGTCGAACCGTATGCACTCATGCGGATGCCCAGGTTCTTGCTGTACCAGGCTTTCAGCGCTGCGGGTTCTTTGGCCTTAAAAAAAATACCGCCGATGCCCGTCACACGCGGACCATTATTAACCGGCTGGGCTAAACGGCTGAAACCATAGCCCAACAAAAAGGCCGCGCAAAGCAGGCCCATTAGCATAAACTTTTTCATGATATGCGTTTTAACATAAAGGTAGGAAAAATTGAATCCGCGCAAAAAAAGCAGGTCGGTGTTAATTCCGCTCTTCGTGGGTTGACTTAAGCTCAGGCTTTTGTTGGTAGACAATTAAGATCACATAAACAAATTTGAAACCCGTTTGATTATTACGTTTAGGTTACCTTTTGATTTACTTAATATGTTGGAAAATTGCTTTAATGTCACTTTTGTTAAGGTTTAATTATCAATAGGTTAAGTTATTATTTTAGGCTAATTATTCAGAATTTATCCAGAATTGAGGAAGTGTTTTGATGCCATATACATAATAATATGGCTAAAAAATTCTACCTTTTTATATCACTTTTTTTTTCCGCAACGGTCGCTTTTGCACAAAATGGTTCCCTTAAAGGGAAGGTTTATGACAAGAGTACTAACACCTCATTAGCCGGTGCTAATGTATTCATTGATGGTACCACACGGCAAACAACTACCGAAGCAAACGGAGGCTTTGTATTTGGCGATATCACCCCTGGAAATTATAAAATAAAGGTCAAATTTATAGGTTACAGCGATTACGAAAAAGAGGTAGAAGTTGTCGCCGGTAAGGTAAAGGCAATAAACATTCCTATTTTTTCTCAGTCGAATGAACTGAGTGAAGTGAGTGTTTTTGGGTCGGCGGGTAAAGAGTCTGATGCTGCTTCCAGGGCGACGGAAAAAAACGCCAATAACCTGCTTAACGTCATAGGAGCGAAGGCAATTGAAAAATCACCCGATATTAATGCTGCTAATGTTTTGCAGCGGGTTTCGGGAGTTACTATACAACGTAACGCCGGTAGCGATGACGCTTATGCGATTGTTAGGGGGCTGGAGCCGCGCTATAACAATACTTTAATAAATGGGATACAGATAGCAAGCCCCGATAACAAATCGAGGTTAGTATCCTTAAGCGTTGTGCCGTCTGACCTGCTGGCCAGGATTGAAGTTGACAAAACGCTAACACCACAAATGGAAGGTGATGCCATAGGGGGCACTGTTAATTTAGTGTTTAAAGACGCACCCGACAAAAGAGAAATTACGGCTACGTCTTCTGTTGGCTATGAACAGTTATTTATTGACAGAAAATTTGTTGATTTTTCAAAGGCGGATATACACAAGTACAGCCCTTCCGAAATGTATGGGCCTGATTATGTAGCCCAGCCGGGTGATTTTACCAGGTCGAACCTTGATTTTAGGAACATTAACCCTGCACCTTCAAGCACTTTTGCAGTGAGCTATGGGGAGCGTTTTTTTAAAAATAAGCTCGGTTTCCTGTTAGGGAACAGCTACCAAAGCATATATTTCGGTTCAAATACAGAGGGCAATATCGGGAATGCCGATCCTTTTGACCCTGACCGGCGCCCGCGTGTTAATGATATCTATAACCGCGCCATCTCAACCCAACAGGTACTCAATAACCTGATCGCTCATCTCGACTATAAGATAAACGATAAAAACAAGGTCGTTTTAGACAATGTTTTACTGTATTCACGTACCGAAGAAGCCTTATTTAATGCTGATACTTCCCTTACCGGCGGCAATGGCGGCAGAACTATCCCCGGAACGGGCCCCGTATCGCTTACAAGGCAATCTACAACCACCAATCAATACATCGAAAATTTAAAATTATCAGGCAATCACATATTAAACAAACATTTCCTGTTCGACTGGTATGGCGCATTTTCCGATGCTTTTGTCAGGATACCCGACCAGGCATCTATCAATTCTAATATTGCTATTTCCTACGACCCATCTACCGGTTTTGCCAAAACCTCGGAGTTTTTTGATGAAATTGACCGAACCTGGTCGCATAATAATGATAAGGATTTTGACGGTGTTGGTAATATAACTTATAAAACCAATTTCAACAATACCCTCCTGGAAATAAAGGGCGGCGGCTTATATCGCAAAAAAACCAGGTATAATTATGAAGATGAATATATACTGCGAAATGTACCAAATGCCAATGGGGGCAAACCTGCCTTTACTGATATTTATACATTACAATGGAACGTTTACAATCCTTTTGGGGCCGGCGATCTAAATCTTAATAATTACACGGCGAAGGAGGATATTACTGCCTTTTATGGACTGGCTAAACTCACATTATCAAAGCTTGAAGTTTTTGGAGGCGTTAGAACAGAAACCACTTCGCAGGATATTCAGATAAAGGGAGATATTACCAATGCCCACGAGGTAAGAAAGAATTATACAGATATACTGCCCAGTATTAGTTTAAAATATAAATTAAATGAAATAACAAATTTAAGAGCTGCCTATTTCGCCTCGATCTCCCGGCCTGCTTATTTTGAATTGGCGCCAACCAGTCCCCCTAGCTCAAACGGGGTAACAACTGAAGGTAACCCGGCTTTAAAGCATACCACAGCAAATAATTATGACATCAGGTATGAGATTTTTCCAAAACCGGACGAGCAATTTCTGATCGGCGTATATTATAAAGACCTGACCAATCCTATAGAGTCTTCTTATGTGGGCGGTAACGGCTCTGTTATTAAACCCATAAATTCTTCATCTGCAAAAGTTGCAGGCATTGAGCTTGCTTTTACCAAATACATAGGCAACTTTGGCATTAGCGGCAACTACGCCTTCAATTACTCTGATGTTCTGGACACCGGGAAAATAAACCGGCTTGCGCCAACGACCTATACTACAGAACACCGAATGCTGAATGGGGCTTCGGTTCATGACCTTAACGTGTCCCTGTTGTATCGAAACAAAAAAGTAGGGCTGAATGCGCAGATAGCATACCAATATTTAGGAAAAACATTAGTGGGCCGTTATCCTGACAATGGTGATAACTATATCCAGCAGCCACTGTCGTTCCTGGCATTCTCTGCTGATAAATCCATAGGTAAACACTTTACCATATTCACCAAGCTCAATAATCTTTTAAATACACATACCACCGTAGTCTTACACAATTTCCAAAACGGCAACGAAGTAACCAGGGCCACTTATCTTTTAGGGCTGCGCTATAATTATTAATACTAACAATTAAAATTTATTGATATGAAAACCAAACAAATCTCTTTCTGGATAGCCGCTATTGCTTTAGTAGCTACAATTTCGTCGTGTTCTAAAAAAGAGAGCACCAGCGTTATAAAACCGGTCATCCCGCCCTCTCACCCCATCAATTCAGATACCATTGGCAGCTTTGAAAAGGGTACGCTGCTGGCTGGCAAAACGTACACCATGAACCATGATGTATATGTAAATATTGGTGATACATTACTGGCCCAGGCTGGAGCGACTATCATCGTAAAAAACAATTCGCAATTTAAAATACAGGGGGTATTTCAATCGATAGGTACACAAGCCGCTCCGGTAGTATTTAACTCCGATTCAAACAATCCGGGTACATGGGGCGGTTTTGCCTGCGACAGCGCGAAAGCGGTAACCATCAAATGGACCAAAATTTTTAACACCGGCGGCCCCGACAAGACCGGCAGCGCCAGGAGGACACTTGTTGTGGCTAAACCTATTAATGTGGATATAGAGGATAGCTGGGTTGAAAACGGCCAGGACGACGGCCTGGGTTTATTTGGCGGCTGCGCCGTTACCATTTTAAGAAACACCATCCAATCAGGGGGCAGTACTGACGGTGAAGCGATCAACCTTAAAACGGGCGCACATGGCACTGTAGCCTATAATGTAGTGTTTAGCCAGGCTGGTAGCGGAACGAAATTTGAAACCGCAGCTGTGGTAACTACTGCTAATACCAACGTGGATGTATTTAATAATACTTATGTTTCCTGCGGTTGGAGAAGGGGTGCTGCCGAGCCCGGCAGGGGAGTTTCGGCGGGCGTAAGCGCACAAGGTAATGTTTATAATAACATCATAGTAAATTGCTACCATGGTTTGGAAATATTCCAGGACGACGGTGCCGGAAATGTTAAGTACGGCAATAATTTATTCTATTCATCTGCGCTTACTTTTACTGATAATACCGTTACCCCGGGTGTAATTGTTAATTTAAGGGATGGTTATTATCCTTTAGGTGCACTTGGTGTAGCCCAGGGTACCGATATTATTTCTAACGCCGTAGGAAACAACGATCCAATGTTTGTAAGTTTTGATAATTCATTCCTTAACCCTAACGGCGCAGCGAATAATAATGACTTTCATTTAAAAGCAGGCTCACCGGCAATAGGCAAGGGGAATACTACGTTTACACTGTCCAATCCGGGTACCACCGGCGGTGTTACTCCTGATACCGACCTGGGTGCATATCCGACAGACGGCAAAGGCAACAAACACTAATATTTATCACTTTGACATCAAAGTAAGAAGGAATCCCGGCAGGGGTTCTTTCTTACTTTTCTCTTTAAAAAATAATTAATATGAAACGCAGGGATTTTGTCAGAAATACAGCCTTTACGGCTATTGGCACTTCATTATTGGCACCACTCGGAGCTTTTGCAGGCATACGGTCCAAAACATACATAAAAAGTGCTGACCTAACTTTGCTCCCCAAGGTAAAAGACGACTATGTACTGCACTTCATGTCGCTTGGTGATTGGGGGCGAAATGGTGAATATGACCAATTGGAAGTAGCCAAACAAATGGGGCTCTGGGGTGCCGATCATGCTACTGATTTCGTTATTTCAAACGGTGATAACTTTTATCCAAAGGGGGTGGTGAGCGAGTTTGACCCGCTGTGGCATTATTCGTTTGAAAATATCTATACAGCACATTCATTGCAGTGCGATTGGTACCCGGTTTTGGGCAATCATGACTATCATACGGATGTTGATGCGCAAATACGCTACAGCAAAATAAGCCGCAGGTGGGATATGCCGGCCAGGTATTATTCTAAAGAATTTAAATTGACCAAAGGAAAAGATGAGGATGTTGCTGCAAAAGATGGTGCTGTGCCTCAAAAAAGGGGAAAAGAAAAGGCTCTGTTAATCTTTATGGATACTGATCCATTCCTTCACGAGGCGATGGCTGACTACGTTGAAAAAGAGATGCAATGGCTCAATGAAACATTATCCAAAGCTTCTGAAGACGTAAAATGGAAGATAGTGATAGGCCATCACCCATATCATACCGTCGGCCCGCGTATTACTAATTATGATACATTGACGATGAGAAAAGCTTTAGCAAAAACTTTTGAGGATAATAAGGTAGATATTTATTTATCCGGGCACGAACATTCTCTTCAGCATATAAAACCCGAAGGATTTACACACCAGTTTATTTCGGGTGCAGGTTCAGAACTTACAGCCGTAACGGCAGGCATTCCCGACTGTCGTTTCCAGGCTTCGGAACATGGCTTTATGTATTTTTCGATAGATGCCAAAAGATTCAATGTAAAGGCAATTAGTTATACAGGGAAAGTTTTGTATGAAACGGAATTGACCAAGCCCTGAAAAACAGGGATCGCTAAAATCAATTATCCTTGTGTACAACGCCAGCAGGCGGCGCCGACACAGTTTCCGCCAAATTATTTACCCGAAGCCTCGCCGCAGATCAACCCTTTGGCCAGCCGTTTCCAGTGCGCGTTTGACAGCCCCACTTTTGCAGGTATAGCGATCATCAGGTTACGGATTACGTCCAGCCAGTCGGTATCCGTGTTGGTTTGTTCATTCCGGCCATGAATACTGCTTACAATTTCCATCTTGTGCCGGCAAACCAGGAAGGTATTGGTGGTATATTTTCCAAAGAAATGAGCGATCGCCGGATTTTTAGCTGCGGGGTTGAGGTTTGGCCTTATCGTTATCGCAGTAAATATTTCGTCCAGGCGCTTGTTCCTTTCTTCATATATTTTTTCTATCAGCACCCAATCCTCGCCGCCGCCGATAAGATTACGCGGACCCGGCAGGTGTATTTTTACCAGGTCGCCTTCCTGTGCTTCACGGTTCAGGTCATTACCGTCTTTATCGGTCAGCACAAAGGTATCCGCCGCTTCCCCGGCGAACTCGCCCCACTGCGAAACGCTTAACAGACGATTTTTAGCCTCCGTGTATCTAATTACTGCCTCTTCCCGGTCGCCGGGTATCACACTTTCACGAACGTCAAAACTCGAACCTTTTTTCTGTTGGGGTATTGCCTCTGTTTCCATACAGCTTAAACCGCTTAACGCTCATTTGGTTGGCCATGCGCTCAAAATTATTTCAAATTTTTTTACGGCCAGGTTTTTACGGCATTGATGCTTTTCCCAACGGGTTTTTGGTCGTCCATTTATTCAATAATTTTTTTAAACAAAACACATTTAGGGTAGTTATCATTCATAAAATAACAATGTTACCGCAGCGTTCGCGGTGTAATAAAGGATTGTTTAACAGATAGTTTTTTTACAATGAATGCAACATCACCATGGGTGGTCACCACCAAAAAATTACTGGCGGATCCTGGTTTGGCGCCGCTTTATGAACAAACCGTTTCCGGTTATAGCTTTCAATTTTTTAATATCGGCGATTCCTGTTGGATTGTTGCCAACTGGCCAAAAGGTACTCGGATGGCTTTCCGCGTCGCCTATTCACCTAATGACGAGCTCGAGGTTGGTGCCGTTAACGAAAAAGATGGCGAGATCATCTTCAATATCAATTCGCTGATGGGGGACTATACCGTCATCATTAAATTGGAAAACGGCCAATATCCCTTGTTACGCTATACCACTAAATTAAAACCGGCGGCCGATCTGCTGATCCCGTTCTGGCCCCGCGATATTCTGCCGTTATTACAAACCGGCAATAGCGACCAGCCTTTCGGAAAAGTACATGTGAGCCAGGTGGGTACGCGATCAGGGTTGATCTACCTGTCCACAACCCGGCCAAAAACCGGTTCCATACTGTACATGCAGAACCTTACCGCCCTGGCAGACTACTGCCAGCAAACAGAAACATCCTGCGGGGGAGTAGTGGGCGGGGAATGGCCCGAAGTTGGTTTTGCCCTGCCGCCAACCCTGAAGGGTAAGCCGCTGGAAGCCGGTAAAGAAGTAGTACTTTCTGACGCGCTGGTTGCCTTTGATACCGAAGTGCCGGCAAGTGAGCCCGACCTGGTGAAACAATACCTGGATATGCTGGCCGCTGTTTACCTGGCAATGCCGCGCCCCGGTACACACTACCAGCCCTGGCCCGATATACTTGGTAAAGGCATTGAGGATCTGACGGATAGCCCGGCGTGCTGGGCGCAGGTGGAAGGGAATCATTACGTAAATGCCTACGCCTGTGATTATGCTACACCGCCCGAGATAATGGTGCAGCTGGCGGTTTTGCTGCCCCTGCTGGATTATGTTGAATGGAGTGGTGAGACGCTCGATATCATGAAAAAGATCAAAGCGGGTTTGCCGGCTTTTTATGACAAAAAACTGGGCACCATTATGCGTTGGCACCCTGCCCTGGCCGATAAACTGGAGGGTGAGGAGGAACAAAAAAAGCCGCTGGTGATGGACTCCTGGTACCTGCACCATCCTTTACTCAACCTTTCGCGCCTGGCGTTAAAAGGCGATGCTGTAGCTAAACAATTGTTTTTAGATTCGTTGGAATTCGCCATCAAAGTGGCGCATCATTTTAAATACGAGTGGCCGGTATTTTACAAAATGGATACGCTGGAGGTAATCAAAAAAGAAACCCAGCCGGGCAAAGGGGGCGAAAAAGACGTACCGGGTTTATACGCGCATGTAATGCTGCAGGCCTGGGAACTTACCGGTAAAAAACGTTACCTGGATGAAGCTGAAAAGTCGGCGAAAAAATTGCAAGGCCTGGGTTTCGAGTTACTCTACCAGGCTAACAATACCGCTTTTGCAGCCGGGGCGCTGTTGCGCCTGTATAAGATCACTAAAAATGGGCTTTATAAGGAATTGAGCTATTTGTGCCTGGCAAACATTTTCAAAAACGTACATCTTTGGGATTGCAATTATGGTTATGGTAAAAACTTTCCATCCTTTTTTGCGCTGTTCCCGCTTAATGATGCGCCCTATACTGCGGTATATGAGGAGCAGGAGGTGTATTGCGCTTTCCACGATTATTTGATGCATGCCGAGGACGTAGACCTTTTGCCATCCGCACGGTTGCTCATCGCTGAATACATCCGCTATCTGGTAGATAGGGCGGTTTATTATTACCCGACAATGCTGCCGGAAGATATGCTTTCCAAAGAGGTTAAAATAGGTGAGCTTGACCCGAAGCTTTGGATAGCGCTGGAAGACATGCACGACGGGTGGGAACAATGCGGGCAAGTAGGGCAGGAGGTTTACGGCGCCGGGAATGCGTTCGGGATATTACCACGGCACTACCTAAAGGTGCCGGAAGAAAGCTTTATGATCTATGTCGACTATCCTACTTATGGTTTCAGCGCGCATAAAGGCAAGCCGTTAACTTTTAAAACTGCGGGTGATGAGCGGATGGACTGCCGCCTGCTGATCGTCAAAAGGGACAATAAAAAATTACCGGCTTTAAAAGTGCAGCTGAAAGGCAGTAAAGAAAACCTGGAAGGAAAGCTGACCAAAGAAGGGCACCTTGAATTTGAATTGGGGGGTAACCAACAGGTGCGCATTAGTTGGTAGTGTTCAATTCGTGTTTGCTAACAGGTTTATATATCTACCCGGGAAACCGGGTATTTTTTTTGTTCGTAATATTACTCCTTATGTGCAACAGGAGTCGGCGGGGTTGAAACGATCTCGCCAAATTCATTCACATAAGCCATCATATCTTCCAGCTTGCCGCCGGTTGAGTTGTCCTTGCGTTCCTGTTTGCGCTCAACCTTGTCTAATCTCTTTTTTTGTTTTTTCTTTTCGAGTTCTTTCTTAAAAAATGTTGCTTTTGATTTTGCCATGTATAGGTATTAATTTTAGTATATGGTAACGTTATGAAAACAAAAAAGCACCCGCTGGGAAGCGGATGCTCAACGATCAATTTTATAGTGATTTTTAAATTACTGTTACATTTATCGCATTAAGGCCTTTTTTGCCTTGTTCCACATCGAATTTTACCTGGTCGTTTTCACGAATTTCGTCGATGAGTCCTGAAGAGTGTACAAAAACATCGTCTCTGCTATCACTCTGTGAAATGAATCCAAAGCCTTTTGTGGCGTTGAAAAACTTTACTGTTCCTTCTTTTTGCATTGTATTTTTTAATGAGGCGCTAATGTACGCATTAATATCGATAGAGTTTGCATTTCGGTAAAATTGATTAAACATATTTTAAGATATTTGCTTAAAACGAAAATAATTAAATCTAAATAACATTAAAATTCGTATACTGTGGTAATGCTTGATTGCAAGTACAACGGGAGGTTACAACCGGCGGCTATGGAGATATTTGAAAAAAATCAAAATTTTTACAGAAATATTGCATACCTTTAAGAAATTCAGCAATAATTATATCCCTTAGATCGCCTTTTTAAATCCGGTGACCCTTAAGCGCTAAATATTTTTTACTGATACAAATAATGAACCATTTTATAAACATTATGCTAGAAAACACCCGGCTGCCTCAGGGTGATGCAATCAATTAAATAACTCCCGAAATGCAGGATCAAGTGATAGAAACACAAACACGCATGTATGTTTATGATTTAATGAATGAAGCTAAAGAACATGGCTTTAAAAATGACGACAACTGGGAATTAAGCATGGTAACAGAGGCCGAAAGAACCCGCATACAAAGGAATTATTACCCGGCAGTAGCCAGTAAGGCCTTCCCGGATATGTTATTGCCGGTATTTCAGTCGGTTAAATCAAGGCTTAACCAATCGCTAAGCAAAGAAGAACAGTTGATGGATAGCAAAAGTGTGTTGAAGGATGACTTGAAATATATTATCGCCTTCAATCCGAAAAGAATACGCGGATAAACGTAACCACGCAAACAATCACTTTATAATAAATAATATAATCACTTTAAAATTAAGGCCCTCTAATTAATGACATTTTTAGACTACGTATTACAGCCGCCTTCCTACGGATGGAAGGACGGGCAAGGAAATTTGATCAAACCAACGTTTGGCCAGATAATGAAGGAGTTCTTCTCACGATTAAATGTATTTAAGGACCGCAAAAACTGGTTGCCGTTCTTCGCCTGGTTTAAAGTTTTGTGCATGGTGCCATTTTTTTATCTGTACCTGTTTCACTATTTAAGTCCTTGGACGCTTGCCATTGGTTTCTTATACAGTATGATCATTTTGGGCTCCCACGGCACCATCTGGCACCACCGCTATTGTACCCATGGAGCTTATACTTTCCGTAATGCTTTCTGGCGCTTTTTTACGCAAAACCTCACCATCAACGTGATCCCGGAAGAGATCTATGTAATTTCTCACCATGTACATCATGCAAAGTCTGATCAGCCGGGCGACCCCTATAATGCCCAGGCGGGGTTCTTATATTGTTTTTTAGCCGACGTTAATCATCAGCCTATTGCCAAAGACCTTTCTGAAGCGGATTACAACCGGGTTAAATTGTTAATGCGGCATACTGGCGTTACCGGGAATTCTTACGCGCAATATTTAAAATGGGGTTCTTATGTTAATCCAGCCCACGCGATACTATCCTGGGTTTTGAACTGGAGTTTTTGGTACGCTATATTTTACTTAATAGGCGGAAACCCTTTAGCGTGCAGCCTGTTTGGAGCAGCTGGTTTTTGGGCGGTTGGGGTTCGCACCTTTAATTATGAGGGACATGGCAAAGGTCAGGATAAACAAAAAGAAGGTAATGACTATTGCCAGAATGATAAATCCATCAATCAGATCTGGCCGGGGATCGTTGCCGGGGAATGGCACAATAACCACCACCTATT
>JBIOHG010000063.1:0-24452 GCA_044448765.1 Sphingobacteriales bacterium | reverse complement strand
GGTGTAAACTTCCTATAAATGGGTATCCGAACCGGCGGAGTAGTAATTTAATTGAATAACATCCTTCGGGATAGGCCTGGCGTTCCATTCTTTATGGATACATAATGCCGCTCCCAGGGCAGAGGCTTGGGGCATGGATGCCGAATAAATCTCAATGCCGGGAAACGCTGTAGCCAGCAAATGCATATAAACACTGTTTTTGCTGAACCCCCCGTCTACAAATATTCTTTTTGCCCTTGTATTGCTTAAAACCAATCCTGTCGAAATAACCTGCATATCGATAAGGTCTAACATTAGTTGATAATATGCTTCAGTATCATTTTTAAATAGAGACAAGTCCCGGGATTGAAATTTGGAACTCTTTAAGTCAGTTGAAGTATCTTCCTGTGCCTGGTCACTTCTAAGACTGTTAACGACTTTTACGTCGAAATTGATATTGCGGTATTTGATCGCATCCTGGTTAAAATGTTCGGCTATACTTTTTACCTGCTGGTCATATTCAAAGCCGGAGAATAATCTTGAAGCTTTAACAGGTTTGCCTTTATATTGAAGATAACACAGGCAATCCATTTTAAGTTCGTCAACTGTTATCGGCGAATTATCAAAAGGGTTCAGACTAATGCACCATGTTCCGGTTGAGAGCAAAACAAAAGGCTCGCTAAAGCTCACCAAGTAGGGAATAAGCGCGGCTGAGCTATCGTGCAGGCCGATACCAACATTGTAGTTCTTATTTTTCAAAACAACAGGTAAGGCTCTATCTGATTCAGTGATCGGCGCCAGTTTTGGAGCAATGCCTTCCTTTCGAACCCATCCATGATAATCGTTCTTGTCAAAATCCCAAAGTGCAGTGTGACAGCCAATGCTGGTCATGTCCGAATAGTGCTTGCCGGTAAGCAAAAAACTTAGGTATTGCGGCAAATGAAGGGCATATTTTACTTTTTTAAAAAGTTCAGGCTTTTCGAGTTTTAGCCGGTACAATTGCAGGCCCGAATTGAGACTACCCAAAAGCGGCGACGCGGTTTGCAGGCTGAAATTTTCCTCACCGCCATATTTTGAATAAAGTTGTTTACTTATTTCTTCAGGGTAAGGCTTAAGGTAATTGTATAGTGGGGCTATTGGATCGCCATTTTCATCAAGGTGAACAAAGCTGGCACCGTAAGCCGAAAAATTGACTGCTTTAATTTGAAATTCTTTGAGTTTTGAAACCTCGCTTAATGAATCAAAAACAGATTGGCGCAGGCTTTCGAGGTTTTCGCACGGGAAACCATCTTCATCAACCGTTTCCATGAACCGAGCCGATTTCTCAAAAACTATCTTATAATTTTCATCAAAAAGAAATAGCTTTTTGTTGGTTTTCCCGACGTCGAAGATAGCTATGACAGGTATAGCGTTCATCAGCCTGTTATAAACCGGTCGCCACCGTTTTGGTACCACGTTCTTTGATCAACTGCTGCCTTATATTAAATTTCCGGAAGGCATTTATAGGGTTTAATGCGCCACCCGCGCGTAAACTTGCTTCAGCGATCAATGGCCTTACATCGGTACGGTATGCCTTTTGCAATATTTCCTGGGCCAAAGCCACATCATTTGATAATTGGGCAGTTTGCAATGCTTTTTTATCAACCAATAACGCCTGGGCGTAAGCAATTTTAATGGCTTGCACAGATTGCAACAAGTCTTCTATTGGATCTTTTACATTGTGCGAAGCGTCGATCATCCAGCCAATATCCGTAGCATGGTTCATGCTCCTTGCATCCATGCCCTCTACCAGTTCATTGAATATCAGGAACAACTGGTAAGGGTTAATGCTGCCGACCGTTAAGTCGTCATCACCATATTTTGAATCGTTGAAGTGGAAACCGGCCAATTTGCCTTCCATTAATAAAATAGATACGATCTGTTCGACGTTAGTGCCCTGCAGATGATGGCCCAGGTCGACCAAAGTACTGGCCTTATTGCCTAATTTGCTGGCTAAGAGGTACGATTGCCCCCAGTCGCCGATAGTTGTCGAATAGAAGTTGGGCTCGTAAGGTTTGTATTCGATCCAAACTTTCCAGTCATCTGGCAGGGCCTCATAAATTTCCTGTAAACTTTCTAAGGTATTTTGAAATGCGTTGCGAAAATTAAGTTGTCCCGGGAAATTAGAACCGTCTGATAGCCAAACCGATAATGCTTTAGAATCTAATTGGACACCATATTTAATTACTTCTATGTTATGTTCGATAGCCTGTTTGCGCACGGCTTTATCCACATGATGCAACGAGCCAAATTTATAACTCAATTTTTGGCCGGGCTGGTCCTGGAAGGTATTGGAATTAACGGCATCAAAATGTAATCCATGCTGTGCCGCTAAAGCTTTTACTGATGACGCATTTTCGGGAATATCCCAGGGAATATGTAAGGAAATGGCGTTGCTTGATCTGTTAAGTGCGTGAATCACACCAACATCTTCTATTTTTTCCTCCAGGCTTCGTGGTTCGCCGCCACCTGAAAACCGCCCGAACCGGGTGCCGCCTGTGCCCAATGCCCAACTCGGAATGGCAATATTAAAGGCTGAAAGCTTTTTTAAAGCATCATCCAGGTTCGCAACATCAGCGGCCACGAAATCAAATTGGCGCTTATGAGTCGCTAAATACTGCTGATTGAGTTCGTCTATTTTATTTTTTCCTATTTGCATAATTGGGATCGATTTAGTCAGGCTAAGTAAAAAACCTCTTTCAGCGCAATACTTAACGGCGAATGGTCAGGATTGCTTTCCATAATATCACTCATATAGACCCACCATTTTTGCATGATCACATGTTTGGACAAGCTATCCAATAGTGTTTGGTCTTCCGCTTTTAAAAAACCAAACAGGCTGTTTGTTTTTTCATCTAAAAATATCGAATACTCGCTTATGCCTGTGCTTTTAAGCAAGGCAGATAGCTCCGGCCATATTTCGTCGTGCCGCTTTTTGTATTCGGCTTCGTTACCAGGGAGCAACTTCATTTTAAATGCTACGCGGGCCATTTCTTATAGATTAATATTAACGAACAAACGCTGCCGCCACACCACCATCAACATTCAATATGTTCCCGGTTGATTTGTTCAGCAAACCGCCAACAAATGCAAAACAAGCATTGGCAATATCATCTGGTAATATTGTCTCGTTCAATAAGGTCCTTTTGGCATAGTAAGCCGGTAATTCTTGAACTGAAATACCGTAAGCTTTTGCCCGGCCTTCGGCCCAACCGCCCGCCCAAATATTACTATCGCTGATCACCGCATCAGGGTTTACCACGTTCACACGGATATTATCTGCACCTAATTCTGCCGCATTCAAACGGCTTAAATGTAATTGTGCTGCTTTGGCGCTGCCATAGCCCGCATTATTTGGCCCGCTTACCAAAGCGTTCTTACTTACTATATTGATGATGTCGCCGCCGATATCCTGTTTTTTCATCACTGTTACCGTTGCTTGGGTGACCAAAAACTGGCCTTTCACTAATACATCGTACAATAAATCCCAGTCTTTTTCAGTGTGATCGCCAATCGTTTTGGAGATGGATAATCCGGCGTTGTTTACAACCAAATCGATCCCGCCAAAAGCTAAAATCGTGTCAGCTATGGCATTCTCTATTTGATCCGGGTTGGTTACATCCAATAAGGCGGTAGTGTAGGCATCTTTACCAAATTTGGTTTTAAATTCTTCACCTGCACCAGATAGCCGCTCAGCATTCATGTCATTCAAAACCACTACGGCACCTTCTTCAGCAAACTTTTTCGAAATAGCTTTTCCGATCCCACCAGCACTGCCAGTTACTAAGGCGATACGTCCTGACAAAGGTTTTGGCTTTGGCATGCGCTGCAACTTTGCTTCCTCAAGCAGCCAGTATTCAATATCAAAAGCTTCCTGGCGCGGGAGTGAGGTGTATTGGGAAATTGCTTCGGCGCCTTTCATTACATTAATAGCGTTGATATAAAACTCAGCGGCAACACGCGCAGTTTGCTTGTCTTTGGCGAATGTGAACATACCTACTCCCGGGTATAAAATAACCACCGGGTTAGCATCTCGTATAGCAGGGCTGTTCGGATGCTTGCAGGTGTTATAATAATCCTGGTACATTTTGCGGTAGGCCTCAAATGCAGGGGATAATTTTTCCTTTAAGGATTCGACGTTCGAAAGATATTCACTTCCTTCAAGGCTTAAAACAAGCGGACTGATCTTAGTTCTCAAAAAATGGTCGGGGCAACTGGTGCCCATGGGCGCGAGGCGTTCCAGATCATTTGAATTGATGTATTCCAGCACTCGTACATCATCCGTAAAATGTCCGATCATCTTGGTTTGGGATGAACAAAAGCCGCGTAATACAGGTGCTATAGCAACGGCCTGTTTTTTGCGCCCGCTTTCATCCAGGCTTTTGATCTTTTGCCCGCCGAATATTGGTCCTTTTTTACCATAGTTCTGTTCGAGATATTCAGCACATTTTTCTATTACTTCCAGTGTGTTGATGTAGCTTTCATAAGCAGTATCGCCCCATGTGAATAAGCCGTGCGAGCCGAGCATAATACCGCGTATTCCGGGATTATCATCTAAACATTCTTTTAATTTTAATCCAAGATCAAAACCGGGGCGCTGCCAATCTACCCAACCGATGGCGCCATCAAAAAGCTCATCCGTGATCTTTTTCCCATCTTTTGCTGCCGCGATGGCAATGGCCGCATCCGGGTGTAAATGGTCGATATGCTTAAAGGGTAAAAAACCGTGCAAAGGGGTATCAATGGATGGCGCTTTTGAATTGAGATCAAAAATGCTGTGGTTAAACAATTCCACCATTTCGTCCTCATGCTCGATACCGCGATAGACGTTGGTGAGGCTTCTTAAGCGGTCAACATACAGGGCCGCCAAACCACTCTTTTTTAATGTGCCGATATCCCCGCCAGAGCCTTTGATCCACATCACTTCAACCTGTTTACCGGTTAATGGGTCCTTGTCCATCACTTTACAGGATGTATTGCCGCCGCCATAATTGGTAAGGCGCAGATCAGCGCCCAATAAATTGGAACGGTATATTAAAAGGGCAACCTCATCGCCGGCTAACTCGGCTGCTTTGGCGTTATCCCATAAGTAACTGACATGTTTGAATGTCATAATTATTGATTGTTTTATTGTTTGCTTTAAGCTTTCTGCTTTATTTTAACGAATTACCATAACCCACTACCAAAACAGAAATAATAATGGTGGCTATACCCGCTAACACTGTTATAATTGCCTTCCGGCTCACACCTTTCCATTCTTTTAAAAACAGTCCCCATATATTGGCCACTAATATAATAAATGCCATGTGCAGTATCCACGAACTGGCGCCATTGCCCATTTTGCTTTCGCCCATTCCGTAAAAGAAAAACTGCAGGAACCAGGTTGTTCCTGCCAGCGCGCAAAAAATGTAATTTTTTAATAAAGGGGCTTGTTTATGTGTGTAATCGCCAAATGTTTTATTGCGCGCATTTAATATCATACACCATATAAAATTAGTTGTTAAGCCGCCCCAAAGCAGCACCACATACACAACGTTATTACTGAACAGAAAGTTTCCCTGCCCCGGATGTGCAACCTTCCAAACCTCATTGGCGCTATCGGCCATGTGTTTGCCAGCTTCAAGTCCGAAATTAAAGCAGGCGCTTAGGACGCCCGATACTATTGCCACAAAAATGCCCAGGCCAAAGCGGTAATCTTTATTATCTGCCGTATCTGCTTTGCCTGCAAGCAGTTCCTTTTCTTTCATGGTGCCAGCTTTGCCGCAAATGATAATGCCTATGACACAGATCAAGATTCCCGATAATACAAATTGCCCCCAATGGTTATGCAGTAGCATACTGAAGGTATCCTTACCCTTTTCGGGAAAGAAGTTATAGTAGACGGAGGGGATCAGGGCACCAAATACAGCGCATAATCCTAAAATGATCGTGCTTCCCAGCGAGACACCCAAATAGCGAACACCGAGACCGTAAGTTAAGCCGCCAATGCCCCAAAGCAAGCCAAAAAAGTAAGTATAGAACAATATTTGGCCGTTAGTCGCTGTGATAATTTCCGTAAAATGGGGTATGGTTAACCATGCTGCTAAAGGTGGTACAATGAGCCAGGAGAACAGCCCGCCCACTATCCAGAAACTTTCCCAGGCCCAACCTTTTACTTTTTTATAGGGTATATAGAAACTGCCCGAAGCAAAACCACCAATAAAATGGAAGATGATACCAAAAATTATCTGCATGACGTATTCGGGTTTATGTGGTTATACAATTATAAAGTTAAAAATTGATTCGGCGCTTGCGTACTGAATATTTTACTACACTTTAGCAACAGGTATTATAAAATATTTAGTTTTGAGGTTTTATGGCCAAAAGCGAACCGAAAAGTACGAGATCTGAAATGAATAAGCCAAAAGCTGGTGTGAAGCAGAAAGGCGATGTGAAACCGAAAACTGGACGATCAAAGCCGAAAACCAAAGAGACCATAAATTTCGCGCAGGTTCAACATCCTGTTGCCAATTCAAAACTGTCCCGAAGTGATTCATTAGAACAAACTGAAGAAATGGAAGGACATCACCACCCCCAACTGGAACATACGCACAAACCCTGGAAAGAATACCTGTTGGAAGGTTTTATGATATTTATTGCAGTAATGATGGGCTTTATTGCTGAGAATATCAGGGAAGATATTACGAATAACCAGCATGCGCAGCAACTTACAAAACAACTGGTACATGATCTTAAAGCCGACACCGTACTGTTGAATAATATCTGCCGAAATGAAACACAAATAATCAAATGTAACGATACCCTGATCTTGTTGCTGCAACAGCCATTGCAAAATGCCGATACCAGGCGTATACAAAAACTGGCTGCAAATTCTCATAGTATGTGGCCTTTTCGTTCTTCTTCCGGAAGTATGGATGCTATTAAGAACGAACTTCATCTTAAACAATTCAGTAACTCAGACATCATCAATTACTTCTCAAAGTATGAAAGGCACACCGAACTGTTATATCTTGCCCAGAATATTAATTTAGAATATCAAAGAACTTATCTCGATCCATTTATAACCCAGCATTTTACCCCGGCCAATATGATAGCTGCATTCAACGATTCAGCGATGCCGAACGCACAAATGCGGGAATTGACACAACGGGATATGGATCAGTTAGCCGCCGATATGGTGTTGATCAGGATCATTAGCAAGGAAATTGTAATTGACAATAGGCGGTTAATGGGTGATGCAACAGGTATGCTAAAATATGTTAAAGCGCAATATCATCCCGAAGAGTAATTTGCGTTAATGTTAAATGAAGCGGTTCATTTGTGTTTTGATTTTTGGCCTTTCTACGTACGGGGCAATTGCGCAAGCTAAAAAACCGGTTATCGCATTTGCCAGTGATACCCAGCAACCGATGTGGGTTGAAAAAATATTGCTCAAACCAGATCATAACGAAAAGGCTACCGCTATGATTTTTAAGGACGTTGATAAGGAACGTCCCACAGGCTTTTTTATATTGGGCGATGTGGTGTCCCTGGGTTACAGGAATAAAACCTGGACGGCGGTAGACGGCTACATCAAACAGTGCACAAAAGATTCGATACCCGTTTACGCCACGCTTGGTAACCACGAGGTAATGTTTAGAACAAAGCGCGGGACAACCAACTTTAAGGCGAGGTTCCCCATGTACAATCCTGCGGGGTACACGGAGATCATTGATTCTGTAGCAGTGGTTTTATTGAATTCCAATTTTGATAAAATGACAACTGCCGAAGTATTGGCGCAGGATAATTGGTATACGGAGATGGTTAAAAAGCTGGATAAAGACGCAGCGATAAAGTTTATCATCGTGGGCTGTCATCATTCGCCGTACACCAACAGCAAAATTGTAAAACCCTCAATGGCGGTGCGCCAAAATTTCGTTCCAACTTTTATCAATTCCCCAAAATGCATACTTTTTATTTCTGGACACTCGCACAATTTCGAACGTTTTAACATGCAAGGCAAGTGTTTCCTGGTTATCGGCGGTGGCGGCGGACTTCATCAACCTTTGTATACGAAGGCGGTGACACCTGACCTGGCCGCTTCTTATAAACCAATGTTCCATTATTTGCTGATCAGGCGTTTCCAGGATAGCCTGCAGGTCATATCACGTAAGCTTAAACCGGATTTTTCCGGGTTTGACAATGGATTGGCCTTTAGTATGAAATAAATTATTTCCTGAAGCTTTCGGGTGGCCCGAGATAGCTGGGCTTTTCTCCGCCGGCATTGATCACAATTTTTTGCAGGACCACGCCAGGATCAATCATCCAGTATTTTAGAGTATGTTTTCCGGGCCTGCTAACATGGTGTGTAGTGGTCAATATTTTGATATTATCGCTTACATCCTTATTCCACGAAGCTTCCGACTTATCAATATCGATATTAACCACCTGCGGCTGCTCATCATCTATCGAGATGGCATAATGTAAGCCATCAGTATTTGTAAAATCAATAGTTGGAGAGATATAAGCCTCGACTTTAACAGTACCGGTATCCCTTAAATTAACCTCATACTCCAGGTGCGGACTGTTACCGCCGGGCGTTTGCCGTTTAACAGTGACAGGGTAGGGCATCACGCCCGATAAAGTTTTTCCGTAACCAGGGATATCCTGCCAGCCGGCGTCCATTTTGCCAATTGTATGTATATAGTGCGTGGCCTCTATCGAAATGTAGCCATTGGTTTCGTAAAAACCTTCATCTTTTATCGGCAGGCGATTATCAACTATAACATTTATTACCACTTTATTGCCTGCCCCTGCGATGGTTACAGGTATCTCATGCACACCTTTTGGCACTTTAGTCCAATCGACTTTTACCCAAAGTTTTTGTTGCGATGTGATTTTACCTTTGCCCGGTGTTATGGTTACATATTGAGCATCGCTTTTTGCCGTAAAATCAAATGTACCTTGCCCGCGATTGAAAATCTCGATATAATGCCTCGTCTTGTCAGTTGAGCTAAAAATTGGCACTACCGCTTTCACTTGTTCCTGCGGCCACCAGTTTGTTGAGCCCTCAATTGCAACACCCATTTGAGGTGACGCACGCAATTCAATTTTGGTTACATCGGGCATTTTATCAACCGGGGGTTGCTGCCAATAAGTATAACCGATATGCGTTTGATCCATCATGTGGTTCCATTTGCCTTGGGCTAATACCGTATTATAGTAATGCGATATATCAGCATCCTTCGCGAACAGCGCTTTAACTTTTTCAGCTGCAGCATTTGCACCTGCACGGCCTTGCGCGGCATATAGTTTATTCAAGGCAACATTATAATACAGCTCGTTCAGGTTTGCACACGCCTCAACCGGGTGCAGTACCAGCTCATAATAGGCGTCTTTATATTGGACAGGTATCCTTTTATATAACGACTGGGCCTCATCTCTAACTTTATTGTAGTCACTCACTATATTTTCAAACTCCCGGTAATTTACCAGGCTATAAGTATTTTGATCTAATAGTTCGGGTTTACGCCTGCCATTATATTTGGTGTATAGTGTTAATATTTTAGCTATTTCGGTTGCATGTGCCGGGCCCAATTGCTGCGCCGCCCATAGCCGGGTATAATCATCCAGTTTATTGGCCGGCCATTTATCAGGCGACCATGCATAATCCAAAAAGAAACTGATCGGGAATTCCATCGGTTTAAGGTCGCCTACATTTACTACCCACACCTGTTTTGCGCCATATTCATAAGCGAGGTGCATTTGCTCCCATGTTTTGCTGATGGGGTTGGTATTAAGCCATTTATAATTGCGCGGTCCGCCTACATAATCAAAATGGTAATAAATACCATATCCGCCCTTTCGTGCAGGGGCATTCGGTTTGGGCAGTTTGCGGATGTTACCCCAGTTATCATCACATAATAATAAGGTAACGTCGTCGGGTACGCGCATACCTTTATCATAATAATCCTGTACCTCCTTATAAAGCGCCCACATCTGCGGCGTTTGCGCGGTATCCTTGCCGGTTACATCGGCTATGATCTTGCGTTGGTCGTGCACTATCTTTTCAAGCAGGGCAATGTTGCTGCCTTCGGTCATAGGCATATCTCCGTCGCCACGCATCCCGACCGTTACGATAGTTTCCTTACTACCCATATTCTCAATGCCTTTTTTCCAGAAGCTGCGCAGCATTTCGCCATTAGTTTCGTAATTCCATGGGCCGGTGCCATAACGTTTCCATTCCTGCTGCGCACGGTCTATTGGCTCATGGTGCGATGTGCCCATCACAATACCGTATTCATCTGCAAGCACCGGATCAAGCTTATCATCATCGTTAAAAGCATTACCCCACATAGCGGGCCATAGGTAATTGCCCTTAAGGCGTAATATCAATTCAAATACTTTTTCATATACCAGGTGATTAACGCCGCCAAATTTTTCTTTTGCCCAGCCCGAAAAGGATGGCGCCTCATCATTAATAAATATGCCGCGATATTTAACAGCCGGGCCGCCATCGGCGTGTCGTCCGGGCAATATATATAGATTTTTTTGCTGCTTAACCGGGACATCAGCCCACCAATACCACGGCGACACCCCGATCTGTGCTGAGAGGTCATATACACCATATATGGTACCCCTTTTATCGCTGCCGGCAATCACCAGCGCTTTTTCTATCCCCGGAGCCGGGTTTTGTACCACCTGTATGATATGCGCCTCCCACTTACCTGTAATACCCGCTACATTGAGTTTTTTTTGTGTAACCAATTGGTCGATCAAGGCGTTTTTACCTAATGTGCCGATAATAACTGCCAGTTTTGACTTGCCGGTATTGCCGGTCAGCAATTGTGGCGTTGCGTGGGTTACTGCTTTAATATCTTTTTGCAGGCTTTTCAGCGCAATTGTAACGCCAGGATACTCCGTTTCACTTACGTATAGGGGAGAAGATACGCCATTCGCCGAAAGGCAAAAAAGGCCGGGCCCGTCTTTCGTTGAGACATAGGATCGTTCTCCGGGAGCCTGCGCGTATGCAGTACTAATAATAAGGAGTGAGATCAATGTAACAAAACAGGCACGATTTATCATAAACGGTAAAAGTTAAGACTAAAAATGGACAACTTTCCAATAAGCCTTTTTAGGCTGAAAATTCTGGTCGAATAATAAAGGATAGTTTTTCCTTCCAGGTACAGGATATCCATCCAGCCACGTGTTTTTATCAGAGATGTTCCAGAAGGTAACACCTGTTATCACATCTTTATATTGCCTGAAGACTTTAAAAACCATGGCATATTGGTTGGTTTGCTTTTTTTCCAACTCTGGGGTGTAAGCGTCCGATTCCCCTGGCCGCAGGTTTCGGCGATTCTTTTCCCAGGGATAGATAGACATATCCAGTTCCGTTACCTGCACCTTTAACCCTAATGATGAAAACTTTTTAATGGTTGCGATCAGGTCTTTTTGGGATGGTTCATAAATTGACCAATGCGCCTGGATGCCGACGCCATCGATAGGCGCCTTGGCATCAACCAGCATTTTTAATAAGCGATAAACACGCTCGCGTTTTTCGGGCCTTTCGGTATTATAATCATTGTAAAACAATATGGCATTCGGATCAGCCTCGTGGGCATATTCAAATGCCTTAATTATATAGTCGTCGCCGCATATCTGGTACCACAATGAGTTCCGCAGAAATTTGGTGCTGTCATCGTCTATGGCTTCATTTACTACATCCCAGGCATATATTTTGCCCTTATATCGGTTTACTACAGTAGTGATATGATCTTTTAAGCGTTTGAGCAAAACATCTTTAGTAACCTGGCTTCCATCTGCGTTTTTAAATAGCCAGGCCGGGGTTTGTTCGTGCCAGCATAGGTTATGCCCGCGCACGCGCAGGCCATGCGTTTGTGCAAAAGCGACTATCGAATCCGCATCCCGCCAGTTATAATGGTTTTCTTCCGGATGGATAGGGCCCATTTTCATCGCATTCTCGGGTGTGAGGCTATTAAACTGGCTTAAAATAAGCGCGGCTTCCTGCGGATTTTTCAGATCATGTGCCGACACTGCCACACCTACCGGGAAAAAGTTTTGGTAATAATCTTTTAAGCCTTTAGCAGGTAAGGGTTGGGCCTGCAGTGATGTCGTGTTCAGCAGAACGAGCAACAGTGTTATTGGGCTGTACACTGTTTTTATTTTTCGGATATAGAATCGCATAGGATGAAAATATTAAATGACATTCCAAGTAACATACATTTAATGTCAATTTTAAGCAATCGATTACAAATTTTTACTAATATATGATAAAATATCGCAAAAAACGGCAAGGTAGTGAGAAGCTTACTATGCATAATAAACCTATTTGTTATACATTTTTACCAATATCTTGTGGTATTTGAGCCTTAAATCGGTCCATTGGATTGGAACTATATCAAACTAAAATTAACTTATAAGGATATTTTATTCTGTATAGAGAAAAATAGTGACATAAATTAATCTTAAAGAAATAAAAACTCTTTCCCGCTGAGGTCATGTGTGAAGATGGAAAAGATTTTGAAAAATATTTTTGCAATCGATTGCATTTTTAATTTTTCTTTTTTAGTTTTATTCCAATCAATTCAACCAACTATAATTTTCTTAAAACAAGTTTTATGAGTCGGACTGTCATACTGCAAAAAGGTAGTAATGTTTCCAATGCCATTTTAAAAGGGCATTGCCTGTGCTTTCTTCGAATCAATCAATTCAACATACATACAGCAAACCAAACTTAAAAAGCACTATGGAACAACTTCAGCCCAATTCAGCCAGCCAGCGACGAATAAAAAGACACCCGGATTTAGTAGTTATTGAACATTCACTCTGATCAACTTCTCACAATAATTAATCATGAAAAAAATTAGACTTACTAAACTTTTCTGGAGATCGACCCTGTTGCTGTTATGCTCGGGTTTATTTTCAGCTACATTATTGGCCCAGACAACGCAAACCATTAATGGCAGAGTTGTTGACGAAAAGGGGCAGGCACTTGTTGGTGCTACGGTTAAGTTGAAAACTGCCCAGGGCGCTACCACAACAGATATTGACGGGAAATTTTCATTACCGTTACCTGCCGACGTAAATACCATCACAGTATCATTTCTTGGTTATTTTACTAAGGACATAGGTGTTAAGCAAACAAGCAAAAATTTGCTGATCACACTTATCGCAAATCCAAGTAACCTGAACGAAGTAGTCGTAGTAGGTTACGGCGCTCAGAAAAAGCGGGACGTTACAGGAGCTATGGCTACCGTAAGCGGTACAACGCTACAGGAAGTGCCCTCAACAAACTTTGTTGACCAGCTAAAAGGGCGCAGTGCGGGCGTTGATATTATAAGTAATGGTGCCGGCTTAGGCAGTCCCGACCAAATCAGGATCAGGGGCAGCCGCTCGCTTGCAACCACTTCGGGCAACCTCAATAACCTGGAGCAGCCACTGATCGTGGTGGATGGGATACCCTTCGGAGGCAACTTTAATGACCTTGATCAGGATAATGTTCAAAGCATCGACATTTTGAAGGATGCTTCATCAACCGCCATATATGGGTCCCGGGGATCTAACGGCGTTATATTGGTAACAACCAAGCGCGGCACCAAAGGCAAATCGGTGGTGAGTTACAATATGTATTATGGCAACTCGAATATTTTAGGCGAGTTGAAAGTGTTTAACGGCCCCGAATATTCCCAGTTTAAAGCCTATTCGGGAACGCTAAATACGGTGAACCCCGGTACGATTGCTTATCCGCTTACTCCTGCAGAAGTAACCGGCACACAGAATGGTACCTCGACCGACTGGCAAAAGCTTTTATATCAAACCGGCCATAACCTAAACCAAAACATCACGCTTTCGGGCGGAGATGATAGAACGCAATACGGAATGGCAGCCGGATATTTATACCAAACTGCCACAGTGCCAAACCAGGATTTCAAAAGGTATTCGTTACGCACAACCATCGATCATAAGCTTAATGAAATATTAAAAGTAGGCATCAATAGCTTAACTACGCTGAGTTATAATGACAATCCCGGGGGCACAGGTATCACCGGCGGACTTTTGAGGTTAAGTCCTTTGACTTCGCCATATAATGCGGACGGTATACTGAACCTGCTGCCCCAAGCCGGCTCGACAGATGCTTCAACCGTTAACCCGCTGACGCTTAAAACCGATCCCACTGCTATATTTTCTCAAACAAGGGAGTTAAGAACATTTAACAGTTTGTATGGCGAGGTAAATATTCTGAAGGACTTAAAATACCGGGTTAACGTTGGTTTGGATTTCACGCAAATGAACGGGGGAAGTTACACTGGCCCTAATACCTACGCCAACAGCAATATAACTACGCTGGCCCAGGCAACCACGCAGGTTACAAATTTGGAATCGTACACCTATACGATTGAAAACTTGTTAACCTACGATCATACGTTTGCTCAAAAGCACCACGTTAATTTTACTGCTTTATTCAGCACGCAGAAAGACCATAACCAGCAATCTCAATTTAACGGCATAGGTTTGCCGGCAGATTATATACAAAATACGAACCTGGCGCTTGCCGGAAGTATTAGCGCTACGCCTACGGGTAATTTCTTTAACGAGCGCGGTTTGATATCCGAAATGGCCCGTGTGAATTATGATTACGACGGCCGTTATCTTTTAACTGTGACTGCACGACGTGACGGTGCCTCAGTGTTGGCGCCCGGCCATCAATACCTGGCCTACCCGGCTGCGGCAGTGGGTTGGAATATCACCAACTAGCAATGGATGAAAAACAACACCACTATTGATAACCTGAAGTTGCGGGCCAGTTATGGTATCACAGGCAACCAGGGCAGTAATCCTTACCAAACGCTCGGTGCTTTATCCGCAAATTATTACAACTTCGGTACAACAGCCGGGGGCCAATCCGCCGCTTACACGGTAACTACACTTGCTAACCCTGGCTTAACATGGCAGTCGACAGCTGAATTTAACCTGGGCCTTGATTTCGGCATATTGCGTGATCGTATTACCGGTACCATCGATGTGTATAACCAGAACACAAAAAACATCATCGTTAACAATATTTTACCGCCAAGTAACGGGGCAGCCAGCCAGATATCAAATTTGGGCAAAACGAACGATAAGGGACTTGAATTTAGTATACACACTGTTAATATTCAAAGCAGGAGCGGATTTAGCTGGACCACTGATTTCAACATAGCTTTTGACAGGAATAAGGTTACGGCATTGCCTAACGGAAGTTTAGCTGATATTCCTGACGGATGGTTTGTAGGCGCCCCTTCAACCGTGATCTATGATTACAAAAAGTTCGGCATCTGGCAAACCGGCGACCCAGGCCTTACCACGCAAACCTCGCCTGCACAGGTGCCCGGCCAGATCAGGGTTCAGGATCTAAACGGAGACGGCAAGATAACCCCGGCTGACGAGCAGATCATTGGTAGCTTTCAGCCAAAATATATTGCCGGTTTTACCAACAGGTTTAATTACAAACGATTTGACCTTTCCGTAGTGATGTATGCCCGTATGGGGATGGATGTTGTAGTGCCGTATTTGGGCGCAGATGTTGGCACAGGCGGCTATTCGTTTTTTGAACAAGGCCGAAATAACCAGTTAAAAGTAAATTACTGGACACCAACTAATCCAACTAATGCATTTCCAAAACCTGATGGCAGCGCATCCGCACCGCTTTATGGCTCCACTTTAGAGTACGTTGACGGGTCATTTATTAAAGTGCGCAGCATAAACCTGGGCTACACATTCGAACCTAAATTATTGGCACATGCCGGTATCAGTTCATTAAGAATATATGTAACTGCCGAAAACCCTTTTATACTTTATTCACCTTTTGTTAAGAATGGCTATGGTCCGGACCCTGAAGGAAACGGATATGGAGGCGGCGCACAGGCACAGGGATCAGGTTATTTAGGTGCGCCTGGCCGACAGGTTAGCGTAAATGCGGATGATCCATCAACACGCAACTTTAATATTGGCTTAAGTGTAAAATTTTAACAGATTATAACTTACGATTATGAAAATATACAATAAAATATCGATCATTTTTGTAGCCGGCGCGTTTTTAATAAACGTAACCAGTTGTAAAAAGCTGTTGGTTGAAAATCCCAAATCCAACATTGTACCATCATTTTTAAGTACGCAGGCCGGCTTGGTTGATGGTATTGCGGGTGTTTATAACGACCTACGCAGCAGTTACGGTACGGAAGGTTTCGAACTGACACAATACGCCGGCACAGATGAGAACTTTGCAGGTGTAAGCGCCCAAAGCAATGGCATGTTTAGCACTTATAACGGTATAAACGGCGGTACATTCAGCGGGTTTTGGGGTACGTGGTACCAGGATATCAATACACTGAATGGTATACTGCAATTTGGGCCTAAGGCAGGTTTACCTGCAGCAACCCTGAACCTTTACCTGGGCCAGGCCAAATTTTTGCGCGCTTATTGCTATTACTACCTGGTGACCACTTACGGCCCGGTACCTTTGCATACCACATTTAATACCCAGGCCTCTTCTGCGGATACCCGTGCACCTATCGCCGACGTATATGCGCAAATCATTAAGGACCTGACGGATGCCAGTACCGAACTCCCTGCAACGGTTACGGCCCCTTTTTTAGGTAAAACAGCAACGCAGGCCACAGCACAATTTATGCTGGCCAAAGCCTATCTTACCAGGGGGTGGTCATCAGCAACACAGTCCGGCGATTTTCAACAGGCGGCAACCATTGCCACCACCCTTATTAGCAATTCGGCAACTTATGGAGTTGGTCTTTGGCAGAACTATGGAGATGCTTTTGCTATCGCGAATGATTATGGTAAAGAGGTACTTTTAGTAAGCGATCATGACAACAATACAACTTATGGTGAATATCAGTCGGGTGCATCTGGCGGGAATGCGCAAAATGTATTGCCAAACCTGTTCAGGTGGAACTATGTTACTATGACATCCGCCGCTTCGGATGCCGAAGCAACTATACCGGTAGTGCTTAATACAGGCGGCGGTGTTTCGATGATGTTCAGGGATGTTGCCAATGGTCGCCCTTATAGTCGTGCATTGCCTACACCTTATGTTTTTAACCAGGCATTTGCCGAGAGAGTAATGGATACCCGTTACAATAAAACTTTCCAAACCGCATGGATAACCAACACTACACCAACCGGCGGCTCCAATACGGTTATTGGTTCCAATGGCCCAACTACACCACGTGGTACATTAATTAACGGGAAAGATACTGCGATATGGATGCCCGGTGTTGAAGTAACCGATGCACAAAGGGCGGCTTTTAAAGGAGTTATTGTTACACCAAGCCAGTACAGCCCGGTTATTTTCCCAACGACGAAAAAATTTGACGACCTGACAAGAGTTGGACCCAATGACCCTTCTACGAGACCACGCTGTTTGATCAGGTTTGCCGAAGCGTATTTTGTTGCTGCCGAAGCCTACCTGCAACTGGGCGACCAGACAAACGCCGCAAAATATCTGAATGTAATACGGGAAAGAGCTGCCTTCGACCCATCGAAAAGCGGTGCACAAAACGCTTCGGATGCTTTAGCAATGGATGTGCTGCCAACTCAGGTTACGCTTGACTTTTTGTTGGATGAATATTCCCGCGAATTTTATAATGAACCGCGCAGGTGGAATGATCTTGTGCGCACAAACTCGTTGCTCCGGAGGGTTGCGATGTACAATCCGCAAGCCAACCAGTATATTAAACCATTTGATGTTTTAAGACCAGTTCCTCAGGATGAGCTTAATGCAGTACTTAGCGGCACCCCAATGACGCAAAACCCAGGTTATTAGTAGATAGTTGATTAAATAAATTGGTTTAATGCGAAGGCTGCTCAGACGGCCTTCGCTTTTCATTCTAATGTCTAAACCACTGCCTAAGGCGGTAGGTTAAGGGTAGAGGTTATGTCAGAACCGCTATATTAGTAACTGTGACATAACTGCTTTCAATCTGATGCAATGCGTTAATTATACCCGTTGCGCCCGTTTGCCTTATAGTGGCTAACGTTACGGCATAAGATGAACCAAACCATCGGAAAGTTTGCTCTAAATCGTCGATCATTACGTATTATTTTACCGTCAAAATAGTCTCGGCGCTTTTGCCCATGCCCAGGTCTTCACTTCTTTTTGTAGGCACTGAACCGCCAATGCGAATGGTGTAATTACCTGCTAATTCAACTGCGCTACCACTATCGTTAATGGTTTGCAGCAACTCAGGCGTGATCTCAAATTCAACTTTCTGCGATTCGCCCGGTTTTAAATGGATACGTTTAAAACCTTTTAATGAATACAATGGATTATCGCCGGTCTGTGGAGCGGTTATGTAGAGCTGCACTACCTCGTCCGATTCCGTTTTACCTGTATTTGTAACGATAGCCTCTGCTTTGACCGGCACATTTTTTTTGATCTTTTGTGCTGATACTTTACTATCTGAATAACTGAAAGTAGTATAGCTCAATCCAAACCCAAACGGATATAATGGTTCAGCGGTCATATAACGGTAGGTACGGCCCTTCATCGAATAATTTTCATAGGGCGGCAACTGATCAAATGATCTCGGAAAAGTAACCGGGATACGCCCTGATGGTGATACTTTACCGAAAACAATATCGCTTATAGCATGGCCGCCTTCTTCGCCTGGGTACCATACTAATAAAACGGCATCGGCTAAGTCCTGTACTTCTGCCAAATTCATCGGGCTGCCGCCGGTTACAATGGCCACTATTTTGTTTTTGTTGCCGGCTCTTAGCTTTTTCAGGAAATCGATCTGGTTCTGCGGCAGGTTATAGTCCAGCCTGTCGCCATAATTTGGAGAGGCAATAGCTTCGCCTTCTTCGCCCTCCAGTAAACCATTTATCCCCATCACTATAAATGTGACATCGGATGCTTTGGCGTCGCCTGTAGTCCAGTCAATTGGGTTAGCATTCGGCACGTCTAATAAAAAACCAGGCTTGTATTGCATCTGGCTCGCATGTGAGATACCCGAGGCCAAACCCTCCAATATAGTACTCATTTGCGGATTTACCCCATAATAATTACCTATCAGTGCATTTACTGTAGCGGCATTTGGCCCGGTCACATAATATTTCGGCAGGTCGTTTCTTAAAGGTAACACGCCATTATTCTTGGTCATTACAATTGATTCTAACGCCACCTGTTTAGCCAATTGGCGGTGTGCGTCGCTGTTGATCACATCCGGCGATATATTATCATAGGGACTGCTGCCTTTTGGATCGAACATGCCCAGTTTGAACCGGGTTTTTAGCAGTGTGCTTAACGCTGCATCTATTTTTTTTTCGGTGATCAGGCCACGCTTTACTGCTTCGATCAACGCCGGATATTCGTCACCACAATTTAAGTCGACCCCGTGTTTTACTGCTATTGCAACGGCTTCTGGCTGGCCAGGCACAACATGATGTCCCATATAAAAATCAGCAATGGCTCCGCAGTCTGAAACTACATGGCCTGTAAATTTCCATTTATCCCGCAATACGGTATCCAGCAAAAGGTTACTTCCGCAGCACACCTCGTTATTGGTGCGGTTATAGGCGCACATTACTGCCTCCACATGGGCATTTACCAGGGCATGGAAAGCAGGTAAATAGGTTTCGTACAGGTCTTTTGGCGATGCCTGCGCATTAAACGTGTGCCTCAACCGTTCTGGCCCGCTATGAACTGCGAAATGCTTGGCACAGGCCGCTACTTTTAGGTGATCGGGATCAGTACCCTGTAAGCCGGTTACAAACGCGACACCCATTTTCGAAGTCAGAAATGGGTCTTCGCCATAAGTTTCCTGGCCACGACCCCAGCGCGGATCGCGGAAAATATTAATATTGGGGGTCCAAAACGTTAAACCGCCAAAACGCTGATGATAATCATCCGCCTGGGCAGCATTATACATGGCCCGAGCTTCATCCGATATAACAGTTGATTCCTGTAATGCCAGTTTATCATCAAAAGTGGCAGCCAACCCTATTGCCTGCGGAAAAACCGTAGCAACACCCGAACGGGCAACACCGTGGAGTGCCTCGTTCCACCAGTCGTATGCCGGTATGTTCAGTCGTGAGATGGCGGGAGCGGAGTTCATCATCTGGTGAACTTTCTCATCCAATGTGAGTTTTGAAACTAGGTCCTTAACCCTGTCATCGATGGGTTTTGAGGGATCAAGGTAGATGCTTTGCGCCGCAACAAGGTTGCAGGTAATTGATAGTGCGATCAGCAGGGTAATTTTGAGTTTATACATACAGGATGGTAATTGGTTGCAAAATTGATTTGTTAGGTAAAAGATAATATTTTTTACTCTTTTATATTAAAAATGATCAGTGCAAATTTATATTTTTGCAATCGATTGCAAAAATATTTAAATTTATGCAATGAAACTAATGGGTTTTTACGCTATTAGCTAAATGCAATAAGTTTACCAATTATTTAATTTAACCGATTGTATATTTACTTGCAAAATTACCAATCGATCGTATGAGCAACCAGGAGAAAGAAGTTACCATTTATGATATAGCAAACAAATTAAATATTTCAGCCGCGACCGTAAGCAGGGGACTTAAAGATCATCCTGGTATCAATAAAAAAACGAAAAAGAAAATATTGGATGCGGCGGCTGAAATGGGCTATCGTTCCAATTCATTTGCGAGTAACCTTCGCAAAAAAAGCAGCCATATCATTGGGGTTATTGTACCCCGGCTGAATAGTAATTTCATGTCTGACGTGATAGCAGGGGTAGAAAAAGTAGTTAACGAGGCTAATTATACCCTTTTCATTAGCCAGTCGCTTGAGTCGATGAAAAAGGAGGTAAGTAATGCCAAAGCTATGTTTAATAACCGGGTTGATGGTTTGCTTGTGTCATTAGCTTACGATACTGAAAATATAGAGCACTTTGAACCTTTTATAAAACGCGACATACCGGTTATATTTTTCGACCGTGTTCATGAGCATAAAAAGTGCCCGAGTATTTTTATCAATAATTACCAGGCGGCTTATGATATTACTTCGCACCTGGTGGAACAAGGATGTAAACGAATAGCGCATATAAGCGGAAACCAGTTGCGAAATGTTTATTCGGAACGTGCGAGGGGATATAAGCAGGCTTTACAGGATAACCGTATAGCTTTTGACGATGGACTATTGATCATTAATGACCTTAGCGTAAAATCAGGCATTGAAGCTGCTGAAAATATACTGAATATGGCCGACAGGCCCGACGGAGTTTTTGTCGCCAACGATATATGCGCAATAGCCTGCATACAGACGATGAAGAAAGCGGGAATAAAGATACCGGCTGAAATTGCATTTGCCGGGTTTAATAATGACCCAACTTCATGCGTTATCGAACCGAACCTGACAACGATTGATTACAGAGGCCACGAAATGGGTGAAGTTGCGGCAAAGATCATGGTGGATCATTTAATGAAAGGCGACGATCTTCAAAAAACACACAGCCTGATATTAAGATCTGAACTGATTATTAGGGAGTCGTCTCAAAAAAAGAAAGTAAAGAATAAATAACATATTGCTGAATACCCGAATGGACCAAACATCAAAAATAGCTATTGTAACCGGGGGCGCATCTGGGCTCGGCCTTGCCACAGCAAAAAGATTAGTCGAAAATAATATACAGACCATTATCGTCGGGCGTAATAAACAAACTTTAGCGGATGCTGCGAAGGAACTAGGCGAGTTGTGCAGCTACAAAGTTTTTGACCTTCAGAATCTGAGAGGGATACCGCAATTAGTCTCTGAAATTGTAACTGAATATGGCCGTATAGATATCCTGGTAAATAATGCCGGCATTAACCAGAAAAAAGCTTTCACCGAAGTAAGCGATGAGGAATTCGAGGAAATAATTAAAACCAACCTTACATCGGTATTTGTGTTAAGCCGCGAAGTGGCAAAACAAATGCTCAAACATAAATCAGGTGTTATAATTAATATCAGCTCCATGGCGGCTCAATATGGTATTCCCTACGTGATCGCTTATACCGCTGCAAAAAGCGCTATTGAAGGCATGACGAAAGCTATGGCTGTTGAATTGTCGCCGGAAGGCATCCGCGTAAATTGTGTGGCGCCAGGTTTTATCACAACAAAAATGTCGTCAAATGCATTAGATAGCGACCCCGAACGTAAATCAAAAGTACTTTCCCGCACGCCTATGGGCAAATTAGGTGAGCCGGGCGATATTGCTGATTCGATACTTTACCTAATATCAGACGCAGCAAAATATGTAACAGGTATCATTCTTCCTGTTGACGGAGGTAATTCGATCGGATTTTAAGACTGCTTATTGCGTATCGGTAGTAAACGGGGATGCGGGCAGGCCTTCTTTGTTATACAAATTGGCCCCTTCGGGGTTATTCGCCCACGCATAGCGTACAAATAGGGGCTGTGATACCTCGTCGCTCCAGACGATCACTTTATCTTCTTCTATTTTGGCGTTGGCCCATACATATTTTTTGTCGACACCCGCAATCGCAAATTGTTTTAATTCGCCGCCGTCCTTCGCTATAAGTCCGCTGCCAATACTATTAAATGTGATCACAATTTTATTGCCATCAATTTTTGCCGACTGATATATCGGGCCTGATGATACAACATTATTATCACCATAGGCTATTTTTTCAGCACCAAGCGCCAATCGTTCGCCAACATCTTTTTTGTCCAAGGGATGAATATCGTTCCATTCACCCGCATCAATAGTTACTACCATGGCCGTATTTGAAACCGAAAGCGTTTTTAATTGTGCTTCGCGCAATTCGGCCCATTTACTCTCAGATGGCGAATATTGAACTTCCATAAAGTTGGGTAACTGGGCATATATAAAAGGGATATTGCCTTCGTGCCATTTATCGCGCCAATCAGCAATGAGGGCGGGTAGTAATTGCTCGTACTCTTTGGGTTTGCCTGTATTTGCTTCGCCCTGGCACCACAATATGCCCTTGATAGTGTACAATAGGGCAGGGGCAACCATTGTGTTATATAAACCGGCGGGTTCTTTCTGAGCAGAAAAAGCGGCCTCATTATTAGCATTTGGATTCGATGTAAATACCTGTCCAACCTGGTATTGCCAATCGCCGCGCAAATCAATGTTTTGCCCATCTATCGTTAAATAATAGGGCTTATCGGGCACGAAACCACCTTTGCCTGAATTATTGGTTATCCTTACCACAATAAGATTCTTCCCGGCCGTCAACAGGTTGGTCGGTATATTATACCGCCTTGGAGGGTATTGATAAGTGATATTGCCCACAAATACGCCGTTGATATAAGTTTGGTCGGCATCCACTATCCGTCCCATAAATAATTTGGCTGATTTTCTCGCCATTGACACGGGGATATTAAACTCTTTCCGGAACCAAACGACTCCATTTAAGTTGGATACACCCTGGTCGGCCCAGTAGCCGGGTAGCCAGAAATGATGCCAGCCTTCCGCCACATAAGCCGTATCATACCATGTTTTTGAACCGGTTAGTCCCTTATCCGTTATAGGAACAGGTTTGCTGTTTTCTTTTTTTCTGACAGCAGCGGCCCTTGCAATTTGATTCATAAAGGCTGTATCCTTGAATTGTGCAAGTCGTTTGACATCTTGTGGGAATGCTTTTAAACCGGCAGCATTGATCCACGCCTCTATAGGTGCCCCACCGACGCTTGAGTTGATGATACCGATAGGCACATGATATTTCTCATACAGTTTTTTGGCAAAGAAATAAGATGCGGCACCGAATGCTAGTACATTTTTTGGATCTGCGGGCATCCATTTTCCGGGTGGCAGATCGTCATGTATTTTAGTTACATCTGCTAAAGTGGGGACAAAAAAGTTCCGGATATCGGGGTAATTGGCAGTAGCAATTTCCTCTGGGTATTTTTCTTTCACGCGCTCCATCGGCAATACCATATTCGACTGCCCGGAGCAAAACCATACATCACCAAAGAGGATATCATGAATAATGATATGATTGCTTCCACTGATGTCCATAATATACGGACCGCCCGCTTTCATCGCAGGAAGAGCGATCTTCCACTTGCCATCAGCTCCGGTTGTTGCAGCGTATTTTTTAGAGTTAAATTTGATACGAACCTTTTCACCCGGCGCGGCCCAACCCCATAAATTTGTTTTTGTGTCCCGCTGCAGCACCATGCCATCGCTTATCAATTGAGGCAGGCGGACCCGGGCGCTGCACAAATCAGTCGTAAGTAAAACAACCCCTAATAGAAATGACAGTTTAAATCTCATTTTAATCGCCCCGATCCTTTCAAACTTAAACAAACCTATTGATCAAATTTTCGAGATACTCCTGTTTGCCGCTGATGGTTTTGGGCTCACCATTGGCGATAGCGTAATCGCGCAAAGCTTCCAGCGAAACCTTACCCTGTTCAAAAGCCCTGCCGGTACCACTGT
>JBIOHG010000062.1:0-24727 GCA_044448765.1 Sphingobacteriales bacterium | reverse complement strand
TGTTTACATTGTAAAATGTCCCGTCAACGCTTACGCGGCCATCCCCGCCTACGTTGATGATACCAATTTCCCTGCGTTCCAAAAAATATTCTGCACGCAGGTTGGGGTAATTTTGCAGTTCGATCGGCTTACCCATCGGGCAGGTTGCACCTATGATCATCCGGTCGTAGTGTGTATAAACACAATTGAGCTTGTCGGGTTGAACGATTTGGTCTACCAGGAACCGCTCTCTTATTTTGTCAGTTGAATACGATTTAAAATCATCCGGGTGAACGCTGTGTAATATTTTCAAGGCAGTAAGTTAAATGATGATTGATTGTTACAAACCTTGTAAAAGATTAAATATTTACCAAACAAATAATTTTATTTCACAAATCATAGATTTGTTATTCTAATTGTATCCGTATCCCATGAAACGTCTTAACCATTATTCCGTTTTATTGCTGTTTATAGTATTCATAACGATGGCTAATGCAGGTTTTGCCCAGCAAAAATGGACCGATGCTTCGGCAAAAACATGGACAAAAAGCAGGCAATGGGCAGGCGACTCAAAAATAAAACTCAACACTTCAACTAACTACCTTGAATTTGCCAGGCAATACGAGTCCAATAAAACCTGGTGGGTCAAGGCATTTGCTTTTTTGAACGATCCCAAAATGGATACGCTAAAACCGGGAAAATATGCCATAGACGGCGATAATGTTTACGCCACAATAACCGATGCCCCGTCTAAAACGTTTGAGCAATCGGCGTGGGAGTCACATCGAAATTACATTGACCTGCAATATGTTGTACATGGTAAAGAAAAGATCGGCGTTGCGCCGGTAGCTTCGGCTACAGTTATTAAACCATATGATGCAGGGCGGGATGCTGCCAATTATACTGCCGATGGTAAGTTTTTTATAGCTTCTCCCAAAGAGGTTTTCCTGTTCTTTCCGGGTGATGCCCACCGTCCGAATATCAAGGTTGATGGTTACGATACTGTAAAAAAATTGGTTATAAAGATCAGGTATACAACCGAAGCTTCTCAATAGCCGTATAACCGCGCTCAACCTCAAAAAAACTTTTGCCGAATGCGCTTAAAATCGGATATTGTGACTGTCGCCGCTAAAAATGCACGTATGAAAAAAATCCAAATGTTTAGAAACTTTCTCTGGTTTCCGATCATCAGTATTACTCTTTTCAATATCACTTTTAAAATACAGGACAAAAGTTACCATGTTCCGCAGTTGCATTACTTCATTCTGATAGCGCTGATCGCTTTATTTCTTGCAACTTTCCTGTTCAACAAGCGATCCTAGGTATTTTTTTTCTTCATTAGGTAAATTCTAAATGCCTCTAATTCATTGATAGTTATGGAATTAGTTGGCAGATTTTTTGCAAAAACCCCTTAAAAATCTACAACATACAGGTTTAAAACACCGTACAAAACGCTGTTTTAGTTAATTTCTACCTGTTGATTAGTCTGATATGTTCCGTAAGTTTGTAGTAACTATTGCAGCTCTTTTTTTAGTAATACAATGTCATGCGGCCAATTATTACTTCGCCGCAAGCGGTAACGACGCTAATACAACTGCCCAGGCTCAAAGTAAAGCCACGCCGTGGCAAACCATAACCAAATTAAATTCCTTTTTTAATAGTATAAAACCCGGCGATTCCATCTTATTTAAGTGCGGCGATACCTTTGTAGGTACCATAACCCCTACAAAACCCGGATCAGCGGCAAAGCCTGTGATTTTTGCGTCGTATGGCGCCGGCGCAAGGCCCATTATTACTGGTCTTGTCCCTTCCACTACCTGGGTGAATATGGGTGGTGGCATCTATCAAGCCCCATGCCCATTGGCCGGCGCAACGGTAAACGTAACAACATTGAACGGGGTAGCACAGCCACTGGGAAGATATCCCAATGCCAATACAGTAAATTCCGGATACCTCAACATCGACAGCCATACGGCTGACGCTCAAATAGTAAGCAGTGCATTAAATACCGCCGTTAACTGGACAGGCGCCGATGTAGTCGTTCGTAAAAATCATTGGGTGATAACCAAGGGGAAAGTTACTTCAAATACCGCAACAGTCGTTAATTATTCCGAAGTATCAGCTTACCAGCCAATAAATAACTGGGGCTTCTTTTTTCAAAACCATCCAAGTACACTCGACCAATATGGCGAATGGTATTATAACCCAGCGACCAAACAAATAATGATGTATTTTGGTGCGGTAGTACCTGTAAATGGCAGCGTAAACGTATCAGGCTATGATTACTTAGTCAATATTAGTGTTCAAAGCTATTTTACTTTTAAAGGGCTAACCTTTTTTGGCAGTAACAATAATGCGTTTAATATTTTTACTTGCAACGGCCTTACCATAAATAATTGCAATTTTATTTCTTGCGGTATTAATGCTATTTATACTAATGTTACCACAGGTTTAGTGGTAAGTAATTGTAGTTTTCAAAACATTAACAATAGCGGTGTAGTGAGCAGAAACATGGTATCTACTCAAGTTAGCAACGATACTTTAACCAATACCGGTATAATTCCGGGTATGGGGCAGCCCACTGATGGAGAGAGTTACGAAGCTATAGTTGTAACCGGTACCAAATTAGCAACAATAACTAATAACATTGTAACAAACGTAGGTTACAATGGCATTGATTTTGGCGGTGACAGCATTCTTGTAAAAAATAACTACATCAATAATTTTGAATTAATAAAGGACGATGGAGGTGCTATATATACTTACGCAGGCGGAGTAGACTCACTAACCAATTCCCATGGCATACAGTTGACCAACAATATATTAGTTAATACAATAGGAGCGCCTGCCGGCTCAACAGGCACTTTTCCAGGATGTGCATCCGGAATATACCTTGATGATAACACCACAGGCGTAACCATGACCGGTAACTCCATTTCAAACTGTATCACCGGTGTGTTTTTTCACCATACGCGAAATTGTGTCTTAACAGGCAACACAATATTCAACAACAGCACACAGGTACTTTTCCAGCATAATGGGACCAAATACACTATAAAAAACAATGCAGTAAGTAACAACATCATATATTCTCAATATAAAACGCAACAAGTCCTGTCAATGCAGTCTATTGCCAACGACTTGCCCAGATTTTCGACTTTCAACAATAACTATTATTCAAACACTATTGATAACATATTCCCGATAAATGCTAACGGCGTATGGCTCGACCTGAATTTGTGGCAATACCGTTATGCTAAGGACCTGGGCTCGGTAAATACGGTCGCGCTTCCGATGTACAATATTATCATGCGGCCATCAAAGAAAAGCTGGTTTGCAAATTCGGCATTTAATAAGAATATTACCGGCGCTTCATCATGGGCAGTAAATGGTAATTTCCTGGCCACATGGAATAGTGCCGGCCAGCTAGATGGCGGTTCATTGAAAGGATATTATTCATTTCAATCTGGCTCAACCGGTAATAGCCCTATGTTTTTGTTTAATACCGGAGCCGTTACTGCCGGTACTGTTTATATGTTAAAATTTAGCATGATAGCAACTAAGGGGCATAAACGACTACGCATTTATATACGTAATAACAGCGCACCTTATAACCAGGTAACTGAAGTAAAGTATTTGGAAATTGACAGCACCAGGACAGAAAATACAGTTATGATAAAGCCAACAGCTTCTATTGTGAACTCCGCAATAGTTTTCAGCCTTGAAGATGAAGATATAAGCTTATACCTGGATAACGTGGGCTTTTATCCTACCAACTCAACCTTGATCAATCCGGCTACACAAATATTTTACCAGTATAATGCAACCAATGGCAGTGTAAATGCAAAATTAAATGGCATTTATTATGACGTACATAACACCAAGTACACCGGCAATGCCACTATACCGGCATTCTCATCGGTATTGTTATTCAAAAATCCGGATACAACGGTTACAAAACCGCCTGTTGTTTACAGCATGCCAATACCGAAACAAGATATAGCCACATTAAGTACACCTCAAAAGAATGTTAATATTAGTTTGTATCCTAATCCTGCTACAGATTATATTATGCTGAACTTCAATAGTACTGATGTAAAGGACCTTAATATCAAGCTGCTTAATACGCGCGGCGATATTATCATGAACCAAAATGTACAGGTGCAAGATGGCAGCTACCGCCTCAATTTTACGCAGAAACCTCAACCGGGTAGTTATTTTATCCAGGTAAGCGGCAGCGGCATCAACCAGGCAAATAAAGTCATTATTATATAACAACTCCCGGCTACGCATTAAATTTCATTCAACTATTTTTTTCGTAAAGGATAATAATTTATCTTCGTAACAAGCAAATAAGGCGATTTCTAAAAATCTCACAAACAAATCCCGGCTTTTTGCGTAAGAAAGGCAATTAAAAGTATATCCACCTTAGCAAGAAATAAATAAAGAATGAAAAAAGCATTAATTACGGGAGTAACCGGGCAGGACGGCGCCTATTTGACTGAGTTCTTGTTGAACAAAGGCTACGAAGTGCACGGCATAAAAAGAAGAAGCTCTTTGTTTAATACTGACCGTATTGACCATTTATACCAGGACCCGCACGAATCAAACGTGAAGTTTAAGCTTCATTATGGCGATTTGTCAGATTCAACCAACCTGATCAGGATCATACAACAGGTTCAACCTGATGAAATATATAACCTGGGTGCCATGTCGCACGTTAAGGTTAGTTTTGACACTCCTGAATATACTGCAAATGCCGACGGTATAGGCACGTTACGGCTTTTAGAAGCCATCAGGATATTAGGATTAGAGAAAAAAACAAAAATATACCAGGCTTCCACTTCGGAGCTTTATGGTTTGGTCCAGGCGGTACCACAGTCGGAAACTACGCCTTTCTATCCGCGTTCGCCTTATGCAGTTGCTAAGATGTATGCTTACTGGATAACCGTTAATTACCGCGAAGCTTATGGCATTTTTGCGTGCAATGGTATACTCTTTAACCACGAAAGCCCATTGCGCGGCGAAACATTTGTAACACGTAAAATAACAAGGGCTGTTGCCAAAATTGCCATGGGTCTGCAAAACGGCTTATTCCTTGGTAACCTGGATGCACAGCGCGACTGGGGCCATGCAAAAGATTACATCGAAGCGATGTACCTAATACTTCAACAGGAAGTACCTGAGGATTACGTAATTGCAACCGGTGTAACCACCCGCGTAAGAGAATTTGTACGTATGGCTTTCGCCGAAGTAGGTATCGAGATAGAATTTAAAGGCGAAGGTGTTGACGAAAAAGGATATGTGGTTTCGTGCTCAAATCCTGATTATCAGTTAGAAACCGGCAAACAAGTTGTAGCTGTCGATCCAAAATACTTCCGCCCTACCGAGGTTGAACTGCTGATCGGTGATCCTACCAAATCAAACACAAAATTGGGCTGGAAACCAAAATACGATCTGAAAATGCTTGTGGCGGAAATGGTTGCCACAGACGTTGACCACTTCAGAAAAGAAAAATTACTGAAAGAGTATGGTTATGCCATCAAAAATCAGTTTGAATAATATTTGCTAAGCTTTTGCTTACGCGATAAAGGGTAAATCACACGGTTTACCCTTTTTTATTTCGCCTCTCCCCTTTCATCGGGAAATAACAGCTGTTAATCTACTCTTTTTGTTACCCGGTCTATTAACATTCTTGTTACAATGCGCTATTTATATATTTGAGCTTCGATTTACATAAAGGCATTCATTAAATATAAAATCAATTAAATCTTAAATTTCAAAATTAAAAACGATGAAAAAACTTATTTATCCTGTAGCCGCCCTGGCACTATTTGTCGCGTCTGCATTCACAGTAATTAAATCACAGGATTGGAAAATTGCCGACAGTTATGCCATAAAATTTGATGGCGGCGATCCATCAGGCGAATTCAGGGGATTGAAAGGCACCGTTAACTTTGACCCTAACGACCTGGCATCATCCAAATTTGATGCGACCATTGACGTGGCCAGTATTAACACTGGTAACGGCATGAAAAATACCCACGCCAAAAGCGACAAATGGTTTGATGCAGAAAAATATCCTACCATCAAGTTCACTTCGTCATCCATTACAAAAACATCTACCGGTTATTTAGCCGCCGGAACACTGGAAATGCATGGGGTACAAAAACCGGCCACTATCCCCTTTACATTTGAGAACAATGTATTTAAAGGTAGTTTTGCCGTAAACCGTATGGATTTCAACATCAACACAGCCGAGCCTAATCACGGTGGTACGCAGTTTAAAGTTGACATAACCGTTCCGGTAACAAAATAAACGGCGATGTTTAAACGGATCTTTTTTCACGGGCTTATAGCAAGTGTACTTGCAGCTATCGCAGCTGTCATTTACAATCACATCTACATTTTTGCCACTGAAGCCGATTTTTCGAAAGTCATCAACTATGGAAGCATCATTGGCTTAAGCCTTGGGATTTGCATGGTAGCTACATTTATAAATTTTGGCCTGGTAAAATGGCTTGGGAAAACGGGTGAGATCATATTCAACTTCCTGTTTTCCATTATTTCCTTTGCCTGTGTAATGATCCCAATTTCGATATCATTGCCTTTAGACATCAAAAACCCTGAGCTTTTTCCGGGCCTTGCGGTTCCTATGGTTTTTTTCCCTGCTGTAGCATGGTATACTTTAAAGCCGTTGTTTGCTGCTAAGTATGAGTAAATAGATATTCCCTGTTAAACTATTGCCAAAACTACCCCGATCCGCTAACCGGCGGACGGGGTTTATTTTTTAACTTAAATTCCAATTCTTATAAAATAGAAAAAGACGGGAGGGCTCCCGCCTTTTTACAAACCAATTTATATGTATGAGGAGGGATATGCTATTTTTTCAATATAACGTATTGATGTGGTGCTAAGCTCAACTGAGCAGCTAACGTAACGCCGCTCCCGGCCAAGCCATCAGTCCAGGCGCCTTGTATAGCGGCAGGTACGGTGTAATTGATCGTGCTGTTTCGTGTATTCACTAATACCATCACATCATCCGTTCCGGATACCTTCTGAAAAGCTACAATGTCATTGTCAGTATAGGCGGTCAGCGTACCGGTTTTGATGGCCTCATGAGCTGCACGGAAAGCGATTATCTTTTTGTAAGCAGCTACCATATCCGGGTTAGCGGTGTAGTCGACAGCTACATTATTGAAAAAGTTAATGGCATTAGGGTAACCCACTTCCTGGCTGCTGTAGATGAGGGGTACGCCGCCCATGTAAGCGGCCGCGACAAAGGCCGCTAAAGCGCCCTGCTTTCCGCCGTATTCAGTTATTGTACTTCCGTCTGATGAGGCGTCATCATGATTTGTGATATACCTCAATTTAAAACCCTGTGAAGGCAATGCTGCCAGTTCAGCCGAGTTGGTGGTAAACAAATTGCTGACCTGGCTACCCGCAAACACGCTTTTTATAGTGCTGTAATAGCTAAAAGCATAGCCTAACTGAAAACCGTCTGTTATTTCGGAACCATTGGTACCTTCAGCTAAATAGATGAGTTTATGCGTAGTGATCGTGTTCAGCGTATCGATAGCTTGTGTCCAGAAATCGGCAGGTGCGTTATCAGCAAAATCGCAGCGATAGCCATCCACATTAGCCGTAAATACCCAGTATTTCATGGCCCTTATCATGGCAGTACGCATATCCGTATTGCTGAAATTAAGGGCCGCAACGTCGCTGTAGGTCGAAAGCTGCTTGATATTGCCGCTTCCATCCTGCTGGTACCAATTGGGGTGCGCTGTTATCCAGGCATTATCCCACGAGGTGTCGTTCGCTTCCCAATCAAGGATCACGGCCATTCCTTTTGCATGTGCCTGGGCGACCAGGTTGCGCAAATCATCAAGAGTACCGAAATCGGCATTCACACCTTCGTAATCTTTAACCGCGTAAGGCGACCCTGCGCCTTTTAATACCCCGATGGGGTAAGTCGGCATCAGCCAGATAACATTTACACCCAGTGCTTTGATCGAATCAAGCCTTGCATCCACACCCTGGAAGTTTGCCGGTGTAAATGTTTTTATATTCACCTCGTACATCACAATATCCTTGGTAGCCGGGACATTCGCATACGGGGTACCGTATTGTGCCGGATCTTTATAAGTAGCAGGTGGGGTCACCACCGGCGGTACAACTTTTGTTTTGCTGCAGCCCAAAAGAGAGCCGGCCATACTGATAAATAGTAGTAGAGTATTCATTTTAAATTTCACAGTTCTGATTTCCATTGTCCGCATCATCCTTCGATAGTTTTAGTTAGTTGAATGTTTTCCTTTTGTTAATAAACGGCAGCCGGACATTTTTCTTGTCTTTAGCTGCACGTATTAAAGGTACCTATAACATTCAACTTATAAACAGAGCAGCGCGGAATCCGAGCCGCCCTGTTTAGGTATTAATTTTTCTTCAGCGTATAATTGTAGTTGTTAGGATCGTGCAGATCTAACATAATAGTATAATTACCGCTTGATGGTACCGTTAAGTTATTTAACGAACTATTATATGGATATGCAGGGTTATCCGCATAAGCCAAATGGCCAGCTGCATCAATACCAAAGTCAATGCTCCATGCATTATTTGCCCTGAATTTGAAGGAACCGGTAGATAACATAGCGCAAGTCACTGTCCAAACCTGTTTAACAGGGTCAAATTGTAATTGCGTATCTGTGCTCCAGCCGCCCGGTGTTGCATCACCAATTATTCCCCAGGTAGTCAGGGTATAGTTCCAGGTCAGGGCAACGGGGTTGCAAACCAATTCATAATAACCTGCACCCGGTAAGGTCATGCCTGCTGCCGCACCGTCGGTAGTTAAGGTACCGCTGCCGTTATCGCCATAATTGGTATGGTTCCAGTCTTGCGCGTTAGTAAATTTAAACTGGTACGTACCGCCTGCTTTTTCGTAAATATAGCCTTCATAAATATTAGGTTGCTCTGCTGCTACTGTTGGTGCGGTTGGCGGCGACCAAGCCTGGAAATCGCCAGGAACCCACAACACAGGCCAGCCATGTGAATAAGCTGCTATAGCTTTCCATGGGCTTACCGAAACGGTTACGCCGTTGGTATAAGTGGCGCGGTCCTGGTAAGCCTCTATCCTGAACACCATTTTGGCGGTATCATTAGCTCCGATACCCACCGCAAGGGCAAGCGCATTCAGGTCAGCTCCTTTAAATGATTTGGTTAAGATATCATTACCAACCAATACGGATGAAGCATTAGCCCAGGCTGATGCACCCACTGTATCCGAAGGTTTATCAGCATATAAAGTATAAGTTACATGTGCCTTAACGGGATACACAACTGCCGGCCAGTTTAGGGTCAATACCCCAGCTGTCGAATCTGTAGCGGCTGTCAATATCACCTGGCTTGTTGATGCTTTTACCGTAGAGGTAAACCCAATCGGCGTCAGCCGCGTTAAGGCAGCATCTTTATGGCAACCAACCGCCATACAGGCGATGATCGCTATTAATGTCAAATTGATTATTCTTTTCATAATGATCTATTAATTAGGATAACCTGGATTCTGTTTCAACGTTGTATTTGCGTTAAGAACTGGTGTTGGTATCGGGAATAAAAGCATGTATGCGGGGTCAGCCGGAACAATATTCGGAGCTGCTCCATGCGGCTGTAAAAACGTACCAAACCTGATCATATCCTGCCTGCGGTGCCCTTCCATGTTCAACTCAAATCCACGCTCATCATAAATATTCTGAAGCGTAGGGGCTACAATATCACCTAAGCCGGCGCGTTCCCGCACCTGGTTTAGGAAAGGAGCTGCTGCTGCAGTATTTCCTAAACGAACATTACATTCGGCCTGCATCAAAAGCAGGTCGGCGTAACGGTATATCGGAAAGTCGTTTGATTCGCCGCTTGCGTCAGATGGTGCAACCGGGAAGAATTTTACATCCCTGATACCTTCGTTAGGGCCTGCGCCCGGATCGATCAGTGACGAAACCGTTTCGGTATAGGTAACACCACCTGCTTGAGCGCCAACCAGGAATTGTTTCCTGCGGATATCGCTTGGATCGTACTTATCATAAAAATCGCCCGGTATTACGGTACCGTTCCAACCGTTAAAACCGATTAATGCAGTTCCATTAGCACTGTTCAGGCTGCGGATGGCGTAAATATTACCACTGATAATGTTTTCAGTTAAATATTCAGCCAGGATAGTTTCGTCATTAGGGCATACATCGCCAAATAATTCGAAGTAAGTATTGCCAAGCGGGCTTGCTGCATTGGCAGTTGCCGGGTGCAGGGTAAAGCCACCTGAGGCCACTTTATTACATGCTGCCAAAGCCAGGTCGTAATGTGCAGTACCGGTGTAAACTTCGGCGTTCAAATACACTTTCGCTAATACCATGTAGCCGGCCCATTTGTTAAACCTGCCATAGTAAGCACCGCCCCTGGTTTCGGAAAGCAGATCAACGTTATCCGTGAGTTCCTTAACGATGAAATCATAAATTGTAGCACGTTTGGTTTGTGCGATCTTAGAAAGATTAGTGTTGTTATCTGTATAAAAAGGTACATCACCAAAATCATCTATCAGCAAATAATACAGCCACGCACGCATCGCCTTAGCTTCAGCAATTTTAGAAGCATCAGCTTTTGCTGTGGTCAACTGTGCTACCGCAAGGTTTGCACTGTAAATGCACGAATAGGCCCAGTTCCAGGTATTGTTAATGATACCCAATGTAGGTAATTCGGTACGGGTGTATAACTGTGCAAAGTCAAGCTGCCAGTCGCCGGTGTTACGGTGAGGTATCACCTGCTCATCAGCGGCAAAGCTGTTCAAGTCGTACCAGCAGTTATCACGACCGGCGTAATTGCTGCCCCAGCTACCCGTAATTTTTGCGTATACGTTCGCCAGCGCATCGTCGGCACCGGCGGGTGTCGAATAAAACTGCGCGGAGGGATACTTGTCGTATACGTTTTCATTAACCTTGGTGCAACTCTCCGCCGCCAGGCCAATGATCAGGATACTTAATAATATTTTTTTCATGATCTAATTATTTAAAAATAACATTTAAACCGATGGAGAATGTCCGGGTGCGCGGGTAAATACCATAATCGCCGCCTGATGAACTGCCGCCACCAGCATCAACTTCGGGATCCTCACCTGTATATTTTGTGATCAGCGCAAGATTTTGGCCGGTTACCGACACACGCAAAGCGTTGATAAATTTCACATTGGTTACATTAAATTTATATCCAAGCGTCAGGTTCGACCACCTTAAATAGTTACCGCTCTCTAACCATTGGTCTGATCCGAAGGGTGATGAATGTATTCCTGTCGGGATAGAGCTAACCAATAGGTTTTGTTTACCCAAATTTTCCAGTAAACTCAAATCAGCACGCAAACCGTTATAAATTTTGTTACCGCCTGAACCGAACCATACCATTGATGCATCAAAGTTTTTGTAGGTAAAAGTTGGTGTGAATGCATAGTTATATTTAGGAAGCGATTGCCCTTCGTCATACCTGTATTTACTTTGAGGGCCCTGGTCAACGTTTCCGCTGGCATCTTCGCCCACAACTGTTTCGACACCCTGTGCATTTACACCGCTGTGTTTCAAAATAAGATAGGTACCAATAGGTTTGCCCACTACAAGGTAAGCGCTTGAGCCCCAGCCCACATAGTTGGTCGGTATATCAAACCCTTCTATATTACCACCCAGGCTAAGCACTTTGCTTTGCATGTACGAGGCGTTACCGGCAAGGGTTAAGGTTGTGTTACTTGTTTGGATAACCCTGTAGCTTAAGGTAAGTTCCACACCGCGTTTTTGCGTGCTGCCTACGTTTGCTAATATATTGGTTGTCAGGAATGGCCCTTCCAGCGGAACAGTATAGTTGAATAACAAGTTATCGGTATTGGCCGAATAAACATCAATTGTACCGGTAAGCCTGTCATTCAGGAAACCAAAATCTAAACCTGCATTCGCCTGCTTAATGGTTTCCCATTTCAGGTTAGGGTTTGAATTTTGTGTAGCCGCATAGTTTGGAATGGTTGAACCGCCAAAAAACACTGTACCTGCCTGGCCTACCAAAGCAATTGAATTTTGCGGGCCTATCCCCTGCTGGTTACCGGTAATACCGTAGCCAACGCGCAATTTAAGATTGCTGAACAGGTGTTGGTTTTTCATGAAGTCTTCCTGGGTAATGCGCCATGCCAGAGCTGCTGACGGGAAATTACCCCATTTGTTGTTGACACCAAATACGGTTGAACCATCACGCCTGAAGCTGGCTGTGAAGAGGTATTTGTTATCATAAGAATAATTAACGCGACCTAAGAACGAAACCAACCTGCGGTCGTTTTTATAAGACGAAATATCACCCTGCAATACTTTCGAAATATCGCCTAATTGCAAAGCGTTATACGATGCCAGGTCATTTACAAAGCCCCTGCCTTGTGCAAAATCACCATTATAGGTTTGTGCCTGCCACTCGTAAACGGCAGTTGCATCCAGGTGGCTTTTACCAAAATCATGCTTATAACTTAAATTAATATCCATTAATTTTTCGTCGTTGTGCCAATTGTTGATGTTGCCGATACCTTTATTATCGATAGCGGTTTGCACAGTTGATGCTGATGGCAGGTAATAGCCGGTATTACCATCAACCCTCCGCCAGCTACCAAACCAGCCTGCAGATAAGCCCTTATAGATGTCCAGGTCGCCTCTTAAACTACCGAATAGATTATCGGTATTCACATCATTTTTAACCGTTTGGTTAACCGCATAAGGGTTGGTGTACTGGAACACATTAGGGTCCCTGAAATAATTGCCGTTGGTGTCATATACCGGGTCGGTTGGCCTTGCAACCAATGCCTGTGTTACCAGGTTTGAACTAAAAGCGGCATTACCAATGCCATTTGGCTCATAGGCCGCTATGTTAACGCTGTTGTTAACGTTCATCGTCAAAGTCAACTTATCATCAAGTGCCTTTTGTGTTGCCGTGATGCGCGCTATATAGTTTTTGTAATTCGAATTGACAACGATACCGTTCTGGTCAATTGCAGTTATAGATGCGCGGTAATTAAACTCATTTGCGCCACCGCCAAATGCCAAAGAGTGGTTTTGTGTAAACCCGTTACGAGTAAGCAGGTCAAACCAGTCGGTATTTGAACCGTGGTTAGCAGATACATCGACACCTAAGGCATTTGCCTCGTTTGTCCACTGTGCCGCGCTTAAAACATCAAGTTTCTTTGCGATCACATCCAGTGAAGAGTTTTCGGTGTATTCAACACTTGTCTTACCGGCAACGCTCTTTTTGGTGGTAACAATAATTACACCCGGTGCTCCGCGCGAACCGTAAATAGCCGTCGCCGAAGCGTCTTTCAATATATCTACCGAGGCAATTTCGTTCGGGGGCACTGTGGTTAACAGGTCCATATTGCCCTGTATACCATCAACAACCACCAATGGATCGTTTCCACCTTCGAGCGAAGTAATACCGCGTATACGCACCGTAGGCGCAACTCCGGGCTCGCTGCCCACTTGGGTAATGTCAACACCGGCAGCTTTACCCGCCAATTGCTGTAATGGGTTAGTAACCGGGCCAGGATTAAGGTCTTTAGCCCCGATATTGGAAACGGAGCCTGTCAGGTCGCTTTTCTTGGCTGTACCGTAACCAACTACTACCACCTCGTTCAATTTACCCTGGTTGGGCACTAACTGGATAGTAACGGGATCGGTAGAAGTGATAACCTTCTCTGCTACATCATATCCAATAAAACTAACCGTCACCACAATGGCCGACTGGTTGTTGGTTGGAATATTAAACTTCCCATTCGGGTCGGTAACAGTAGATTGGTTTGTCCCTTTAACGCGAATGGTTGCACCGGGTAAAGGTTGATTGCTTTCATCAATTACTTTACCGGTAAAAGCGCTTTTTTGAGCAAATACGGATATTGCACAAATTAAGAATAGTACAGTCAGGCCGTACTTGAATAAGTAAACTTTTTTCATTAACGATGGGTTTTATATTGGTTTAATTGGATTTTTGAATAGCTCGCAAATACAATCCAAAGGAAGTTAGCTCAAACGCCAAAGACAATAGCGCGCGTGCCCAATATAGAAAATCAGAAAGGTTATAAAAAGCAAATAATTGATAATTAGATACTTACAAAGAGTATCAGGAAGGCCAATATAGATTTAAGATTTGGGAAAAAAGCCGTTTAAACCGCTTCTATCTCCATGATGCACTCCTCAAACTCATCATTTGATACCAATGATTTGGTTTTGATGCGATTTTTGTAAGAATATATGGTGTTAACCGAGTAACCCAAAATTTTCGAGATGCGGTCGTTATCGTGGATGCCCATACGGATGAGAGCAAATATGCGGAGTTCGGTATTTAACAGTTCATCTTTCGGGATAACCATCTGGTCCTCAGGTTTAAACAAGGCATCGAACTTCGTAATAAAATCAGGAAATAGATTTAGGAAGACCTTATCAAAGGTGTGGTACAACTCCTGGCGCTCGCCGTCGAGATTGAGGTTATGCACTGCAACCAGCGCATCTTCGTACCTCTTGCTGGTTAGTTTCTTATCAAGCGACTTTTTAAAGTTCTCCAACTTATCTATATAGATCGAATTGATATTAAAGTAGTAACCAATGTAATCGTTTTTGATGCGGTTGGCTATACTCAGCTTTTTGTTCGTTTCCTCCAGGTTTTTATTGGATTCCTGTAAAGAGATATTGGCAGCCTGTATAATTTTATCCGCAATCCTTATTTTTTTCAACTGGATAAAAATGATCACCGCAAAACCGATCACAAATACGACTAACAAGGTTATCAATGATGAATAGATAAAAAGCGATCGACGTTGTTGCTCCACCGTAGCTATGCGTTGCGCCTCGATGATAGGCAAAATGCTGCTGATAGTCACCTGCCTGTGTCGTGCACCATAAAACGTAGCCTCGTCCATTGCCTGGTTGATATACACAAAGGCATTCTTTTGATCGCCTTTTTTATAGAGGTAATTAGCTAATTGGTAAATAGCAACCGTTTCCTTGGTGGCCGACCGGATGTCCGCTATCGCCGCTTTGATCAATAATGTAGTAGCCTTATTCTCATCGCCGTGCACTTCATAAATATAACTTAATGAGCAGGCATTTACTGCGAACTGGTGTTCGGTAAGGTGTGGTAAATTCAGTAATTCGGTATAATCCTTAGTGCCATCCGCATAATTGTTGGTGCGCAGGTCTTTCAGTCCCCTAAGCGTTAAATAGTAATATGAGCCGGATTTGCAATAAGTTAAAGCTGAATCGATATAGCTGATACCCAAAGGGGTGTATATAGCCGAATAATCGTTGGTACGGTCAAAGTCCGAAAGGTCGAGGTAGCTGCGTGCTTTCAGGTAATAATAATCTATCTTACTGCTATCCGGAAACAGGCGTGTATTGATCTGGTTCAGCGTTTCGATGGTTTCCTTAAACATACCCGATGATATAAGTGTAAAACCCAGGTCCATTTTGGCAAGCGCCACCTTACGCGGATCGTTTAGCTGGCTTGCCGCCATCATCATTTTTTTTGAGTAATTGTAGGCAGAATCGTAGCTGAAGGTTTTATACTCGTCGAATAGCCGTTTATACAAGCTATACTTGGCTTTCAGGTCGCCGGCATTACGCAATTCGCTATTTAGTATCTCTATTCTGTCAAGCTTCTGTTTTACGAAGGTTTCTTTTTGGGCCAAAACATCATTCAGGCGGTTAAGCAGGCTATCTGTAGAGGCAGATGTTTGCCCGTAGAGTGTTGTGCAGCAAATCGTAACAAGTAATAATAAAAGTTTTATCCGTAATCCCATCAATATTTATTTCGGCTTTTAAAGGTATAAAAACATTTAAAAGATGGAATAAGTTGTTGCATATTGTAAACACAAACCTTTACACAAAATATTGCCTCATCCGCCCCCTACGATTGTCGCATTTATAATATACCAAAGGTGCAATGCGCCAACTATATTTGTACAACTAACCAATAAAATAAATTGATATGCAAAAAATAACGCCTTTCCTTTGGTTTGATACCCAGGCCGGGGAAGCTATGGAGCATTATTTGTCCATCTTCAAGGATTCAAAAATAAATCGTGTCACGCATTACGGCGATTATGGACATGGTAAACCTGGCGCGGTGATGTCGGCTGAATTTGAGCTTAATGGGCTCCAATTTTATGCTTTGAATGCCGGGCCCATGTTTAAATTTTCGCCTGCTACCTCATTCTTTGTTCATTGCAATACGCAGGAAGAAATTGACCATTACTGGGAAAAACTAGGCGAAGGCGGCAAAACCAGTCAGTGCGGCTGGCTGGATGATAAGTTTGGTGTTACCTGGCAGATCGTACCGGATATTTTGGGCAAGTATTTAGGCGATCCTGACAAAAAGAAAGCCAACAATGTGATGGCAGCCATGATGAAAATGACCAAAATGGACATAGCCAAACTACAGGCAGCCTATGAGCAGGCATAACGAAATAGCACCCAAAACCATTGACGAATACATAGCCATGCAGCCGGATGAGTTTGTGCCGATGCTGCATGAGCTTCGTGCTATCATTAAATCCATCGTACCGCAGGCAACCGAATCTATCAGCTACATGGTGCCATGCTTCAAATACCACTACATGCTGGTTGGTATTGGCGTTACTAAAAAGTATTGCAGCTTATATGTGATGAGCACCACGCTTGGCAAAACGTTGAAAGAGGAGCTTAAAGGCGTTAAAATGTCGGGCACAACTATTCACTTTCCACCTAATGAGCCCCTGCCCGTCGACCTGGTCAAACGCATCGTGACCCTCCGCATGCAGTACAACGAGCAAAAAGCCATGCTGAAAAAATAGAACTTATTTTGGCACCTTTGGTTTATCAACTATGAAGATCTACCAGCAGGGCTTAACATTACGCGAACGAAAACGGGGCTTCCATTTGATCACGGACGAGGTGCTGCATGCCCTGCCGCAGATCAACGACATCAATATAGGCATGTGCCAGGTATTTATACAGCATACTTCAGCTTCGCTTTGCATCAATGAGGATGCAGACCCTACCGTCCGGATAGATTTTGAGACCTATTTTAATAAAGCTGTTCGTGAAAATGACCCGGATTACCGGCATGATGATGAAGGTTCGGATGATATGCCCGCACATTTAAAAGCGGCAATATTAGGGAGTTCGGTTACGATACCTGTGCGAAGCGGAAAACTTGCCTTAGGCACATGGCAGGGCATTTACCTTTGCGAGCACCGCAATCACGGCGGGCAAAGGCACCTGGTAGTCACTGCATGGGGCGAATAGTGTGATCTGCACTTTTCAGATAAACTTTTTATCCATTTCAACTTCACTTACCAAACGCACATAATAAGTCTTTTTGCAATAATTGCAATAGTACTTCTTCATGTCGAAAAAGGATAAGATGGTTTTAATGAACCGCCCTTTCGGGTTTTCATACTGAAAATGTTCGCCACAATCAGGACAAAAACACGTCGGTTTCAATTTTAAGTTAGTCTTCAATTTAGGTATTGGATTTAATACTTAAACGTGACTGCCTTTCAGAAAGTTATAGGCCTGAAATGAAGTAAAAACGCATAATTTAATGCAACGCCACAGCAAGCATATACCACGAGGCATGCGGCAGCCATTGTTCGGCCCAGCGCCAGTCGGCATCCTTACCGGTTTGGGAGTATGGCAGGTTCAGATCGATATCATTTTCATCGTTGAACCCTGAAGTAATACCGTTCACAATACCACCCGGTGCATTGGTATATTCAAATGTCCCGAAAAAGCCATAAGCCGGGTTATTATGTCCCACGCCTTCCAGCATACACGAGTCGAATGGGTTCAAACCTAATATCCAGTTCAATTGGTCAAGTGCGAAGTTTTCCAGTTTATCCTGGAACGGCTTATCATCAGCAAAAAGCCCTGCCGCAAACCTTGCAGCGGCGGCCATCGAACCCAGCCGGGCATTTTCGCCCTGCCACCACGGCGAGGCATCGCTGCCATGCGGGAAAAAGAACGCGCTATGCCTGTTTCCCAAAGTATCCTGTGTCAGTTGCCGGCTATAGCCGAAAGGGTTATTCACTTCTTTGGTTATGGCGAATTCAAAACCAAAGGATCGCCTGATAGCATTTTTGATCAATTGCTGTGTTCCAGCCGCAGCATAAGGATAATATTCAACCAAACTCACAACAGGCAGCCCGGCATCGGATGGATGAAAGAATGGCCGATCTTTATCATCAGCGCGCCAGTAATTTTGATAACCTGTCCACGAGGTTAGCCTGCTTACCAGCGATAGCGCCCGTTGTTCAGCAACGGTTTTGTATTTATCATTTTGGGTGGCTTTGTATAATTCGGTAGCGGCGGTTAAAGCACAATAATCATCGAGTATGTTTTCCTTACCGTCGTTGGTCATCGCGATATTGTTCGCTTCTAAAAAGTCGAAGGCATTTTCGGCAGCTTTTAAGTAATTGGCATTGCTGTAATCGCCAGATGTTTTATAGGTCGAAGCGATAGCCAGGGCTGCAATAGACATCCCTCCGCCTGAACGGTAACTGCATTGATAACTACGCCAGTTGGTATCGATGGCGGCTGCCTTAAATGAATCATCCGTTTTGGATACTTTGATACGATAGCTTTTTCCTTCCGGACCAATGGCCCTGTCTTTTGGCAGTTTCCCCGGTCCCGGCGCGCCAACCGAGCGGTAAAACGAGCCATTCTTAGCCTGCATACGGCATAAGTAATCCGCGCCATACATAGCTTCATCCAGCAGTCGGCGGTTAAACTGCCGGAAATCCGTTCCGGGCCGTTTGCTCAGTAATTCGTATGTTTTGAATAAACTCCAGGCGGTAAAAGGTATTTGCTGCGGGTTAAAGTAGGATGAAAATGTAAGGTGCGATAAATGTTTGCCATAATCACCGGTGGCGTCATACCATCCGCCATGTGCGTCGACCGTATCGGTTCTGCCGACCAATGGCGAGCGGCGGTCCGCTTTGTCCAGCAAACCCGAACTACGCTGCCCTTTGAAATAATAGATGACATCAGATAAAGTGGCTTGCTCCAGCACGTTCTTTCCTATGACAAATGGGTACGAGAAAACTTTTCCCTGTGGTTGTACGATTTGCAATTTGTAGGTTCCTGCAGTGGTAAATGAACTAAAATCCATCGTCCAGAACTTCCATGTTTTCCACTTACTTACCGCGCCGCTATAAATAATGCTCCCATTGTAAACCTGCTGACCTGTATTGACATCGATAAGCTGGAAAGAAACCAATGGTAATTTATTGTCAGCAACAACTATAGCCTTTTTGGCTTTATCCAATTCGTACCCGACATGATTAGTCACAATTTTCAGAGACTGGGCGAACAATATAATCGGCAAAAAGCAAAGGATAAGTAAGCAGTTTTTTTTCATAAGATTGGTTTCCAGGTAATAATTAAGCCCTTGAGAAGAAATCCCAAGGGCTTAAATTACTTATATTTTTAATTCGATGAAAACTAATCTTTGATCACCGGTTAACTAATCACTCCGTTCCCCTTCTTCAACTCCTTCACCGCATAATCAGCAGCGCGGGCGGTCATCGCCATGTAAGTGAGAGACGGATTTTGACAAGCTGTAGAAACCATCGCCGAACCGTCGGTCACAAACACATTCTTAGCATCCCAAACCTGGTTCCACTCGTTAAGTACTGAAGTTTTTGGATCGCGACCCATCCTTGCAGTACCCATTTCATGTATGCCACGGCCCAACACAGCTTCCATCGTATGTGTTTTTATATCCTTCGCGCCTATAGTTTCCAGCATTTCCTTAGCGTCATTTATCATATCAATGCGCATTTTCAGTTCGTTATCGCGAACGATGGCATCAATAACAGGTACCGGCAGGCCCCATTTATCTTTTTTATCTTTTGAAAGCGTCACGGTATTTTCATGGTAAGGCAATGTCTCGCCAAAACCGCCTATGTTCATCGTCCAGTGTCCCGGCTCGCTTAACGCATCCTTATAATCACCGCCTATGTGATACTCAGGAATATTCCTGCTGAATGATTCACGCGAAGCCCGTCCCTGGTAGCCGAACCCCCGGATATAATCCCGTTTTTCGCCGTTTAGATTGCGGTAACGTGGTATGTAAATACCGTTGGCCCTGCGGCCAAAATAGTATTTATCCTCATACCCTTCCACATGACCGCTTGCCCCTACGCCTAAATGATGGTCCATCAAGTTGTGGCCTAATTCACCGCTGCTGCTGCCTAATCCGCCCGGCCAGATATCAATTGCCGAATTCATCAGCACCCAGGCCGAGTTGATTGTCGATGCATTCAGGAAAATGACCTTTGCATAAAATTCGTAGGTTTTATTAGTTTCAGCATCCAGTACCTCAACGCCTTTGGCTTTTTTGGTGTCCTTGTCGTACAATATCTTAGTTACTATCGACCATGGCCTCACTGTCAAATTCCCGGTAGCCACTGCAGCGGGTAATGTCGACGATTGTGTACTGAAATACGCCCCGAAAGGGCATCCTAAAGCGCATTTGTTGCGATATTGGCATCTCGTTCTGCCCGGCAGATCTTTGGTTATATTCGCCGTACGGCCTATTACCATGCTGCGCTGGTTCTTGTAATGTTCATTAAACCTGGCCGATACATCTTTTTCCACGCAATTCATTTCCATCGGGGGTAAAAAATTACCATCCGGTAAAATAGATAAACCGTCCTTATTGCCTGAAATACCGGCAAACCCCTCTGCATAGCTGTACCATGGCGCAAGGTCCTTATATCTTATGGGCCAGTCGACACCGATACCATCTTTTGCATTGGCTTCAAAGTCAACATCAGCCCAACGGTAACTCTGCCTGCCCCACATCAGCGACCTTCCGCCCACATGATATCCCCTGAACCAATCAAATCGATGCGTTTCTATGTACGGGCTTTCCTGTTCATTCACCCAGTAATCCGGGTTAGCTTCATTAAGCGGATAATCGCGTTTAAGTACCGGGTGAGCCTTGATCAACTCCTGCGTACGGCCTCCCCTGTGCGGAAATTCCCAGGGTGCTTTATTAGCGCTCACATAGTCCTTGATATGCACAATATCCCGGCCTCGTTCCAGCATAATGGTCTTTAAACCTTTTTCGGTTAGTTCCTTCGCTGCCCATCCGCCAGATATGCCCGAACCGATAACGATCGCGTCATAAGTATTTGTCTCTGTTGCCATTTAGATTTGATTTGGTAGCCTAATGTAGAAAAAATTTGAATGAAACAAGCATCATTGCGTCATTGTTACACATTGTTCAGTTTGCAGTTATAAGTCGGCAGTGTGCAGGCGAAAATTTTTTGCAAACTGCTCACTGCGAACTGCCAACTGATCAAGCAAGCGCTTTTGCTGCAAATTCCCGGCATTTGATCACTTCTTTTACCGAATCAGAACCAGCCGGAACCTTATATTCCAACTCAATGGTCGCAGGCATTTTATACTTGTTCTTTTTCATAAGCTTCAATACCTCTGCGATAGGCGTATCACCTTCGCCCCACGGCATATTGGGCCCGTCGTGGTATTTGCGGTCCTTTAAGTGCATACTTACAATGCGTTCATGATTTTTCAGGATAAAATCAACCGGGCTTGTACTGGTACCGGCGGTGTAGTGACCGATATCAAGATTGATCGCATTCCATTTATTTTGGCCAAGTGCATTGTCCCAAAGCGTTGGCGTAGCCTGTAAATGAGCATGATAGCCTACATATATCTTGTGTTTCTCAGCAATTTCACCAAGGCGTTTGGTTTGTGCATCATCAGCCGGTAATTCCACCGTAACATGGGTTACTCCCAATGCTTTACCGGCGTTAAATGCATAATCTATTTCGGCATCGGTATTTTTAGAACCAAGTGCATTTGGTTTCCAGGCATGTATCTTTACTCCCGCATCATTGTACATTTTGCGCAATTCAATAAACTTGTCCATCGGTACGCTGGCACGCCAATCGGCTATTTTTTTGGCATGGGCTGCATAATCTTCGCCCGACTCCCGTTTAGGAGCCCCGGCATAAACTTCGGCTGCATCGCCCATCAGTTCAATCGTATTGATATTACATTGCAGCACATATTGCAACAACTGTTCGGCACTGCTTGGCATATCCCGGAACGAATAGGTGATTACACCAATCTGCACCCCATTAATTTTTGAATTGGGTTTCGACTGAAAAAGCGAGGCAGCAAATCCTGCTTTTGAGGTAAGCGCAATGCCTGCGGCCGCAAGCGCAGCACTGCCGATAAAACGGCGGCGCGAAATATTTTGGTCTTTCATAAATAAGTTTGGTTTAATTGGAAAACGAATTTACCAAGTTAAAATTAGATTTTATGAAAACACAATACTGATTGTAAAAAAAGTGTTAGGGTCGGTGATTAGAGACTTGTGATTAGTGATTAGGCCTGAATTATTTAATCTCTAAGTCCTAATCACTATTTCCCCGTTCCTGCCCATATTAATGCGTTCAGTATCAGTTTCGCTTCCATCTGGCTGTCGAAAGTGTGTGATAACGTAGCATTGGTATGCCCGTCATAATCCATGGAATTATGGCCCATGTTGAAATACACCATTTTGAAATTTTTATTAGTCCACACCACCGGGTAATAACCGCTATGCCATATTTCCGATTGTTTTGGCCCGTTGCCCAGCGGAAAGCTTGATGAATCAATAGAACAAAGTATCCTTATATCAGGGTTGGTACGCAACTCCTTTTCCCATCGATACCATTCGTTAGGCGATGTTTTAAAAGTGGCAGGCATATCTTTAGTTACCGGGTGTTCATGGTCCTCCACCCTCAATATCGCCGATGTGGGGTGCCAGGTATTGCTCACATATTGCCCCGAACCTAAAAACACGTTGTGATACCAGTCCCAGTCCGCATTGTATTCAGATGGCGTTAAGGCAAACGCAGCAAAATGAAATCCCAGCCAGCCGCCTCCGTTTTTCATATAGGTTTCAAAAGCTTTGCGCTGTGCTGTGTCTTCAGTCCGTGAATCTAAAAATAGCACTACCTGGTATTTGGAAAGAAATTCAGCGTTCAGCTTGCTCCAATCTTTGGTGCTGTCATAGGTAAAGTTATATTTCTTCGCCATTTCGGGAAAAAACTTGTTAGCGTCATGAACAAAACTAATGTGCGCTAGGTCGTTGTATTCGTGATAAAACGCAATGACATGAAATGTTTTGTGTTTGGCACTTTGCGCGAAAGAGCTTAAACAATTTACAGACAATATAAACACAGCCGTAAAAGCTATTCGTAATTTAAACAAACGGTTCATTTTGGTTGAGAGATTGGTTACGCAAGATAAAAAAATGATTGATCATTTATGTTTTTGCCACATCTTGTAAACTTCCGAGCCGGCTAATAAAAATGCACCCACCCCATAAACTTCGGTATCATCCGCAGTTACTTTTTCGGGCTTCTCACCTATCTGCTGCACATAACCGAGCTTGCCGTTCGGTTGCACGCATCCTGTAAGTGCGTTCCAGGCTTTTTCAACCGCTTCATGGTATTTCTTGTAAGGTATCAACCCATGATTAATGCCATATGCCAGTGCATAGCAGTAAAAGCCTGTTCCGCTGGTTTCTTTTACGGGGTAGCTTGCCGGATCGAGCAGCGCGGCATGCCAGGTGCCGTCAGCATTTTGCAGTGTGACGATCTTAGCGGCCATTTTTTTGTAGAGATCCTCAAACTTAGTCCGCTCTGCATAATCCTGTGGCATATTATCCAGCATCCTAACCAAACCACCCATTACCCAGCCGTTACCCCGCGACCAAAATACTTTCTTGCCATTGGCTTCTTTTTGGATGAAGAAGCGGCTATCGCGATAGTAGAGGTTCTCATCCTTATCAAACAAATAATCCGTTGTTTTCCACCAAAGTTTGCTTGCAGCGTCAAGGTATTTGGTGTCGCCCGTCGCAGTCGATAAATAAGCAAAAGCGGGCGGCCCCATAAACAGGGCATCGCACCAGGCCCATTCACGATTGGCAATATTGTTTTTCCACTCCAGTGATTCAGTATGCGGTAAGGTGGCAATACTATCTGCTTGTGTTTTCCATTGGGCTATCATTTCAGGTTTTTTGTATATAAGATACAGTTCAGAATACATCTGCGCCACGCAATAATCATCAGCCATGGTGTGCCTTGGTCCGGTTTTCCAGTGCAAACTATCGCCTATCGCCTGCATATCACCCAGGTAAGTTGAGTAAGTGGCTACCTGTGCAAGGTCCATATATCCGGCATAGCAGGCCCCCATCGTCCAATCCCATTTGTTGTGCCTTTTATGTTGTTCAAAATCTCGCAATTGCCATTTGGCAACTTTATTCATAATATCGAGTAAGGAATCGGGGTTTATCCGTTTCGCCCGGGCGTTTTGAAGGTTTTGGGCAAATATAATTTGCGTGCCCACGATAGTCAGCAGTAGTATTAAAGTATATTTTTTCACGGTACCGGGTTTAAAAATTTAAATGTATAAATTAACTTGGGTTGAAATTGTAAAAATTACCTTGATAAAACATTTAGTAATGTTAAGGTCAAATACATATCCTGGAAAAAAATTGCGAATTTGTCCAATGCTGTTTGGGTTGATCGTCATCGGGTCAAAAACTAAAATTTAAAAGCTATGAAAGAATTTGTTTTGATCTTCAGACTCGAAGAATTGCCCGAAATTAACTTCTCACCAGAAGAGATGCACACAAGAATGAC
>JBIOHG010000061.1:0-25734 GCA_044448765.1 Sphingobacteriales bacterium | reverse complement strand
CATCTGCACATGTGCACATCACACAATGATAGGGCAAAGAAACAGGATATTGGTCGTAGGCGGGGGCAGTTGGGCGACTGCGAATATTAAAATGCTCAGCGATAATCCTATCGAAAAGGAAATTTTTTGGTGGATGCGAAATGAACAGGCAGCCGCGCATGTGCAGCAGTTTGGGCATAATCCCAATTACCTGAGCTCGGTCGAGATCAAGGTTCCCGCCAAAAATATTTCGACTAACCTCAGGGAACTTATTGACAACGCAGATATCGTCCTGCTCAACGTTCCAGCGGCTTTTTTAAAGGAAGCCCTGGAGGGCATTACTCCTGCCGATTTTGAGGGCAAAAAAATTGTCTCTGCAATAAAAGGCATTGTTCCGGATGAAAACCTGATCATCGGCGAATTTATCAATCAACATTACAATGTATCGTTCGATGATTTTATGGTGATCAGCGGACCATGTCACGCCGAGGAAGTTGCGTTGGAGAAACTCTCTTACCTCACAATAGCTTCAGGCGATACCGAGTTGGCAGCCGAATTCGCAGGCATGCTGACCACGCGCTATATCAATACCGTTGTTTCCGACGACATATGGGGCACCGAATATGCAGCTGTCCTGAAAAACGTATATGCTATGGCCAGCGGCATTTGTCACGGTGTAGGCTATGGCGACAATTTTCAGTCGGTGCTCATATCCAATGCCATCCGCGAATTGGAGCGATTTGTCTCCGTTGTTCACCCTATTGACCGGGACATCAAAGAGTCGGCTTACTTAGGTGACCTGTTGGTAACGGCTTACTCTCAATTCAGTCGCAATCGCACATTCGGCAATATGATCGGTAAGGGTTATACCGTCAAATCGGCGCAGTTGGAAATGAATATGATTGCGGAGGGTTACTACGCCGTTAATTGCCTGCACGAGGTTAATAAACAGTATAACGTTTTTATGCCGATATGCAGCGCAGTGTACGCCATCCTGTACGAAAAAAGGAATCCTTCACTCGAGATGAAACATTTGGCGGGGCAATTGAGTTAATATTACCATAACTTTAATTCTCTACCAATGAATACATTAATCAAAACCGCCCTGTTCTCGGGGGCCATGTTATTTGCCGTTCAAGCGATGGCAGGTACCATCAAAAGCGACACGACCAAGGTCGGAAAAGTAACACGAAAAGTTGGGCACCAGGTTGCGAATACCGCAGCCAATACCGACTCCCATATTGTCGATAAAAAGTATCACGACAAACGCGGGCCCCATGGCGAAACCGTTTATATCAATAAACACTCGCACTACTATTACATCAATAAAAAGGGCCACCGGGTTTACATAACGAAAGCTCAGATGAAAGACGAAAAAGAGGACTAAATTTTAATTAAAGTCATTATGAGTAAATACCTGCTTATACTGATCCATGTAGCATGCGCAGTCGTATTATTATGCGAATCGTTTGCCTGATACAACAAAAAACCCCGTTGTCATTACTGAACAACGGGGTTAACTAAACTAAACCTAAAACTATCTTTATAGTGATTTGTGATTGGTTAATTTGTGATTAGTACCTAATCACTAGTTAACTAATCACTAATTAACTAACTCAAAACCTCTTGCGGCGCTCACCACGATCTTCGCGGCGTTTGCCTGAGAAATCGCGGAAGCCGCCACCGTTGTGGCTGCCCGAGCGCTCCCTGTTTCCACCTTCGCGGTTGCCGCCGCTATGACCCGAGCCATTGCGGAAACCACCTTCTCTCCTGTCGCCGCCTTCACGCTTTTTATAGTTAGACGCACCACCACGCCTTTCGTTACTGCTATCGCCAGAAATTTCTATGCGAACTTCGCGGCCGTGGAAATCGTTACCGTTAAAGCCAGATTGTACTTTTTCAACATCGTCATTCGATACCTCGAAGAATGAATAAACGCCCTTCACATCGATCTTGCCTACTGTTTTACCACTGATCTTCGTCGTGTTGCAGATATAGCCAAGCAGGTCGCCGCGGGTAAATCCATCAACAGAACCCAAATTGATAAACAGGCGGGTGAAATCAGAACGCATACCAGTGCGGTTAAAGCGGTCGCCTCTGTCGCCTTCGGCACGCGGCCTTTCGTCAACCGGTGCATTCAGGTCCGGAGCATTCTTGTAATAATCCAGGAAACTATTGAACTCGAGTGAAGCAAAACGTTTGATGATCTCTTCCTTACTCAATTCCTTAAATTCGTCCATGATGCGCGGCAGGTACTGCTCAATCTGCTGCTCATTTACCTCTACATTGTGTACTTTGTGTATCAGCGCAAACAGTTGCTTTTCTACCACGTCAAAACCTGTCGGAATTTCAACCTTAACAAACCGTTTACCAATGGTTTTTTCTATCTGACGAATTTTGCCCAGCTCCTTACCGTTGATGATCGAAATGGAAACACCTGTTTTACCCGCACGCGCCGTACGGCCGCTGCGGTGGGTGTAATTCTCGATCTCGTCAGGCAGTGAGTAATTGATCACGTGGGTAATGTCGTTCACATCGATACCGCGTGCTGCCACGTCGGTTGCGATCAGCAACTGCAAACTGCGCTCGCGGTAGCGTTTCATCACTTTGTCGCGTTGTTGCTGCGATAAGTCACCGTGCAGCGAATCGGCATTGTAACCGTCCTTGATCAGGGACTCAGCAATTTCCTGGGTCTCGATCTTGGTGCGGCAGAATACGATACCGAAGATCTCAGGATTGAAATCCACGATGCGCTTAAAGGCAGCGTATTTATCGCGGGCACGCACTACATAATATTCGTGATCGATGTTTTCGTTCCCTGTATTTTTGGTGCCCATGGTAAGCTCATAAGGATCTTCCATATACTTTTTGGCGATCCTTCTTACTTCAGAAGGCATAGTGGCCGAGAACAGCCATGTTTTTTTATCTGCCGGTGTGGTCGACAAAATACTGTCAATGTCTTCCTGGAAGCCCATATTGAGCATCTCATCAGCTTCGTCGAGCACAACAAATTTCACACCGCTAAAATTGATAGCGCCGCGGTTGATGATATCGAGCATACGGCCCGGTGTAGCAACAACAATTTGTACGCCGCGACGGATCTGGTGCAATTGGTCAGAAATGCTTGCACCACCATAAACTGCCACAACATGTACGTTGCGCATGTTTTTAGCATAATTTTTCAGATCGTTCGTGATCTGCAAACATAGTTCGCGGGTTGGGCACAAAATAAGCGCCTGTGGATGATTTGCTTCGAAATCTAATAGCTCTAAAAGAGGTAGTCCAAAAGCAGCTGTCTTGCCGGTCCCGGTTTGGGCTAATCCGACAAAATCGTTGCTGCCTGTTAACAATACCGGGATAGATTGCTCCTGGATTGGCGTAGGGTTTTCGAACCCTAACTCAGTAATGGCATTAACAATATCATGACGGATTCCCAGTTCAATAAATGGGTTCATGAATTTAAATAACGTATCTGGCTACATCGCCAAATCGGGCGCAAAGGTAGCGTTTATTTGTCAAAAATCAAATAGTTGCTGAGGAAACGGGGAATATGACAATTGGATAGACATTGACAGCATCATTTCGTAAATACTTAATAATTGGTTATTTTTGATATAGATATTTATTGTATGGATATTCAAGCTGAAAAATTAGATTTGATAAAATGGCTGGCTGGCGTGAATGAACCTTCAGTTATTGAGCGTTTTATTGCTTTAAAACGAAAGGAGCAGGTTGATTGGTGGGACCAAATCAGTGATGAAGAAAGGGCAGAAATTGAAGAGGGACTTACGCAGGCAGATAGTGATGAGGTCGTGCCACATGAAACGGTGATGGCAAAATATCAGCAATGGCGCTCAAAATAGTCTGGACTAAAAGAGCCGCCGCAGGATATGACCGAATTGTCAATTACCTGTTAGAAAATTGGTCCGAAAAAGAAATTGTAGATTTCATAACAGACACCGATAGGTTTTTTGATATACTGGCGGAACATCCCGAGATCCTCCGAAAGACTTCAAAATATAAAAATGTTTATCGTGGGCCAATAAATCCGCTTACAATATTAACGTATCGGGTAAAACCCAGATTAAATCAAATTGAACTGCTTAATATCAGAGGTGCGAGGCAAAAACCACTAAAGGCCTAGGTGTTCTCTGTAGATATTTCTTCGGCATGCTCCGGCTTGCTATCTTTATAAGATCCCACAAGCAGCATAATAACCCCCGCCGTAACACACATATCGGCCACATTAAAAATTCCCGTCCGCAGGCTGCCTATGCCCACATTCATAAAGTCGGTTACGTGGCGGTCGAATAGCAGGCGGTCGATAATATTGCCTAAGCCACCCGCGAATATCAGCGAGAAAGCAAGCAATTTAAGCTGCGTAAGCACCCGTATCTTTAAAATAGCATAGACAAATAAAATAACCAGGAACACCAGCGGAACAATACTGAGCAGCCAAAAGCTCATTGGTTTGGATAAGCTGTCGCCTAAACTTAGTGCAGCGCCTGTATTTTCCACGTACTCCAGCACTACCGTATTATGCAGGTATGATATCGGCGCATGGTACATCAAATGATCTTTGGCAATATCCTTGGTTATCCTGTCGCAGCCAATAAATAGCAGCGACGACGCGCAAAACAGTATGATCTTTAACCTGGTCTTCATCTCTTCTAATCCTTTATATCGTGTTCTACCGCAACCTGTCTGCCGATTTGATCAGTTTTTCATCGCGCTGTACGGCCTTTATCGCCAGTAATGTTAAAACAATGCTTATTGGGGCTATAAATATCCCTATACCGAAATTACTAAACTTAAATACGGATATATCAGCCAGTGATTTGATAGTTTGTACCTGCCAGTAGCTGTAGCCGATAACCAAAAGCATATAAACATAACCCAACCCTACCTGCAACTTGCGGTTTTTAAACAGGAAGATAGGGATCAGCGGGAGCAGTCCAACCAGGATCGTTCCATCCGTCAAAAGCGGGAAGGATTGCACCTGCATTGGTGTTAAGTTTCGTTCCATGAAGATTCCCGTCACCCAAATACTTGACGGCACACCCGCAAAAGTTACATTGTGAACCAGCGGAAACAGGAACAGCGCGAATATAACCAGGCCGGCTAATAAAAAGTAAACGCTTTGGATACGTTGAAGCATGAGATTGTATTGTTTTAGGGTTGGATTGTTGTATGGCTTAAGATGTTACAATATAATGAATAGCACTATTATTATGACGCAAAGATAGGATTGTTTGAACCAAAGTTCAGGGTTTACGCTAAAAACATCTACTCAAATCAGAATTCCAAAATCCGTAATTCCCAAATTACTTTACCTTTGCCCCGTGTCCGAAAAACAACGTTATTTTATAGAACTATCCTACAATGGCACCAACTATCACGGCTGGCAAAGTCAGCCTAATGCCAATACGGTACAGGCAGAGCTGGATAAAGCGTTAACGACCATTTTACGCGAACCCATTGAAACCACCGGCTGCGGACGGACGGACACCGGCGTACATGCTACCGAGTTTTTTGCGCATTTCGATATATCTAAATCCGAAATCGAAATTCCGAAATCCGAAATGAGTATCAACGCCATTCTTCCTAAAGACATCGCCATTAAACGTATCATCCCGGTTCACGCGGATGCCCATGCACGTTTTGATGCCAGGCTAAGATCATACGAATATCATATTCATTTCGAAAAGGACCCTTTTAAGCTTAACCGTTCATGGGAATTGCGCGATAAGCCGGATATTGCACTGATGAATGCAGCGGCGAAGATCATGATGGAATACATTGATTTTAGCTGCTTCAGTAAATCGAATACGCAAACTTTTACTAATAATTGTAAAATTGCAAGGGCCGAATGGGTCGAGGGTGAAAGCGGTTTGATATTCCACATTTCCGCCGATCGCTTCCTGCGAAACATGGTTCGGGCAATAGTGGGCACGTTGATATTGGTAGGACGAAAAGAGATGGAACCGGACAGCATCCGGACTATTATTGAAAGTAAAAATCGCAGTAATGCAGGGACATCCGTACCAGCCTGTGGGTTGTATTTAACGGAGGTCATATATGCATATTTGTGAGGATGTCGAATTTCGAATTTACAATTTCGAATTTGGCATGATTCACAAATTACAAACTAATTGAAACGGGTAAATTCGAAATTGAACATTCGAAATTCGAAATAAAAAAACATGTCTGAAGTAACCGGAAAAGCACTTGATTGGAAACTACTTGGCAGGGTGATGCACTATGTAAAACCCTACCGGTCTACTTTTGTCATAGCCGCATGCCTCACTATTTTCTTAGCAGCAAGCGCCTTGGTGCAACCCGTATTGATGCAGCTTACGCTGGATAAGTATATCCTCGGCAACAACTACAACGGCCTTATCTTTATGGTCAGCCTCATGATAGCGCAGCTTGCCGTGCAAACCCTGGCGCAGTATTATCAAACCCATTCCACCAATGCCTTAGGCCAATCTGTAATTCACGACCTGCGTGCGGCTATTTTTAACCACATTATGAGTTTGCGGCTCAAATATTTCGACCATACTCCTATTGGCGTATTGATCACCCGTACCGTATCCGACCTGGAAACTATCGCAGATATTTTTTCGGAGGGCCTGATCTCCATAGTTGGCGACCTGCTGCTGGTCATCGCTATTATAGCGGCCATGCTGTGGGAAGACTGGAAACTGGCGCTCATCACGCTAATACCAATGCCGCTGTTGTTCCTATCCACCTATATATTTAAAGAAGCTATCAAATCGTCTTTCCAGGAAGTGCGCACGCAGGTGGCACAATTGAATACCTTTTTGGCCGAGCATATTTCGGGCATCAGCATTATCCAGTATTTCGCACGTGAGGACCAGGAAATGCGCAAATTCGTTTCGGTGAATATGAAATATCGCGACGCCAATATCCGGTCCAACTGGTACTACTCTATCTTTTTCCCGGTGGTCGAGATACTGTTCGCTATTTGCATGAGCTTGCTGGTATGGTACGGTTGTAAAAGAATATTGACCGACGGGCAACTATTCGGCCTCGGAACCATTAGCCACCCGGTAACGCCGGGCATGATACTGGAATTTATTATGCTGCTCAACTTACTGTTCAGGCCGATAAGGCAACTTGCCGATAAATTTAACACCCTGCAAATGGGTATGGTGGGCGCCGACAGGATATTCAGGGTATTAGATACCGATGAGGTTGCCATAAACGAAGGCACCTTAAAACCAGCCGTATTAAAGGGCGAAATAGATTTTAAGCACGTTTGGTTTGCCTATAACGAGGAGAACTTGGTGCTGAAAGATATCAGCTTCCACGTAAACCCCGGCGAAACGCTGGCATTGGTTGGCGCAACGGGCGCAGGGAAATCATCCACCATCAATATCCTGAACCGGTTTTATGAGATAGGGAAAGGCGAAGTGAAGGTTGACAACGTTGACATCAGGGAATACGAAGTTGGTTTCCTGCGTTCGCAGATCGCAACCGTGATACAGGATGTTTTCCTGTTTACTGATACCATCGCCAATAACATCAGCCTGAATAACCCGGCAATTACCCGCAGGCAGATCATCGCGGCAGCAAAAGACGTCGGCGCACATGAATTTATTGAGCGATTGCCCGGCGGTTATGACTATAACGTTATGGAACGCGGAGCCACGCTGTCATCAGGGCAGGCGCAATTGATATCGTTCATCAGGGCTTTAGTGTACGACCCAGCAATATTGGTATTAGACGAAGCCACCTCGTCCGTGGATACCGAAACCGAGATATTGATACAAAACGCCATCTACAAGCTGATGCAGGGCCGTACGGCTATAGTAATAGCGCACCGCTTGTCAACCATCCAAAACGCCGATAAAATTATCGTGCTTGATCACGGCGAGATCAAAGAAATGGGCACCCACCAGGAACTACTGAAAATTGAGCACGGTTACTACCGTAAGCTATACGATCTGCAATTCAATTCGGCGGGAATAGTAAAGTCTTAAGCAAATCAATCCGACTTCGAACTTCCGCCTTCCTACTTCTTCTTACGGCTGCACCTTACCGTTCTCCATCCCCTTCTCGGCAGGCGGATCTTTTATCGGGTCAACCGGGTGCTCTTCCCGTTCACGTTTTTCGGCAATATTTAGCCTGTCTAACTTATGGTTGGTGTAATTCTTGTCCGACCCTACTACTGCTTTCCCCCCGTTATCATTTGGCCGGTGGGTAGGTGTATCTGAGGGCGATGGCTTATCCGCCGAGTTTGCTGGCTTTGTCATAGCATCTGTTTCTTCTCTCAACAAGCCGCGGTTATACTTTGTTTAGCATTTCAAGGTTTAAATCAAATGAGCACGGTTTTTATAAAAATGGTGGATAACTCTTTGATTATCATTTTGGAAACTTGATTTTATTTCTTTATTATTGGATTATAACGTCTCAAATCAAAACAATTAACCCTTATTATTAATTAACAAAACCCCAACATGAAGACAACGCTCAAACTAACTTCATTGCTATCGTTAGCAACCGCAATTTCTATGTTTTACGGATGCTCAAAAACCGACCAGGTTAAGCCTGCGGCCACTACCGACCAAACTACTACGCTCAACAGCACCGCTGATGGCAAACACGTTTACGGTTTATTACCTGCAAGCCCTGAAGAATATAATTCGCTGCCCAAATATTCGGCAGATGCTTTTCAATCAAAGTTAGGTGTATTTAGTACCGGCGCACCGGCTGTGTATTCGTTAGCCACACCTGCCGTACGCGACCAGGGACAAATAGGCTCATGTACTGCATTTTGCGGTTCCGAAGCTTATGAAATTGGCTATTACTACAAACATGGCGCATTCCCTGCTATAGTGAGCCCGGCATTTTTGTATTACGAAGAAAGGGTAAACATACTGCATGAAAGAATTACTGCCGACAATGGCGCTAACATGGTCAACATCGACCAGGCTTTAACAAAGTATGGTATCTGTACCGAAGCACTGATGCCATACCCAGGCGGCGACAGGACAACGGCTTATAAAACCCCGCCAACAGCTGCAGCAATTTCAAACGCTTTAGGCTTTAAAATTGGCAGCTATACCTTGATCAATTCGGGTGATACTGCGGCCGTAAAAACCTGCCTCAGGAATAATATCCCCGTGATGATGGGCTTTAACGTATATGACAATACCCGTACTTACCAGTATTTTGAAGCTTTAAATACTACCAGCTATACTTACAACCCTTTAACCAGTACCGGTGCATTAGCAAGCGGTGTATCCTTATTGGGCGGTCATGCTACACCTATTGTAGGCTATGATGATACCCGGAAAGCATTCCTGGTGCAAAATTCATGGAGCGCTTCATGGGGTAACCACGGATTCTACTATATGCCGTACACCGTATTTATGAGCACCAAAATTGTTCCGCAGGGAGGTGTTTATTATGCTGCTGTAAACTAAAAAAAGACATTCGTTTACAAAGAGGCTCCTGATCGGGAGCCTTTTTTGTTTCCATAAGTTGAGTACTGACAAAACGCTGTCACCACTTTACTCATTTCAGTTTCGTAAATTTGTATATACCGGATTTGTGTGCAGCAAATCCAGGGAAATCGCTTTTAACCCGAATTATTTGCGATAAATAATTAACTTGTTCCTTGATGTATTAACTTATTTTTGAATATGAAATTGGCGCACGTTGTAATAGCATTACTTTTTTCGCCGGGATTACTGGCAATTACCTGCTGCCCTAAAACCACGTCTCAATCACAAGTAGTCAATCTTACCGCCAAAGACTCACTAAAAACACTTGCCCTCGTTAAAGGCCGGGAGTTTACTTTGACCCTCCCAGATCACACCGATGGCGGCTATCATTTTGACAAACCACAGTTCGATACAACCATTTTACGATTGGAAAAACAAAGTGAAAAACCACCTGCCCCAAATAGCGCTTTAGGCGCCCCCGGACAGGTGATGTGGCAGTTTATCGCCATGAAGACCGGAACAACAGCACTAAAGATCACAGCAAGCCGCCCCTGGACAAAAGCCGGTGTAATAACTGAATTTGAAAACACAGTAACTGTTAAATAACAATCGTTAAATTTTGTTAAAAGGACAGGTTATCCACCATCGGTCGATAATAATAGCAGATAAAGTTTTACCTTTAAACACAGGTTTACTATTTTCGCAGATATTGAGTGTCAGAAAGAGACAGCGTCTCACATCTCACATCTCAAATCTCACATCTCAGAATATGGAAGAATTTGAAGCAAGCGAATCGTCAAAAAAAACAAAAAGCATCTATATCTCTACCGTTTTTGGTATAGCTATGGTTTTGCTGATGGTAGGTTTGCTTGGGCTCATCCTGGTACACGCCAATAAACTTTCGCGCTACGTAAAGGAGAATATTGTACTCAATATTTATCTTGATGAAGGCGCACACGAAGCCGATGTCGATCAGTTGCAAAAGCAACTGGAGGTTAACCCCATCGTAAAACAAACCCAGCATGTAAGCAAGGAATTAGCCGCACGCAACCTGGAAAAGGACCTGGGCGAGGATTTTGTGAAGTTTTTGGGCTATAACCCGTTATCACAATCGTTGGATGTGTATTTAAAGGCAGATTACGCTAACAATACCGATATAGAAAAATTTAAAACTGAGCTGTTAAAAAACCCCATTGTAAAAGAAGTAAAATACCAGGGCTCGCTGGTTGACCAGATGAACCAAAACCTGACCTCTATCAGCCTGATCATCCTCGCATTTACAATCATTTTTGTGATACTTTCAGTCGCCCTTATAAACAATACCATACGCCTCGCCATATACTCGCAACGCTTTTTGATCAAATCGATGCAACTGGTGGGTGCTACAAAAAACTTTATCCGCAAACCATTCATCCTGTACGGCATCTGGCATGGCCTTTTAGGCGCGCTTATAGCCATTGTAATATTAATGGGCACTTTATATGTGGCACAAAAAGAGATCCCTGACTTGATCATCTTACAGGATTACACTGAATTCGGTATTGTATTTGTCCTGGTTATAGGTTTAGGGATTTTCATTTCAGGCTTCAGCACATTTTTAGCAGTCAACAAATATTTACGTTTAAAAATCTATAACCTATACAGGTAAAATCACTCATTCGATAATTCAGTAATTAAAAAAGATATGGCACAAACAAAACCAACCGCCCCGGTAAAAACCTCGGCTTACAGTAAGCCACAGGCTAAAGAAAGCAATGCCACACCCATTCAATTTGTATTCGGTAAAAGCAATTACCGTTTACTCATCATCAGTATCGTTGTGGTAATTTTAGGCTTCGTGCTGATGTCGGGCACAACCGATATTTACAGTAATACCAAAATTGTTGTTGCACCGGTAGTTGTGCTGGCAGGTTTTGCGCTTGGGTTTGTAGCCATCCTGAAAAAACCTTCGGCAGAATAGTTGATCGAATTACTCCAACTACTATCCAACTAAACCCCTCACAAATGAATATCATACACGTTATCATACTGGCCATCATTGAGGGCCTGACAGAATTTTTACCGGTATCATCAACCGGGCACATGGTAGTGGCCAGCTCACTAATGGGCATCGCGAACGACGAATTTGTAAAGCTATTTGAGGTGGTTATACAGCTTGGCGCTATACTGGCCGTTGTAGTTTTGTACTTCAAAAGGTTTGTTCGCTCAGTCGATTTTTATATCAAGCTGATTATAGCTGTTATCCCGGCTGTTATCTTAGGCTTGCTGCTCAAAAAATATATTGATAAACTGCTCGAAAGCCCGCTGGTTGTAGCTATAGCTTTTGTGGTAGGCGGCGTTATCCTGTTGTTTGTTGACGATTGGTTTAACAGGCCTGTTATCAAAGACGAAAAGAATATCAATCACGTAACTGCCTTTAAAATAGGCGTGTTCCAATGTTTGGCCATGATACCCGGCGTATCGCGCTCCGCAGCGTCTATAGTAGGCGGTATGTCGCAAAAGTTAAGCCGCACCGCTGCGGCTGAGTTTTCGTTCTTTTTAGCTGTACCAACCATGTTTGGCGCTACAGTTAAAGACTTATGGGATTTTAAAAAGAAAGGCCTGTTCAATACGCCCGATTTTCACCAGGACGTTAAGTTCCTCATCATTGGCAGCGTTATCGCCTTTATTGTGGCTATGCTGGCAATCAAAAGCTTCATTACTTTTTTAGAGAAACGCGGCTTTAAATTATTCGGCTGGTACCGCATACTGGCAGGTATCGTTATCATTATCCTTTATTTTGCGGGTAACGCCTTGCATACGGCATAATCAAAATATTTTATTCTCGCACGTAGCGATGGGTTTAAGGCTCATCGCTATTTTATTTAAAAACCTACCTTTGCCAAAAATCTGCTGGATTGAAAAAACTCTTTTCCGATATCAACCAATTTGCCGAAGGCGAACTATTACTAGTCAATAAGCCCTACAAGTGGACCAGCTTTGATGTGGTGGGTAAAATTCGTAATGCCTTTAAGCCTTTAAAATTGAAGGTAGGTCATGCGGGTACGCTTGATCCATTGGCAACAGGGCTATTGATCATCTGCACCGGGAAAATGACCAAGCAGATCGATACCTTCCAGGCCGAAGAAAAGGAATACACCGGCACCATGACCTTAGGCGCCACCACCCCTACCTACGATTTGGAAAGCGAACCCGAACAAAAGTTTGAAACAAGCCATCTTACCGAAGATCAAATAAAACAAACCTGTACCCAGTTCATGGGCGATATTCAACAATACCCGCCCGCACATTCGGCCATAAAAATTGACGGTGAGCGCCTGTACGAAAAGGCCCGCCGTGGTGAAGAGGTGGAACGCCGCCCGCGCTTTATAACCATCAATGAATTTGAAATCACCCGGATCGAACTGCCTGAAGTAGATTTCAGGGTGGTATGCAGTAAAGGCACCTACATACGGTCGTTAGTTGATGACTTTGGCAGAGCATTGGATAGCGGTGCCTATCTTTCGCGCTTGCGCAGAACAAGAAGTGGCAATTTTAAGGCGACAGACGCCTGGGAGGTTATGGAGTTAGTTAATAAAATAAGGGAGTTGAAAACTGTAATGGAATGATTTCGAATTGCGTCCGCTAATCAGCGGATCAATTTTGATATTTGCGAAACGTCTTGCTATGAGAATTTATAATAGTATTGAGGAATTTGAGCCGGTAAAAAATGCTGTTGTAACCATCGGCACGTTTGACGGTGTACACCTGGGGCATCGCAAGATCATATCCCGTATCAAAGAAATTGCTGACGAGATCGGCGGCGAAACCGTGATATTAACCTTCTTCCCCCATCCGCGGATGATATTGCACCCGGAAGATCAAAACCTGAAATTGATCAATACCATTAACGAGAAAGCGCAACTGCTTGAACAATTAGGCGTCGACCATCTAATCATTACACCATTCTCCCGGGACTTCTCCAATCAAACTGCCGAAGAATATATCCGGAATATATTGGTTGAAAAGATCGGCACCAAAAAGATCGTGATCGGTTACGATCACCGTTTTGGTAAGGACAGGCAGGGTGGCTTAGCCGAATTACAGCAGCTTGCCCCGGTTTATGGCTATGAGGTGATCGAAATACCGGAACAGGATATACATGACGTGGCCATAAGCTCCACACGGATACGTAACGCCTTATTGAATGACGAGATAGACCTGGCTAACGAGTTTTTGGGCTATCCATTCTTCATCACCGGTAAGGTAATGCGCGGCGACCAGATCGGCAGGACCATTGGCTACCCTACCGCTAATATCCTGGTAGAAGAAACGTATAAGCTTATTCCAACCGATGGCATATTTGCCGTTAAAGTTTACCTTGATAGCAAAGAGTACAAAGGCATGGGCTACATAGGCCACCGCCCCACCATCAACGGTATGACCAGGAATATCGAGGTGAATATATTCGACTTCAGTAAAGACATTTACAGTCAGCCCATCCGCATGGAGTTACTGCATTATGTACGGGGCGATGTTAAATTTGAATCCTTAGAGCAATTGACAGCGCAATTAGCAAACGATAAAATTTCCGTAATGAAATTGTTCAAAGAATAAATTGTCTTATTTATTCTTTCCTAAAAAATAGGATATCTTCTTATTACTGTTAGTGAGTACGGCTTCAAGATATGTCTTCCTATCAGTATACTTTATTTCATAAGTGCCACCGTCAATAACGAAGTCTTTTTTGTTTCTGTTTTCAACATAATTAATAGTCACTTTTCTGTTGTCTGAATACCACTGGAAAAAATCTCCAGGGGTTTGCCCAATGCCATCTATATTGAAAACAATTATAGGGCAAACATTGAATGTCGTAATGTTTCCTTTGCCTTTATCATTAAATTCGGCAACACTGGATAAGGTCCACGATCCAATCAATGCTGAATTTTGGACTTTTTTCTTTTCTATATGATCGCATGAGAACAGCATCATCAAAGAAAAAATGAGTACGAAATTTTGTTTCATATTCAAACTATTTAAAAAATATCAAATAAACCTGCTTCACAATATTATAACCGGCAAATCCGAAAAGCAATAACGCTATACCGATATTGATGGCCTTGTTGCTCAGGTCAAGCTTACGCTGAATATACCGCGCCGATTCGGCATAAATAAGCAGGCAAAAGAACGCTCCCGCAGCCGAGCCGACGCTAAAAATAACCAGCGCGAGCCGCCCGGTTTCTATCCATTGATGGGTAATTAAGTAACTGCCCGTGATCATCCAGAACGGTACCTGAACAGGGTTTAAGAAGCCCAGCAAAATGCCATAAGTAATACTATCACGGCCCGAACTTTTCTTTGCTTCGGGCGCTTTTTTACGGTGTATCCAGGTAATAGTGCCTATCACGGTAAACAGCACGATCATGATCCAATCGATGATCGTATCCAATTTGAGCTGCTTCGCCAGGTAATCGGCGGCATTCATAATAAAGTAGGTGAAAAAGAATTCGACGCACGAAAAAGCAATGATAAAGCGCATTGCTTCTTTGATACCCCGGTTAATGGCTATTTGCACTAGCGACAAATTGATATTCCCCGGCGGAATGTACCCGATAAAGTTCGCGATAACGCCGATGAAAAAGGTGAGCAGTAGCATTGTTCGAAGGTAATAGTTTTATGTGCGGATGTGCAAATATGCAGATGTGCAGATTATTAATAGAAAAACCCATTTGCATATCTGCACATCTAAAATCTGCACATAAAAACGCACATTTGCAGATGCAAAACCGAATCATCTCCCTGCTCCCTGCCGCTACCGAAATTGTTTATGCTTTGGGTTGTGGCGAAAACCTGGTGGGCCGTTCGCATGAGTGTGATTTTCCGGCAGAAGTGAAGCGGTTACCGGTTTGTTCAGATGCGAATATACCCGATAATTTAAGCAGCATTGATATCGATAAAAAGGTAAAGGAATTGCTTTATGATGCCTTATCGATATATACCGTAAACCGTGAGCTAATAAAACAACTGGCCCCGGATGTAGTGATAACCCAAGCGCAATGCGAGGTATGTGCGGTATCTTTAAAAGAGGTAGAAGAAGCGCTGGAAAATTATTTGGATAAAGGTGCAAAGATCATATCGCTGCAACCTGAAAGTTTGGAAGATATTTTGAACAATATCCGTGAGGTGGCTACGGCGTTGGATGTGGCAGAAAACGGCGAAAGGCTAATTGAAGACCTAACCGAACGCGTCGATATCATTCGACATAAACTAAAATTTATTGATGCCAAACCAACGGTTGCCTGTGTCGAATGGCTGGAACCGCTGATGGTTTCCGGTAATTGGGTGCCTGAGTTGGTCAGTATTGCCGGCGGTGTTTCTATTTTAGCAAAAGCGGGTAAACATTCGCCCTTTGTCAAATGGCAAGAAATCCAACAAGCAGACCCTGACATTATCATCGCAATGCCCTGCGGATTTTCCATAGAGCGTACCATGAAGGAGATAGATATCCTGCTCCAACTACCCGGATTCACCGAATTAAAAGCTGTAAAAAATAACCGCCTCTATATTGCCGACGGCAACCAATATTTTAACCGGCCTGGTCCGCGCATTCTGGATTCTATCGAAATACTGGCCGAGATCATCAACCCGAAGCAATTCATATTTGGTTATGAGGGTGATGGGTGGATACGGTTTTCGGTTTAACCCTTCACCAACCTGTCATTGAGGAGCCGGCAGGGAACGACGCCTGTCCCGAACTTGTTTCGGGAAAGCAACCTCGTCGCAAATGCATGACGGACTATGATACCGACGAGGTTGCCACGCTGCGCTCGCAATGACAAAAGCGGCAAAAAAACTTTTTAAAATTTTTAAAAAAGTATATATTTACGTCTCACAAGTTTAGACTTACGAAGTTTTAGAAACTTCGTAAGTCTGACTACCGAACCTAATATTTAACCCTATGCGCCGAATTATCGTCACCCTGCTGCTAGCTTTAACAAGTAGCTTTATTTTTGCTACCCCAACCTTTAACGCAAAAGACCTAAGTATAACCTGGGAGGTCGTAAAAAATGACATGCCCAAGCCCGGCCAGTCGCTCAACGCAGTAACAGTAACCAATAACGGCAAAGGTACGATGCCTGCATCCGGCTGGAAGCTCTATTTCAACTGCGCCAGAACAGTATTACCGGTAAGCCCTACAGGCAACGTCAAGGTTGATTTTATCAATGGCGACCTGTTCAGCATGACGCCAACCAGCACCTTTACCGAAGTAAAACCCGGCCAATCGGTACGTATTGAATTTGCGGAAGATGATGTTGTTGTCAATATCACCGACGGTCCCGAAGGGTTTTACATGGTTTGGGATAACGAGCCTGCAAAAGGCTACAACTTAGGCGCTTTCAGCATCAAGCCATACAGTCCAAGCTATATGGGATTAATAACCCCTGCTATTATTTATGATCAGAATAAAAACATCACCGATATACCAGAAGAACAATTAACCAAAGTGTTTCCGACGCCGGTTAGTTATAAGGAAACGGGGGGATATTTTACTTTGGAGTTTAGAACCAGCATTTCAGGTGATGAACCATTCAGGCCAGAAATCCAAATATTGAAATCTGATCTTTGGTCGTTATTAGGGAAAAAGGAATCGAGTCACTTGTATCCTGAATACCAAATTTATATTAGAAAAGTAGATAGCTTAGATGCGGAAAGCTATGAGTTAAAGGTGCAACCTGGTGCCATCTACATTATTGCATCTACGTCAGCAGGCGCATTTTATGGTATTCAGTCATTACTATCACTGATACCTCCCTCCGCCTACGCCCATCCCCAAAAAGAAATAAAGATTCCTTGTGTGGAGATCAAAGACGAACCCCGCTTTGCTTACCGCAGTTTTATGCTGGATGTGGGCCGTAACTTTCATTCGAAAGAGGAGATATTCCGCATACTGGATGTAATGGCTTTGTACAAGCTGAATGTCTTTCATTTGCATCTGACCGAAGACGAAGGCTGGCGTTTGGAAATGGATGGTCTGCCTGAATTAACCGAAATTGGTGCAAAACGCGCGCATTCCTTAGATGCTAAAAACACCCTGCCGCCGTCACATGGTTCAGGCGGCGATACCACTAACACTAACGGCACCGGATATTATACCAAAGCAGATTATATCGAAATACTAAAATATGCCGCCGCAAGACACATCACCGTATTGCCCGAAATAGAAACGCCGGGTCATGCCCGTGCCGCTGTAAAAGCCATGACCGACCGCTATAACCGCTTAATGGCCGCCGGCAAAAAGGATGAAGCTGAAAAATATTTGCTGTGCGATCCCAACGACAAATCGGTTTACAGTTCGGCACAAGCGTGGAACGATAACGTGATCGACGTATCGCTGCCATCTACCTACAACTTTATCGCAAAGGTGATCGATAATATCCAGGCCATTTACAAAGAAGCCGGTGTACCTTTAACCACCATCCATTTCGGCGGCGACGAAGTACCGCGCGGTGTATGGGAAAAATCGCCCGCTTACCTGGCGTTTAAAGCCAATCACCCCGAAATAAAAAGCGCCGGCGATATGTGGTATTATTATTACGGTCGGGTGGATTCGATCCTAAAATCTAAAGGTCTGAAATTAGCAGGCTGGGAAGAAGCGCCGCTGCGCCGCACCACGCTGGACGGTGAACGCGTGTATATACCCAACCCTGATTTCGCGCATGAACACTGGCAGGCCGAAGTTTGGAACAATACCCTCGGTGACGGCAACGAGGATTTGGCCTACAAACTCGCTAATTCAGGTTATCATGTGGTGCTGTCCAACGTAACTAACCTGTACCTGGATATGGCACATTACAAATCATTTGATGAGCCGGGTTATTATTGGGGCGCGTTTACCGATATCGATAAATTTTATTCCTTTATCCCCTACGACTACTTTAAAAATTCAAAGGTTGACAAAAACGGGCTGCCTATTAACCGTAATATTTTTGTCGGCAAACAACGGCTGACGGATTATGGCAAAAGCAACATCATTGGCTTGCAGTGTGCGCTATGGGGCGAAAACATTAAAAGCAACGAGCGGCTGGAGTACATGCTGCTGCCGCGCATGCTGGCTTTTGCCGAACGCGCCTGGAGCCAAAATCCAGCATGGGCCACAGAGCCTAATATGGCAAAAAGCGATTCGTTATATCAAATCTCATGGGTGAACTTTTTGAACGTGATGGGCAAAAGAGAAATGCCGCGACTGGATCATATTGACGGAGGCTTTCAGTTCCGCGTACCAAAACCAGGCGTGATCTTACAGGATGGTAAGTATTTCGCGAACGTTCAGTTCCCGGGATTAACCATCCGGTATACTACAAACGGCAAAGATCCGGACGCAAAAAGCCCCATTTATAAAGATGCTGTTACAAACGATAATTCTATCATAAAATTCAGGGCATTCGACAACAAAGGGCGGCCCAGCAATGTTACTGAACCAGCTAAACAATAGTCAATGCAGCGATAGAAGCGCCAGGACATCGGCGGGCGCTTTTATCGCTCAACCAAATCACTTCCTGCGATTCAAAAAGTGGCCGTCACCCTGAGGCGCTCGAAGGGTGAGGGAAGGCCTTTGCCCTGGTGTTCGAGTGCCTCAACATGACATCCACCCTTAAAAACTAACATTCACCCCCGCATAATAATTACGCGGTGCAGCGGCATTATAATAGCGGTTGCCAATAGCAACATTCAAGTCATCGCCCAAACTATATTTTTGATTCAGCAAATTATCTACCCCGGCAAAAACACCCAGGCGTGTTTTGTTAAAGCGATGCTCCCAGCCGCCCTTTAATTCTACTAAATGATAAGCCCCGGCATAAGCTGAATTAGCATCGTTCAGCGGTAATCTTGACGTGTAATTATATTGCCCGAACAGGTATAAACTGGCAGGCAGCCTTACCTGTAAGCTACCAACAATTACCTGCTCAGGCACACCGGTCAGTTTATTGCCCGAATAATTCACGCCCTTTTCCTGGTAATTGGCAAATTTGAATCTATCCAATGTAACGGACAGGTTGAGCTGCAACCCGCGTATAAACTCAGTATTATTTCTGCGGATAAGCCAGTCAGTAAAAGCCAATTCAAAGCCCGGCTGATGCGTATCGCCCGCATTGATATAATACTGGGTTCCATCGGCATTTTCTTGCGTTACAATGGCATTTTTGAGATCATAATAAAATATCGAAGCATCCAGGAACATGCTTTCATCGTAATTGCGTATTCTGAAGCCTGTTTCATAATTCCAGCCATCCTCCGGCTCTAAGTTGGTGTTAATGGTGTGATCCGTCGGGCGTATCTCGGCCGTTTGCGGCGTCGAATAACCCCGGCTAACCGATGCCCTCCATATAAAATCATTGGTAATTTGATACGATAGAGCAACACGCGGCATCAACTGCGGCGTAAAACTGCGGTCAGTAAAATTCAACTCGTTATTGGGGTAGACGTTGCGGAATTTATAGTCATAAAAATTCAAGCTTATGGCAGCTTCCACATGCCAGCGCTTGTCGATGTCGGCCAAATAACGTGCGAAGAAGAAATGCTGATTGGTGTTGATCTGATCCAAAGTCTGCGCTGTATCCCTCACCCCCGCCCTGTTACCGTAATTGTTAATGTTCGAATTAGTTTGCTGCCATTCCAGGCCCAAATTTATTTTCCAATTATTAGATGGGTCGGGCTCCCCTTTCAACTCAAAATAAGTGCGAAGCCCATAAGTGCCCTCGTAACGGTTTTCATAATCAGTAATGAAGGGATTTACGAAATCAACATAGCTGCCAAAAATCGTTAGCACGTTTCTTATCCTGTCCGAAATATGCCACTCGTTCACAACGCCGCCGTAGGTCATTTTTTGCCCGATGCCAGCCATTTGCTGAACCGACCCTGGAATAGTTTTGGTAGGAAGCCGCGCTAGTTGCGGATTGGCATCAAATTGTGCTATCGTAAGGCCGCCGGGGGTTTGATAGTCCAGATCGGAGTAAAAGCCTAAAAATTTAAGCTGGTCGTTTTGAGAAACCGTCAGTTTATCATCAGCCTGGAAAAAAGCGCGGTACATATTGCTATTCTGACGGTAGCCTGCTGCGGTCTGGTAAGCCTCGCCGATATTCAATTGGTTATTACCGGTATGATTTTGCAGCGTTATATTTTGATGGAACAGCCCATATGATCCTGCACTTGCGCCACCGGACACATAACTGCTATCGTTATAGCGGTTAACCGGGCTTACCAGCACCACCCCGCCCGAATTCGCACCAAATAGGCTGCCGTCCGGACCTTTTAAAACTTCGATGCCCTGTATGCTGTTTACGTCGATGGCATTCAGATAAGTATTACCACCGGCATCGGTAAGCGGCATTTCGTCATAATAAATTTTAACGTCGCGCACACCAAATGGCGAACGCAATAAGCTGCCGCGAATGGATAAACGGTAACTGCCCGGTGATCTTTCTTCCATTCGTACACCGGGAACTGTATTTAAAGCCGGAACCAGCGAAGCGCCCGGCTGCATTTGCAATTGGGCGGGTGTTAACACACTAACAGAGGCGGGCACGCTCAAAACAGGTTGCTCAACGAGATAGCCTTTCACTGTAACTTGCGACAAATGCCTGGTGGTGTCGCGCTTTACAGAATCGGTTTTTTGTGCGAAGCAGGTATGGACAAAAAAAACACTAATGATGAGCAGGTATATTTTTGCCATAGGCACTAAATTAAATAGGGTATCCCAAATCTAATCGTTTCTAACAATAATGTTGCTAATGATCAGCAGAAATAACCTATTTTCCATGCAGTTAGCTGTGTCGATTTTGAGGCCAAACCGTTCGTTCGTAAGCAATACCGCGCCGTTTAATGCTTCCGGATGGTAATTCATAGATAAATGTTGCAATTCATTAGCTAAATACGTTATGTTTGAATAGCAAGCAATTGTTTTTTGTACCCCGGATATTGATGCGACCAAGAATTATACGCCTGTTTTTAACGGTTATCATTTTATTAATAACGGTAAGTGCCAACGCCCAAACCTGTTCAGGTGCACTGGGCGACCCCATTATTTTGCAAACTTTTGGATCGGGAACCAACCCGGGGCTGCCATTACCCGCCGGGGTTACCAATTTTATTTATACCACAAACAAATGCGCCGAAGACGGTTATTATACTATCCTCAATAGCTCGTACGGCTGCCATACCGACTGGCACGATGTGATACACGATCACACTTATTACACCACTGGTGACCCTAACGGCTACTTTATGCTGGTAAACGCAAGTTTTGAGCCCAGTATTTTTTTCACCCAAAAGGCAAACGGCTTGTGCCCTAATACCGTTTATGAGTTTTCAGCTTATATTATGAACCTGGGAACTTTGGCATCACTGTCAAACAAATACACCAGGCCCGATATTACTTTTTCGGTCGAAACCGCGGGAGGGCAGGTTTTGGCTACTTATAACACTGGTGAGATCAAACCAACATCAAGCCCCGAGTGGACCAAATACGGCACCTATTTTACCACACCTGCCGGCGTAACCGATGTGATTGTTAAAATGTCTAATAATGCAGCCGGCGGGATGGGTAACGACCTTTTGCTGGATGATATCGCCTTCAGGGCCTGCGGGCCGGTAGTACTTACCGGTTTTGGCGATCTGACAACAACAGCTACCCAAACGATGTGCAAGGGTACCAGTGCCGATTACAAGCTAACGGCCAGCGTAGGTACTGGTTATGTGAACCCCTTTTTGCAATGGCAGGTAAACTATAACAACACCGGTTGGGTAAATATTCCGGGCCAAACCGGCACCACGGCCGATATTCAGTTTAACAATGCAGTGCCGGGCACTTACCTGTACCGGCTGTCGGTAGGCGAAGGGCAAAATGAGCCATCGCCAACCTGTAACGTGAGTTCGGAGCCGCTATCGGTCGTCGTCAGTACCGAATCAAATGTTGTTGCTACGGTGAGTGGCAGTGCCACCCTATGCGCGGGAGCGTCAACACAACTTAACGCATCCGGCGGCCTGTATTACCAATGGACACCATCAACCGGGCTCGACCATGACAACATCGCTGATCCCGTCGCTACGCCCACCCAAACCACTACTTACAGCGTTAAGGTTAGCAACGATGGCTGCTTTGACGATACCAAAACCGTAACTGTAACGGTAAACGCCAATCCTACAGCCTCTGCCGGCAACGATAAAGTCATATTCAAAGGAGAGTCGACGGTGCTTAATGGCATAAAAACCGGCGATAATATTACCAGCGCTTACTGGACGCCTGCAACCGGGCTTGATAATCCGTTTTCGTTAACCCCCACAGCAAACCCTACGGAGAGCACTACCTATACTTTGCACGTAGTATCGCAAAGTTGCGGCACGGTAACCAGTAGCGTGAATGTAACCGTTTATACAAAGATCACGGTACCTAATACGTTTTCGCCAAATGGCGACGGGGTAAACGACTTTTGGGATATTGGCGGCTTAATAACCTTCCCCGAAAGCCTGACGACGGTTTATACACGCGACGGGCAGCAGGTATTTAAAAGTACCGGCTATGCCAAACCCTGGGACGGAACCTATAACGGCGCACAGGTACCCGGAGGCACCTACTACTATGTCATCGACCCCAAAAACGGTATGCCTGTGTTATCGGGCTGGGTGTTGGTGGTACGATAAGTAATTTTTTCAAAAAAGGTAATTCAAACCGATCATATATGAGGTTACATCAGCGGTGTACCGGGCATTGCTTCCGGCGGCAATTGGTGTTGCAGATGTGTAGCCAATGTATAACTCAAACTTTTTGTTAACGGTAATCCCCGCTTTCAACGGGAATGCAGTCCAGGAGTGATATAACTCGGGGTACTTGTTCCGTATGTCCGCCGGAAAAACAGCGTATCTGGTTATTTGTTGATAATTATTATAAAAAGACTGGTTAAAGGCTGCGCCGACATCTAAGAAAATTTTAAATTTATTCCTGTTATAAAAATTATAAACCAATTGAGGTGCCAATGTGCCATTAAATTGCCAAAAATTTAGCGAAACATTGGCTCCGGATGGTGTTATATTTGGGGCATTGGCGAAAAAATTATAGTGATTGTAAGAAAAGGAGAGGTCGAGCCTAAAATATAGCTTTTGGATAATTACATTTGGAAAAACATTAATACCCACACTTAGTCTCGGTGTTATATTATTACTTGCAGGAGCACCAGCAACTAATAAATCGCCATTAAACTTCAAACTGCTGTATTGGGCCGCTACCCCGGCAAACCATCTTATACCAAACTGGTTAGGTGATACAAACTGTTTAGCGGTGCTGCCATTAATAAGTGCTGTGATCTTAAACAGGTCATTTTCAGCATAGCTTGATTCTGAAATGCGCGTTTCCAGGCTTTGGTTAATTAAATTGTTTTTTTCTGCTATATAATGTAATTGCGTTCTATATCTGTTGATATATTTTTCTGATAACCTTCCGTAAGCATTGCTATCCGCTTCTAAATAAATGTGATAGATCAATTCCTTTGGCTGATTATCTGTTGTTTCTGATTCGTAATATCGCTCTTTAATATCATCGGTATAGCTGTAAAGTGCAACAATTGTTCCTTTATTGAGGACGCGAAGGAAAACCGTATCTACTTTTGTTGTTGTATCAAGAGTTGTTGTTAGTTTATCGAAATAAGTAAAATCCTGGCTTACGGAAACAATATGCCGTTCATAATATTCGAAACCGTTAATGACAAATGCACTGGCGTTGTGAATGCCAAATTTGAGAAGGGCCTTATCCGTCGCATTTTTTTTAAAAGTAATGTCTGAGGGGTTACGATCCCATTCCTTATAATTGATAAATCCTCGTAAAGTATCGCCTTTTGAATCCACCACATAGCCGGGTTTGAAATTGCTTTGGGCGGATACGAAAAAAGGAAATAAAAAAATCACCCAAAGGAAAACGTAAAGATATTTCATATAAATTATAATGCCGCTGTGGCAGGTTTAGTTAAAAAAATAATTGACTCCAACTTGTTTACAATATGAAGCCATTGTGAAATAGCCAACCTGCGTAGTGTAGGTATTGCCCACGTAATTGGCATAAACTCCCCAGTGCTTCCCTATTCGTGCGCCCGCTTTTATCACAATAGTATCGTCAAACTTATTTAAATCAAAAGTATTATAGCCGTAAACTGCATTTGATTGAGCCGGATTTTGCACGCCATAATATACATTGCTATACTGGAAAAGCTGTAAGGCAACACCTAAGCCCAGGTAAATTTTCAGATCATCGGCGTTGTAGATGTTGTAAAGCGCCTGTGGCATCAGTACGTATCCAATTTGATCAAAACTTACCTTCATAGGCACATAAGGCTCAACCTGGCTTTGATAATTTGCGCGGTACCGGCTGTCGGTTAGCGAGAATTCAAGCCTGAAAACAACTCTCGCGGTAGCCGGATCGGTAAAAACGCTGGTGCCAAACGAAATTTCGGGCAGTACGGACGTATACGCCCTACCGCCGGCGATATAGTACGGACTAGTTTTTGACGGCGAGATATTGTTGATATGGATGCCTGCACCTACAGACAAATTAGATTTAAACTTATCGGAATACGCCTTTGTAAATGTAGCCGTGTCAGGTTTGTTCTGCGCCTGCAAAATAACCGGACATGATAAAAATAGGATTACGGCCAGAATACCGAGTACCCGGTTTAATTTTTTCATTTCGAGCCCTCATTTATCATTTTTGATACCTGCACCAGGTAGTATTCCTTATAGCCATAATAACTTATTTCTTTCATAAGCTTTTCTGAAACCACATTATACTTTGTTGCGAGAGTGAACAACTGTTTCATAAAGGTATTTTCATTGACGGTACGGCCTTTTTGTTTTTCAAAATCAGCCTGGTCTGGATTATAATATAACCGGTAAACCAGTTCTACAGGTGCATAATCAGGGTATTCGCCAACAAAAAACCGGGGCTTTAGGGCGTCAGAATAACCGTAAAGCGCTATATTTTTTCCTTTTTGCAATACTTCCAAAAAAACCGAATCGACTTTATAGGTCGTATCACGGTATTCGATCATATGGTCTTCGCTCACATTATCCATACTTATCAGGCCAACATACCGCTGATACCTTGCATCCTTACCCACGCTGAAATAAGTGATATCGCCGACTGAAAACTTCATCACGTTTGCCTTTGGCGAACTTTTAAATGAGATTACCCCTGGGTTTATATCCCAGCCTTTTTGATTAATAAACCCGCGCAGCGTGTCTCCTTTTACAGTTACTACAT
>JBIOHG010000060.1:0-26246 GCA_044448765.1 Sphingobacteriales bacterium | reverse complement strand
TTAACTGCATCGGCTCTGTCGGCTATAATTTCAGGAATGTATTGGAAGAAGTGGTGACCGAAAACGGCATGGTAGTAGGTAATATTATCCGCTCACCTATAGATAACCTGGTAAAATATCATTTAGAACTGGCGCCAAGCCAATTATAGATCAACCCTTTACATACAAACAAAGAATGCGGTTTAATCACCGCATTTTTTGTTTCAAGCCCTCTTTGTAATATTATATAACCTTCGCTTTTTCTAAGTTCAGTTCGTTCTGAAATATCTTGGAATACTTACGGCGGTCGAATTTATACAATTTAGCGGCACGGTACGATACACCTTTTTGTTTCTCGTCAAGCTCCTTTAAAAAGCCATAACTCAGCATTTTTTTGCGGAAATTACGTTTATCAAGCTTTTTATTCAATACCGCTTCATAAAGCGATTGCAACTGTGTCAGCGTAAATTTCTCCGGCAGCAATTCAAACGCGATCGGCTGGTAGTTTAATCTTCTCCGTAATTTGGTAAAACCGGTTTTAAATATCTCGCTATGGTCAAATGCCAGTTTTGGCAGTTCATTCACGGGGTGCCAGAAAGCCTTTTTGGCATATTGCGTAATCGGTCGCAAGTCTTTTTGCCCGTTGATACGGATCAATGCATAATAAGCCACGGTAATCACCCTCCCCTGCGGGTGACGGTTTACTTCGCCGAAGGTGTGAAACTGCTGCATATGCAAGTCGCGCAGGCCCGTTAATTCGTATAAAATACGCTCTGCGGCATCGTCAATACTTTCGTCCTGTTCAACAATATATCCGGGTAGGGCGAGCCAATCCTTGTATGGCTCTTCATTTCTCTCGATAAGTAATATCTTAAGTTCACCCGCTTCAAATCCAAAAATTACGCAGTCAATCGAGAATACTGAGTTAAATGTAGGTAACTTTACTTCCAAAAGCTTATTATTTTAGGTTTACGATCTAAAGATATGTTGTAATTGTTCTAATATAAAAAAAATAAAATAAAATTCAATGGTGTAATTTACACACACTATATTCGTACCGAAAAATTTCGCTTAAAAAATGCATAAAATTTCAAAACTGGGTGTACTAACTTCGGGGGGCGATGCCCCCGGAATGAACCCTTGTATAAGGGCCATTGTACGCACCGGGATATATAGTGGGTTGCCGGTAGTGGGCATACGCAAGGGTTACCAGGGGCTTATTGAAAACGACATGTACGACATGAACCCCCGCTCGGTAAGTAACATATTAAATTTAGGGGGCACTATACTTAAAACCGCCCGTTGCCTGCCCTTTCGTACAGACGAGGGTATGGAAACAGCTTATCAGAATCTAAAAAAACAGGGAATTGATGCATTAGTAGTGATAGGTGGCGATGGCACTTTTACCGGTGCGCTGCGTTTCTCAAAGAAATACCCTGATATCCAGGTAATGGGTGTTCCGGGAACTATCGACAACGACCTTTACGGTTCCACTTACACCTTAGGCTTTGATACCGCAACCAACACAGTAGTTGAAGCCATTGATAAGATACGCGACACTGCCGATGCACATGATCGCTTGTTTTTTATTGAAGTTATGGGTCGCGACAGCGGTGCAATTGCCTTGCGGGCCGGCGTTTGCTGTGGTGCCGAAGCTATATTACTGCCCGAAAAAGCTACCGCAATAGACGAACTGATAACAAATTTAAAAGCTGGCCAGCTTAACAAAAAGTCGTCCAGCATTGTAATTGTTGCCGAAGGCGATAAAAACGGTGGGGTTTACGATATAGCGCGCAGGGTGCAGAGCGAAATAAAAACCTACGATATCAAGGTTACCATATTGGGTCATTTACAGCGCGGCGGAAGCCCATCGGCATTCGACCGGGTTTTGGGCAGCCGGTTAGGATATGCTGCTGTTAAAGCTTTACTAAAGGGACATTCCCAAAAAATGGTGGGCCTGCAGGCTAATCACGTTAAAATAACCAGCCTCGAAGAGGCGCTTACCGAACACGAATTTAAATTGGAAGAGGATTTGATGGAGATGGCCGACATACTATCTATCTGATTAATGATTGCAGTTGTATATAGCGGATCAAATTATGCCGACTGGCGGCTTGCCGACAAGGGACGAACTATTGCTTCCTTTAAAACAGCAGGTATCAATCCTTATTTCAATGACGAAAATCAAATTATTGCACTTCTCAATAAGAATATCAACCTGATCCACCACGCGGAAGAAATAAAGCGTATTTACTTTTATGGTGCAGGCTCATTCTCAAATGATCTGAAGAATATTGTCCACAACGCCCTTTCAACCTTTTTCAAGTTTGGCCGGGTTACTGTTGAGCACGATATTGATGCTGCTGCAATAGCCTGCTGCAAAAACAGGCCGGGTATTATATGCATTTGTGGCAGCGGTTCAAATGCTGCCTGGTACGATGGCCGAAAGATCAAACCCAATAACTACGGGCTCGGTTTTGTGCTGGCAGACGAAGGCTCAGGAAACTGGCTGGGCAGGCAACTACTCAAAGCTTTTATGAACGAAACGCTGCCGCCAAACATCCGCAAAAACTTTGAGCAGCGTTATGATTTCGATCGAAGAAGTTTACTGGAGAAGGTTTACCGGCAAAAGCAACCTGCTGTGTTCCTGAGTTCGTTCACTGATTTTTACCTTGATAATAAGGAAGATAATTATCTAAAGAGCGTCATAATTACAGGTTTTAATAAGCTAATTCATACCTATTTGCTACCTTTACAAAAACTGCATCCCGGGGCTACCGTAAATTTTACAGGCACTGTTGCCGCAAATTTTCAGGATTACCTGCTCGAAGCCGCCTCGGATACAAATATCACCATCGGGAGCATTATCAAAGAACCTATAAATAATCTATTAACGTACTATTCAAATAAAAATTAAAAATCATGAAAATAGGAATTAACGGTTTTGGCCGTATTGGACGCCTGGCTTTCAGAGCTGCAATTGACAGACCTGACGTAGAAATTGTTGGCATTAACGACTTGGTTGAGCCTGATTATATGGCTTACATGTTAAAATACGACTCTACTCACGGTCAGTTCAAAGGCACTATTGCCGTTGAAGGCGGACATTTGGTTGTAAACGGTAAAACTATTCGCGTAACTGCCGAAAAGGATCCTGCTAACCTGAAATGGAATGAAGTAGGCGCCGAAGGTATAAGTGAATCAACCGGTTTATTCCTGACTATGGAAACCGCGCAAAAACATATTGATGCAGGCGCTAAAAAAGTAGTAATGAGCGCCCCTGCAAAAGACGACACCCCTACCTTTGTAATGGGTGTTAATCATAAATTACTTAAAGCCGATCAAACGATCGTTTCAAATGCTTCATGTACCACCAACTGCTTAGCGCCTATCGCTAAAGTTTTGAACGACAAATTTGGTATCGAAGAAGGTTTGATGAGTACCATCCACGCAGTAACCGCTACTCAAAAAACGGTTGACGGCCCGTCTGCTAAAGACTGGAGAGGCGGCCGCGGCGCTTACCAGAACATCATCCCTTCATCAACCGGCGCTGCCAGAGCTGTTGGTTTAGTTCTGCCGGAATTGAAAGGTAAATTAACCGGTATGTCGTTCCGTGTTCCGGTTGCGGACGTTTCTGTAGTTGACTTAACTGCCCGTTTAAAAACTCCTGCTACTTATGAGGAGATCAAAGCCGCAATGAAAGAGGCTTCAGAAGGCGACTTGAAAGGCATCTTAGGCTACACCGAAGATGAAGTGGTATCAGAAGATTTCAAAGGTGATGCGCGCACATCGATATTCGATGCCAAAGCAGGTATCGCGCTGAATAATAACTTCGTTAAAGTGGTATCATGGTACGATAACGAGTGGGGCTATTCAAACAAACTGATCGACCTGGTACAGGAATTAGGTAAGTTATAATTCGCTGTTTCCACATCATATCAAAGCCTGCCGGAATAACCGGGAGGCTTTTTTATGCCTGATAATCAGCTACTGACAAAACAGTGTCACCACTTTAATCATTTCATCATCGTAAATTTGTTTATGCCGGTTTTGTCTGCAGCGAATCCTGTATCGCCCCCAAATTATTTGTGATAAATAATTGAATTGTTCGTTGACGTATTAGATATGGGCTGGAGATTACCCCAACCAGCCGTTGCCTGTGTCCTCACAGGCAACTATTAATTCCCTTTCCTAAACGCCGCTATCTCCAATGAATAATAATTACCCTTCACCACCCGTTACCTGTGTCCTCACAGGCAACTATTAAACCTAATAATTACTATCTTCAAAAATGGAATTAGGCCAACTCTATTTTTATACTGCTACTATCCTCAACTGGAAACACCTGTTAGAAACGGATAAATTCAAACAAATAATTTTGGAAAGCATGGTCCACCTGATAGAGAAAGAAAAAGTAAAGGTTTACGGATTTGTAATTATGCCAAACCACATTCATCTGATATGGGAGAATCTTACCATGAACGGCAAAGAGAAACCTCATGCAAGTTTTATGAAGTTTACCGGTCATCGGTTTCTTGAAGAGTTGCGTGCGGATGATCCGGCATTACTTGAGCAATTCAAAGTGACAAGAAATAGCAGAAACTATCAGTTCTGGCAAAGGAATCCTTTACCCATCCGGCTATACGATAGGAAAATATTGGAGCAAAAATTAAATTATATTCATCTCAATCCTTTACAGGAACATTGGAACCTGGTTAGCGACCCAAACGATTACCTATATTCATCCTGTTCATTTTATGAAATGGAGGATAAGCGATATGGCTGGCTCACACATTATATGGACGCGATGTAAATAGGTTACCCCGTAAGTAGCCGTTAGTTGCCTGTGGGGACACAGGCAAGGGGCAATGGGGTGTGATGACGCGAGGAAATTGAAACCATATCGTTTCAACCGTGTTAATTTCAAATAAACCACACCGCTATGATAACCGCCGCAAAAAACATCGTGTTACAATTCATCAAAGGGTTAAATGATGAAAATTTTGAAGAAGCCCGCAAGTACGTAAGCGACGACATGAAATTCATCGGCGTAATGGGCACCCGCGATGGTGCCGACGTGTACTTCCAGGATATGCAGAAAATGAAATTCAAGTACGATATCAAAAAAGCATTTGTCGATGGTAACGATGTTTGCCTGTTTTATAACATCGATATGGGCAGCCACAAAATATTCTCATCCGGCTGGTACCATATCGAACACCATAAGATCAAATGGTTTAAGGTGTTGTTTGATCCGAGGCCATTGCTGGAAAAGGTTGAAGCGCATTAGTATTATTATTACACCCAGTTGCCTGTGCCCTCACAGGCAACTATTTCCCTTCATCCACTCCCTTAATAAACTTGATTACCCCATTCATAAACACCTGCTGGTCATCCCACATTGCCAGGTGACTGCCATTAGGACAATACAGGCTTTGCCCGTTCTTTACCTGCGTGCTCATCCACTTCATGTAATTGGGGTCCATGGTATCATATTTGGCGCCCACCATTAATGTGGGTACCGTAATTTCCTTTAGCCGGTTAGTAATATCCCAGTGCAACAACCGCCCTCCTACTTTAAACTCGCTTGGGCCCTGCATCATCACATAAATTTGTTCGTTAACGTGGTTAAAAGCCCGGTTTACCGGGTCGGGCCATTCGGGCAGGCGACACAAATGTTTGTTGTAATACTCTTTAATTACAAGTGCCTCATAAGTGGGATCTTTATACATGCCTTTGGCTTCATAGTTCTGCAAACTATCCACCAATGATTTTCGCATCTGGCTACGCAATACACCATTATATTTTTCATAAGCCGGTATGCTCGACATCATATTGCAAACGATCAATCCCTTTAGGTTTTTCTGGTATTTCAATGCATATTCCATCGCCAGTATGCCACCCCATGAATTACCCAGCAAATAAAAATTACTGCTATCTAAATTGAGCGCTTTACGCACTTGCTCCACTTCTTCAACAAATCTTGGCGTAGTCCATAGACTGCTGTCGCGCGGTTGATCGCTGTAAAACGAGCCTAACTGGTCGTATTCGATCATTTCAAAACCTTCTTTCGGGAAAAAGCTTTCAAAGCACTCCATATACTCATGTGTCATTGCCGGACCACCGTGCAGCAATAAAACCTTAATGCGCGGATTATCCCCAAAACGCTTTGTCCACACCCTGAATTTGCCGACCGGTGTTTGGATATTCACCATTTTGATGCCGGCCACCTGCACGCCAGAATCTAAGGGTGTAAAGTATTCGCCTACTGTAGTATTGCTGCCGCCTTTTTGCTGACAGGCGATAAGACCGATAAGAAGAATGGTGGAAAGGAACAGGAGTTTTTTCATGACTGGTTTGTGATTGATGGATATAAAGCTAATAAAATCAATCAATTACATCAAAGCATTTTTCTCCCGTTGCCTGTGTCTTCACAGGCAATCGTCATGTCCATCCATCAAAGCAATTTCCCCTCTATCAGCATCGCTTTTTCAATAGATGCTTCTTTCAGGTGCATGTGCTTCAGCCTGTCGTTGTCTTTGGCATAGCCGTCAAAATCCTCGCGAGAAGGAAAACTAACCAAATGGACTTCATAGGGTTTACCGAGATTGCTTTCGATCACACAATCATCCGTCGGGCGAACGCGGTAAAGCAAAACGCCGTTATGCCTTTCGAGCAATGGGAGTACATAGGATTCAAACAGGTTGAACTGATCTTCCTGTCCGTCTCTGATATAGATGATCTGGGTATAATAAAGCATGATAAATGGGTTGAAAACCAAATATATGCTTAATTACGCTACATCAGCTCGTCATCGGCATTTTCATGGTAGACTTTAAATGACAAATACGAAAGCACCAGAACAGGTATAGCGCTAAGTATCACATCCGTTTCGCTCAACTGGGAATGGTACCTTACCACCAGGTATATAAACAATAATAGTGCAACAATGGCCCCGCCCAGGTATAAATAGAAAGACTTAAACATAAAAATTCGTTCCTTGCAAAGAGCAAATTATTTGTCCTTTTTAAATACAACAGCTGCTAACGGCGGAAGGTTTACACTGATCGAATTTTCTTTGCCATGCCAGTATGTTTTTTCAGATTTAACTGCATTCGCATTGCCCATCCCGCTTCCCCAGTACAGCTTATCATCCGAATTAAATATCTCCTTCCAGTTACCGCTAACAGGCACGCCTACGCGGAAGCCATTGTGCGGATTAGGTGTCATGCTCAAAACAACAACCAGGTCATTTTCGGGATCAAGTCCTTTGCGGGAATAGACGAGAATCGAGTCGTTTGAATTACCGCCATCTATCCACTCAAAACCATCGCCCTCAAATGCCTTTTCATACAGGGCAGGCTCACTTTTGTATAATTTGTTAAGGGATTTAACCACTTCCTGTATCCCTTTATGATTTGGATATTCCAGCACGTACCAGTCCAGCGACTTACTGAAGTTCCACTCAGTCCCCTGCCCAAACTCGGCCCCCATAAACAGCAATTTAGTTCCAGGATGGGTAAACATATAACTGTAAACCAAACGCAGATTTGCAAATTTCTGCCACTCATCGCCCGGCATTTTGTTCAGCATCGAACCTTTACCATAAACCACCTCATCATGCGAGAAAGGCAACATAAAGTTTTCCGTAAAGGCATAGATCAAACTGAAAGTGATCTGGTTGTGATGATACCTGCGGAACAATGGATCGGTTTGGAAATACTTGATCGTATCATGCATCCAGCCCATCATCCATTTCATACCAAAACCCAGGCCACCTGTATAAACCGGTCGACTGACGCCAGTAAACGATGTTGACTCTTCAGCAATAGTTTGTGTATCAGGAAAATAACTATAGCAGGCCTGGTTAAATTCTTTCAGTAAGGATATGGCTTCCAAATTCTCGTTACCGCCGTATATGTTTGGCTCCCACTCACCGTGATTCCGTGAATAATCCAGGTAAAGCATTGATGCCACGGCATCTACACGCAGGCCGTCAACATGATAAATATCCAGCCAAAATATGGCGTTACTGATCAGGAACGCTCGAACTTCATTCCGTCCGTAGTTGAATATATAGGATTTCCAATCGGGGTGAAATCCTTTGCGCATATCCTCATGTTCGTACAAATGCGTACCGTCAAATTTATATAATGAATGTGCGTCACCGGGGAAATGCGAAGGCACCCAATCAAGTATCACACCGATACCTTCCTGGTGAAATTTTTCTATCAATCCCATCAGTTGCTTTGGTGTACCATAACGACTTGAAGCCGCATAATAACCACTCACCTGGTAACCCCAGCTTGGATAATACGGATGCTCGGCGATCGGCATAAACTCCACATGCGTAAAGCCCATTTCTTTCACGTAAGGCACCAGCTTATCTTCGAGGTCCTTATAAGAATAAAATACATCCGGGCTTTCAGGATTTCTCGCCCACGAGCCGATATGCACCTCGTAAACCGAATAGGGTTTATCCAATCCATTGTGCTGGTAGCGTTCCTTCATCCATTTGGTATCTTTCCACTCGTAATAAGTGTCGGCTACTATAGATGCAGTACGGGGTGGTTCCTCCCAGCGCAAAGCAAACGGGTCGCTTTTTTCCAATTCTTCGCCGGTAGCGGATTTGATGAAATATTTATAAGTTTCGCCATCGCCAACATTAGGTATAAAACCCTCCCATATACCCGAGCCATCCCAGCGTACATACAAAGCATGCGTACCGCGATCCCAGTAATTGAAGTTCCCTATAACAGATAAATATTGTGCATTGGGCGCCCAAACAGCAAAGTAGGTCCCGACAACGCCATTAAATTCAATAACATGTGCGCCCAGTTTCTCATACAGTTTGAAATGCTTGCCTGATTTAAACAGGCTGATATCAAAATCAGTAAAGCGGCTATAAACCTGGACTTTGTTTTGTGTGACAGTTGCAGGCATAGCTTTTTTTGTTGATGGTTTTGTGCTCGCCGCTTTAACTGGCTTTTCCGCAATCGTTGTTGAAGATGCTGATTTTTTAGCCGACTTTTCTGCAATTACTTTCCTTTCAGCAGGTTTAGCCTTTTTTGCACTGCTTTTTTCAGCGGGTGCTTCTTTGCCGGTACTGGTTTTAGTTTTGGCCATATCTGTATGCCCGTGGGGCGTTTAGTTAAATTTTTCTATTTCGAACAGTACATGTTGTATGCCCTTCAATGGGATGCGTATCCAGTCCGGCCGCCCGTTCAGCTCATATCCCAATTCATAAACAGCCTTTTCCAGCAGGTGCAATTGCAGCAGGAAATTGAGTTCGGTACGGCTTCCAAATGTAGCTGATATATCGCCCATTGTATGCATATATGCATCAAGATAAGCGTCGGTTATCAATTTATACCAGCGGTCGGCGGCCTTCTGCAAACGCAGCGGGTCCACTCCTTTTGTCTCACTGCTAAAATACAATTTGGAACAAACCGCGTAATGGAACGAACGTATCATACCCGCAACATCCTTCAAAGGCGAATGTTTTATCTTTCGGTCGGTGATTGAGCTTTCCGGTTCGCCTTCAAAATCGATGACCAGGTAATCCGTCCCGGTAAAAAGTACCTGGCCCAAATGATAATCGCCATGTATGCGTATGCGCGATGATTGCAGATCATATCCTGATAGCTTTTCAAAAAAACGTTTTATTATCTTTTCGCTGTTGATGAAATCGTCAGCCAACTTTTTGGCGTTTTTATCTAGGCGTGAACGGTTTTCTTTTAAAAGATCAATACGCTTAACCAATAGCTTATTCAGATGATCCTGTAGCCATTTGATATATTCGCCGTTAAATTTTTCGGACTTAAAATCTTTATTCTTTTTACCTGATAGCAGCGCTAAATGCATTTCAGCGGTACGTTTACCAAGCAATTCCACCTTTTCAAAAACATCATCGCGGATGCTGAAAAGCTTATCCACAAACATGAAAAGAAAATCGTTCAGGTCGTCTCCGGTAGCCACCCAGCTATCCGATCTGCTCGAAACTTTTTGCATCATTAACCCAAGCGTTACCGGCGGAATGCCAGGGCGCTCAAATATCAAACTGCCGCAAAATGACGGTATATTTTTAAAGCCGCCCGTTTCGGTCAAAAACTGCAGCATCTCTACTTCCGGGTTGATTTCCCTAAATAATTTGCGATAAAACTTAAAGAAATACTTATTGCCGAATATTAACGATGAGTTACTTTGCTCCAGGTCAGGCGCTACGCATAGGTAGCCCATATCTTCATCGGTTACAGCGAGGCCTTTGCCCTTATGATAGCTTAGATGCCCGGTTTCCTGTTTCACTGTAGCGTTTTCCCAGATGTTCTTGTACAGTTCTGTTTGAAAACGGAAGTCGTATATAGCGTCGATCAGCCACCCGGGTTGGCCATCGGCGGTAATCTTGCAAATAAAAGCCTTGGGGTTAACTTGCCCTATCAGGTCGTAATCATTAGGCAGGAATGAAACCGGCATCGCGTATTTTTCCTCGTCGCCGTAGGTATAACCTACATGTACGATGATGAGATAAGAAAGCCCCCCATCAATAGGCATACTAAGCAGTTGTTGTACCTTCAGGAATTTGATCATACGTGCCTTGCCGGCAAACCAGCGGCATTTGCGCATGTACTCATAAAATACATTTTCCTCCAACCAGGCAAGGGCCTTTTTATCCTGGGCAAATTCTGTCCAGGGTTTGTTCAGCTTTAGCGAATTAGCATTCCCGATCACATCAATATCGCCCATCTTCATACGTTATACCTCTATCCTGAATAAATGTATTGGCAGGTCCCAGGGCTCAAACTGCACATAGTTCCATTCCTGGTTCCAGGTGTAAGTGTTCCCGGTTAATATATCATAAACCGAAAAGTCTTGTCCGGGCGAAATACCCAGGTCCCACAAAGGCGTCTGTACATGCCCGAATTGTTTTTCGTGCGGGTCAAGCTTTACCACGCACATAATGATGTTATCCCCTGTTCGTTTATAATAAGCCAGTAAATTATCATTATGTACCTGGCAAAACATCAGGTTATTAGTATGCTGCAGCGCAGGGTTTACTTTACGGGCGTGATTAACTTTAGTAATCACTTCGGTTAGCCTGTTTCGTTTCGACCAATCCCAATGCCGCACCTCGTACTTCTCCGAATTGAGATATTCTTCCTTACCGGGATAAGGCTCGTGGTACATCAGCTCATAGACCGGCCCGAAGATGCCGTAGTTAGACGACAACGTTGCCGCCATAAAATATCGACTGATAAAGCTATTCTCATTCCCGCTTTGTAGCGAATACGGATTAATATCATGTGTGTTGGGCCAGAAATTGGGGCGATAATAATCCTTCATTTCCGTTTGCGTCAGCTCATCCATATACTCCACTATCTCCTGCTTGCTGTTGCGCCAAACGTAATAGGTATAGGATTGTGTGTAGCCCAGCTTAGCCAACTCCTTCATCACTTTTGGCTTGGTGAAGGCTTCTGAAAGGAATATCGTTCCCGGGTATTTCTTTTGCACATCGGCAATACACCACTCCCAGAAATTGAACGATTTGGTATGCGGGTTATCCACCCTGAAAATGCGCACGCCCTGCTCGCACCAGTAATCCAGTATGCTTTTTAACTCTTTCCAAAGATTTTGCCAATCATCATTTTCAAAATTGATGGGCAATATATCCTGGTATTTTTTTGGCGGGTTCTCGGCATATTGTACCGTACCATCCGGGCGCCATTTAAACCATTTCGGATGCTGTTTAACATACGGATGATCCGGCGAGCATTGAATGGCGAAATCAAGTGCGATCTCCAATCCATGAGCGGCGGCTTCTTTTACCAAATGCTTAAAATCGGCCAAAGTACCCAGATCCTTTAAAATATCTTTATGCCCGCCCTCCTTTGAGCCGATAGCATAAGGCACGCCGTCATCGCCCGGCAAGGCATTAACAGTATTGTTTTTCCCTTTTCTGAAATTATGGCCGATAGGATGTATTGGCGGAAAGTATAGTACATCAAAACCCATTTCAGCAATACGGGGTAGCAGTGCTTCGCAATCCTTAAAAGTCCCGTGTTTGCCCTCAACCGGCGATGCTGAGCGCGGGAAAAAGCAATACCAGCTGCTAAAGCCTGCCTTTTCGCGGTCAACGTACACTTTTAGCTCTCGCAGGTAGGTTGTGGCATTCGTTAAGTCAGGATAAAGCTCAATAAAATGGTGCACATCTTTACCCAGCACCATATTGATAGCTGCATCATATTTGCTGCTGTCCCGCAGCGTGGCAATAATTTTAGCGAGTTTGTTTTGATCGGCTTTGCTTGCTTGTGGCAGCATGATCTCGAGCAGATCAGCCCCTATTAATAGCTCTACAGCCATGTTTTGGGCGTCCTGGTATTTTTTAAAAAAGCCTTCAAGCCAGGTAAGTGCATGATCTACCCAGCCTGTTACGGTATATTGATAAAAGCCTGTTTTTGTGAGTTCGAAAGAAGCCTGCCAGCGATCGTTATTAACCACATGCATCGGCACGTGCGACCATTTTTTTTCCGCCTCATGCTTATACAATACCCTGCCGCCTACGTGATCATGGCCGTCGGTAAAAATATCCGCTTCCACCCTAACAATATCGCCGGGTATTTTTTTGATGTGGAACCTGCCCGCGTCAATTTCCGGCGTTACGTGTTCAACAATAACCCGTTGCAAGCCCTGTTCAGTCATTGGTTTGAAGAAGTATTAGTCCGGTTAATAATTGTATTATATAAAGATCACCGCGTATACGTTTAGTTTTCGCGGCGATCCTTTAGCTTATTGTCAATTGCATAAAATTCTTCCGCAGCTTAAACTGGATGGTTTTATCCGCTGCAACTTTAAAATCTTTTATCTCCTGGTTGTCCGCAATAATATTTTTAAGCTTGAATGGCAGCCCGATAATATTTATCTCGTAATTCTCATACCTCGGTGTATACAAACCTTCCATACTTTGTTGTATTGTCAGTTTGTTATCTTTGCCGCGCACCACAAACTTCTTCTCCAGGTATATGTCTTGTTCGTAGGCAAAAGTTTCTCCGTAATCTTCAAAAATGAACGAATTGGCTTCAATATCGCTGTAATACACATTCATTTTCACTTCGTCTATTTCCTTTTCGCCCACATATTGCATCACCGGGTATTCAGGAATTATCGAGCCTGCTTTAACAAAAACCGGCATGGTTTCCAGCGGTGTGGTAACAACTACTTCCTTGCCGCCCTCTACAAATTCATGGGTCCAGAAATCATACCAGTTTCCTTTTGGCAAATACACGTTGCGGCTTTTTTGTCCCGGTGCCAATACAGGGCATATCAATATTTTATCGCCGTATGTAAATTCATCCTGGCGGAAATGGTTACTCGATTCGCCTTGCTCCTGTAATACTATTGGCCGTAATATCGGGAAACCATAACGGTGATGCTCCCAGAAAGCCGAATAAAAATATGGCATCAGCCGGTAGCGCAATTCAATGAATTTACGATTGATAGAAGTATAAGGCTCGCCAAAACTCCAGGGTTCGCGCTCCTTGGTATCACCTGCAGAGTGGGCGCGCATAAAAGGCGAAAAAGTGCCGAATTGTATCCAGCGGGTAAACAATTCACCGTCGGGTTCGCCGCTAAAACCGCCAATATCCGTACCGCAGAATGATATGCCCGATATGGACAATCTCTGGCACATGATATTACCTAACTGCAAATGCTCCCATGATGCTACGTTATCGCCTGTCCAAACCGACGAAAAGCGCTGCACGCCAGAATATCCCGCCCTTGTAATCGTAAACGGCCGTTTATTTTTAATGATCTTACGTAAACCCTCATAGGTTGCACGCACCATCTGCATACCATAAACATTATGCGCCTTTCGGTGCGATCCGCGATGCCCATCATATTGATGACGCACATCGTCAGGGAACGTTCCCGTGCCAAAAACTGCAGGTTCGTTCATATCGTTCCATACGCCCGCTACGCCTAATTGCACCAATTCGTCAAACAAATTGCCCCACCACTCCCGTACTTCGGGGTTGGTGAAATCAGGGAATTGGCAACGGCCTGGCCAAACGTGGCCCTCCATAAAGTAGTCGTCGCAACGACGGCAGAAATACCTGTTATCTTTCCCCTCCTTAAATACCGAATAATTATCGTCCACACGTATCCCAGGGTCAATGATAACCACTGTTTTAAAACCCTGTTCCGATAATTCCTTGATCATCTTCTTGGGATCAGGGAAATATTTGCGGTTCCAGGTAAAGCAACGGTAACCGTCCATATAATCAATGTCCAGGTAGATACCATCACATGGTATCTTCTTATCACGGAAGGTTTTGGTCACCATTTTCACTTTTGATTCCGGATAATAACTCCAGCGGCATTGGTGGTAACCCAGTGCCCACATGGGTGGCATGGGGTGCGTCCCTGTAATTAAATGGTACCGTTTTACCACGTCCATCATGTGCGGGCCGTGGATATAATAGTATTGCAATTCCCCGCCCTCGGCCCAGAAACTGGTTTTTGTAGGATCCTCTGCGCCAAAATCAAATTCAGCCCTGAAGGTATTGTCAAAGAAAATCCCGTGCGCTATCCCTTCGTTCAAACTGATGTAAAACGGTATGCTGCGATACAAAGGGTCCTGGTTCCAGGCAAAAGAATAGGCATCTGTATTCCAGTTTTGCAGCCTTTTGCCGCGCAGGTTAAATTCAGTTGGCTTATCGCCCATACCAAAAAAGCTTTCTTCGGCATGGCAATCTTTAGTGCAATAAACATAGTAACCGCCAAATTTTATGTTTTCTTCCCAGTGCATGGGTACCGCATCTGAACTGGTTATATGGTTCTGGTTGTCAGAAAACGAGATAAAAAAGTCCTGTTTCCTGATATGACAATTGACAATGTTGGTGTAAACTACATATTCATCGTCATGCTCATGCAGGCCAAACACAGAGACCTTTTTCTCAAGCTTAGGAACAGCATAGGAGAATTCGTCCAGGAAAACACCGTGAGGGGCTAACCGTACCCTGATAATTTCATCGGTAACTACGGCAACTTCAACTTTGGCATCGCCATCAGAAAAGTAAAACTTATTTTTCTTTTGTTCAGCAGAAACAGGTTTGCTGAGGTACTTTTTTACAATAGGCTTTATGCCGGCAACCGGGTTATTAATGTGGTGCGGCTCATCACCGGCAGCAACATCGCCGGGTATTAATTCAGGATCAAGTATGTTATTATCTTCCATTCAGTATTCAAACGTAAATCAATATTTCAATGTGTATCTTCTACGCAATATAACAAATCGGGTTATAAATCGGCGTTAATCTTTAAGAAATAATTGTGCGGCTGATGGCTTAATCATAAGCTTAAGGAACATCAATTATTTGTATCTTCTTGCCATCCTCTACATAAAGCACCGATATCGCGCCCAAAAACATAAACACTCCTGCCATTATGAGGGCATAGATCGAGTGATTATTGAAAATGTATTTAACAATGGGACCGCCGAAAATACCGTTTACGATTTGCGGGCCGGTAATGAAAAAGTTAAATATGCCCATATAAACTCCTATCTTTTTTACCGGGATCGAACTTGAAAGTATCGCGTAAGGCATGGCTAAGATACTGCCCCAGGCTAAACCTATCCCGATCATGGATAAAAGCAGCAGTTTTGGGTCTTGTATAAAATAGATAGAGATGAGCCCTAAACCGCCTGCCACCAATGAAAAAGCATGTGTGTTTTTACGGCTCGTATTACGTACTATACGTGGCAGAAGCAGCGCATAAATTGCCGAAACCAGGTTGTAAACCCCAAAACATACATTTACCCAGTTTGCGGCGTTGTTATATTCTACAGATGAAGTATCGCCAGCTTTAATGTGGTAAACATGGTCAACCACGGCAGGCGTAGTAAATACCCACATTGAAAATAACGCGAACCATGAAAAAAACTGCACAACGCCTAATTGCTTCATGGTTTTAGGCATATTGGCGAGGTCTGAAAATATTTCTGCAAGACCACTTCGATGGGTTTCTTCTACTTTATCCGGTTCATGAAAAGATGCAAATTCTTTTGGGGAATATTCTTTTGTCGAGATCACCGTCCACAATATACAGCCGATCAATACCGCGGCACCAATATAGAATGAGTATAACAGGTTATCAGGGACTATACCCGGGGCTGCCGTTTTGGCGATATGAAACCATTCGGCAAAAACATAGGGAAGCCATGAACCTATTACAGCACCAACCCCTATCAAGCAAGTTTGCATCGAAAATCCAGCATTATGCTGATTATCAGGTAAATTATCCGCAACGAGCGCTCTGAATGGCTCCATGGCTACATTAAATGAGGCATCCATAATCATCAGCATACCAGCACCAACTACTATGGGGGGTATCAATACTGCTAATGCTGATGAATTAGGCATAAACAGTAAAGCCAAACCAGATAATATTGCTCCCGTTAGGAAATAAGGTCTGCGGCGGCCTAAACGGGTCCAGGTGCGGTCGCTATAATGGCCGATTATGGGCTGAATGATCATACCGGTGATTGGCGCAGCAAGCCAAAACCATGATAGATGTTCAACATCGGCGCCAAAAGTTTGTAAAATACGGCTAGCATTGCCCGTCTGCAACGCAAAACCGAACTGGATACCCAGGAAGCCAAAGCTCATGTTAAATATCTGCCAGAAACTTAGGTTAGGTTTCTTTTTTATAGCCAATGTTGTCATAATTTATTGGTTCAATATAGTTGTCTGAATCAGAATTTACAGAATTTTTTAATTTTTAGAATGCTTGTTTAAATCATCCAGTTTGACATTGTATCTCGGATTAAAGATCAACTTATATTGGAGACTTTGACTACCAAAATTTATTAATAATCCAATTTTGAAATCATATGCTACTGTATAATTTTTTGCTTGTGCCAAGTGCACGTCTTCCAAATTAATCAGCGCTTTTACTTCTATTACTATTTTATTTTCGACAATAAAATCGGCCCTGCGCGTTCCGACGTCTATACCGTCATAATAAATTGGATGCTCTTGTTCACGCGTAAAACCTAATCCGGCCTTGGTAAGCTCAATAGCCAGGCATCTTTGGTAGATCACTTCCTGGAATCCATTGCCAAGTGCGTTGTGCACTTTCATCGCACAACCAATTATCTTGTATGTAAGCTCGTCCTTTTCCAATGTTATTCTATTAATTCTTTAATTCTGTAAATTTTGATTCAGACAATTAAAACTCCAGCAACAAGCCGCCCGACGCGGGCAATGTTATTTCAATCCCTTGCCTTACATCACCGGTATTGTATTTTGTGCCGCTTAACAAATCTGTAAATCCCTTCGGTCCGTCCAGGTTTAAAATTCCAAGCAGATCATCCGGCAGCTTAACTTGTAATTCGCGTTCTTCGCGGTTAAAATTGGCTAACACCAATATACGTTGTTTATCGGTATAACGAAGATAGAGGTACAAGTGCTCATTAAAGCCGGGCTGATATTGATTAGCCAGCATCAATTCCCAAAACTGTCCAATTCTTATAGCCTCATTTTGCCGGCAAATGTTTAGTAGCTTGATGTAAAACTCGCGCAGTTTTTTTTGACTATCAGATAGCTGTCCGCCATCAAACTTGCCGTTATTCAGCCATTTTTGATGTTCAATCACGCCCCAATAATCAAATATGGAAGTGCGGCCGTCATCATTGCTGAAACCTTCAAATCCACCACCCTGTTCGCCTACTTCCTGCCCTGAATATACCATCACCGGCCCCGTGTTTAAGGTTGCCGTAACGATCATTCCCGGTACACCTTTCCACGGGTCTCCGCCAAAATATTTTGACGCTACACGCTGTTCATCATGGTTTTCCATAAAGCGCAGCATGTGATTATCAATGCCTTTGGTATCGCGGTTCCAAACCTGGTTAATATCCCATGTGGTAGCATCCCATTGGTTATAGGTCAGCTTGCGTATCGCATCATACAACCCCACTTTGTCGTACAGGTAGTCAAATTGACCATCATTTATATACCGGTTATATTTTTCAACAGAGTAAGCCTCGCCGATAAATATCAGCGCCGGATATTTTGCTTTCAGTTTGGTGATCACCCAGCCCCAAAATTCAACAGGCACCATTTCAACCATATCACAGCGAAAACCATCAATACCTTTCGCGCTCCAAAAGCTTAGGATGTCATACATCTTATTCCAAAGCGGGGGTATCGGGTCGAAGTATTTTTTACAATTATCCAGGTAATCAACGCCGTAGTTCAATTTAATGGTCTCAAACCAATCATTTATTGATGGCGCTGAAGTAAACTTATCGTTTCCTGTTGCCTTGGCTGGTTTTTCATCAAAATAGCCGTCTTTCAACGGGCTCCAAAAATCATCGCCGCCGGCATTATATCCTTTTGGAACAACAAATCCTTGCCCGGGCGTATAATAAAAATCATTTTTGGGATCGAACGCTTCGGTTTTATCATCGTCCGCGCCAAAATCGCGAACGCTATTTGGTTTAGCGTCAGAGTTATAAGTACGCGCTACATGGTTTGGTATGAAATCCATAATGACTTTCAACCCGTTAGCATGCGTACGCTGAATTAAAGCTTCATATTCGGCCATGCGGTTTTTCACATCAACCGCCAGATCGGGGTCGACATCGTAATAATCTTTAACTGCATAGGGCGAGCCAGCCCTGCCCTTCACCACGTCCGGGTCGTCAAGTTTGATGCCATGGGCTGAGTAATCGGTCATTGTGGCATGTTCGATCACTCCGGTGTACCAAAGATGCGTAAAGCCCATAGCTTTTATTTCACTTAGGGCCTTGTCAGAAATGTCATTGAATTTGCCGCAGCCGTTCTCCTCGATGGAACCGTAGTATTTATTTCGTGAGTTGGCATTGCCAAATAACCGCGGCAGCAGCTGGTAAATGATCAGCTTGTCATCAGGTTGGGTTGAACTCATTTCCAAATTTACACTTCTACAAGCAATTCGTCATTGGCATGTACTAATTGGTCTTTACCATAAACGGATACCGTGATCTCTTTGCCCGAAAGGTTGGAGATATGCACGCCTTCGCGGCCAACTTTAATATTCAACAAAGCGCCCCTGAAGCCGATATGGAATGAGAAAGACTGCCATTGTGCGGGCAGAAAGGGCTGGAACGATAATTTACCGTTGCGCACACGCATGCCGCCAAACCCTTCTACAACCGACATCCAGGTACCGGCCATTGATGTAATATGACAGCCATCTTCGGTATCATTATTATAATCGTCAAGATCGAGGCGCGATGTACGCAGGTAAAACTCGTAAGCACGTGCCTCATCGCCAAGCTTTGCAGCAATTACGGCGTGCACGCAAGGCGATAGCGATGATTCATGCACTGTGCGCGGCTCATAAAAATCATAGTTGCGGCGAATGGTATCAATGTCGTATTTGTCCTCAAAAAAGTAAATACCCTGCAATACGTCGGCCTGTTTGATATAACATGAACGTAATATCCTGTCCCAACTCCATTTTTGATTGAGCGGGCGGTCGCTTGCGGGTATATCCTTCACTAAGGTTTGATCCTTATCCAGGTAACCGTCCTGTTGCAAAAACACACCCAGTTTCTCGTCGTATGGGTAGTACATCTTTTCGATAATATCACGAAACTTTGCCGTTTCCTTTTCTTTATCAAAATTCATCTTGTTTACCAGCGCTTCGTATTTTGCCCGATCAGCAGCCTTTACTTTATCTGCAACCTCAATAGCATATTGCATACACCAACTTGCTATGGTGTTGGTGTACCAGTTGTTATTTACGTTATTTTCGTACTCATTTGGTCCCGTAACGCCCAGCATTACATATTGCTGTTTGTCGTCGGACCAATTAACGCGTTGTGCCCAAAATCTTGCAATGGCAATTAATACTTCTAAACCGTAATCCACCAGGTATTTTTCATCACCGGTATAACGCACATAATCAAAAATAGCATGTGCAATAGCTCCGTTACGATGTATTTCCTCGAAGGTGATCTCCCATTCGTTGTGGCATTCAGTGCCATCCATGGTTACCATTGGATATAGGGCTGCGCCATCTTTAAAACCCAATAACTTGGCGTTGTCAATGGCTTTGCCCAATTGTTTATAGCGATACAGCAACAGGTTACGGGTAACCTTCTGGTCGGCTGTAGCAAGATAGAATGGCACGCAATAAGCCTCCGTATCCCAATAAGTTGAGCCGCCGTATTTTTCGCCGGTAAAGCCTTTAGGGCCGATGTTTAAGCGATCATCCTCACCAGTGTAAGTTTGGTTCAGTTGGAATATATTAAAGCGGATGCCTTGCTGCGCAGCAACATCGCCCTCAATGATAATGTCGTTATGTTTCCATTTCTCCGCCCATGCCGCGGCTTGTTCAGCCAGCATGGTGTCAAAGCCTTTTTCGCTGATGGCTGTCAAAGTATTTTTAAGCACTTCCGACAATGCACGAGCTGGATAATTTTGCGAGGAAATGTTTGCGGCGTATTTGATCAGCGTGACAGGCTGACCGGCAATAGCCTGCACCGTAATAGCTGACGACACATACTTGTCTTTTACGATACTTTTTGGCGAAACATCGACAGGGATGTTGTTTTGAATCAGAGTGAATTTTTGACCAGTTGCTACTTCGAACCCTGTTTTTTTAGTGCGAAGCTGCACATAACCGCCATTATCCCAGGTTTCTTTCTCTACTTCATCCCAAAACTTTTCGTCATAGTTCGAATCCTTATTTATTACATCCCCATTCACAAATGGTGTAATCGTGATGATCCCGCTATAATTCAACGGCGTTAACGTGTATTTGATGGCGCCCGTCTCGTCATCCGCAATACTGCAAAAACGTATAGCCTCCACCTCAAATTCAAGTCCGTTAGCCATTTTTGTCCGGAAGGTTCGTTTCAGGTAGCCTTCTTTCATGTTCAGCTCACGGCGAAAAGCGCTAACCTCGCATTTAGCTAAGTCGAGTTGTTCGTTGCCAATTGAAATATCGATCCCGATCCAATTGGCTGCATTAATAACTTTGGCAAAATATTCAGGGTAGCCGTTTTTCCACCAGCCTACGCGGGTTTTATCGGGATAGTAAACGCCGGCAACATAATTTCCCGGCAAGGTATCGCCACTATATGCTTCTTCAAAATTGGCGCGCTGGCCCATACGGCCGTTGCCCAGGCTAAAAAGGCTCTCGGATATTGTATTATATGCAGGGTTAAATCCCTCTTCAATAATCTTCCACTCGTCTGCTTGTATATATTGTTTCATGTATCTTCTTCAATTTGTCATTGCGATCCGTTGGCTAACGGAGGCAATCTCGTGCCGTTTAAGCCTTCTACGAGTTTGCTTCGTCGTACCTCCTCGCAATGACATAGTTTATTTTGCTTATATATTCTTCAATTTTTCAATAGTCATTTCATTCAATCCACTCACCACCAGGTCAGCTTCGCCCAAAACATCCGGTGAGCCAATGCCCACCACTTTCATCCCGCCCGCTATTGCGGCTTCAACGCCGGCAATGGCATCTTCAAAAACCACGCAGTTGGCAGGTGGTGTGTTGAGTTCTTCGGCCCCTTTTAAAAATACTTCAGGATCGGGTTTGGGTTTGCTTACCTTATTGCCGTCTATTACTGCATCGAATAAGTGCGCGATACCGGTTTTCTCCAGTATCGTCACCGAGTTTTTGCTTGCTGAACCTAATGCCGTTTTTAATCCTGCATCCCGGCATGCCTCCAGAAACTCAACCGCGCCCGGCAATACTTCATCCGGTGTCATGTGGCTTATCATATCCACGTACCAGTTATTCTTTCGGGTTGCCAGCTCTTCTTTTTCAGCATCTGTTTTCGTGACGCCACCCCAGCCCAATATCAGGTCAAGCGACGCCATCCGGCTAACACCTTTCAGTTTTTCATTATCGTGTTCTGTAAAATCAAAACCTAACTCATTTGCTAATCTTTTCCAGGCCTTATAGTGGTATACCGCAGTATCAACAATTACCCCGTCAAGGTCAAAAATGCATGCTTTAATATTATTCATTTATACAGGTAGACTACCGTCTCAAAAGTCACTAAAATATATTTATTAATGGGTATTATTCGGTATTAACTCAAGCACTAAAGCCATTTTTCCCGGCACCGTTAATTTAGACAGATCGATCGTATCGCCTGTAATAATATTCCGTGCTTTTAATGTACCATTTATACGTTGACTGTACCGCTCTGTGCTTACAGTTTCATCAGCATCCTTGCTATTCAATATCACCATAACAGTTTTTTGGGCATCGTATCTGAAATAAACGTATATCCCTTTTTCAGGAATATATTGCATCATTTTGCCGCTCTGCAATGCAGGTGTGTTTTTGCGATAATTAGCCAGCGTGCGTATGTAATTAAAGGCATCGTTTTCGGCATCAGTTCTGCCGCCCTTTGTAAATTTGTCATCCTTATCGCCTGCCCAGCCGCCAGGGAAATCTGAACGAACCAAACCATCCGGGTTTGAATAGTTCTTCATCAAAATCTCATCGCCATAATACAACTGCGGGATACCTCGCAATGTCAACAAAAGCGCCATTGCCGACTTCAGCTTAGTTACATCCTCTTTTACCATCGATAAAGCCCGACTCATATCATGATTATCCAGGAAAATCACGTTGCGATTGACATCCTGGTACAAAAAGTCCTGCGATAACATATCATAAAGACGCCCCACGCCGCCGTTCCAGCCCATCAGCGCATCATAAATACCTTCTTTTATTACGGCATCTGTTATACCTGGTAAATGGGTATCCAGGCCACGGTTTACTGTATTGCCCTGCGTAAAATAAGCCGAGATCAGCGGATCATTAGTGAGCACCTCGCCATATATAGATAGATGCGGGAATTCCCTCTTAACATCCACCGCCCATTTGGCCATATATTCCGGGTCGTTATATGGGTACGTGTCCAGTCTGAAACCATCTACACCCGAATATTCAACCCACCATATATGGTTTTGGGTTAAAAAGTTTTGTACATAAGGATTGTTCTCATTCATATCAGCCATACGATGATCAAACCAGCCATCCAGCATCAGCTTGCGGTCCATGGCCGAAGCATGCGGATCCATAACGGCCTCGTATTTAAAGTTTGATTTAGTATAAGTGGGCCATTGATGCACCCAGCTTTTCATCGGCATATCGCTAATGGTGTACCCTTCGGTACCGGCATGGTTATGCACCAGGTCCATCACTACTTTCATGCCCATTTTGTGGCATTTCTCTACAAACTCTTTATATAGCTCGTTAGTGCCGTAACGTGGGTCTATTTTATAATGATCGGTAACCGCATAACCATGGTATGATGCACTTGGCTCATCATTTTCAATAGCTGGCGTTAGCCAAATGGCAGTAACACCCATATCCTTCAAATAATCCAAATGGTTCATTACACCCTGGATGTCTCCACCGTGGCGGCTGAACATTTTTGCACGGTTGATGCCCTGTTCACGCATGCCGGGAATAGAATCGTTTTTGGTATCTCCGTTGGAGAAACGATCGGGCATAATTAAGTAGATCAGATCCTTGTCGGTTACCCCCTGCGCACGGCCTGCAGAATGGTCGCGTTTTTTCAATGCATATTGATAAGTCAGGGTCTTTTCACCCGCTTTCTCAAATTTTATCGGGAACGTTCCCGGAGATGCGGCAGAAAAAATGCGCAAATCCACAAATAAGTAATTAGGATTTTCAACTTTATGCACCGCAACAAGCTTCACTCCGGGGTAGCTTAGCACCACATTTCGCGATGCAATATGGTCGCCGTGAACGATCAGTTGCAGGTTGGGATTGATTATGCCGGTCCACCAACACATATGCTCTACACGCTCCAGGGCAGGTATTTGGGCCGAAACGCTCATTACCGCCAACAGGCAGCCGAGTGTTAAAAATAAGGATTTCTTCATATCAGGTTTATTCAGGAAAACAACGGGGTGGGCGACAAAAAAATGACCGCTCCCGCGTTTCAAATTTAATATAAAATTGATTTTTTGCCAGAAAAAGTGAAAATGTTTTGGGGTGTAGAGATTAGAGACCTGAAATTAGTGATTAGATTTGCTTCCGGTGCATCTAACTTAAAGATATTATAACACAAATAAAAACATGAAAGCCATCTCCATCATCTCCATCCCCGTTACCGACCAGGAAGCAGCAAAACAGTTCTATCTTAAATTGGGCTTCAACCTTTTAGTTGAAGCTCCTTTTGAAAAAGGACAAAAATGGGTACAACTTGCCTTGCCTGGCCAGGAAGCAGTTTCCATTACTTTAGTTACATGGTTCCCCAATATGCCGGCAGGAAGTGTTAACGGTTTTGTCATTCATACGGATGATCTCGCAAAGGATATCGAAGAATTAACCGCTAAGGGCATCACCGTCGGTAAAATAGACGAAACACCCTGGGGCAAATTTGCAGCCCTAACTGACCCGGACAGTAACAGGCTAAGTTTGCACCAAAATTGAACCAGGATTAATCAGATTTATGAGATGACCACGATAAATAGTTATCCTGTAAATCATTTTCATCTGTTTAATCCCGGTTCACCATTTGTCTAAACCCAGCAACTTTCTACCCAATGGCGATAATTCAGCTACCGGATTTTTCTTTTCACGCTCTTGCGGATCACCCGGAAAAGCGTAACCCTGCATAGCCTCGCGGCTTTGCCAGCTGTTGATGCGCCATTGGCGTAATTCTTCATTGTCTTCCTGTGCGGGCATCATAGCTATATATTGCGCTATACGTACTTTATCCTTACTTGTATTTGGCCGTATACCATGTGGTTCAAGACTATTAAATATCAGCAGATCGCCGGCTTCCAGCTTTACTTTTACAATTTTAAAACCTGTGGTGTCCGGCTTGTAATGGTCGCGGTCGGCCGGTTGCATTAGTTTCCAGGCATCATAAACACGGTACAATTCGGGCACGCATTGAAACCCGCCCATATTCTCATCCATTTGATCGGCCAAAGCCAGCACACCTTGTACATTTTGCGGTTTGGTTTCGGGATCATAATCCCAATGGATAAATCCTTTATATTCAAATCCCGGCCTTAGCGGGAAATTCAGGTTGGCACGATCTATAGTCACCCACAGCTTTTCCGTTCCCCAAACATCTGCAAAAGCCTGGTGAACTTTCGGATACTGCCGGTTATCCCATAAATATTGGTGATTATATATCTCCACCATACCCGTATTATTAAGCTCCTTCATCTGCATTTCGGCATTAGGCCGCGTATACCAGCTTTCTATATCATTAGGATCTTTGCCTTCATATTCCCACAAATAATCTGCAGTCCGTTTAGCTTGCTCTTTCGGCACAGCATTTTTGATAACTACATATCCGTTGTCTATCCAGAATTTCCAATCATCCTCGCTTAATACTTTTAAGGGTTTACCATTGCTGCGGTCGTTTAGCTTAAGCTCACTGGTTTTGGCTGTCGATGGGTTTCCGGGTATTTCCTTATGGGCATTGTCTGGGCTCATTGTCATAGCCATGGTACCCATCGTTTGATTTTCGGTCTTCATATCACGATTGATTTACAATCCAAAGGTATAATGACCAGCGCAGTTGTCCATTCTTTACAATGACAACAATTTGCTCTGTATTAACATATTTGTTATATTTATAATGATCAATGTGGTAATAAAGATGAAAGAGATACAATTAGAAAAGGTTGATTTTGAACCCGGAAAGTCGTTTAAACTATTTTCACCACGGTTGAGAAACACTTTTTTATGGCATTATCATCCCGAATATGAGCTGGTTTATGTGGAAGCTGATGCAGGTATCAGGCATGTTGGTTCGCACATTTCGGGTTATACCCAAAGCGACCTGGTTTTTATCGGCGGCAACCTGCCCCATTTGAATTTTGATTACCGCCTGCGCAGCGATTATCACCAGGTGGTAGTGCAATTACGTGAGAACTTTATGGGCGCGGCCATTGGTGCCTCACCTGAATTTTCTTCCATTAATCAATTATTCAAAAGATCAGCTTCAGGTATTGCTTTTTATGGGGAAACAAAAGCGGCGATAGCGCCAAGGCTAAAGGTTTTGCACGAACTTTCATCTTTCGATCAATTGTTAGAGTTAATGAACATCTTCCAGTTCCTGGCTAACTCGACAGAGTATCAAATATTGAATGACGATGAGCTTAGCTTGCAATTTTTCCTCAAGGATAAGATACGAATGGGTGCCGTTTACGAATATATTGATGTCAATTACAATCGCAAACCGGATGTAAACG
>JBIOHG010000059.1:0-27861 GCA_044448765.1 Sphingobacteriales bacterium | reverse complement strand
TACTGATTACAAGTCAGTCGCTCTACCAGCTGAGCTAAGGAGGCGTAAATTATCTCCTAAATTTGCTTATTCCATGCCCCTTTTTACCGGGTGTGTTAGCTTAGCTACAGAGATTTATCGCTTTTATTCTCGCCAATGATCTTCAAAAAATCCTGAAAACCACCCGCTTAAATAACAGGTTTAAATTTTTTATTTTAAAGAACCACCCTTTTGATTAAAATTAACAGGTTTACACACCTCTCCGAAAGGGATTGCAAATTTACACATTTTTAAGCCCGGACAAAATTATTTTTACAAAAAAAATCGGCGGGGTTTTTGCCCCGCCGATCTCTGCGATTTTTTATTGCTTATTTAATTAATATTCTTCGTTTACTGCCATTATAACGGCATTTTTTGCCGCCTCGGCAACTACTGCTTTCTTCTGTTTATGTTTTTCTATTTGTTTGCGCAGGGATTCAACAGCCTGGTCGGTGGCCTCCTCAAACGTCTTACATTGCTCTTTTGCGAATAATTGGACGCCCGGCAGCGTCAGTTTTATCTCCGTTACTTTATTTGCCTCATCTTCTACTTTTTCCAATTTTAAATAAACCTCGCCGCTTATTACCTTATCATAAAACTGATCAAGTTTATCGGCCTTCTTCTGTATAAAATCCAACAATTTTTTGTCTGCATTAAAATGGATAGACTGTACTCTGATTTTCATTTTTCCTCCTTGGTTATGCCTTTGGATGGGCTTGTTTATATATAGACTTTAATCGCTCAACTGAATTGTGCGTGTACACCTGCGTAGCGCTGAGGTTGGCATGACCCAAAAGCTCCTTAATGGCATTCAGGTCGGCTCCACGATTTAAAAGGCTTGTTGCAAAGGTGTGACGCAGTACATGCGGACTTTTTTTGTCCTGGGTTGATATATGGGAAAGATATCTCTGCACTATTAAATAGATGAACTTTGGGTAAGCCTCAGTTCCTTTATTTGTAACGATTAAAGTTAAAGAATTGTTATGAAAATTTTCATTTTTCTTTAACTCACTGTACCTCTGCAGTAATATTTTCAGCTCGTTATTAATAGGTATAATTCTTTCCTTGTTCCGCTTGCCCAAAACCTTTATCGTACCATCATAAAAATTGACATCCTGCTCCTTCAGCCCAACCAGTTCGGCAAGGCGTATGCCGGTGCCAAATAATATCTCTACAATTAGTTTATCACGTGTTCCCGTAAAATCATTGGTGAATACATCCTCGTCATTCAGCAAGGCATTAAGCTTTTCATCTTCCACCACCACAGGCAGATGCTTAACTATTTTGGGAGATTGCAATTTGGATGCGGGGTTGTGAGTGATCACACCCTCGCGAAGCAGGAACTTAAAATATTTGCGGAGCGTTGCAATTTTGCGGTTGACCGAACGTGCGGTTTTATCCTCCATTAAATGCACCATCCAACTGCGGATATCCTGGTAAGTAATTTCCTTTGGATTACTTATCGTCTGTTCAGGATGATTGAGGAAAGTAAAAAATTGCTCCAGGTCTGACTGGTATGCGAAAACCGTATGCGGCGAGTACCTTTTTTCGTATTGGATGTATTGTATGAACCGCTCTAAAAACATAAAAACTATTTGCACATACGGAGTAATGAATGTACAAATAGTTTTAATATATCGGCAAAGAAAATGCTAATTCTTTTTTAACAAAGAATTAAACAGTGTCTAAGTTCAAAGTCTGTTTGTAGATGGCATGTTTCACCACGTGGCGACGGGTAACAGATTTCTTTTCGAAAGCCTGGCGACTGCGAAGCTCGCGTAAAACACCGGTCTTCTCAAATTTCTTCTTGAAGCGTTTCAATGCTTTGTCTAATGATTCGCCTTCTTTAACGTTGATAATGATCATATTCCCTCTATACCTCCTTTCAGGGACGGCAAAGATAAGTATTTGCATTGAAAATGCAAATTGTGATTGGTGATTAGTTGATTAGAGATTGGATACCTTTACTTGACCTTTTTATAATCTGGATTCTTTACGTTTTTATCGTCATAGACTTTCCATTTACCATGGTCTGATACTTTATTCTTTATCTGATATAAACCATTATTTCTTATAAGATAAGTAGTTACCCAATATTGATTGATTTTGCCATTATCCTCTGAATGCGAATCATCCTTGCCACTTATTATAACTGTATCGCCAAATAATTGATACGATGAATGAAAAGCATAATCAAGTTCACAATTATATTCCAATACAATATGATTTGAGATAAATTTTAAAGTGTTAACGCACGTTGGAGTTACGTTATAAGCCCAAACCGTATTTTTCAACTTGCTGTCTTGGTTGAAAAATAAAGCAAGGAAAACAAAAATAGAAAGTGTCTTCATCATTCTAACCCCTCAGCACTTCCCTCCCGATCACGATCTTCTGTATCTCCGATGTCCCCTCGCCGATAGTGCACAACTTGGCATCACGGTAGAATTTCTCGACCGGGAAATCTTTGGTATAGCCGTATCCGCCGAATATCTGTACCGCTTCGGTAGCAGTTCGCACAGCAACTTCCGAGGCGTAATATTTAGCCATAGCGGCTTGTTTGGTTACGGGTTTGTGTTCGTTCTTAAGATAAGCAGCCTGCATGATCAATAACTCGGCGGCTTCGATCTCGGTAGCCATATCGGCGAGTTTGAATGATATTCCCTGGAAATTGGCTATTGGCTGACCAAATTGGTGGCGCTCTTTCGCGTAAGCAACGGCAGCTTCAAAAGCGCCTTTAGCAATGCCTAATGATAACGCCGCAATTGAGATACGGCCGCCATCCAACACTTTCATGGCTTGTTTAAAGCCTTCGCCTTCGTTGCCTAATAAATTCTCTTTCGGCACGCGACAATTATCAAATATCATTTCAACAGTTTCTGACGCACGCATGCCTAGCTTATTTTCTTTCTTCCCGGCCATAAAGCCCGGCGTACCGCGTTCAACAACTAAGGTTGATATACCTTTTGAGTCGCCTTTTTCGCCGGTGCGTACCACCACTACAGCCACATCACCCGATTTACCGTGGGTTATCCAGTTTTTCGCACCATTAACAATATAATGGTCGCCGTCTAATACAGCGGTGGTACCCATGCGCATCGCATCAGAGCCGGTATTGGCCTCAGTCAAACCCCAGGCGCCCAGCCATTCGGCAGTTGCTAACTTAGGGAGCCATTTCATTTTTTGCTCTTCATTGCCAAAAGCAAGAATATGCCCGGTACATAACGAGTTATGCGCTGCTAACGACAACCCTATAGAGCCGCAAACTTTTGCGATCTCCTGTATTACAGCCACGTATTCAAAATAGCCAAAGCCCGAGCCACCGTATTGTTCGGGTACAACCACGCTCATCATACCTAGTTCGCCCAATTTGCTAAACAATTCGCGCGGGAAATGCTGGGCTTCGTCCCACTCCATCACATGTGGCTTGATGTGTTTCTCGGCAAAATCTTTGGCCATTTGGGCCACCATTTGCTGGTTTTCGGAAGCAGAAAAATCGTACCCGGTAAAGGTCTCGGATGTAAGCGTCATATAGTAAATCGATAATTGATGTGCAAGATAATCAAAAAATAATTACTATGCATGCATAGTAATTCCTATTACATAAATATAGATAAATAGGTTGTAAATAATTACAGTTTGATACAAAACCGCCGCCGAGTTTCGCTATTAAGATTTACCTTAGCGCCAAATATTGCTGAATGGCTAAAACGTTACTTCTTTTTTCTTTTTTGCTCATATCCCTTTCTTCTTTTAGCCAGAAAAAATTTACCATAAGCGGTAACATTAAGGATGAAGCAACCGGCGAACAGTTGATAGGCGCCACCGTTCGCATCAAAGAGCTTCCGCAAAGCGGAACGGTTTCCAATAGCTATGGCTTTTACTCCATATTCACAGCCGAGGGTGACTATACCCTTCTTTTTACCTACACCGGCTACCAGCCTATTGAACAAAAGGTTTCCCTCCATCAAAATCAAACCATAAACATTGCGCTACCTGTGAGCGGAGCGTTGAAAGAAGTAGTGATCAGTGCCAACAGGCCAAATAACGATAATATTGCCTCGCCGCAAATGGGGGTTGAAAAATTGAATATGGCACAAATAAACCAAGTGCCGGTGCTGTTGGGCGAGAAGGATATTTTGAAAACCCTGTCCCTGCTACCGGGTGTTAAGTCTTCCGGTGAAGGCAATACGGGTTTTTATGTGCGCGGTGGCGGCTCCGACCAAAACCTGATATTACTGGATGAAGCAACTGTTTACAATGCCTCGCACTTTTTCGGTTTCTTTTCCACCTTTAATTCCGATGCAATAAAGGATGTTACTCTTTATAAAGGCGGCATGCCGGCGGAATTTGGCGGCAGGCTATCATCCGTACTGGATATCAAGATGAACGAGGGCAACAATAAGGATTACACAGTACAAGGCGGCATTGGATTGATCTCATCGCGTATAAAAGTGGAGGGGCCTATTGTACAGGATAAAGGCTCGTTTATGATAAGCGCGCGCCGGACTTATATCGACTTTTTCCTGAAAGCTTCATCCGATTCTACCGTCAAAGGCAGCTCCATTTATTTTTATGACCTGAATGCTAAAGCCAATTATCATTTCGATGATAAAAATGCCATTTACCTTTCCGGGTATTTTGGCAAGGATGTTTTAGGGCTTAAAAATACCTTCGGTACCAATTGGGGTAATTCAACAGGCACCATCCGTTTTAACCATTTATTTAATGAGCGCTTATTTTCGAATACCTCCATCGTATTCAGCAATTATAACTACGCAATTGAGAGTTTCATCAGCAATGATGAGTTTAAAGCTACCTCGCAGATAACTGACGTGAACCTGAAGGAGGACCTGTCCTACTCTATGGGCGATAACCATACCCTTAAGTTCGGGTTGAATATTTTGCACCATGACATTGCACCAGGTGATATTTCAACCACTTCTAAAACGTCCAGCTTTAACGATGTACATACCGAGAACCGTTACGGGTACGAAAATGCCGCTTATGTAAGCGACGAATGGAAACCGAGCAATGCCCTGACCATCCTTTACGGTTTGCGCGTAAGCGGCTTGTTTTTATTTGGTCCCGGTATTTTTAAAACTTATGATGCATCCGGCAATACTGTGACTTCCAAAACTTATGGTTCAGGGCAACTGGTGAAAAACTACCTGAATTTAGAGCCTCGCTTATCGACAAGCTATAGCCTGGATGATGCCACATCCATCAAGTTCTCCTATAACCGCAACACGCAAAATATCCACCTGCTCAGCAACTCCACCAGCAGCACACCTACCGACCTGTACGAGATGAGCAGCAACAACATCAAGCCCGAAATAGCCGATCAAATTTCAACCGGCTGGTTTAAAAATTTCAAGGATAACACTTATGAGTTCTCCGCAGAGATATACTATAAATGGCTGCAAAACCAGATAGATTATAAGGACGGTGCGCAACTATTGGTTAACCAGGACGTGGAGTCGCAATTGGTATATGGCTCGGGCCGGGCTTATGGGATCGAACTGTTTTTAAAGAAAAAATACGGCAAGTTTAACGGCTGGGTAGGCTATACGCTCGCACGGACGGAAGACAAATTTGCTGCTATCAATAAAGGCAAATACTTCCCGGCTACGCAGGACCGCACACACGATATTTCTATTGTAGGCATTTACCAATTAAACAAACGATGGACCTTCTCAAGCGATTTTGTTTATGGAACGGGTAACGCCGTAACCTACCCAACCGGGAAATATAACATTGGCGGCTTGACCACGTTTTCATATTCGGAGCGTAACGGTTACCGGATGCCCTCATCAAACCGGCTGGATATAGGCGCTACTTTGGAGGGCAAACCGCATAAAAAATATCATTCGAGCTGGACGTTTGGCATTTATAATGTTTACGCCCACCGCGATCCTTATATCATTACTTTCCGGGATAGTAAAACCGTACCCAATACAACCGAAGCGGTAGAGACCAGCATTTTTGCCACACGGATACCCTCAGTAACCTGGAACTTTAAATTTTAAGACATGAAGAAGAGCGGCCTTAAATATCTTATCTGCATCCCGGTAATCCTGCTGGCTCTTTCCTGTAGAAAAGTGATCCAATTGGATCTCGGCAACCATACCGGTGAACTGGTAATAGAAGCTAATTTGACTAATGTTTACGGTCCGCAATATGTAAAGATCAGCCGGAATGTACCTTTTACAAGTACAAATACCTATCCGGCTGTAACGGGGGCTGTGGTTTCTATAAGCGATAGTCTTGGACACCAATATCAATTTACAGAAGGCCCGGCGGGAACTTATTCCATCGACAACGTTAACGGAATAGCCGGAGATACCTATCATCTTTCAATAACTACCGGTGGAAAAACCTATACAGCCAAATCGACCATGCCGCAAGTGGTAAAGATGGATTCGATAACCTCGAAAGACAGCTTTTTTGATACCGGCAAAGGGAAACGGATGATCACCGTATATTTTAAAGACCCGCCGAACGTGCCCAACCAATACCGTATGATAATGTACGTAAACGGCGTACAGGTGAAAAGCGTTTTTTCCTTTAGTGACGAGTTTATTGACGGCAAGTATGTCAATCTTGACCTGCAGGAAAATGATATTGATGTTTATGCCAAAGATACCGTAAAAGTAGAAATGCAAAATATTGATAAACCCATGTACACTTATTGGTTCACCCAGGCGCAGCAGCAGGCCAATAACCCCGGCGGGCAAGTGGCACCAGCAAACCCGCCGACCAATATTACGCCAACGACTTTAGGTTATTTTAGCGCGCATACTACGCAGAGTATATCGCTGGTAGTGAAATGATTTTGATGTCGGAAGTCGGATGTCCGATTTCGGATTTGTTTAACGCTCAAGTTGTTCAATCGGCGCGAAATGCTTAACTTTGGATAAACCTTAGACAATGAAGACTTTCGCTATCTTATTAATCTTATTTCTAAGCGCTTGTTCAATGGGTCCTCCGCCTGTCGTTACAGCAAAGAACCTGGTAAGACATTATCTTGACTCTATTTATAAACCACATAAGGCAGAGATTGACACATTTAGTTATTTTAAAGTAATCGATAGCGGGCAGAATGTGGGATATTCATTGATTTGTGACTACAGTATTTCTCAGCAAAAACATCGCGACACTTTTATAATAAACAGTTCTATCACAAAAGTGCACGTATTGTACGTCGAAACATTTTAGTAAATCATGTTATCCTAAATACAATTTCATTTCTTCTTACCCAACGTAGCATAATATTTCTTGATCGGCCCAAAGGGACCATACTTGTGCTGCTTTACTGAAAACGAGGTATCGGCATAAGGCCCAAACGGGTGGTCGTAAGGCTTGGTGGTAAGCTTCGGCCAGTCGGAATGAGTGTCTTTAAAGGGGTGCGGCTGCGAATTAACAAATGCGGCAACATCCCAGGCTTCTTCATCGGTAAGTTTCCTGTTTTTATGGTCGGCGCCAAAAGGCATGTTGTCTTTAACATAGCCGGCAAATTTTGATAGGCGGTAAATACTGGCGCCTATGTTATAGCTATTTTTACCCCAAAGCGGAGGATAAGCATAGGCTGTTCCGGCCTGGTTTAATATCCCTTTCCCGTTTTTGCCGTGGCAGGATTGGCATTTTGCGGCATATACCATTCTTCCTTTTACGGTATCCGCAGCCCTGTTTAAAAAAAAAGGCTCTTCAATACCCGAACCTACCGGTTTTGTCCCTTTTTTAACATTCCGGCCTATCCATTCCAGGTAGGCAACAAATGCTTTCATTTCGCGGCTATTGCTGTCTATCATTTTACCGTTCAGGCTCCGTTCAAAACAATCTTCCACCTTTTTTACCATGTTTTCGACTGTACCACTTCTTTCTTTAAATCTCGGGTAGCCGATTGCAGTTAATGAAAAATTATTCCCGAAAAGCTTTGCCCCGGCATTCAAATGGCAATTCTGGCAATTCATTCCGTTACTTTTATGGGCGACGACACCTTTCGGGCCAAAATAATACGAAGTATTCGCGATCAGTAAACGGCCATATTTAATAAGGTTTCCATCTTCTGTATTTGCTAATTCGGCCGTATCAGGAATGACCCATTTTACTTTGGTCGTTACAGAAAGTGTGGCAATCTTTTTAGCAGTTTTAGTCTCCTGCAAACAGGCTACAAAGCAACTGCCTGCTACTATCAGTATAGTAACCAGTATGAAATTTATCTTACGGAACATAACAGGCAATTGTAAAAGAAAAGCCGGAAACTATTACGTTAAACTGGTTATAGTTCAATAAGTTTCCGGCTATATAAATTTCCTATCCAACAAAACAATATGAACAGCCATGCTCCTGGGCCCTTCCCACGGCCCAAACGCCTGATGGTACGGGCTGCACTCCTGGCAACAAGCCGGCCAGCCATTCCTTTTTTATTTCTGCCGGATCTTGCTTAAGGCCCATCGCTACTACTGCGCTGTTCACGGTTATGGCCATATCGCAGGCACAAAACATCACCCCACTTGTTTGCAGGTCATTTATCGCTATTGGCACACTGCCTATGCCGGGTATAGTAACGGGTTTGGATTGCCAGAAAGGGTTCCGCGTAGCCGGGGCTTTGGTTTCCGGATCGTTTATCTTAAACATCTCGCCGAATTTATATTTCGCCCACAGATCATTACCCATAGCGTAAGGAATGGCGCCGTGGCGAAGTACCACTACCACACCGCAGTCGCTTTCTGGCGTGCCGGTAGCGCCGTTAGTAGCCATGAATATCCGTGGCCACGCAAAGGGGAATATTTCATGAGGTGCGGGCACATCAAATATCATTCTATGTTTCCCTTTTACTTTTTTAAACCATTCGTCGGCATCCGATTCAATGGAAGGTATGCCTGCTGCGGACAAATGCAATGGTGCTGAGATCATGCCAGCCCCTAATACTGCCGCGCCGGTGGCTACCTGCTTTAAAAAGCTGCGGCGCTTGTTTTCCTGGAGTTGATCGTTTCTTTTCATAACGGTTAATTTTGAGTGTGAAAGATATTTATGTGAAATTTTCTGGTCAAAAATTTACGGAAATTCTAAAATGTCATGAAAAAAGGGGTATTTAAATCTGATATAAAACTATATATAAGTATTTGATTTTAATATACTTAAATATAGTTTTTATTTGCATATAATGAGAGGTCGCAGTTTATCTGGTTCAGTAATCTGCCAGCACAATAATATTATCGCTGATGGATTGTATTCGTTCTTTACCGTTCAAAAAGCCTAATCCCACCACGAAAGCAAACCCGGCTATAATGCCGCCCATTTCAATGATCAGTTCACTGGCGGCTGTTACGGTTCCGCCGGTTGCCAATAAATCGTCATGTATCAGGATATGTTGCCCGGGTTCAAAAGCATCTGTATGCATTTCAATAATCGCGGTGCCGTACTCCAATTTATACGCCTTTTGACGGATAGTGTAAGGCAGCTTGCCTGCTTTTCGGACCGGTATAAAAGGCAGACCCAATTTACACGCTAATGACAGCCCGAATAAAAAACCACGACTTTCGACGCCAGCAATTACATCGATGCGCGTGCCTTGCAATTTTTCGGCAAAGGCGTCTACCACCTTATCGCATAAAACGGGGTTTTTTAATATGGGTGTTATATCCTTAAAAACGATGCCCGGCTTCGGGAAATCGGGTATATCGCGTATGGCATCTTTTATTTGCTGCTCTATCATTTGAAAGTGATGTAGGGTTTGATTTTTTGTAATGTGACATCATCCATTATAGCGATGTTCTTCAGATCGGTTAATAACTCATATTCGCCATGCTGCTCGCGGAAGCGGATAATGGCGTTCATCTGCTTGTAAGTAAGGTATGGAAAATGGCTCAGGCCGTCAAAAGTAACGGTATTGACGTTTATCTTTTTAATTTGCGAAGCATCTACACTTACCTGCGCCTGCAAGCCGGCGTATTTTTCAGAATCAAGCCCAAAGACTTCTTTTAGCTGTTCTTTTCTTATAAATCCACCTAACCTATTGCGGTAACTAATAATTCGTTTGGCGAATGAAGCGCCTATTCCATTCAGTTGAGTTAGCTTTGAACTGTCGGCAGTATTCAATTCGACAATAACGCCCGGCGCTGCTTTTTTATAGACTGTTGTGCCTGGCTGCGGTTTCTTTACCTGCCCCAGTGCGGCAAGGGCCTTGTCAAGGTCTTGGGGATTTATTGTCGTATCTTTGCGGAAGAGTTGATAAACGTAAGGGGCCGCGAATATCAATGCGATCAAAATCACCAGTACTACCATGCCATTCCACTCTTTTTTGGACACTGACAAGTAATTTTTGATGCGTGATATCATTCTGATGGCTTAATCAACCGTAAATTAAAATAAAATTCAGGATATTTATTACAAAATCCGCTATCTATCTAAACAGCATAAATGAAGATCATAACCACTGAGGAATTTGCGAAGGCAACCAAACTGGATAAGCTGAAAATGCCCGGCCTCGCCGCGCTGCTAATGGAGGTGATGAAGATAAACCAGGTAAACGAATTGTTTGCCCAGGCCCAGCCCAAACAAGGCCCCGAATTTGTAGATGCCATACTTAAAGGTTGTGGTGTTGATATTGAATTTGACGAACGCGAGTTAAGAAATATCCCAAAAGAAGGCAGCTTTATTGCCATAGCCAATCATCCTTATGGTGGCATAGAAGGTATGGTGCTGCTTAAGATATTGTGCATGGCACGGCCCGATTCCAAGATAATGGCCAATTTCCTGCTCAAAAAAATACCTAACCTGAGCGACTATTTTGTAGCCGTAAACCCATTTGAGAACATTGAGCATTCTTCCAGCATTAGCGGTCTGAAAACTACAATGGAGCTGCTGGCAGGCGGTACACCGATAGGCATATTCCCCGCCGGCGAGGTATCAACCTTCAAATTAGATAAGCAGGAAGTTACCGACCGCATGTGGCACCCGGTTGTAGGCAAGCTGATAGCCAAATCGAAAGTACCGGTGGTACCTATTTACTTTCATGGCAATAATGGGGTGCTGTTTAATCTATTGAGCATGATACACCCTGCCTTGCGTACGGCCAAACTGCCATCAGAATTGTTCAACAAACAGGGGCACACCATTAAGCTGAGAATCGGCAAACCGATACAGGTTGAGGATATACCCGACTATTATAATGCTACCAAACTGCTCAATTTTTTAAGGGCAAAAACGTATGCTTTAGGCGCAGGTCTTGATGACGAAAAGAAGATATTCAATCCGCGTAACCTGTTCAAGATAAAGAAACTTCCGGCAGCAATAGCGCCCGAAACACCTGTCAGTATTCTTGAAAAGGAAGTTGAACCTTTGCGTGAAGAATACAAAGTTTGGACGGAGAAAAACTACGAGGTATATATTGCCCCTACTGCATCTATACCTAATATAATAAGGGAAATTGGCCGTTTACGTGAGCTTACCTTTAGGGAAGTGGGCGAAGGCACCAACAAAAGCACCGACCTGGACGAATACGACATTTACTATCACCATCTTTTCATCTGGGATACCGATGCCAAATTGATCGTTGGGGCTTATCGCATCGGTTTAGGGGATGAGATATTTTATAGCCTGGGTAAAAATGGGTTTTATATAACCGAGCTTTTTAAAATAAAAGAACAATTTACCCCTACCCTTAAAAAGAGCCTTGAGTTGGGCCGTTCTTTCATTCGTAAGGAGTACCAGCAAAAACCGTTGCCCCTGTTCCTGTTGTGGAAAGGCATTTTAAAATATTTGATCGACAATCCTCGTTACCGTTACCTGATAGGCCCGGTAAGTATCAGTAATACATTCTCTAATTTCTCCAAGTCGCTGATCGTTGATTACATCAACCGCAACCACTTTGACCATGAAATGGCACAGTACGTGAGACCGCGTAAAAAGTTCAAAGTTGATTTTTCAAGTATCGATACCGATCTGCTGATGTCGGGCGAGGACAGTTTTAAGGGCCTGGATAACCTGATATCAGAAGTGGAAACACGCACTATGAAAGTACCTGTGCTGTTGCGCCAATATATCGCGCTGAACGCAAAGATCATTTGTTTTAATATCGACCCGAAATTTGCCGATTGCCTGGATGGTTTCCTTGTCCTCGATCTGCAAAAAGTGCCGCAGGATATTTTGGAGAAGCTGGGGAAGAATTTGTGAGTTGACCCAGCTTTCCCCAAGAATTCAAGTTACCCCATAAAATTCAATTGCCTAAAACTGCAGGTGAAGCAATAGCGGTATCACCAGACGTTCCGATGGAACGTAAAATTGATATTTTGTATCTCTCTACCAACGAGGTGTCCTTCCAGGACACTTTTTGTTTGTTCGTCCCATCGGGACGACTGGTTGGTAGAAGAAAAGTCAACATTGAAGCGCGTTCCATCGGAACGTCTGGTGAATAGCCGCCTTTTTTCTTCCGTGACCTGATTTTATGAGTTAAAATAAACCCGGGAAGAGGTGATCCATTTTCCGTAATAAAAAAAGACGACCGAAACCAGGCCGCCTTCTCAATCAATCAATCTAATTAAACTATACTCTATTTATTTCTTGTCGCGTTGTGCGCCGGAGTGTTTCAGTATCTTAGCCTCCACGTAAAAGATGATCTCCTCGGCAATATTTTTCGACTGATCGCCGATACGCTCCAGCTTGCGGATGATAGACAGCATAAATAATGCTTCGTTCAACCCCTTGATATCTGCTTTGATCAGATCGCCGATGGTAGTGGTAGCACTGTGGTTTATTGCGTCCAGGGCTTCATCTCTTTTAAAAATACTGCGTGCAAGGGCAGTATCTTCATTTTCGAAGGCTACACGGGTATCGGTTACAATGTTAATCGCTTCCTCGTACATCCGCAGGATGGAAGTGCTTTCAAGCGCCTTAGCATCAAAGTTCACCGGTGATTCAATAACATATTTGGCTACACCGGCGGCAATATCACCGATGCGCTCCAGGTTGGTATTTATCTTCAATGCAGCCAAAAGGAACCTTAAGTCGATAGCAACCGGGCAATAAAGCGCGAAGATGTTTTCGCAGTCGCGGTCAATTTTAAGTTCAAAGGAGTTTACCCTTTTTTCCTTTACCAAAACCTCGCGCGCCAGGTCCTTATCAAAATTGGTCATGGCATCTTTTGCCTTATTCAATTGCGATTGAACAAGCATCCACATACTCACCAGTTCTTTTTTGAGTGCGGTTATCTCGGTTTCTATTTGTGTCATATCTTTTGAAATTCTAAATAGTAAGCTCTAAATTCTAAATATTATATATTAACTGAACCTTCCCGTGATATAATTCTGTGTACGCTGGTCTTTAGGATTGGTAAACATCACCTTGGTATCGTCAAATTCAACCAGTTCGCCCAGGTAAAAGAAAGCCGTCCGGTCGCTTACGCGCGCGGCTTGTTGCATATTGTGCGTTACGATAATGAGCGTATAGTTAGCTTTCAGTTCGTGAAATAATTGTTCAACACTTGAGGTAGATATAGGGTCGAGCGCAGAGGTTGGCTCGTCAAACAAAATTACTTCCGGCTGCATAGCAATGGCGCGTGCGATGCACAAACGCTGCTGCTGTCCGCCTGAAAGAAAAGTACCTTTTTTGTGTAGGGAGTCTTTTACTTCTTTCCACAAGGCAGCACTCGTTAGTGATTTTTCGACGATAACATCCTTATCGGCTTTGGGAACTTTAATACCATTCAGTAAATAACCGGCTATCACGTTTTCGTAAATGCTCATGTTCGGGAACGGGTTAGGCCGTTGAAAAACCATACCGATCTTATACCGAACATAAATAGCGTTCATTTTATAAACGTCTTCACCATCCAGTTTAAGCACACCCTTGGTTGTTGCGCCCGCTATCAGTTCGTGCATGCGGTTGATACCACGCAGAAAAGTAGTTTTTCCGCAACCCGATGGACCCATTACCGCAACAACCTCGTTCCGTTTGATCTTTATATTCACATCTTTCACAACGTGATTATCGCCGAAATATGCATTAAAATTTTCAGCGCTTACAATTGTACTTTCCATTTTCTTGTGATCACTTTTGTGACTATGTTTAATACTAAAACAAACATTAATAATATAAATGATGCGCCCCAGGCCAGGTTGTGCCAGTCGTCATAAGGACTGGTGGCATAGGTAAATATCAGGTGCGGCAAACTTTCCATCGGCTTCGTCATGGAAGCGGACAGGAAGGGGCTACCGAATGCGGTAAATAATAGCGGCGCGGTTTCGCCGATGATACGGGCGATGGATAACATAATGCCGGACAAAATACCTGCGAATCCGCAAGGGATAATAACCTTTATAATTACCCGGTGATACGGTACGCCTAATGAAAGTGCCGCTTCTTTTAATGAATCGGGTAACATTTTAAGCGTTTGCTCGGTCGACCTGATAACAATAGGCAGCATCATAATAGAAAGTGCCACACTACCAGACAATGCCGAAAATGTGCCTAAGGGTTTTACTATCCAGAAATAGACTACGATGCCTACCACTATTGACGGTACGCCTTGTAAAATATCAACACATAGGCCGCTGTAATAAGCCAGCCGTGTTTTAGGGTTTTCGCTAAGATATATACCGGCCAGCATACCAACAGGTATGGCAATAACTGCCGCTACCATAACCATTAAAAAACTACCGACCAGGGCGTTGATAATACCGCCGCCGGCTTCGCCAACGGGTGCCGGCACATGAGTTAAAAAATGCCAGTTAACTTGTGTTACCCCTTGTTTGATGATATAAACCAATATTATTATCAATGGCACAGTTACTACAAAGGCTAAAAACAGGATGAGCGTTTTGTATAAATAACTTTCAATGTTTCTAAATATTAATCGTCTCCCAGGATCCTTAATTGTCTTTTTTGAAGCATTGTATGACCATATTATAGAAAAGCCCCAAAGGAAGCCAAAACCATATCCTAATAAAGCGGGAGAGTCGGTTACGCGGGCTACTACAAAAACTAATGCCCCAATTAAAGTCATTATAATTCCGCCAACTACGGAAGCATAAAAAAGCCCGATCGGTCCGGCAATAAGTGTAAGAATAAAAGCCAGCAAAAGGCTCTTCTCTTTCCCGGAAATAATAAATGCCTGCCCGCTTAATAGCTGGCTAAGCTGTGGGTTACCTTGATTTGTGATTTCCATACCCCTCAATTATTACTGAACCGTGTGATTATCCTTTTACCGATAAGATTGATAACGACTGTTACAAAAAACAGCACCAACCCAAGTTCGATCAGCGCCGACAGATATTGGGTGTGATCGGCCTCGGTAAATTCATTCGCTATAACGCTGGCCATGGTATTACCCGGGCCAAAAATGGCATTTTTAATACTGTCGGCTATGGCGCTGGTATTACCAATGAGCATGGTAACAGCCATAGTCTCACCCAGGGCCCTGCCTAATGACAGCAGTACGCCGGCAAACAAACCCGAACGTGTGTAAGGCATAATTACGCTCCGCATTACTTCAAAACGCGTTGCGCCTAATGCGTAAGCCGCTTCTTTTAATGGTGAAGGAGTCATGCGGATCAGCGTAATACCTAATGATGACGCATAGGGGATGATCATCACAGCCAGAATAAGCGATGAAGTCAAAACACCTATTCCGTAAGGGGCAACATGTATCTTAGTTTCAAGGCTCCGTATCAATGGTACTAAAACAAACAAACCCCAAAAACCATAAATGATAGAGGGTACCGCAGCTATCAGTTCAATAGCATTCTTTAAAAGATTTGATAACCATCCTTTTGGATTATACTCGCCGAGGTAAATTGCTATAGCGTAAGAGAACGGAATCGAAATAAAAAGCGCGATGAACGAGGTGAGCAATGTGCCAATTAAAAATGGATAAGCTCCGTATATGTTGCTTACCGGATCCCATACTTTTCCCCATAAAAAGCCTATGCCTAATGCTTTTATTGATGGCATCGATTCCACTATCAGCGTGGCAAGCACACCTAATATGATAAGCACAAGTACAAGGCTCATGGCTATCAATATCCGCTTAAATGAGATCTCCCATTTGAGCTGGCTGTTGGAAAGGTTTAATCTTTTATTTTCCACAAATTCCTGGGTTTGGTATTACATAGATTAAGCGGAAAGCCAAAAGCAGAAAGCTTAAGGCTTAAAGCATTTAATGTTGCTTTGGCCTTGTCTTTCTGCTTTTTGCTTTCAGCTTTGCGCTTTTATTATAAAATCGGTTTACCGCCGAAGGTTGCTGATTTTAATATTTTATCAGCAACCTTTACTGCAGCTGGTGAAAGTTTAGCATAATTAAGCGGAGCACACGCAGACTGACCCTCGTGAACATTATACTTAAGCAATTTCAACAGTTCGAGAGCGCGTGCTTTTGAACGGCCGTTGTAGTTTTGCTCTTTGTAGATCAAAGCCCAGGTGAAGCTGGCAATAGGGTAACCTTTAGGGTTGTCGGTATTGGTGATCGACACTTTCGAATCCTCAGGTATAGTTACGTTGCTTGCAAGGGTAGTAGCTTCCAAAGTAGGAGCGATAAATTTGCCACTTTTGTTCTGGATGTTTGCAAAAGGCATTTTATTTTGCTTAGCATAAGCCAGCTCAACATAAGTTATACCGCCTGGTGTTTGTTTTACCAACCCGGCAACACCTTCGCTGCCTTTAGCACCTAAGCCTGCGGGCCAGTTAACCGCGCTTGCTTTACCTACTCTTTTAGCCCAGTCAGCATTTACTTTGGTCAAATAATCGGTAAAGATGAAAGAAGTACCACTGCCGTCAGACCTGTGGATAACCAAGATAGGCTGATCAGGTATAGCCACACCTTTGTTTGTTGCTTTGATCTCAGCACTGTTCCAGTTGGTAATTTTACCCAGGAAAATGTCAGCGAGATCTTTACCGGTTAAGTTTAAAGGCGCTTTTAAGCCCGGGATGTTGTAAGTTACCACTACTGCACCCGATGTCATTGGGATATGCAGTACCGGGGCACTCATTTTAGCTGTTTGATCAGCGTTTAAAGGAGCATCCGAGTCACCAAAATCTACTGTTTTGTTAGTTAACTGCAATATGCCGCCACCAGAACCAATTGACTGGTAATTAACTTTTGAGGCACTGTATTGTGAGAATATCTTTGAGAACAGGGGATAAACAAAGGTACTTCCGGCGCCTAACAGGGTATTATCCTGTGCTGAGGCAGCCATTGTGATGCACGATGCTGCTAATGCAACAACCGCTAACTTTAAACTTTTCATTACTTTCATGATCTGTTTTATTTATTTGTTTGTTTTTTATTTGCCGAAGGTGTAGTAGAAGGTAAACCTGTAAACAAGCGTGTGGTCAGCGGCAACAGTGCCTGCAGTTGTTGAAGCTCTATTATCCTTATAGTCCACTAACCAGATGTTTGGCTCAAAGTGAACGTTCCTGGTTGGATTGTAGTCCAAACCAGCGGTCCAAAACTGTTCTTTGGCAATTGGGCTGTACGAACCGTAGTTGGTATTTACTATTTGGTACTGATTGGCTGCATTATATTTTGTATCAGGATTATAGGAATCGAAACGGCCAAAGTAATTCAGGTTCTTCGCGATCGGGCCACGCACCCAAACCGAAATACCGGTCACGGTAGCATCTTCTACAGCAGCTACTGTAGTTGGTGCAGCGTTCGTAGCAGGTACCGGGCCGGTGTTTACCACGGCATTAGCTATTTTCTGTGTGTAGGCTTCAAAGCCAAAAGTGACAGGCCTGGTAGCATAAGAAACAAATACCTTGAACATATTGTGTTCCTGAGGGCCCACAGCCAGGGTCGCGGGGGACAGGATAGTGTTGCTCACAGTCGAGTTGTTAGCGGTTTTTAAATAGTCAGCGTATATGTCGATATATAACTTCTGATTGAAGAATTTTGCCCAAAGGTCGCCATAGAACATTTTAAAGAAACCTGTATTGGGGTTTGAAGCGCCTAACAAGCTAGCCTGGCTATTGTTACCCACCATCAATACATAGCCAAAATTTTTGGTTGAGGGGTCAAACGTTCCCTGTAATGCCGCACCTACGTCATAAGAGTTATTCTTGTGGAAGTCGGTTACGGTCTTCTCGATAGAGCGGTAGCTCCAGGTTGCTTCTGAAAGGCTGGTCGGGCCATTTGTGCCCGGCTCATTCAAGGCGAAACCAGGAGTGCTCATTTCACCGATTACGAAGTCAGTTCCACGCCATACATCCCTTGTTCTAAGGTTAAAGTTTTTGATCCAGAAGGCCATTTTATTGTCAGCGAGGTTGTCGCCGTTTTGGATTGCGGTAGCGCCGTTAACACTGGTGTTTGCGTTTGGCTCAGATGCCAATAAAACTTGTGCCTTAAACTTTTTGGTTATCTCATAATCGTAACCTAAGTACAAACGGCGGAACTGGAATGCATTTCTGCCGGTTGGTACGCCATTGTACATGGTTTCGCCGCCACGGTTAGTTGCATCGGCATGGCCGTCGTAATAAAAATCACCGAAAGTATAACCCCACAACCTTCTTTGAGGCTTCCAGGTTGTATCTTCGGCAGCTTTTGCAGCCGCTTTTTCAGTAGTAGTTTTAGCTGGTTCAGCTTTTGATGCACCTTTATCAGTAGTTACTGCAGAGGCCAAAGTTGTTTGCGCGTTACCGTTAAAGCTTAATGATATAAGAGAGATCATCAGCGCCGCTCCGGCAAGTTTTGTAAACATTTTTTTCATGTTGGGTGAGGTTAAATTAAATTTCGGGTCAAAATTGCGCACCCAGCATTACCTCAATGTTAAGAGATGATTAACATTTGGTAATATTATGAGAACATTAATTTCAACCAACGAAACAAAAACCCAACAGGTTAAATCCGTTAATTATTAGTTAAATTTTACTTAATCATTTGATAATCAATTATTTAATTTGGTTACTACAATTGCTATAAATAACAATTACTTAACATTGCACAAGGTGTCAAATCCAAAAAAAAACTCGATATTCTAATTTAAACATGTAATAATCCGTCTCCCAATTACTTAACAGCAGTTCCTTCCTTTATTTCATCGTTGGCAGTTGTAATAATTTGATCGCCCGCTTTAAGGTTACCGAAAACCTCCGTTGAGTCGTGGCTGACCAATCCTTCCTTCACATCAACCAGATTCGCCTTGCCATTATTAACTTTTACGACATACTCTCTTTCAGTCGACCGAACGATAGCGGTGTTCGGAACAAGCAATGATTTGGCTCCTGAGAGCATCGGTATTTTAACTTCGGAATACATACCGGGCTTCAATTGATTTCCTTTATTTACCACATCAATCTCAACAGCTTCCTGGTGCAGGGTGCTTAATGCATTTGCCGAGCGACTGATTTTTGCGGTTTTCGGCTGTCCTGGCAATGCGTTATAAGTAAAGGTGACCGGCTGGGCCAAGTCGACTTTATCTACATAATCTTCGGGTATGTAAACCACAAGCCGGAGTTTGCTGATATCCTGAAGGATAAGCATAGGCTGATCTGATGTTTTACCCGGCGATACCAGGGTACCCGGCGATATATTGCGCTGTACGATCATCCCATCAAATGGGGCATAAATTTTCAGATAATCTTCCATTGTACGCACTGCATCAACACTAGATTTCTGGGAAGCAGCCATAGCTTCATCGGCTTTCATTTTAGACAGGGCATTATCAATATCTAAGGGCGATACCGAACCCGGTTCAGCGGCGGCCTGTTTCAGGCGTTCATATTTCTCCTTGCTGGCTTCCGCATTTTCCTGTGCTTCCAGGTAACGCGAATTAGCTGCCTGCAATTGCGACTCCATTTCGGGGGCTTCGAGGACTACAAGCAGTTGTCCCTTTTTGACAATGGAGCCACGATCAACATATAAGGTTTTTACAAAGCCATTCACTTTCGGGAATATATTGACATCGTAAAATGGCTGGAGCTGCCCCGGGAGCCGGGCATAACTGGAAAGCGCTTTTTCCGAGACGGCGCCAATTTGATATTGAGCCTCTGTTGATTTTTTTGAGTCCGCCAGGTCAACCGGTTTGTTATTGCCCGAACATGCAGCAAATAACAAGGTTACTGCGGCTATAAATATGATCTTGTATTTCATTTTGATGTTATGCGTTAGATGGTTTTATTTCTGTTAAATTTTCGGGCATCAAGTCCGGAGAAATGTAGGTCGTTTTTTCCTGTATCCAGGCAAATACCAAAGGCAAGATGAAAAGTGCCGCAAAGGTAGAAGCAAACAATCCGCCGATAACCGCCCTGCCCAGGGGAGCACTTTGCTCGCCGGCCTCGCCCATGCCTGTAGCCATTGGGATCATGCCCGCGATCATGGCACAGCTGGTCATTAAAATAGGCCGCAACCTGACGGATGCGCTGGTTATGGCGGCGCGGGTCGGATCTTTGAATTCGAGTCTCAGTGCCTCGCCGGTCGTTACGACTAATATAGCGTTGGCCACAGAAACACCGGTACTCATGATCATGCCCATATACGATTGTAAATTGAGCGTGGAACCCGTTATCAACAGGGCCGTAAGCGAACCTAATATTACCGCTGGAATGGTGACAAGTACAGTTAATGATAGCTTAAATGATTGATAATTTGCCGCGAGCAACAGGAATATGACCAGGATAGCGAACATTAAACCGTTCTGAAGGCTCGTGAGTGTGTCCGTAAGCAGGCTCGACATACCTTTTACGTCCGTAACCAGGCCACGGGGTGGCGCGCCGAGCGACTTTAAAGCATTTTGTACTGCGGTTGTTGCGGTGCCCAGGTCCTTCTTATAGATATTGGCACCCACCGTTATGAACCGCCTGGGGCCCGTGCGGTCGTATTCGCCGGGTTCGTAAACAACTTTAAAATCAGCTACGTCAGCAAGTGTGGGACTGCTTTTTCCTTTCAGTAATGGGATCTCCTTCAGCTCATCCATCGTATTCATTACATATTCGGGTATCTGTACCTGTACCTGGTAAGTGTAAGCAGTATTGGCATCCAGCCATTGATTTTTTTCGGTGAAACGACTGGATGAGGTGCTTGCGGTAACGGAACGGCCAATGTCTGTAACGTTAAGCCCGAACTGCGCCACTTTAAGCCGGTCGAGCGTAATGGCTATAACCGGAACTTTCAGGGGTTGTTGTATCTGCACATCCCGCAGGTAACTCACCTGTTTTAACTTATCAACAAGCTTATTGGCAAAGCCTTCTATCTGTGCCATGTCTTTCCCAGCCACCCGAACCTCGATAGGATTAGAAGCACCCTGGCTCATGATCTTTTCAGTCAGATCTATCGGTTCAAATGTGATCCTGAGGTCCGGTAAAGCGGCAGCGATATTTTTGCGTAATGCATCCTTAAGTTCATCCGTGTTTATCTTATAACTTTCATCAAGCTCAACCTGCAGCACTGCTTCATTTGTACCGGCATTAAAAACGTACAGGTTGCTGGTACCGTAACTGCTTGGCACCAGGCCAACGTATGCTGATGTGATGGATACATGATGATCGACCGTTTTATCAACTATTTGCAATACCTGTTTTAAAGCTTCCTCAGTTCTCTCAAGCCGCGTACCGTCGGGCTCTTTAATACGCACCTGGAACTGGCCGTTATTTATTTTAGGCATCATATCTTTACCGATAAAAACAAAGGCAAGCCCGGCGAGTACGATCATGCTCACCAGGTAAACCACTATGATGATCTTTTTGCGTGGCATCAGGCGATTTAACACGGCAATAAAACGCATTTTCAACTTTTCAAAAGCGTCATTTTTTTCAGGGTGCTTTCGTTCTTCTTTTAGGTGCTTGTTTACCTGTATCTCTTCCATCCTGTCCAATGCCTGTCCGGCATGGGCATGTATTTGTTCGTGATGATAATGCTGGTAACGTTCGGGCTTGATCATCCAGTTGCTTAGTATAGGCACTACGGTTTGTGCTAATACATAGGAAACGATCATGGTTAAGCCGATGGCCAGTGAAAGCGGCAGGAACATGGCTTTTGGCACACCATTCATAAGGAAGGACGGAGCAAATACCGCGAGAATACATAATAGGATAAGCAACAGCGGAAAAGCTATCTCTTCGCAGGCGTCATATATCGCCAGGCGCTTGGGTTTGCCCATTTCCAGGTGCTGGTGGATATTTTCAATCGTTACCGTCGCCTGGTCTACAAGTATGCCAATGGCGAGCGCAAGCCCGCTCAGGGTCATGATATTGATGGTTTGGCCGCATAAACTAAGCAATAGTACGCCGATCAGTATCGAGACCGGTATCGTAATAATTACGATCAAACTGCTGCGCAGGTCGCGCAGGAAAAGCAGCACCATTAAGCCGGTAAGCAATGCGCCGAGGCCTCCCTCGGTCATTAAACTTTTTACCGCATTCGCTACAAATACAGATTGGTCAAACTCGTATGATACCTTGACGTCGGCAGGCAGCAAACTCCGCATTTCCGGCAGTTTCTTTTTCAGGTCCTGGACTACCGACCAGGTGGAAGCATCCGCTGTTTTTACGATAGGGATGTATACCGATCGCTTGCCATTGATAAGTGCGTAATCCACAGTAACGTCCGCAGCATCTTCCACTTTGGCGATATCTTTTACAAAAACGGTTACTCCATTTTTGGTTTCTACCGGGACATCGCCAAATTCCGCTGAGTTTTGTACCAGCGTATTTATAGTGGTAGTAAACATGGTATTGTTCAGCCGCAGGTTACCCGATGGCGACATGGCGTTGAACTTAGCCAGCGCTTCAACCACCTGGTCGGCTGTCAAACCATAGCTGCGAAGTTTGTCCGGATCAAGGCTTACAATGATCGACCTGGAGTTGGAACCGAAGGGCGGAGGGGCAGATAAACCCGGCACTGTTGCAAACAACGGCCGTATAATATGCGCCGCCAGGTCATAAATTTCTTTCAGGCTGCGCCCTTTAGCGGAAAAAACCAGTTCGCCAACCGGCAGGGACGACGCATCAAAGCGTATTACCTGCGGGGGCAATGCGCCCGGCGGGAAAAATTTCATGGCGCGGTTAACCTGCAGGGCAACTTCGGCTGAAGCCTCGGCCATGTTCGTGCTTTCATAAAAGCTCAGCTTGATCAGGGTTAATCCCTGTATATTTTTGCTGGTGATGGTTTTTACGCCATTGATGTAAAGAAATTGATCCTGCATGCGGGTTGAAAAGAAACCCTCCATTTGCTGCGGCGACATGCCGCCATAGGATTCGATCACGTAGATCGTCGGCAGGTTGAGTTTTGGGAAAATATCTATCGGTATATTGATAGCACTTAGCACTGCAAAAAGCAAAAGGCTCGCCGTGATAACGACGGCGGTAATGGGTCTTTTCAGCGCTGATGTGACCATTGACATAGTTTCGTTTATTTTAAGATGTTTAAAATTGTATTTACCTGGTTCTGGCTTACAGCCTGCCCAAAAAGTGCGTTATTGTAATCATATTTGGCCTGGGCATAATCCGTTTCGGCACGGTAAAGCAGGTTTAGGGCAGCATCCAGTTCAATAATATCCGTTAAGCCGCTTTTGTATAAGGATAGCTTTTGCCGGTAACCTTCGGTAGCGGCTTTCAGCTGGTTTGGTATTTCGCGTAAGCGAAGCCTTGCGGTCTGCATTTCGGCATTAGCCTGGTTCGCCCCCGATGCCAGCAATGCTTTTTCTTCCTCAACTTTATTACGGGCATAATCCGTCTCCGTTTTTTGGGTACTCAGTTTTAGCTTTTCGCGGCGCAGGTCGAATAGATTGTAGGAGATGCCTAAGCCTACCAAATAGTTACTCCGGTCAAACCCAAGGCCCGCCGAGAGGCTATTATAATTACCATTGGGGTCAATGCTTGAACCCCGCCCCCATGCGGCGGCTTCTAAAGATATTTTGGGGTTATATTGCTTCTTTACCAGTTCTTCCCGCTGCTTGCTGTTTTGATAAACCGATTGATAATAATTGATCAGCGGGTGATTTGTAGTATCGATAGCAAATTGCTGCATAGGCAAATTATTCAATCTGGCTTCCAGCATGGTATCAGCCACGATGCTTTGATAAGGCAGTCCGCTGATGGATGAGAGCTGCAATTGTATTTTCTGGAATCGGTTATTCAGTTCAATATACGTCAGCCTTGCTTTTGATAATTCGGCATTAGCAATGCTGGTATCTACGCCCGGGCGCACGCCGCTTTTGGTAAGCGAACTGATGGAGCGCAAAATCTCCTGGTTACGCTGAATGTTCCTTGCCTGTATGGCGAGATAATCCTGCAAGCTTAATAGCTGCAAATAGCTACCAATAGTGTAAGCCTCCAACTGGTATTTTGACTGCGCGAAATTGCTTTGCTCCACCTGGATGTTGGATTGAGCCACTTTATTTTGCGCACCATAAGAACCAAAATTGTAAAGCTCCCAGTCGAATGCTGCAATGCCCAGGTTTGTGGAAAGCGCATTGGTAACATTGGTGGAACGGATACCACCCGAACTGGACGGAATGATGCCAAAGCCGAAATATGGCCCGGTGACATTATTACTGGTGCCGATGTCGGCCTGGTAGTTCAATTTTAAATTGGGCAGCCAGTTGTTGCGCACTTCGGTTGCCTGCGCTTGCCGGATGCGTATGGCAGAGGAATCTGTTATTAAAGACGGGGCATTTTGATCGACCCTGACCAGCAACTGTTTTAAGCTGACGGGCGCAACTTGTTGCTGTGCTTTTAGGGCTGTCGCCGAAACCGACAATAACAACGCCAGGCAAAAGCTTTTATTAATTTTTAACATGGATATGAAATAATGATCTGAAAAAATAAAGAGAGGCACTGCGGTTAAGCCACAGGCAATAGCCAGGAATAGCTAAAGAAAATATCAGATAATGAGTTTACCGCCGAGCAGGTAAGCAGGCCCGGGTGGCAATATGCTGGCGCAAATGGCCAATAAAAAACGGTTGGTCAATCGTACACCTTTATCAAACAAAAAAGGGAACAACACAACTAACAGGAAAAGAATTCCTGATAATAATACTAATAATGGATTTGATAATGATTGGTAAATAGCTTCTGCTTCCGCAAAGCCCTCCTGTAAGGTCTCTGGTTTACGTTTGGTGAAACTTTTTACCAATATCGTATACGAAATGCGCGGGTGAGATGAAAAATTAAATGCGGCAAAACCAATAAATGGCTTTGCAACAAATAATATAGCAGCTAAAGAAAAAAATAGCCTGAAAGTTTTCAGTCGGTGCATTTTTGTGTTAAACGTTTTTAACACGCGCAAAATTGGTACTAAATTGTTTGACTAATGGATTGTAACGGAAATGTTGCACCAAGGCTTTTGAGTTTGTCTCACCAGGGACCAAGACAAGTCCTCCAAACTCAATACAAAAATGTGATGGAGGCAATCGGGATCATCATTCTCAATAGCATCTAAGATCGTTAGTACCTGATAGAAAACTTCTTGAAAACAAAGTGAAGCAGCCAAATCGGGCCGATCAGTAAAAATTTCAGGTCGGTTACAAAGGATGGTTTTTTGCCTTCGATGTTGTGACCGATAAATTGCCCTACCCATGATAACACAAAAATCACTCCACATACCACCCACAAAGCCGGACCACCCGTACTTTGCCAGCCTGTCAACTGGATGATGAGGTAGCTAAACGCCATCAATATCAACAACATCACGTAGGAAAGTATCGGCGAAAGCTTGAAATAATAGTAAATGATGAAAGCTATCAGGAACGAGTCCCAGTTAAAGAAGCCATTATAAGAACCCAGGAAACCTATATGCGGAAATGGTATTGCCCATATCAACCCGAATAAACTGAATACGATTAATGGCACACATATCCAATGGATAAGCTTATTGGTCGGGTTTTGATGATTTTCGGAGTATTGGGCAAAGTAGATGTCAATGGGGCGTTGCGGCTCTTTAGCCGTGACCTTTGCATTTGCTTTCTGTAGTTTCCGATTTGCCACTTGAAATAATTAAAATGTCATTTCGAACGAGCGCAGTGAGGAGAAATCTTGTACGCTGTGTGCGCGAACCATGCCAGGCGGTTACCCGTCAGTTGGTTAAGATTTCTCTCCGCTAGCCAGCGGATCGAAATGACATCGTATTTTATCGCCCTTTTATTTCGCAAACGCTACCGACCTGGTTTCCCTGATCACGGTAACTTTGATCTGGCCTGGATAAGTCATTTCAGTCTGGATACGATTCGAAATATCGGCTGCCAATACTTCCGACTGTGCATCCGTTATCTTTTCGCTTTCAACTACCACGCGTAACTCGCGGCCTGCCTGTATCGCAAATGTTTTTTCGACACCGGGATACGATAAAGCAAGGCTCTCCAGCTCTTTTAAGCGTTTGATATAACTTTCCACCACTTCGCGGCGTGCACCCGGCCTTGCGCCTGATATAGCGTCGCAAGCCTGTATGATCGGCGACAGCATGGATGTCATTTCTATTTCATCGTGGTGAGCGCCAATGGCGTTGCAAACTTCAGGATGTTCTTTATACTTTTCAGCCAGCTGCATACCTAAAATTGCGTGTGGCAATTCCGGGTTATCGTCAGGCACTTTTCCAATATCGTGCAGTAAGCCGGCACGTTTAGCCATCTTCACATTCAGACCCAGTTCAGCTGCCATGGTTGCGCAGAAGTTTGCTACCTCGCGTGAGTGCTGCAACAGGTTTTGTCCATAAGATGAGCGGTAACGCATACGGCCAACCATACGGATCAATTCAGGGTGCAAGCCATGAATGCCCAGGTCAATAACGGTACGCTCGCCTATTTCAACAATTTCTTCGTCTATCTGCTTTTTGGTTTTGGCCACCACTTCCTCGATACGCGCCGGGTGGATACGACCATCCGTTACCAAACGGTGCATAGCCAAACGGGCAATTTCGCGCCTAACAGGATCAAATCCTGATAGGATAATAGCTTCCGGCGTATCATCTACAATAATTTCGATACCTGTAGCAGCTTCGAGCGCGCGGATATTCCTGCCTTCTCGACCAATAATACGGCCCTTGATCTCATCATTTTCGATATTAAAAATGGATACCGTATTCTCGATAGCGCTTTCAGTAGCTGTACGCTGAATGGTTTGAATAACAATCTTTTTGGCCTCTTTAGAAGCGGTAAGCTTGGCCTCATCAACAATATCCTTGATCTGCATCATGGCCTTGGTACGGGCCTCTTCGCGCAGATTGTCGATCAGCTGGTTCTTCGCATCTTCAGCAGAAAGGCCGGCTATAGTTTCCAATTGCTCCACATGCTGCTGTTTCAGGGCCTCAACTTCTTCCTGCTTTTTAACCGCAATCTCGGTTTGCCTTTCCAGGTTTTTGCGCACACCGTCAATTTCATTTTCCTTACGCGTCATGTTCTCCAGGCGTGAGTTGAAGGATTGCTCCTTTTGCTTTACACCATTTTCGCGCTGGTTGATGTTGTTGTTTTTCGCGCTGATCTCCTGCTCATGCTCTGCCTTCATCTGTAAAAACTTCTCTTTTGCTTCGAGTAATTTGTTTTTCCTCAGTATCTCGGCGTCGTTCTCTGCATCCTTTAATATCTTTTTTACTTTGTTTTGGGCTGACGCTTCCTGGTCTTTGAACAGTTTGCGCAGCAGGAACCGGCCTACGACGATGCCCGTGGGCACACCTGCCAGCAGGCCGATAATAATGTATAGTACTGTAGTCATCTCTTAAGTTTATATAAATAAAAAAAACCGCAACTAATCTTTAAGTGTCATGTATTGAAAAACCTCAAGTAACATTTGGGGCCCCGGCTGTCGTCAATTCATAAATGAAGTAACGTATGCCTATCCACTGGCCCGCTAATATTGAAGCGTTAAGTTTTTAATAGTGAAACTTAAAATTTAACTGCGGTTAAATCTTAATTTGCTCTGTAT
>JBIOHG010000058.1:0-27941 GCA_044448765.1 Sphingobacteriales bacterium | reverse complement strand
TATTACGTGTTTTGAAACCGGGCGGAAAGGCAGTGGTTTTGGAATTTTCAAAACCCAAAGTTTTCCCGGTAAAGCAGTTGTATTATTTTTATTTCAACTATATCACACCGGGCATCGGCAAGCTGTTTTCAAAGGATTCGAGAGCCTATAGCTATCTTCCTGAATCGGTGGCCGCTTTTCCGGATGGTAAAGATTTTACCGGGCTGATGGATAAGATAGGCTACAAAAATACCAAATGCAGGCCGCTGGCGTTTGGTATCTGTTCAATATACACGGGCGTTAAATGAATAAAACCAGGTACCTGCTCCTGATACTGATGCTTTTTTTTGGCAAATCGCTATTTGCCCAGGCACCGGCATGGGGTGGCGGCGCCGACCAGGCCGACTACAGTTTTGGTTTTAACTTCCAATATGTAAACAGTTATTTTAAGATCGATAAAAAGCCAACCTGGCGCAGTCCTTATTATGATCCCGGCGTTGGTCACACCATTACAAGTGATCTAAATAGCATCAGTTCACCCGGCTCACCGGGCTTTGCAGTTGGTTTTTTAGCCCGCTATAATCTTACCGATTTCCTGGAGGTACGCACCATGCCGTCTTTAGTGTTTGCCGACCGTACCTTAAGTTATACTTATGCCACGCCGTCGCAAAATGTAGATAAGCCGGTGCAGGCTACATCGATCGATTTTCCGATATCGTTAAAGCTCAAATCGGAGCGCATCCAGGATTTCAGGGCCTATATGCTTGCGGGAATCAAATTCACCGATGCTATCGGCGCGAAAAAGAATCCTCCGAATATTGACCCGCTGGATGCGATCGTCAGAAACAAAAATACTTTTGGCTCATACGAAGTAGGGTTGGGCTGTGATATTTACTTTGAGTATTTTAAGCTTTCGCCCGAAATAAAGCTTTCCAATTCAATTGGTAACCTGCTTATTTCCGAAGCTAATCCGTACTCCCAGCCTATCAGTAAATTATCCCTGCATACGGTAACGGTTAGTCTTATTTTTGAATAAGAGATTAGTCCGCAAGTCGGAAAGTCCGCATAAGTCCGAAAGAAAGGTGTACGATAAATTAGAGATATTATAAAATAATATAAGCAATATTTTCTTCCCGACTTGCGGACTTGCGGACTTTCCGACTAAAAATCCCTAATTTCGTTCTCAATTTACTTACCTATGTCTAAGATCGCACTTATTACAGGCGCCACCGCCGGGATCGGTGAAGCCTGCGCCCATGTATTTGCCCGTGAACGGTATGACCTGATCCTTACAGGCCGCCGCACGGACCGCCTCGAAAAACTTGCCAAACAATTGAATGCCGAATACAATGTTGAAGTAGTCGTCTCCACTTTTGATGTCCGGAATCGCGAAGAGGTGATCAGCAACCTGGAAGAGTTGTCGCCGGAATGGAAAAAAGTAAACGTGCTGGTTAATAACGCGGGCTTAAGCCAGGGACTTGACCCCATCCAAAACGGTAGTTTAGATGATTGGGATACCATGATCGATACTAACATCAAAGGTTTACTGTATGTAACCAAAGTGGTATCAAACTGGATGATAGCAAATGGTTACGGCCACATTATTAATTTAGGGTCGATAGCCGGTAAGGAAGTTTACCCTAACGGGAACGTATATTGCGCCAGCAAACATGCGGTTGACGCCTTAAATAAAGGTATGCGTATAGATTTGCTGCCGCACGGTATAAAAGTAACTGCGGTACATCCGGGTGCAGTTGAAACAGAGTTCTCATTGGTGCGTTTTAAAGGAGATGCATCGAGGGCGAAGAAAGTTTACGATGGGTTTGAACCCCTGGTGGCTATGGATGTAGCCGAAACGATTTGGTTTGCGGTATCAAGGCCAAAGCACGTTAACATTAACGAATTGATAGTAATGCCAACGGCGCAAGCTACGGCGACTAATATTTTTCGCAAGTAATTTGATGTGCGGATATGCAGATATGCAGATGTGCAAATGATTTATAAATTTGACATAATTAATCTTTCGGGCTTTCCGACTTATGCGGACTTCCGGACCAATTCTATAATTCAATAATTCATTAATTCAATAATTAAAAAAATGCTTATTAACCAAATAGACCAGGATATCAAGCAGGCTATGCTTGGCAAACAGGAAGCCCGTTTAAGGGGTCTTCGTGCTATTAAATCAGCATTACTTTTGGCACGTACCGAAAAAGGTGCTTCGGAGGATATTACCCCTGAAACGGAGATCAAAGTATTGCAAAGGCTTATTAAGCAGCGTAAGGAATCAGCAGATATCTATAAAACCCAAAACAGGGAAGACCTTTATAAGATAGAGGCTGAAGAAATGGAGGTGATAGAAGCCTATTTACCGAAGCAAATGGAGCGCAGTGAGGTTGCAGCCTACCTGAAGGATTTAATAGGCCGCGTGGGTGCAACATCGGTTAAAGATATGGGCAAAGTAATGGGTGCGGCCAATAAGGAACTGGCAGGCAAAGCCGACGGAAGGACGATATCCGAAGTTGTCAGGGAATTGTTAGGATAATTAAAATAAATGGTTTTATTTGTGGTAAGTAAATTGCAATAAACTATTTTTATAGCGAATAAATTAATAATTGTACCGAAATGGATTTTGGTATAAACCCGGTAAGTACTTAAATATTATACTGTATATGGATTTCGTGCTTAAAGAGGAAAATGGTTTTAGTTACATCGATGAGGGCGAAGGCGAAGTATTATTACTGCTGCATGGGTTGATGGGTGCGCTAAGCAATTGGGAAATGGTTGTGGAGGAATTTAAAAATGACTACCGCATCATTATGCCAATGCTCCCAATTTATGACCTGCCATTACTGACGACAGGCGTTAAAACCCTGGCCAAACAAGTGCATAGGTTTGTAACCTATATGGGGCTCTCTGATATTACCTTATTAGGTAATTCTTTAGGCGGTCACGTGGGTTTGATCTATACGCTTAACCACCAGAGCACCATGAAATCGCTTATCCTTACGGGCAGTTCGGGTTTGTACGAAAATGCCTTTGGAGGCTCGTTCCCGCGCCGCGAAAGCTATGATTTTGTAAAAGAAAAGGTTGAATACACTTTTTATGACCCCAAAACGGCAACAAAAGAGCTTGTTGACGATGTTTATAAAACAATTAACGATAGAAATCGCGTAATAAGGATACTGGCAATGGCAAAATCGGCCATACGCCACAATATGTCGAAGGACTTATATAAGATTCACATTCCGGTTTCGTTAATATGGGGCAGGAATGATAAAATAACACCGCCCGCGGTAGCGATAGAGTTTAACCAATTACTGCCACAGTCGGAATTACACTGGATAGACCATTGCGGGCATGCGCCTATGATGGAACAGCCGGTGGAGTTTAACAGGATATTAAGAGCGTTTTTAGAACGGGATAAAATAAAGGTTTAACACGATGCTTGCAATTGAGCTGATAGCTGATGCCATTACACCGGTACATACTTCTGATACCATACAGAAGGTGATAGACCGTATGGTGGAGTTTCGCGTGCGCCATTTGCCTATTGTGAATGAGGACCAGTTCCTCGGCCTGGTGTCAGAAGATGACCTTGTGGAAGAAAACGATTATCAAACCGCTATAGGGGCATTGTCGTTATCAATGGTAAACCCTTATGTGCTCGAATCTCAGCATATATACGATGTTATCCGTATCTTTTATGAGCGGCAGTTAACGGTTGTACCGGTACTGGATGCTAAAAAGAATTACCTGGGCCTCATATCCATCAATATGATGAATGAATATTTCGCCAGGCTCACCTCGGTAACTGAGCCGGGCGGTATCATCGTATTGGAGATCACTAACAAAAATAATTCGTTGGCCCACATGGCCCAGATCGTAGAGTCGGATAACGCGCAAATTTTAAGTTCCTATGTACGCACCTTCCCCGATTCAACTAAGATGGAAGTTACCCTCAAAGTAAATAAAGTGGATATAACGGCCATCATTGCAACATTTGCCCGCTACGAATACGACGTGAAAGCCACTTTCAATCATACCGAAGATAACCAGGGTTCAAAAGACCGCTACGATTCGTTAATGAATTACCTTAATTTGTAAATTAGCTTATAGTTAATGGTTCATAGTTCATAGCAAACAGTGGCAACCATGAACTATTAACCATGAACCAGAATGAAAGTAGCTATATACGGCAGGCCATTTAATGATGAAGCTGTAATACCTTATATACAGCAGGTGTTTGATAACCTGTCGCAGCATAAAGCCGAAATTTACGTCCATCAGCAACTGCATGATTACTTATCGGGTAAGATCGTCAATGTAAAATATCATGTTTTAAAGGACCATAGCTTTATTAAAAAGTCGATCGATGTATTTTTCACGCTCGGCGGCGATGGTACTTTGCTGGATATGGTTACTTTAATAGGTGATACCGGCATCCCGGTTATTGGTATCAATTTCGGCCGGCTGGGATTTTTGGCCAGCGTCAATAAAAATGACATTGCAGCCGCTATATACGCAGTAGTAAATAAGCAGTTTACGATTGACAGCCGCGAACTGCTTGAAATAACTACCGATGAAAAGGTATTTGCCGGCGATAACTTTGCACTTAACGATATTACCTTCCATAAGCGTGATGACGCAGCTATGATAACTATACACGCGTCATTAAATGGCGAGTTTTTAAATTCCTATTGGGGCGATGGCATCATTATCTCTACTTCTACGGGTTCAACAGCCTATTCATTAAGTTGCGGCGGCCCTATTATCTTCCCCGCATCAAATAGTATTGCCGTAACGCCTATATCGCCGCATAACCTTAATGTGCGGCCTATCGTATTACCTGATGACAGCAAGCTAACCTTCGAGGTAGAATGCCGCAGCGCCAATTACCTGGTATCCTGTGATTCCAGGACGGCGATCATTGATAAAACGATGAAATTTCATATCAGTAAAGCAAACTTCCGGTTAAACCTCATCCGTTTAAATAATGAAAGTTATTTATCCACGTTAAGGAACAAGTTGATGTGGGGATTGGATGCACGCAACTATTAATTTTGATTGATGCCCAAATTTGCAGCCTTTCTATTCCTCCTTTTTGTATCCTTTAATTTACAGGCGCAAACCTGGGAAGTTGGCGGCTCCGTCGGTGCAGCAGGGTATATGGGCGACCTCAATACCAGCAACCCACTAAAACCAACCGGCGTATCTCTCGGCGTATTTGTACAGCGCAATTTTGATGGCTACCTTTCAGCAAAGCTTAATTATGATTTCGGGCATATATCCGGGGCCGATAATTCTTCATCAAACCCGCAAATACGCGCGCGCAATTTGAGCTTTACCGATAATTTGAACGAGTTAGCTGTTATAGGCGAATTCAATTTCTTCAAATACGTGCCCGAGGCCGGTCAAAACAGGTTTACACCTTTTATATACGCAGGTTTGGGTGTAGTAAACTACAACCCGCAGGCAGTTTATGATGGTAAGACTTATGACCTTCGGGCATTGATGACCGAAGGCGAATCAAAACAATATTCATCATTGGCTTTTTCAGCCCCTTACGGCGTTGGTGTCAAATATAACTTCTCGGGCAAATGGAATTTTATCGCAGATATCGGTTATCGCAATCCCGGCACCGATTACTTAGATGATGTATCGGGCAAATATCCCGCTAATGGCAAACTAACGAACCCAATTGCACAAGCCCTTTCAGATCGCTCCGGTGAACTTAACGGGACCAATATCGGCGCTCCAGGCTCCCAGCGCGGCGATCTTCGGCCTAAGGATACTTATTGGTTTCTTAATATTTCTATCTCCTTCACTTTTGTTAGCAGTAAGTGCTACTATTAATATATTTCGTAAAAATAACTAATTCAGAAATATATTTTGTTAAATACAATATTTAACAAATAAAATTCGTTTTAAGTGTATATTTCAATTAACTGATTTATTTACACCTAAAACTGAATGTTATGGCTGAGTTAGTTGCTTCCGAAAAAAAAGGCAAAAGAAGTTCGCTCCCAAAACTTCCGCCCCGCATCGATCTTACAGCAATGGTAGATCTTGCTTTTTTACTTATTACTTTCTTTATCCTCACCACCTCGCTGGCAAAGCCGAGAGTTATGCCATTGAATATGCCTGCGCCCGGGCCGCCCGGAGCTGTGGGCGAAAGTAGTACCATGACAGTGTGTCTCGGCAGTCAAAACGAAGCGCTTTGGTATCGCGGTATGCCCGATAAGCCGCTAACGGCTCCGCAAATAGTAGGCTATGGTAAAGATGGCTTGCGACGGGCAATAGTGGAGACCGGTAAACAAATATTAAAAACAACCGGTAAACAAATGATGGTGATCGTCAAACCTTCGGCCCGTTCCAAATATGCCGACCTGGTATCAACGCTTGACGAGATCAATATCACCAATATTCAATATTATGCCATTGCAGATATTTCACCTAAGGACATAGAAATGCTGAAATTTAAAAACGCTTATTAATATACCTAACCCTTCATTACCGCCCCGATTTATCGGGGCGGTTCTCCTTTTAAACCGCTGTGCAGCTTATTTTAAGCCCAATTTTGTCGGGATTTTCTTTTTTGCGGCTATACTAAAATAAGTACAATTAAGTTTTACCTTTGTACCCTGAAAAAAAACGGCATATTTTTTCAAAATTTATGCCCGCAAGCTGGTCAACGCCGCAATAAACAGGTAATTGATTGGGTTTTTAGTTTGAATATATCTTAATAGCTGCATTACAGCTATTAAGTAACAGGCAAAAATGGGACATAAGGATCTGATAGATTTTTCGCGGTTACCTCAGCATATTGCTATCATAATGGATGGAAATGGGCGCTGGGCCAAAGAGAAGGGAAAGTTAAGGGTGTTTGGCCATCGCAACGGAGTTACATCGGTGAGGGATGTGGTTGAAGGCGCGGGAGCTATTGGAATAAAATATGTTACGCTTTATACATTTTCATCAGAAAACTGGAACAGGCCTAAGCTGGAAGTTTCGGCAATAATGGAATTGATGATAAGCACCATTCATAAAGAGATAAACAACTTTATGAAAAATAATGTGCGCCTGAATGCTATAGGTGATTTAAATATGCTGCCCGAAAAATGCCATAAGGAGCTTATAGGTGCAATGAATAAAACTGCCGGCAACAGCGGCCTCGTGCTTACGTTGGCCCTCAGCTATAGTTCCAGGCGTGAAATTGTACAGGCGGCTAAAAATTTAGCATTTAAGGTGCAGCAAGGTGAGTTGAATTTAGATGATATTGATGAAGAAACTTTTGAGAATAATTTATATACAAGCGGCATGCCCAACCCTGAATTATTGATTAGAACCAGTGGCGAATGTCGCATAAGTAATTATTTACTTTGGCAAATTGCATATGCTGAATTGTATTTTACGCCAAAACTTTGGCCCGATTTCAGGCGGGAAGACCTGTATGAAGCCATCGTTGATTATCAAAAACGCGAGCGTCGTTTTGGTATGACAAGCGAGCAACTGAACTAAATTTTTACTTTTAACACTTTTTAACAACTGTATAAATTATTTTTAGCCCACTAAAATATCCGGATGAATAAATTTCTTTTTGCTATACTTTTTACTGTAATAAGCACTGTTGCACTGGCGCAGGTCCCTAATCAACAAAGGGCGCCGCTTACCAAATCTATTCCTGCCGATAGTTTAAGTTACTTAAACCCCAAAGATTATATTATTGGCGGTGTTACAGTGTCGGGTACAAAAAACCTTGATAAGGACGTGCTGGTGCAGATATCTAAACTGACCAAGGGCGATAGGATAAATATGCCCGGCGAACAAAGCGCCGCAGTTGTAAAGCGGATGTACGACCAGGGGCTTTTTGATGACGTACAGCTAAATGTCACAAAGATCAATTTGGATACGGTATACCTGGAGATAGTGGTGGTTGAACGCCCGCGTTTATCGCGATTGCATATTACAGGCATTCGTAAAGGAGAGATCGAAGATCTGCAAAAGAAACTGAGCGATAAAAATTCTAAGATCGTTAATGAGAACTTATTAAGCACAACTACGGCTATCATTAAAAAACACTTCGCCGAAAAGGGCTTTCTGAATACCACAGTTGACATAAAGCAGCGGAAAGACCCAGGTGACGCCAATAGCGTTATACTGGACGTTGCCGTGGACAAGAAGCAGAAGGTTAGAATAAACGAGGTAATATTTGAAGGCAACACGGCTTTTACATCCAAAAAGCTCCGGAAATATTTGAAAAAAACCCGCCAACGGAGATGGTATAATGTTTTTGGTTCAAAGAAGTTTTTACGTGATAAATATGAGGAGGATAAAACCACCCTCATTGAAAAAATGCAGGATAAGGGTTATCGCGATGCTGAGATACTGCATGATTCGGTATGGAAACACGATGATCAGACTGTGAATGTCAAAATAAAACTTTTTGAAGGCCATAAATACTACTTCGGAAAGATCACATGGTCGGGCAATGCGCAATATTCTGCCGACTTATTGAACAAATTACTTCGCCTTAAGCAAGGCGACGTATTTAGCGAGGAAGAATTAAACAAGCGACTAAGCGGCCCAACGCCTAATAATGATGATGTTTCAACCCTTTACCTGGATAACGGGTTTTTGACCTACAATGCCGATCCGGTTCAAACCAGGATACATAATGACACTGTGGATATGGATATCAGGATATATGAAGGTCCGCGGTACACGCTGAACCGTATCATATTAAAAGGTAACGACGTTACTAATGATAAAGTGGTAAGGCGCGAAATCCGCACCAAACCGGGGCAAACCTTCAGCAAGGAGGCGCTTATACGTAGTACACGCGAAATATCGCAGCTGGGTAACTTCGATGAACAGAAAACCGAACCGAAACCCACTAATATAAATCCGACTGACGGAACAGTGGATATTATTTACAACGTAGTTGAAAAACCATCGGACCAGATCGAGCTTTCGGGTGGTTTTGGCGGCGGACAGCTGGTGGGTACGCTGGGGCTAACGTTTAATAACTTTTCGTTAAAAAATATATTCAATTTAAAAGATTATAAGCCATTGCCAAAAGGCGATGGGCAAAAATTGAGCATCCGCGGCCAATCAAGCGGGCGTACTTATCAAAACTATTCGTTTACCTTCACTGAGCCATGGTTGGGTGGTAAAAAACCGATCTTTTTCTCGCTGTCGGCCTATACACAATTAAGCTCAACGGGACAATATTTTGCCAAAAACGACCCGCGATATAACAATTTGCGTATCAACGGTATTGGCGTTACGCTGGGTAAAAGGTTAAATTGGCCAGACAACTATTTCCAGCTTAATTATTCAGTAAACTTTGACCATTATAACCTGGATAAATATCCCGGATATATATTTACCAACGGTACGTCGTACAATATCAAATTAACACAAACACTGCAGCGTAACTCACTGGATGTACCGATATTCCCTACCCAGGGTTCAAATATCATGCTCACTTTGCAGGGTACGCCGCCATACTCGTTATGGAATAATATCAATTACAAGCTGCCTCCGCCGCAGGAAGAGCTTTACCACTTTGTGGAATATTATAAAGTTAAATATGATGCGCAATGGTTCCAGAAGATAATTGGAAAGCTGGTGCTGATGACACAGGTACGATTTGGCTTCCTGGGCGAGTACAATTCGGCAGTTCCGGCGTCACCGTTTGAAAGGTTTAAATTGGGTGGCGACGGTATGCAAAGTTACCAGTTTTTACAGGGTAGTGATATCATCGGTTTGCGCGGATATCAGAACTTTTCAATAATTCCTGTTGGTACTAACTATACGGCTGATACCAATCCGGGGTCCACTATTTATAACAAATACACATTCGAACTGCGCCACCCGGTTATAGCAAGCCAGTCGGCAACTATATTTGTACTGGCATTTGCCGAAGGCGGTAACGTGTGGAATAGCTTTAATCAATTTAACCCCTTTAATGTGAGGCGTTCGGTTGGTGTTGGAGCACGAATATTTTTACCTATTTTTGGATTACTTGGTTTAGATTATGGTTATGGTTTCGACCAGATACCTGGTATACCAGGAGCAAACAAGGGCCAGTTCAGCTTTTCAATATCTCAAAGCCTGAGTGGTGGATTTAATTAATTTGTGCTAAATTACATCAGCCAATGATCTGTAAAAAAGTGAGCCAATTTAAATGAAGAAGATAATTTTATTAATATTTTTTACGTTTGCAGGGTTTACTACATTTGCGCAGCGTTTTGCATTTGTTGATTCGGACTATATATTGAAACACATACCCGAATACGCAGCAGCGCAAAAGCAATTGGCAGCATTAACAGACCAATGGCAAAAGGAAGTTGACAACCGTTCGCAGGAGATCGAACGCATGTACAAAGCATACGAGGCTGACAAGATATTGATGACAGCTGATATGAAAAAAAGGCGCGAGGCCGAAATTGCTGATAAAGAGAAGGAAGTAAGAGAATTTCAGCGTGTGAAATTTGGCCCTGACGGCGAACTGGCAAAGAAAAGCGATGCGTTGATAAAACCTATACAGGACAGGTTGACCAAAGCTATACAAGCTGTTGCTGAAAGCGAAGACTACGATATGATATTTGATAAGAACAGTGAAGTGATCATGTTGTATGCCAACCCGCGTTATGATAAAAGCGCTGACGTTATAACGCGCCTGGGCCTTAAACCCGGTGTATTTGCTAAATAAGGACTAATCATAAATTTAAACTATTAAACTATTTATTAACTCGAAACAGAAAAATGAAAAAATTATTAAAAGTGGCTTTAGTGGCTGTGTGTATTGTTTTTGCGGGGAATATAGCCAAAGCACAATCCAAGATCGGGTATGTCAACTTTGATCAATTGGTTCAAGCCATGCCTGAAGTAAAAACCATCCAGTCTCAGCTTGAAACTTACAATAAACAGTTCCAGGACGCGTATGCGGCTATGACTACTGAATACCAATCAAAAGGGCAGGCATACGAAGCACAGAGAGCAACTATGACCGATGCGATACGTACCTCTAAAGAAGCAGAATTATCTGATCTTCAAAAACGCATACAGGCCTTTCAAACTGATGCACAGCAAAAAGTGCAGGCTAAGACAACCGAGCTTTCAAAACCATTATTTGATAAATTACGTGCGGCAACAGCGCAGGTTGCTAAGGAGAAAGGTTATGCCTACGTGATCAATACAGCGGCGACAGATCTAATAGTTTCGCCTCCGGGAGATGACTTGATGGCCGAGGTAAAAGCCAAATTAGGTGTTAAATAAAATTAATTGTAATAAACATTTAAAGCGGCCGTTAATAAGAGCCGCTTTTTTTATTTAGCAAAATATTTTCCTGAATAATGGGTTTATAGATGAAGATAGACCGTTAATTATAATAAGATGAACAAATTAATGAAAGTGTTTTTAGTGGGGTTGTCTTTCCTGTTGATTGGAAATATAGTCCGCGCACAAAACAAGATCGGTTATATTAACTTGAACCAATTGATTGATCAGATGCCTGAAACCAAGACTATAAGAAGCCAGGTTGAGGCGTATCAGAAGCAATTTATTGATGAATTAACATCGATGAACAACGATTATCAATCAAAGGGAAAAGCATACGAGGCACAAAGGGCAACCATAACCGATGCAGTACGCACATCAAAAGAGGCCGAATTGAGTAATCTGCAGAAAAGAATGAATGATTACCAAACAAGCGCCCAGCAGCAAGTACAGGCAAAAACCAATGAGCTTTCCAAGCCATTATTTGATAAAGTACGTACTGCAGTTTCACAGCTAGCTAAAGAAAAAGGTTATACATACGTATTTGATACATCACAAACTGACTTTATCGTTTCGCCTCAGGGAGATGATCTGTTAAATGATGCAAAAGCAAAGTTGGGAATCAAGTAAGATCAAATTCTTATAACAATTTTAAAAGCGGCCATATTATCAGGCCGCTTTTTCTATTTTTGCTGCGTGTCAGAAAAACAACCTATAGGTATTTTCGATTCGGGCTATGGCGGCTTAACGGTTTTCCGTTCCATCGCGAACTTACTGCCCGAATACGACTACGTTTACCTGGGCGATAACGCCCGTGCGCCTTACGGTAACCGATCCTTTAACACCATCCACGAATATACCTGGGAATGTGTTCAATTGCTTTTTGATATGGGCTGCCCGTTGGTTATCCTGGCTTGTAATACAGCTTCGGCTAAAGCGCTGCGGACGATACAACAACGCGACCTGCTGAACGAAGACCCCACCAAACGTGTACTCGGCGTTATCCGGCCGACAGCCGAGGTAATCGGCAACTATTCCAAATCAAAAGAAATCGGCGTGCTAGGAACAAAGGGCACCGTGCAATCAGGTTCATACCTCATCGAAATAAACAATTTTTTCCCTGATGTGAAAGTACATCAGCAAGCTTGCCCGTTATGGGTGCCGCTGGTTGAGAACGGAGAACATGATAAACCCGGCGCCGATTATTTCGTCAAAAAATATATTGATGAGGTACTGGCGCAATCCGACAAAATAGACACCATATTGCTGGCCTGTACCCATTATCCCTTGCTGCAGGAGAAAATAGAAGCTTATTTACCTTCCGGGATACAGGTAGTGCCACAGGGCGATATCGCAGCCAAAAGCCTACAGGATTACCTGCATCGCCACCCCGAAATGGAGCAAAATTTAACCAAAGGCGGCTCACAGGAATTTTTTACTACTTCGGATGATACCCTGGATTTTGACCACCATGCCTCCATGTTTTTTCGTAACGAAGTTAAGTCTGATTTTATTCCCTTAAAATGAGCGCGTTAAGTGTCCCACTTTTAGGTCCGTCACTTTTTGGGACACTGACAAAACAGTGTCACCACTTATCCGGATTTTTTTCCCGAAATTAGTAGTCATGGTTGATGGGTGGTTTGGGGAGCTTAATCCGCTATAAACCCTACCAATTTAATCAACTATTCAACCCGCAGCTAACGCAATCGGGCAAAAATTAGTAAGTTTGCGCTTAAAGCAACTGATCCTTGAACTTTTATCTGAAATTTTTTATTGTTGCTATCGGCCTGTTCGCTTTTTCAGGCTTTTTTGCGCTGTTCGGCGTTTATGCCGAGCGCAAGGTCTCTGCTTTCATTCAGGACAGGCTTGGCCCCACAGAAACCGGGAAATTCGGCGTGCTGCAAACCCTTGCCGATGTTATTAAACTTTTAATAAAGGAACTGATCATCCCCGCTGCAGCTGATAAACTCTTATTTATGATGGCGCCGGCGATCATCTTTATCGCTGTATACATGGGCTTTGCAGCAATCCCCTGGTCGCATGGTTTGGCGCCGTCAAATCTCAACCTTGGGCTGTATTACATTTTTGCCATCCTGTCCATCGAAACGCTGGGCATCATGATGGCCGGCTGGGGATCAAACAACAAGTATTCCATATTAGGCGCTATGCGTTCAGCCGCACAGATCATTTCGTATGAGATCCCTGCCGGTTTCGCCATTATATCCGTGGTAATGATCGCGCAAACACTCAACCTGCAAACCATATCGGCGCAGCAGGGGATACTATCGGTGGAGCATTCAAAGTTCCTGGGCATCTGGGATGTATCCACCAACGGCGGCATACTATCGTGGAATATCTTCCGCGCACCGCATCTCATTATCGCTTTTGTGATCTATTTTATAGCCTCATTGGCCGAGAGTAACCGTGCCCCATTTGATATTCCGGAAGCTGAATCAGAACTGGTGGCAGGCTTCCATACCGAATTTACGGGCATGCGTTTTGCTTTCGTATTTTTGGCCGAATATTCGATGATGTTCCTGGTATCCATGATAGGTGTAATTTTGTTTTTAGGCGCCTGGAACACGCCATTACCAAATATAGGTTCGGTACATTTAGCCGACTGGACAACCGGCACCATCTGGGGTATCGTATGGACGGTTTTAAAAGTCCTATTATTAGTAGGCGTACAAATGTGGATACGCTGGACCCTGCCGCGCTTACGGGTAGACCAACTAATGAACCTCTGCTGGAAGGTATTAACCCCGCTGGCATTTGTTTGCATGCTGGTATCGGGAGTTTGGCGGTTGTGGGTAATGTAGCGTTTAGTCCGGAAGTCGGAAAGTCCGGAAGAAGAGATATTTTTAAAAATTGAAATCATGGTAATCATTTAATCTGCTTAATCATGGTTCAGACAATTAGAATTTAGTGTTTAAAAATACAATCAAAGCGTTTACTACTTCATGGAAAGGCCTTACCCTTACCATCAGGCATCTTTTTGCGTCGAACAAAAAGCGCAAAATAATACCGGTAAGCAGCGATAATTATTTTAAACAGTTGGAGGGGACTAACACCATCCAATATCCTAAACAGGAATTACCCGTACCCGAGGTGGGCCGCTACCAACTGGATGTAGAAATCGACGATTGCATTGTGTGCGACCTTTGCGCCAAAATATGCCCGGTTGATTGTATTGACATTGAGCAGATCAAAGCAACAGAGCTCATCGGTAACACATCAGATGGCAGCCCGAAACGTATATACGCCGCCAAGTTTGATATCGACATGGCCAAATGTATGTATTGCGGTTTGTGCACCATCGTGTGCCCCACGGAATGCATCATCATGACCAACCAGTACGACCGCACCGTATTTGAATTGAAAGATCTGAACTATGAATTTTCGGATATGACACCCGAAGACGCCGCTGAAAAACGCGCCTTATTGGAAAAACAATTAGCCGAAAAACAGGCAGCCAAAGAGGCAGCACTGAAAGCAAAGGAGGACGGGGCATGACGATGGCACAAGCATTATTTTACCTGATGGCATTCATCGCGCTGGCATCGGCAATATTTGTAGCAGCTACCAAAAACCTGGTGCGCAGCGTATTTATGTTCTTTGTAACACTGATGGCATTGGCAGGCCTGTATGTATTGGCGCTGGCTGATTTTGTGGCCATAACCCAGGTGGTAATTTATGTGGGCGGTATTTTAGTGCTTATTCTGTTTGCATTTATGCTTTCGGGCAGGGAGACCTTAGCTAATCTGCAGCAGCAGGAAAGCAAGTTTATCAGTACGGGCAAATTACCTGCTTTATTGCTTGCTATATTGTTTTTTGTGGTGATGTTAAACGTGCTCTTCAAAAGCGATATCAACAACCTGCCCTGGGTGCAGCAAGCGATAAAACAAAAGAGCGTTATAAACCCAGCTGATACCATGATAGGCAACATTGGCGTGGGTTTGATGACCACCTACCTGCTGCCATTTGAAGCGATTTCTATTTTATTGATGATGGCGCTTGTTGGTGCGGCGCATCTGTCGAGAAAGGAGCAGGGCGCATGATCACCTTAACCGATTTTTTAGTGGTAAGCGCAGGCTTGTATTGCATTGGTTTATTTGTGATCCTCACCAAGCGCAACGCGATACAGGTATTGATAGGTATCGAATTAATGCTGAATGCCGCCAACTTAAACCTGGTGGCCTTCGGCAAGTACGATAGGCTAAACAACGGCGGACAAATGTTTGCTTTGTTTGCTATAACATTAGCCGCAGCTACAACCGCTGTGGCATTGGCTATCATCTTAAATGTTTACAAGCGTTATAAAACGATCGATCCCAATAAAATTGACACCTTAAAAGATTGAACATGAAAAAATTAGCTTTTATTTTTTGTTTATTCCTGTCGGTACAGGCATTCGCACAAAGCGGCGACACGACCCGCAAGCCAGCCTCAAAGCCGGCATTTACGTTGGCTTATAAAACAGATCCATTGATCGTTTTGGATGGCATGGTTTATAAAGGCGCTTTAAATAGCATTAGTCCGGAAGATATTCACGACATCAACATTCTAAAAGGTACCAGTGCAACCGCGCTTTACGGGCAGGACGCGATTATGGGTGCCGTGGTCATTAAAACCAAAAAATATGTAAATGCTATCGGTGAGGGCATTGCGTTGCATAAGGATTCGTCTATCACGCTCAAATTGCAGCAATGGGGTACTGCCGCTTACCCGGCCAAACCATTGATCATACTGGATGGCGTGGTGTATAGTGGTGATATTAAAAGCATCGACCCAAATACCATACAAAGCATTGATGTTTACCGGGGCGAAAAGGCCAAAGCTCTATATGGTGAAAAAGCTGCCGCAGGCGCCATTGTAGTTAAAACCAAAGAACATCAGAAGGCTGATACAACTGATAAGATCAAGGAATAATTGAATGAAGCTATTGGCGGTCATATTTTGTTTGGTGATTTCGGTAAGTGGCTTGGCGCAGGAAAAGGTTGATTCATCAAAGTATGTGAATAATAATATTTTGTATGTTGTTGACGGGGTGCCTGTATCAAAAGAGAAGGTAGATAAAAATGAGATATTGATTCGACAATCAATCAGCGGAAAAAAATTGGAGGAAAGTGGGTTTTATCCTGAAAAGATGATCGATAGTATTGTGGTAATGGTGAGCAAAAACGGCGCTATCAAATCATATCAAAAAAAATTCAGCGCCTTTTCAAAACGGTATAAAGCCTATTTAGAGGATAAGAAAGCTAATAAAAATGTATTGTACGTCTTAAACGGTGTCACAGTGAGTGAGTCTTCAATTGATGGAATTAAAACATTGTATGATATGCCATCAAAAAAAATCAAAAAGGTATTTCTTCTTAAAGAGACAAATCCAAATTTTAGCAACGCGGCAGCAATCGTAGTTATCACAACAAAAAAATAAACATTGGAAAACTTTTTACAAGCAATAGATACCCTAACCATTCGCTTTGCACTTGCTGCGGTGGTTTTGCCTTTGCTTGCTTTTATCATCAATGTTTGTTTGCCGGGCCGAACAAATAAACTGGCCGGAGGAGTGTCCACGCTGGCTATTTTCCTCAGCCTGATGTTGTCTGTAGCCATCTTCTCAAAAGTCTGGAACCAGCCACCGCTTCACCGGCAAGTGCTGTGGTTTACCATAGGCGATGCCAAAGTTTATACCGGTATTGTGCTGAATAATCTTTCCGTTTTAATGATGGTATTGGTTTCGGCTATCGCTCTGCCGGTGCATATCTATTCTACCCGCTACATGAAATTCGATGCGCATTATAAGCGCTACTTCACTTACCTCAGTTTCTTTTGCTTCAGTATGCTGGCATTGGTGGTGGTGGATAACCTGGTGCTGTTCTATATTTTTTGGGAACTGGTGGGCTTCTCGTCTTACCTTTTAATTGGTTTCTGGTACACCCGCCCGAAAGCCATTATAGCCAATAAAAAAGCTTTTATCATAAACAGGATAGGTGACATTGGTCTTTTGACGGCAATACTTGTGCTGTACGCCATATTCCACAGTTTTGACATCACCCAATTATTTGGAACAAATAATTCAGGCGGAATAGTTGCAGGTCAGATGCCTGTTAGCTGGCAGCGTATTGTGTGCCTGGGCCTGTTTATGGCGGTTGCTGCTAAATCTGCCCAATTCCCGCTGCATACCTGGTTGCCCGATGCGATGGAGGGTCCAACATCCATTTCGGCCCTCATCCACGCCGCGACGATGGTTGCTGCCGGAGTGTTTTTGTTAGGCAGAGTTTATCCCATCTTCACGCCTGCCGAGCTAACTGTACTGGCTATCATCGGCTGCTTTACTGCCTTCATGGCGGCAACCATCGCCCTCACGCAAAACGATTTGAAACGCATTCTGGCCTATTCCACCATATCCCAGTTAGGCTATATGGTAATGGCTATGGGCATCGGCGCGTATTCATCATCACTGTTCCATCTCATCACACATGCCTTTTTCAAATGCCTGTTATTTTTGGTTGCAGGCGTGGTCATCCATGAGGTGCAGCATATCAAAGATGAATATGAATTAGATATCGATCCGCAGAACATTCTGTATATGGGCGGCCTGCGCAAAAAGATGCCGCTCACATTCATCGCTTGCGTGATTGCGGGATTGGCTTTGATCGGCTTGCCTCTTACATCCGGGTATCTGTCAAAGGACAGCATCCTCATCCAATCCTTTGAATGGGCAGAAGGTAAAAACTGGCTATATAAACTGATCCCGATCGGTGCTTTGGTTACTAGCTGGCTCACTGCATTTTATGTAACCCGGCTCATCGTCAAAGTATTTTTAGGCGATTTCAGGCTGATGGTATTCAATCCAAACATCAAACTGCACATCAGCGACGGCGGCTGGCAATATCGCGTGCCTTTTATGGCTTTGGCGATCTGCTGTTTGTTCCCCTTATTCTCATGGAACCCGTTTTTGTATGAAAAGGCGTGGCTGTTTGGCGGTTTTCCGGATATTACCGCGCTTGATAGGGTGAATATTTATCACACTATTATACCTGTGGCTATAAACCTTGTGGGGATATTCGTGATGTATTGGTCGTGGGTCATTTATGTGAAACGCAAAGCATTGCCGATACCCGAAACCACATTCCTCTTCGGCTTTTCCTACAATGAATGGTATATCGATAAATTATACAATATTGCCATCGTTAAACCGGTAATGGCATTAAGTAAAACAGCCCGCTGGACCGACATCAATATCATCGATGGTTTTATACATTTGCTCACAAATATTGGTCTTTCAGCTTCAAAAATTGCCGAATGGACAGACCGCTACATCATTGACGGCTTGTTACATTTAATAGCATCGATAGTGATGGCAATTGGTAATTTTGCGCGCAGGTTTCAAAACGGCAAGGTGCAATATTACCTGTTTAGCATGCTGGCGGTTATACTGGCTATATTTATAATTAAAACATTGATCTGAACCTGATGAATATATTATCACTCCTGGTTTTTACCCCATTGATCTTCGGTCTGCTCATTGTAGTGCTGCCATCATCGCTGCGGGCAGGTTTCAAATATATTACACTATTAGCCACGCTGGTTCAATTAGGCATCAGCATCTGGATATACATGCATTTCCAAACCGGGACAAATTTTGGCGGGATTAACCAGGAGGGCCAGTTCCAGTTTGTGCAGAAAATATCCTGGATAAACCTTAGTCTCGGCAGCCTGGGCAAAATGCAGATCGATTATTTTGTTGGGATCGATGGCATATCGGTTACGATGTTATTGATGTCGTCGGTGGTAATGGTCATTGCCGCTATCGCATCGTGGGAGATAAAAAGCAATTTAAAAGGATTCTTTGCGCTATTCCTGCTCCTCAACACTGCGGTACTTGGTGTATTCTGCGCGTTGGATTTCTTCCTGTTCTATATCTTTTACGAACTGATGCTTTTGCCGCTATATTTCCTTATCGGGATGTGGGGCGGTGCACGGCGCGAATATGCTGCCATCAAGTTCTTTTTATACACGCTGTTCGGCTCAGTATTTATGCTGCTGGTGATGGTAGGCTTGTATCTGTCCGTAAAAGATCCCGCAACCGGCAATCATACTTTCAACATCATACAAATGATGAACCCGGCCAATTACGATAATAACTCGGTGTTCTCTATACTGGCCCATAAAACCATTTTAGGCATGCCTGCGCGAACAGTTGGTTTTGTGGTTTTGTTCATTGCTTTTGCCATTAAAGTACCTGTAGTACCCCTGCATACCTGGCTGCCCGATGCACACGTAGAGGCGCCTACTCCCGTATCTATCATTCTGGCAGGCATCCTGCTTAAAATAGGCGGTTATGGTATCATCCGTATTTGCCTGGGTATCTTCCCGGAGGTTGCCACTTCCGGTGCATTTTGGTTGGGGTTACTGGGCGTTATCTCTATTATCTACGGCGCATTAAATGCTTTGGCGCAACGCGATCTGAAACGGATGATCGCCTATTCCTCCGTATCACACATGGGTTTTGTTTTGCTTGGGATAGCCTCTTTAACTGCCGAAGGTATCAGCGGTGCTGTAATGCAAATGGTGAGTCACGCGTTTTTATCAACCATGCTGTTCTTCCTGGTGGGCGTAGTATATAACCGAGTTCACGACAGGGATATTTACAATTTCCGTGGACTCGGTACCCTAATGCCGCGTTATACTATTTTTATCATGATCGCATTTTTTGCATCATTGGGTTTGCCGGGATTCTCGGCTTTTATTGGCGAAGCATTTTCGCTGTTAGGCGCTTTTGAATCGCCTTTGGCAAATGGAAATCTGCCCTATTGGATGGCCGTTTGCGGCTCAATAGGCATATTGCTAAGCGCCGCTTATTTTTTGTGGACGCTGCAGCGGATGTTCTTCGGCACGCTTTCCTTAAAAGGCGGTGATGTGTGGAAGACGGCATTAGGCGATGTAAACCCGAGAGAAACAATTGCTTTAGTATCCTTAACCATACTGACATTGATATTAGGTTTGATGCCTTCATTGGTGTTTGATAAGATAAACGATTCGGTATTGGCATTGATACACTTCGTAAAATAGAGGGATTGGTTTTATAAGAATAACCCTCTCCTTTAGGAGAGGGGCAAGGGTGAGGAAGGTTTTTGAGCTGCTTTTGTGGAAAAGCGGGGTTTGGTGCATCATCAGTAAAAGTTCACTGATTGTATCACCCAAACTCAAAAACCATGATAAGGAAATTATTATTTGCGATGACTATCTCCGTAATAGCCATCGCTTCAAAGGCAGACGATCAGAAGATCGACTCAAAAGTTCAAAAAGTAGTTGTGTTTTTAAACGGGGCACAGGTAACGCGCACAGCAATGGTAAATGTAAATGCAGGCACAAGTACGCTGGTTTTCGGGAATATCTCTCCCGGCATCGATGTGCAGAGCATACAGGTACATGCCAACGGCGAGTTCACCATCCTGTCCGTTAAGCACGAAATGAATTACCTGAACGAGCAGGCCAAACAAAAGCACGTAGAGGAACTGCGCGCCCAGCAAAAAGCAATCACCGAAAAAATAAACCTCAAAAGCGGCTATCTTTCCATTTACGAAGAAGAGGCCAACATGATCAGGAAGAACCAGGTTGTTAGCGGTCAAAATACCGGGCTGGATATTGTGAAACTAAAACAGGCGCTGGATTTCCAGACCGAGCAGCTAACCGGCATCAGGAAAAAGGAACAGGCGGTGAACGATGAAGTGGCCTCGCTGGATTCGGCATTACAGCGCTATAACAAGCAGATCGCGGATATAACCAAAGGCAGCAGCACCGCCACCAGCAATATATTGGTAACTGTTTCAGCCAAAGCAGCTTTACACACCGAATTTACGCTGAACTATGTAGTGCACAATGCCAGTTGGTTCCCGACTTATGATATCCGTGCAAAAAACATTAACAGCCCCATCAGCATTTCCTATAAAGCCAATGTATCGCAGCAAAGCGGCGAGGACTGGAAGAATATCAAGCTTACGCTCTCAACCGGCAACCCAACGGTAAGCGGCAGCAAACCCGACCTATCGCCATACTTCCTCAGCTTTGGAATGAACTACAGGACGCTGCAAGGTGCGCCTGGCCAGGCAACAGGGAAGGTAATTGGTGGCGACGACGGCCAGCCGATCATAGGTGCAACAGTGAAAGTAAAAGGCACTTCGATAGGGGCAGTTACTGACGTAAATGGCAACTATTCAATTCAGCTGCCTAATAATGCGCAGGCATTGGTAGTATCTTATATTGGTTACCAACCAAAAAATATAGCTATAGAAGCTGAACCGGCAAATATCAGGCTTGACCCAACAGTAAGTGAGTTAAACGAAGTTGTGGTTACCGGTTATCAAACGCAAATGAAAAGGGATGTAACTGGTTCAAGCTCTACTATAACTATGGCTAATGGCAGTCCCGGTAGTGCGGTATCAATAAATCTTCGTGGAAATAGAAGTTTGGGATATAGCACTGAAAATATATTACAAGGACAGGCCTCTGGCGTAGCTTTAGCAACAATTCCTGTTGAAGTCGATAAAATTGAAAATCAAACTAATATTGAATTTGAGATCAAAGACCCTTATTCCATACCTACTGATGGCAAACAATACACCGTAGATATCAACCAACTGGATCTGAATACCAGTTATCAATATGCCGTCGCGCCCAAATTAAGCACCGACGTATTTTTAACTGCAAAACTAACCGACTGGAACAAGTACAATTTCCTGTCGGGAGAAGCTAATTTGTTTTTCGAAGGTACGTTCATCGGCAAATCATTGATCAATACTACCGCCACAACCGATACTTTGAACCTGTCGCTGGGTGCCGATAAAAATATCGTAGTAACCCGCACATCGTTAAAGAACCTGGCCGAGAAAAGCGGGCTTGGCTCAAACCGCAAGGAAACACGCGACTGGCAAATCGAGGTGAAAAATCGTAAAAACCAAAGCGTAAATTTGCTGGTGGAAGACCAGGTGCCGGTTTCACAGAATTCGTCCATTGAGGTGGAAACCGAGGAATTATCCGGCGGCCTGTTTGATAAAAATACCGGCAAGGTTTCGTGGAGTTTCACGCTTAACCCGCAGGATGATAAAAAAGTTGAATTAAAGTACCAGGTAAAATATCCTAAAAATCAATTAGTAATAGTCCAATAAAATATGCACGATCTGTTACCAACATTACACGGCCAGTTAAACCAGGTGTTAGATAGTCTACCCTGGTTTATACCCGAGATATACCTGGCGGGCTTATTCATACTGGTGCTGGTAACAGATCTGATATTTGGTAAAGATTCTGGCTGGATATGCCGTATACTGGCTTGCTTCGGCCTGGCGGTGGTGATATTTCACGACCTGTTGCAATTAAAATTAGTGATTACCGAAGGCCGGCTTTTCTTTAATGACATGCTGCTCTTAACACCTAAATCATTAACCTTTAAGCTGATCATAGATACCATATCATTCATCCTGCTGCTATATTTCGATTGGGATGACGAATTAAAGTCACATACCAAAGGCTTGTCTGATCTTTACTCTATCACCATTGCGGTTATATTCGGCCTGCATTTAATGGCAATGGCATCTAACCTGTTGTCTATTTACTTGTCAGTTGAAATGGTTTCTATCGGCTCGTATTTGATGGTCGCTTATAAGTCTGAGAAAGGATTGAGCAGCGAGGCAGGGTTAAAATATGTATTGTTCGGGGCCGCTTCTTCAGCCATTATGCTTTATGGCATCTCGCTGCTATATGGCTTTGGGGGCACTTTGAATTTATTTAACGGCAGTATGCAAGCAGGTCTATCGCATGTTAACCCGCTTTCAGTTTCGTTGGCGTTGATATTGTTCCTTGCGGGAATGGGCTTTAAACTTTCATTTGTTCCCATGCATTTTTGGGTGCCCGATATTTACCAGGGAACACCTGTGCCTATAGCCGCATTTTTATCAACTGTTGTTAAAGTGGCCGCCTTTAGCCTGTTGGTAAACTTTTTAACCCCGTTCCTTTATCCTAACTGGCACGCTTTTGATTTCCGCCTGTTCTTTTCTGTGATAGGCATTATTACCATGATCGCCGGTAATTTCGCGGCCACCTTACAGCATAACGTCAAACGTATGCTGGCTTATTCCAGCATAGGGCATACAGGATTTGCTTTAATGGCATTGGTTACCTTTAGCAGCCAGGGCCTGTCTGTTTTGGCGTTTTACCTGTTTGCTTATGCACTGGCTAATGTAGGCGCGTGGATGCTGGCAAGCTACTTTGCCGATGCAGCCGGTGCCGAAGATATGAATGGTTACAAGGGCCTTGGTTTTAAATACCCGCTTGCCGGCGTGTGTTTTGTTATTTTGCTGATATCGCTTACCGGCTTACCGCTTACTGCGGGATTTTATGGCAAATTTCTCACCTTTTCGGCAGTGTACCAGGTATACCAGGAAGGGCATAACCTGTGGTTATTGTTGTTAATGATAACCGGAGCAGTAACTACGGTGGTTTCTTTATTTTATTATATCAAAATTCCGCTTAATTTATTTCTGCGGAAGACCGACAGAACTACCGGCTTTGCCGCAGCTAATCCATATTTACTTGGAGTTGTTGCAATAATTACAATATTGGTTGTTTATTTGGGCGTTTTCCCGGATATTTTGACAAAATATTTATAATTCTTAAAAAAATTATCGCTTTTGTCGTAATTTTTTGAGCAATTGGTTCATTTTTTGGAAAAATCAGTAATTTGCACCTCGCAAAAATAAACCGATTAACTAAAATTATGAAGCGTTACTTCCCATTCCTGCTTATTGTGGGCATCCTGATCTTAACCTTTATTTTTCCATCCGTTGAATTACATGATAAACCCGGTAATCCTCATTTTAATACGGGCGACATTGCCTGGATGCTGATGTCGACCGCCCTGGTGCTGATTATGACACCGGGCCTGGCATTTTTCTACGGCGGGATGGTGAATAAAAAGAATGTGATCTCAACTATGCTGCAAAGTGTGATCTGTATGGTTATTATCACGGTAATGTGGGGCATTTTCGGGTTTAGCCTGGCTTTTGGCGATAGTTTTCATGGTATTATTGGTAATCCTGCAACGTATTTTATGATGAAAGGAATGCTGGGCAACGCCACCTGGCCGTTAGCGCCAACTATTCCCTTGCTGCTTTTCGCCATGTACCAGTTAAAGTTCGCGATTATCACACCCGCACTGATAACCGGGGCATTTGCCGGGCGCATCCGTTTCAACAGCTACATCCTCTTCTTGTGCCTGTTCTCTATTTTTATCTTTTCGCCGTTGGCACACGCCACATGGCACCCTGATGGTATTTTGTCTAAACTGGGCGTGCTCGATTTTGCCGGCGGAACGGTCGTGCACATGTCTGCAGGCTGGGCAGCTTTGGCATCGGCTATCTATTTGAAGGGGCGCAGCGAAGCTGACCATACACCCGCGCGTGTTACCTATGTTATTATCGGTACGGGATTATTGTGGTTCGGTTGGTTTGGATTTAATGCAGGCTCGGCATTCGGTGCAAATCATTTAGCAGTGAATGCACTCGCGACAAGCACAACTGCCTCCGCAGCAGCCGGTTTAACCTGGATATTTTTTGATATGCTGCGCGGCAAAAAACCGTCGGCAATGGGTACCTGTATAGGCGCGGTGGTCGGCCTGGTGGCCATTACACCTGCTGCGGGCTATGTATCCATTCCGAGTTCGCTGGCAATTGGTATCATATCGGCTGTAGTGAGTAACCTGGTGGTTGAATGGCGCACCCGCACATCAATTGATGATACGCTGGACGTATTCCCTTGCCACGGCGTGGGTGGTATGGTAGGTATGCTGCTTACCGGCGTATTTGCCCATCAAAATGTAAACCCGGGTAATACTACAGGCAACGGATTATTTTTTGGCCATACCCATTTGTTTTTCGTTCAATGCATAGCCATGGTTGCAGTTTCTATATTTTCTTTTTTTGGCTCATTGTTACTATTGAAAATAACCGACATGATATCGCCCTTACGTGTTTCCAGGGATGAGGAAACCATCGGGCTCGACATCAGCCAGCATGGTGAGAAATTGTAATTTGACAGGAATTTAATATCAACCCGGGTAATTTTATCCGGGTTTTTTGTTAATAAAAATCTAAATTGCATTATACTCAACGCCCATCACATGAAAAAGTATTTGCTCTCTGCTTTTCTTATCGCCCTTTATTTTAGCTCCTGGTCACAGGAAATGACGGCCGATAACGGCTCTTTCCTACTGTATAAATTTGCACAGAATATTGGTAAGGAAACCTATCACGTCACCAATAATAAGGATTCAAAAACCTATACTGCCGATTTTAAATTTGTCGACCGCGGCTCGCCGGTACCGTTTAAAGCCGAAATAAAGGTAACGCCCGGCTTAGACCCCGTTGAGTTTAATATAAAAGGGCAATTCTCCCGTTTTTCTACCATAAACGATAAAATTAGTATTGCCAACGGCCAGGCGCAAGTACAGGTGGATGATTCCGTACAGGATGTAAAATTGCAGTCTCCGGCCTTCCCGGTTGCCGGTTATGCACCGGTAATTGGTCAGCAGCTATTAATACAATATTGGGAAAAGCACAACGAGCCGGCTAATATCAATACTTTGCCTGTTGGATCAGTTCAGATCAAACGCGATGGTGCCGACACTTTGACTTTTAATGATAAGCCCCTATTGCTGGAAAGATATACGATAGCCGGCCTGATATGGGGTAACGAATTTATGTGGACCGATAAAGAGGGACAGGTAATATGCATTATCACCAATGATGCTGAATTCGACAAGTTTGAAGCTGTGCGCGAGCCTTACGAGGAGCTGTTATCAAAACTGATCGGCAAAACGGCGATTTACAGCATGCGTGTATTTACCCGGGCAGCTTCGGTGAGCACCAAATTGGATAATATGATCGTAGTTAAAGGCGGAACTGTTATAGATGTGGTCAACGAAAGGTCAATTCCTGATGCAGTTATATTGATCGAAAATGGCGTCATCAAAAAAATAGGTAAACAAGGTGAAGTGTCCGTGCCGGCCGGTGCAAAAGTAATTGACGCGACGGGCAAAAAGATATTTCCGGGTTTGTGGGATATGCACGCTCACTTTGAGCAGGCCGAATGGGGACCTGCTTATTTGGCTGCCGGCGTAACTACGGTGCGCGATTGCGGTAACGAATTTGATTTTATTAACGCGATAAAGGATGCTATTGACGGCGGAAGGGGCATAGGCCCGTTGATATTAAAGGCCGGTATTATTGATGGCAAGGGAAAATACGCACTGGGTATTATCCAGGCGGACACCAAAGAAGAAGCTGTAGAGAGAGTTGACCGCTACAAACAGAATGGCTTTGCGCAGATCAAAATATATAGTTCAGTAAAACCGGCTATCGTAAAAGCAATTTGCGATGAGGCGCATAAACAGGGGTTAACGGTAACCGGTCACATTCCAGAGGGCATGACGCTGATAGCAGGTGTTGATTCTGGTATGGATATGGTGAACCATGTGCAGTATGTATATTCCATTATGAAGCACAATAAGGACCGTTCCGTTGATTTTAGTGATTCGACAAGTATTGCGGCGATCAAGTTCATTAAAGATCAGCATGTGGTTATTGATCCTACCCTGGGTGTTTTTGAAATGTCATTTCGTTCAACCAAAGACGATATCACGACAATAGAGCCGGCCTTCAATACGCTGCCTTTGCCACTGCAGGCCTTACTGAAAAACTTCGGTATGTCGCCCGGACGGTCCGCGCTATTAAAACCTCTTTACCAAAGCATGGTAGCTATTGTGAAAAAACTGCACGATGCCGGTGTAACCATCGTAGCCGGTACCGACCAGGGTTTCCCCGGATTAAGCGTACCGCGTGAACTGGAACTGTATGTGCAGGCGGGCCTTACCCCGGCGGATGCCATACAAACAGCTACTATAATTCCTGCAAGAGTGATGAATTTGGATAAAAGCAGCGGCTCAATTGAAGAAGGTAAAAATGCCGACCTGATCATTGTGGACGGCGACCCTTACAAAAACATCAGGGATATCCGCAACGTAACCACCGTAATAAAAGGCGAGCACGTTTATGACCCCGGAAAGCTGCACAAGCTGGTTGGGTTTAGTAAGTAAAAAAAAAAGCAATGGACCGTGCGATTCCTTCCTCGGGGAAGGGAAGGAAGGGGTCGGGATGTTTTCATTTAGCAGAAATATCACAATGAATAAGATCATCCCATACAATCCTCAGCTCAAAGCACTCGCGAAAAAGCTCCGAAAAAATATGACCTTTGGCGAGGTGCTGCTTTGGAATGAATTAAAAGGAGATAAGTTTTTGGGTTTTGATTTTGACAGGCAGCGCTGTATAGATAGTTATATAGTCGACTTTTATTGCAAGGAATTAATGCTGGTTATTGAGATTGACGGCATGTCTCACAATGATGAAGAGGCTTTTCTGAAAGATGGGATAAGAGAAAATAAATTGAAAAGCTTTGGGATCACAGTAGTAAGGTTTGCCGAATCAGAGGTAAAATATGATATGCTAAATGTACGCAGAGGTATTGAAGGTGCGATCATTGAAATTATAAAGAGTAACCCACATATACCCTTACCAAAAAACTTTGATCATAGCGTCTTAGAACAATAATCCGTAACC
>JBIOHG010000057.1:0-28523 GCA_044448765.1 Sphingobacteriales bacterium | reverse complement strand
CGATTTGACGGCCTGAGAATCGCTTATACGAATCAGACATCCAGCAGATTACTCTACAATCCAAGGGAAAGGGGATATTCATGGTTTATGATACATCCCCTTTTTCTTATCCGATTTTGGTAGACTTTTTCAGTGCCCTCGGTAATTCGGAGCCGCCTTTTTTATGCGCTATTGTTTTTTAGAAAAGCATTTCTCCCGGAGGGGTAACACCTTTAAGGCGCAAGTAGGCAACCGTTTGCCCGCGATGATGTGTTTGATGCTCAAAAGCTTTATTAAACGCCACAGAAGCTGTTATTTCGGCACCCTCAACCTTGCCGGTTTTCTGCATTTGCTCTGGCGTAAGGCTTTGTAAGGTGGCAATAACATAATCATAACTGTCCAGCACGGCTTTGGTTGTAGCTTCCTTGGTTGGCGTAATTATCTTTTCGGCTGAACCTTTTAATGGCCCGGCTTTCCCCGTCACAGAACCTACCAGGAAATAATTGCCATCGGCCAGGTGCAGCATTTGCCCTGCGAAAGTCCGCATTTCGGGAGTAGGTTTAACCGTGGCGTAGCCATCTTCGGGCATGGCATCCAGGTATGCTTTGGTAAAGTTTTTGGCACGCTGCCAGTCGGCGACCATTTGATCCTTAGTTACCTGTGCGTGAACTGTCGCGGTGGTAAAGACGGTTGCCACTATGGCAAACAGCATTAATACTCTTTTCATGGTTGTTTGGGTTTCGGGTTTTGTGAATTTATTGTTGGTGAGTTAAATTTAAAATAGCATCTGCTCTGGTGGTTTTACGCCTTTCAACCGCAGGTAAACCGTGGTTTGCCCCATGTGGTGGGTTTGATGTTCGAAGGCTTTATCGATAACGGTTGCCCGCGTAAGATCCTTCCCTGCAAATTTTATTGTCTCCTGCAATTGGGCCTGTGTCATGCCCTGTAAGGCGCCGATGACATAATCAAAACTTTCCATTACCGCCTTGGTGGTAGCTTCTTTAGTTTGAGCGATGGTTTTTTCAGCAGACGCCTTGCCAAGCGGATTTGGTTTGCCGCTGCCACCATTCACTAAAGCATAGTTGCCATCAGCCAGGTGCAACATCTGTGCAGCAAAAGTGCGCATCTCGGGTGTGGGTTTAAAGCTGTAACCATCTGCAGGCATGGCATCTAAATAGGTTTTGGCGTAAGCTTTGGCACGTTGCCAGTCGGCAATCATTTGGTCTTTGTTTACCTGGGCGCTGGCGGTGGTGCTTGTAAAAGCAATTACCAGGAAGGCAAATAATAGCGATACTCGTTTCATCTTCTGTTTACCCGGTTTTAAATAAGAGGACTTAAAGGTATTGATTATTTTCTGATGCCAACAAAAAAGCTCCCCGGTAAATCGGGGAGCTCCGCACACATTAACTATTATAAAAACTGAACAGAAATGTCAATTTATAATTTAGCTTTTCAAGACTTTTAGCCCAGCCTACCGGCAGGTAGGTTTATGCTTTCGGCCTTTTACTGATTAACTGCATCCCATCGAGTTACCGCAGTTTAAGCATTTATAACAAGTGCCTGAGCGTATCGTAGTATGGCCACACACGTTGCACGATGGCGCATCGCTTTGCACACCCATGCTCAGGTCAAGGGTTAAACCTTTTTTGTTGGCAGCATCTGCGGTTACTTTAACCGGGGCAGGCTGATAAACGTTGGTTTCGTCCGGATTTACATCCTCATCGCCCATTTGCGGGTTGCCAACGATAGCTTTTTGCTCGGTTATGACATGCACCAGATCGGTACGGTCAAGGTATTCGTAACCCAGCATCCTGAAGATATAATCGATAATTGAAGTAGCGCTCTTGATATTGGCATGCCCCATTACCATCCCTGCCGGTTCGAAACGGGTGAAGGTAAATTTCTCTACATATTCTTCCAGTGGTACACCATATTGCAAACCGACAGAGATAGCGATAGCAAAGCAGTTCATCAACGAGCGGAAGGTAGCGCCTTCTTTGTGCATATCCACGAAGATCTCACCCAAAGTTCCATCTTCATATTCACCTGTACGAACAAACACAGTTTGCCCGTCAATGCTGGCCTTTTGAGTATAACCACGACGTTTGTGCGGTAAACTCTTCTTCTGTACCACGCGCGATAACTGGCGCATGAAGTTGGTATCGGCAGATTTTTCCATAATGGCTATGGCTGCTTCCAGCACCTGCTCCGGAGTAAGATCGCTTAATTTTACATTAGCGGCTTCGCCTAATACTTCTTCTACGGTTTCCAGTTTTTCGTCAGCTTCCTCTTTCTTATCAGATTTGGTTGATAATGGCTGAGACAATTTGCAGCCATCACGATATAATGCGTTGGCTTTTAAGCCTAATGTCCATGAAAGATCGTAGCAATCTTTTATTTCTTCAACCTTGGCCTCATTTGGCAGGTTGATGGTTTTTGAGATCGCTCCCGAAAGGAAGGGCTGTGCAGCCGCCATCATTTTGATGTGACCATGTGCGTGGATATAACGCTCGCCGATAGCGCCGCATTTGTTAGCGCAATCGAATATCGGGTAATGTTCAGCTTTCAGATATGGTGCCCCCTCGATGGTCATGGTACCGCAGATGTATTCGTTTGCTTCCGCGATCTGTTTGCGGGTAAAGCCTAATGAACGCAGTACATTAAAGTCAGACGCATTATATTGTTCAGGCGTTAAACCCAAACGTTTCAGGCACTCTTCGCCTAACGACCAGATGTTGAATGCAAAGCTGATCTCGAAAGCCGAAACTAAACCCTTGTCCAATTTTTCCAGTTCGGCATCGGTAAAGCCTTTGGCTTTTAACGTGTCCACATTAATGTGGGGCGCCCCTTTTAAGCTGGCGCTGCCTTTGGCGTAGTTAACAATAGTTTCAACCTCATGCTCCTTGTAGCCTAAGTTTGATAACGCTTCCGGCACAGCCTGATTGATGATCTTAAAATAACCACCCCCTGATAATTTTTTGAATTTAACCAGCGCAAAATCTGGCTCGATACCGGTAGTATCGCAATCCATAACCAAACCTATAGTACCTGTTGGGGCGATAACGGTTGTTTGTGCGTTGCGATAGCCGTGTTGCTCGCCCATTTCAACAGCCTTGTCCCATGCATTGCATGCTGCCGAAAGAAGGTAATCAGGGCATTGTTTTTGATCAATTCCCGGAGGCAGTATTTCTAAGCCTTCGTAATTCCCAGTTGAGTTATAAGCCGCATAGCGGTGGTTGCGCATTACACGCAGCATGTGTTTCTTATTGTCTTCATAGCGACTGAAAGTACCCAGTTCGCGGGCCATTTCGGCTGAAGTAGCATAAGCAGTACCGGTCATGATAGCGGTAATAGCGCCGCCAATTGCACGGGCTTTGTCGCTATCGTAAGGGATACCATTCACCATTAATGCCGAGCCTAAGTTGGCGTAGCCTAAACCTAAGGTGCGGTAGTCGTATGATAGTTGCGCAACTTCTTTTGACGGGAATTGTGCCATCAATACGGATATTTCCAGCACGATGGTCCAGATACGGCAAGAATGCTCAAACCCTTTCACGTCAAAAATGCGTGTTTCAGGATCAAAATAATGTGCCAAATTGATAGATGCCAGGTTACAGGCAGTATTATCCAGGAACATGTACTCAGAACATGGGTTAGAAGCATTGATACGGCCACCTTCAGGGCAGGTATGCCACTCGTTAATGGTGCTGTCATACTGTACACCAGGGTCGGCGCAGGCCCAGGCTGCAAAGGCAATATCATCCCAAAGTTTTTGTGAGGATATGGTCTTAACTGTTTTGCCATTCATGCGACCTTTCAGTTCCCAATCCTTGCGACCTTTTAAAGCGTGGAAGAATTCGTTAGGGATACGTACCGAGTTATTTGAGTTTTGACCGGATACAGTGCGGTATGCCTCGCCTTCGTAATCTGAAGAATAACCAGCAGCTATTAAAGCGGCCACTTTTTTCTCCTCTTCAACTTTCCAGTTTACAAAGCCTTCAATTTCGGGGTGGTCCAAATCAAGGCAAACCATCTTGGCAGCCCTGCGGGTAGTACCGCCTGATTTGATAGCGCCTGCAGCGCGGTCGCCTATTTTAAGGAACGACATCAGGCCCGATGAATAACCACCACCCGATAATTTTTCGCTTTCGCCGCGTATTTTGGAGAAGTTGGTGCCAACACCTGAGCCGTATTTGAAAATACGTGCTTCGCGAACCCAAAGGTCCATGATGCCGCCTTCGTTTACCAGGTCGTCCTCAACCGAAAGGATGAAGCAGGCATGCGGCTGCGGGCGCTCGTAAGCCGATGTTGATTTGCTTAACACCTCGGTAATAGGATCAACAAAATAATGGCCCTGCGGCTTTCCGGTGATGCCGTACGAGGTATGTAACCCGGTATTGAACCATTGCGGTGAATTTGGCGCTGCCAGCTGGCCAACAATGGTGTAAACTATTTCGTCATAAAATATTTCAGCATCTTTGGTTGATGCGAAGTAGCCGTAACGCGTACCCCAATCTTTCCAGCAATTAGCCATACGGTGGGCAACCTGCTTAATGCTTTTTTCGGAACCTGTGGTACCGTCGGGCTGGGGAACCATCGCCTTACGGAAGTACTTTTGGGCAAGTATATCAGTCGCAACCTGCGACCATGCTGCCGGAACCTCTACATCATTCATTTCAAACACCGCGTCTCCCGACGGGTTGCGTATTACCGATGAACGTTTTTCGTATTTGAACAGGTCATATACGTTTTTTCCATCTTCGCTAAAGTACCGTTGTACTTTCAGCCCTTTTCCGCCCGAAGCGGCGGCTTTTTTTGTAGAGTTCTTGCCCATTTTCTGTATGTCTAAAAAGTTATTATAGCGTTAAAAAATCTTTAGGGGTTTTTAATCAAATTTATAATCCCCAATAATACCACCCAATTCAGAGTTTTCCACACGGTGTTAAGCTAAAGCCTATTGTTATTATTTGATAACTATAAAATGGTGTTCTACAGTATTTTGTATCTGTGGAAAACTAAAAAATGAAAAAAACTACGGAACTTTTCACTTAATTTTGCTATGTTTTTCGCTTATTAGAAAACATGCATATTAAATAGCATATTTGATCTATAAAAGAGTATATTTTAAAAAAAGCGATTAAACCATCGGGCCGTTTTTGGCTCCTATTAAATGTAACCAAAAAATTTGAGGATATGAGAATTGTAAGAATTTATTGGGACTACTGTTTCACCAGGAAGAGTAGATTGGGGAAGAAGGCTTGTAAAGCGAGGATTTATTAAGTTGGCAGTTGTATTGGTTGAAGTGGTTAGTTGTAGTGGTTTGATGTTCCACAATTAACTTCTTTAGCCAGTACTTATAAAAGTTGCAAATTAATCTTCATGGTTTGCATATCGATATCTACCCAGCCCAATGAGTGGTCATCCGGCAAACAATCTATGATATTTCCCCCTTGGATACACTTTTCAAATGAGCTGTCACCCAACTGGACGATCATTTGACATTTCTCTTGACCAGTAGGCCCCACCCAGGCACCTGTTATTATTTGTTTTGATTCTCTAAAATCTATTGAGGCTTGCTTCCATTTTTCTGGTACTTCAACACCATCACACCAAAAATACTTAAGCGCACCTACGCCTGCATTTCGAAATGCATGAGATAAATGATATTCCAAATGCTGGCAAAATTCGATGTCGAATGATTTCCCCATAGTTTGATCAAAATTCATTGCCTAAAAATAAAAAATCCTGGCCAAAAACCGGGATCATTATATTTTGTCAGCTTATTTTACGAAAGCCAGGCAGGACTACCAATAAATCCTCTTTGAGAGAATAAATTCGCAAATAACAATCTCGGCTTCCGATTCAATAAGCACGATGCTGTATTTCTTCTTGTAGGGAATGCACTTATAGGCTAACAAATGCCTTTCGGGGTCACGGCATAACCTGTAGCGTTTTCTTGTATCGCCCAGGTTGTTTATAAAATCATAAGCATCATCCGTAAATTTTTCGGCGGTGGCTAATATCCTTCCGATTCAAGATACCATGCAATGCTTGCAATGCTTTCTGCTGCCGACTGGCGAATAATTATTTTTCGGAAGCCCATTTCCTGATCATTCGCTTGCTAAAAGCCCGGGCTTCCTCAACGGTAAAAGTTTTTTCAGGTTTCCATTTCAAAGCGGCATTACGTTGTAATTCCTGGTAATCCTGTTCAGGTATAACCACATACTTTTTGTTGTCGATCGTCAGGTGTGTCATTACTATTAATGCTGTTAAACAAACTTACAAAAAAATAATTGATTGGTCAGATAGCAGTTACCGGTATACAGATGCATTATATTTTACAAATTGCCAAATCTCAATCCCATAAAAAATCCCGGCTTAACCGGGATTCAATATTAAAGAAGGAACTAACCTTCCAACTTTACAACATTTCAACCTTACAACAACTTATTCAACCACACTAACCTTCAGCATATTCGTCTTCCCCTGCTTAGTAATAGGAACCGAAGCAGTGTTGATCACCACATCACCAACGCTGATCAGGCTTTCAGCTTTCAATATCTCATTTACCTCACTGATGCTTTGGTCGGTACTTTCCAGCTTATCGTAGTAGAAAGCACGCACCCCCCAAACCAGGCTTAGCGCCTTTAACAGGTTTTTGTTGGATGTAAATATATAAGTACTGGCTTTTGGCCTGTGGCTTGATATCTCAAATGCGGTGTAGCCCGATACGGTCATGGAAATAATACCCACCGCATTGGTGTGCTCAGCCAGGTAAACTGCCGAACCGCAAAGCGCGTCGCTCAGGTAATTGGCAGGCGTTGGCGGTTCACTGGGCTCAATAGTTGTATTAAATGGATAACCCAGTTCTTCTACGTTCTTTACAATTTTGGCCATTGTTTCGATAACAATTACAGGGAACTCACCAACTGAGGTTTCACCGCTGAGCATTACCGCATCGGCGCCGTCAAGTACCGAATTGGCAACGTCGTTCACCTCCGCACGGGTAGGGCGGGGCGTAGTGATCATCGATTCGAGCATCTGTGTTGCCACGATCACCGGTTTTGAAGCGGCGCGGCATTTACGTACGATCATTTTTTGCAGCAATGGGACTTCCTCCAGCGGCATTTCAACACCCAGGTCGCCACGGGCAACCATTACGCCATCTGTTGCGGCGATAATACCATCTATATTATCGATAGCTTCCGGCTTTTCAACCTTGGCTATTACGCGGGCAGCTTTACCGCTGTGCGCAATAATGCGTTTCAGTTCAACAATATCTTCAGCCGTACGCACAAAGGAGAGGCCTATCCACTCCACATCATTTTGCAGGGCAAATTGGAGGTTAATAAGGTCTTCTTCCGTCAAACTTGGGATAGATACTTTGGTGTTTGGAAGGTTTACGCCCTTGCGCGAAGTAAGAATGCCGCCATGCACCACTTCGCAAACCACTGTATCTTTTTTATTGGTCTCGATAACACGCATCTGTATCTTGCCATCATCAAGCAGTATGATCTCGTTGGCCCTTACATCTTGCGGAAAAGTTTCGTAAGTAATATATATCTGGTTATCATCGCCAATGCACTCGTGCGTAGTAATATTAATGTGGGTACCATTTTTCAGGTGAATGCCGCCGTCTTTTACCAGGCCGATACGGATTTTTGGCCCCTGCAGATCGGCAAGGATGCCTACATTAACTTTATATTGTTCGTTAATTTCACGAATGGTATCTATCGTTTTCTGGTGATCTTCTGGTCTGCCGTGCGAAAAATTGAGGCGGCAAACGTTCAGGCCGGCTTTTATCATGGCCAATAAAATGTCTTTATTGGCAGATGCCGGACCCATTGTGGCAACAATTTTGGTACGGTTGTAAGATAATTTCATATATATCGGGTTAAAAAAGGCGCTGTTTAATAGTAAATTAGTGTTATAGATACACTTTTAAATTCGCCGCTAAAATAGCAGATTTTCCCGTGATTTAATCTTTTTTGGGTCAATCTTTACTGCCGCCACTATTTCCTGTATCTTGTTCAGGTCGTTTATCAGCTTATCCAGGTCGGTATCGTCAATGTAATTTTTTATCATGATAAAGTAGTCGGCCCGGCGCATTTCGGGCACCAGGTAACCCTCCGACCCTTTATTGGCGATAAAATAAAAGTCGGTTTCGCTGGCTCCCCAATGGTATTCGTATAACGAAAACAATACCGGTCCGGCACCTTTTATAATATCAACTTCCAGGTCTGGTTTTTTAGTAAAATCGAAATTTAAGCGCTTATTGATGTGATGGCAAATGCGGTAATCTCTTAGTGATGTAGTGATGGCTATCAGAACAAAATCAAGGTCGATCTCAAACTTTAATGTTTTCCTGTTCAAAATCACTAATTTTACGCCGTCAAAAATACGAATTGAAACCGAAGCAATAAAATAATGTTAGTTGTATTACAAAAGTTTTTAGATTTGATTATTGATAGAATTTATTTTTCTTTGCACAGAATTTTTATTAATCATTAAACCATTAAAAGTATGTCTGATATCGCTTCAAGAGTAAAAGCTATTATCGTAGAAAAATTAGGTGTTGACGAAAGTGAAGTAACACCTGAAGCTAGCTTCACCAACGATCTTGGTGCCGACTCTTTAGACACCGTGGAATTAATCATGGAGTTTGAAAAAGAATTTAACGTGGCTATTCCTGATGATCAGGCTGAAACTATAGGTACTGTAGGTCAGGCTATCGCTTACCTCGAAAAAAACGTTAAATAAGCTCCCTAAATTTACTAAATGGAGTTTAAAAGAGTTGTCGTAACCGGGCTTGGGGCACTTACTCCAATTGGGAACAGCATTCCGGAGTATTGGAGCGGGCTGATCAATGGAGTGAGTGGCGCCGCCTTAATTAAGAGTTTTGATACCACCAATTTCAAAACCAAATTCGCCTGCGAAGTAAAAGGCTTTGACGCAGACGGGTTTTTGGGCAGGAAAGATGCGCGAAAACTCGACCCCTTCGTCCAATATGCCTTATTTTCGACTGAAGAAGCGATAAAAGATGCCGGGTTGGATTTCGACAAACTCGATACCAATCGTATCGGTGTGATCTGGGGTTCAGGCATCGGGGGTTTAAAAACCTTTTTGGACGAAGTGGTAAACTTTGCCAAAGGCGATGGTACACCTCGTTTTAATCCTTTCTTTATCCCAAAAATGATCGCGGACATCGCACCGGGCCATATATCTATTAAATATGGTTTACGGGGGCCAAACTTCACAACAGTTTCAGCATGCGCATCATCCAATAATTCGCTTATCGATTCCTTCAACTATATTCGCCTGGGTAAAGCCAATATGTTTATATCCGGCGGGTCGGAAGCGATCATCAATGAGGCAGGTATTGGCGGTTTTAATGCTATGCACGCTTTATCAACCCGAAACGATGATCCGGCTACCGCTTCGCGGCCTTTTGACCTGGATCGCGACGGATTTGTTGCCGGTGAAGGCGCAGGGACGATCATTTTGGAAGAATTGGAGCATGCCAAGGCCCGCGGAGCAAAAATTTATGCTGAAATGATTGGCGGAGGCATGAGTGCCGACGCTTACCACATGACGGCTCCGCATCCCGATGGCCTTGGGGCTGCATTGGTAATGAAGGCGGCATTGGAAGATGCGGGCCTTACAACGCATGATATCGACTATGTGAACGTTCACGGTACGTCAACCCCCATTGGCGACCCGCAGGAAGTTAAAGCTATACAGGATACCTTTGGCGACGATGTTTATCGCATAAATATCAGTTCCACCAAATCAATGACAGGCCATTTACTAGGCGCAGCAGGGGCCGTTGAAGCCATTGCCGCCATTTTGGCCATTAACAATGGTATCATTCCGCCAACCATCAACCATTTTACAGACGATCCGGCTTTTGATCCTAAAATTAACTTCACGTTCAACAAAGCACAAAAAAGAGTGGTTAAGATAGCACAAAGCAACGGTTTCGGTTTTGGCGGTCATAATGCTTCAGTGATATTTAAGAAGTACGAAGATTAATTGTATTGAATGCCAATCCGACGGTTCTATAAGCTTTATTTATCGCCTAATAGAAAATACGTAAAATCTTTAAAGAATTTGCTCGGCTTCGTGCCGGGCAATTTGTCTTTATACAGGTTGGCATTTCGCCATAAATCTGTCGCGCAAAGCATAAAAAAGGGCGTAAAGAATAGTAACGAACGCCTGGAGTTTTTGGGCGATGCCGTTTTGGGCAGCGTTGTGGCCGAAGTGTTGTTTAAGCTGTACCCTTTTGAGGATGAGGGCTTTTTGACCGAATTGCGTTCAAAAATAGTGAACCGGGTAAACCTTAACCAGTTAGCACGTAAGCTTGGTTTTGAGCAGCTGATACAGTATGATAACCGAATGGTAAATTCAACACGGCAAAGCTCGCTGCTGGGCGATGCGTTTGAGGCCCTGGTTGGCGCTGTTTACCTGGATAAGGGTTATGATTTCACCAAAAATTTCCTGGTAAACCATATCATCAAATCCCATATTGATATACATCGCCTGGAGCAAACCGAAACCAATTTCAAGAGCAAACTGATTGAATGGTGCCAGCGCCATGGTAAGGACATTACATTTGAGCTTATCGACAATAAAGAAGGCGAAAGCAACAAACTTTTCACCGTTCAGGCCAGTATTGATGGCGAAATAATGGGCACCGGTAAGGAGTTCAATAAAAAGAACGCTGAAAAACTGGCCGCCGAAAAGGCCTGTGAGGCGCTGACGATATAAGAACCATGATTTATTGGATTTTAACGATTGTGGGATAATTATTTATCAGCCTGTCTATTTATCCTGAAAATCGGTTTGATCTGTTAAATCCTAGTTCAACTTCTGCTGAGGAATACTTTTGGTCTTCTGGTAATAAGCCAAATTCTTCTTGATATAGCTGATCAGTTTATAATCGTTCCACTCTTTGATATCCTGGTATGATGGGGTATATAATTGCATAAATTTTGCCACCTCATCATCAGGCAGTTTGGTAATGCTTTTTACCAGCTCTTTGGTGTACCGCTTATCTATCTCGGTGTTTTCAAGTTCGGTTTTTGAATAGGCTGCAAACCTGCGGGCCTGGGCAGGAGATTTGCCAAACAATTGATACAATTCGCTAACAGGCGAGTTAAAGGCTTCCCAAAAAGGGAGTGACTTACCGTCGTTAAAAATGCCTTGGCTTCTGTATTGCTTCATCACATCGTTCAGTTCCTGCTTTTTAGTCTCGCCTTTGATGGTTACCTGGTTTAACTCTATCACTGGCTGCAGGTATAGCGCAAGGTCCTGTTGGTTTAAAACAGTAATTCGTAGAGGTGTATAATTGCTTTTGGTTATGACAAGCGTATCGCCAATAGATGCGCTGATGCTGAACATACCCAGTTCATCACTCATCATGATCACTTTATTGTTAAGGTCATTTATTAAGGCCTGGGATACCCGGTCGGTAGTACTTTTCTTAAATATGATACCTTTTATCGTTACAGTCTGTCCGAATACAACAGTTTGTATAGAGCAAAGCACTAATAAACAAGCAAATAGTTTGAAATGCAAACGCATATAAATGCAAAACTAACTATTACGCTTCTTTTAAAATGTAAAAAGATGTTAAATGCTTTGAAGTCCGAAAGTCCGCATAAGTCCGTAAGTCGGAAAGATTTTTCTTGCGGTCTTTCGGTCTTGCCGACTTTCGGACTAAACAACTATCTTTGCGCATGTTAAAATCCATGACAGGTTATGGGATCGCTGTTTTCGACTCCGGTAATACAAAATACACCGTCGAGATCAAATCACTGAACAGCAAATTCCTCGAACTTTCGCTGCGCATACCTAAATCATTTTCCGAAAAGGAATTCCAGCTGCGTAACGAATGCAATAAGCAAATTGAGCGCGGAAAGGTAAACTTGTCCATCAACGTAGAGAAGGCCGATGCCAATGTAAAAGCTGCCGGCATTGATAAGGACCTGCTTAAAAACTATTATGAGCAGCTAAAGTCTGTCAGCCAGGATTTGAATGAGCCGGTAACAAATTTACTGCAACTGGCCTTAGGTTTACCCGAGGTTGTGAGGTATGAAGAAGAAACCGTTTCGGAGGAAGAGTGGAAGATCGTAGAAAAAACCTTTCAGCAGGCAGTTGCTAATTTTCAAAAGTTCAGAGGCGATGAGGGCAATGTACTGGAGCAGGATGTAAAATACCGCATCGGCATTATCCTGAAAAACCTGGAACTGGTGGAAGTTGAAGAACCTAAACGTGTGCCGGTGATCAGGGAGCGATTGAATGCTTTTTTGAGCGAAGCCGTAGGCCGCGAAGCTATTGACCAGAACCGCTTTGAACAGGAATTGATCTATTTTATAGATAAGCTGGATATAACCGAAGAAAAGATACGCCTTAAAACACATTGCGATTATTTCATCGAAAACCTAAAAAATGAGGATGCCAATGGTAAGAAACTGGGCTTCATATCGCAGGAAATAGGCCGCGAGATCAATACCCTTGGCTCAAAAGCCAACGATGCCAATATCCAGAAATTAGTGGTTGGGATGAAGGAAGAGTTGGAGAAAATTAAAGAACAGTTACTAAACGTGTTATAATGTCATTAAGTCATTGGGTCATCAAGTCATTGCTGATCCAGGACCGACTAATGACCTAATGCCATAATGACTCAATGACCAAAGAAGGGAAACTCATCATATTCTCAGCGCCATCAGGGGCGGGTAAAACCACCATTGTGCAACACTTGCTGAAAAAAATACCCGAACTGGAGTTTTCCATCTCTGCTACCACCCGCAAACCACGCGGTGATGAAGAGGACGGCAAAGACTATTACTTTATTAGCAAGCAGGAGTTTTTGCACCGTATAGCCAAAAAGCAGTTCGTTGAGTTTGAGGAAGTATACAGCGGTACATTCTATGGCACGCTACGTACCGAGATCGAGCGTATATGGGGCCATGGCAAAACGGTGATATTTGATATTGATGTGGAAGGCGGCCTGCACCTGAAACGAAAATATGAAGAACTGGCGCTTGCTGTGTTCGTACAGCCGCCATCTTTAGATGTTTTAAAGCAGCGATTGTCCGGTCGAGGCACTGATAGCCAGGAAAAATTGAACGAACGTTTCGATAAAGCGGAAAAAGAATTGAATTATGCGCCGCAATTTGATATTATCCTAAAAAATCACGATCTTCAAACGGCATGTGCAGAGGCTGAGGAATTAGTGCGAAATTTCTTAAAGAATTAATAAAACTTATAGTTGGTGGTTCACACTCATGAGCCATGAAAGGGTTCTATAAGTTTTCACAATATATATTTTTAACCATAAGCGAAAATGAAGATAGGTTTACTCTTCGGGTCGTTTAACCCTATTCACATCGGCCATTTGATCATTGCCAACTATATGGCTAATCACACCGACCTTGATAAAGTCTGGCTAATTGTGTCGCCCCAAAACCCCTTGAAGAAATATGGCGACCTGATCAACACCTATGACAGGCTTGAGATGGCCAAACTTGCCACTGATAATTCGAAAAATATTTCGGTAAGTGATGTAGAGTTGAAGATGCCACAGCCATCTTACACCATTGATACACTTGCTCATTTAAAGGAAAAATATCCCGACCATGAGTTCGCCATCATTATGGGATCGGATAACCTGGGCACCCTGCATAAATGGAAGAATTACAAATTGATACTGCGCGACTATAAAATATATGTATATCCCCGTCCGGGCTTTGAAAATGCTGAATTTGCATCGCACCCATCGGTAACCATTACGATGACCCCTTTAATGGAGCTATCAGCCTCCTTCATCCGAAAGTCCTTAGCGGAGAAGAAGAACATACAGTATTTCGTGCCTGATGCCGTACTTGAATTTATTGAAAGTAAAAATCTTTACAGAAACGGATAATATCCTGTAACGCTTATAACTTTAAACCGTCAAACAACGTAAAAACACATTCTCAAAATTGACGGATCTATGCAACTCTCAAAAGAAAAATTACAACATTTTGTAAACAATATGCCCGAAAAGATGGATGTGGTAGATATCATAGATAAGATGTTGCTAATGGCTAAAATTGAGCAAGCCAACGAAGAGGTCATCAACCATTATGCTCCCCAGGATGAACTGGAAAAAGAAATAGACCTGTGGGGGTAAAAAGCGCAAAGCTGAAGGCAGAAAGCCTAAAGCTGTTTGTTTTTCCTTCAAAGTACCTAAACTTGCTATAAACCAAGCTTTCTCCTTTAGTCTTTCCGCTTTCAGCTCATAAAAAGTATTTTTGCCCTGTGAGCGAAAGAACCATCCTTAAACTACAGCTGCCTACCGATCCGCTTTGGGTTAAAAACGTGGTAGAAAGCAATATCGAAGAGATTTTAACCGACCATGCTTTTTGCGAACAAAAGGCCGCAAGCAACGCCATAACACTTATTGTACAAAACCCAAACCTATCCGACCTGGTACAGGAAATGGCCGCATTGGTACAGGAGGAGATGGACCACTTTAAACGAGTGCATGATATTATACTGGAACGCGGTTATACACTGGGTCGCGAGCGTAAGGATAATTATGTGAACGAGCTAAGAAAGTTTATCATAATCGGCGGCGGCAGGGGTGCACAATTGCTTGATCGTTTGCTATTCTCAGCCATGATAGAAGCGCGCAGCTGCGAACGCTTCAAGGTGATGGCGGAAAATATCAATGATAAACAGTTATCAGAATTTTATCATGAACTGATGGTTAGCGAAGCCACACATTACAGCACTTTTATCCGCCTGGCCAAAAAATATTGTAATAGTCTTGATGTCGACAAACGCTGGAAAGAATTCCTGGATTATGAGGCGACTGTCATCCAAAACTACGGCAAAAGCGAGACAATACACGGGTAGATACAGGTAGATACAGGTAGATACGCGATGCATCGCGTATCTACAATAAACCTATCACATTCCTCAGATAATTATCCAGCAGCGCAATACTTACCAGGTCGTTCATATAGCCGATATGCATATCAGGCCGAACGAGGATAGTTTTTTCACGATGCGGATCAGTCTCGAATGCTTCGAATACAGCCAGGTTCTTACCTGATGGAGGCAGGTAAAAGAAATTGAGCATGCCCGGGTATTGATCACTTATCCATTTTGCTATGTTGAACAGGGTCATTTCATCAAACTTGCCTAAAATAATAAGCGTAAAACCCTGCTTACCGCACCACGCATGCAGATCAGTTTCAACCTGCTTTTTCTCATCATATATCTCAAGATAAGGCAGCCTGTCGCCGGCTTTTATTTTTTCGGCATTGCTCAGGTGCAGGTTAAGTTTGCTGTCGCGATAGGAAATACCGATCTGCGAAACGCGCTTAAACATCAGGGCTTTTATTTTATCATTTCTGCCAAAATAGTTCAGCACTTTAGGCAGTACCCATTTTTTCAGCGCGGTCATCAGCCAATTGGACGACATCACCACATTGAACATCCTGTCGGTAGTGCTCAGCAGGTCGCGGGCCACCGGCATCCGCTCGTCGCTGTAGCTGTTCAAAATAGTATCGCGGATATGTCCATTGATCACCCCGGCCAATTTCCAGGCCAGGTTATAGGCATCCTGCAAGCCGGTGTTCATACCCTGCGCACCTACCGGCGAATGGATATGCGCTGCATCGCCAACCAAAAAACAATTCTGTTTCCTAAAACTTTCGGCCATGCGGTGGTGCAGCTTATACGTAGTAAACCATTCATTTTTTACCACTTTTAATGGATAACCGGTTACCGTGTTGATCCCGGGCAGTATATCTTCTAGTGTGGTATCAGCATTGTTTTCGAATCCTTCGGGCAAGTTGCCGATGATACGATAACGATCCTTTTCGGGCATAGGGAAAAAGCCGCTCATGCCATTCTTTGCCAGGTAAAGCTGCACATAATCGCCATCTAAAAAGGGTGCGTCAAGCTCAACATCAGCCAAATAAAAATGGTGCGGGTAGGTGTCCCCGCTAAAAAGGATGCCCGATTGTTTTCGAACAGTACTATGCGCACCATCTGCCCCTATCACCCAATCGCATTGTACCTGGTATTTGCCTTCGGTATTTTGTATAAGGGCATCTGAGTCATTAGCGTTTTGTTTTAAGCTGGTCAAAGAGGTGGCCCAGTAAACGGGGCAGGCATTTTGGGTCAAATAATCCAGCAGCAGGCGTTCGTTTTTATATTGCGGATACATTAACACGTAAGGGAACGCGCTTTGCCCTTTACCTGCATTGGCCAACGAAATAGAGGCAGCCTGTTTGCCGCCCTCGGTAAAAATTACCCCTTGCGCTTGTTTGCCGTTGGCGACAACCTTATCTGCCACGCCCAATTGCCGGTATATTTCCAGCGAACGCGCCTGTACACCCAAAGCGTTGGAATGACTGGTTGGCCCTTCTTTATTATCGATGATCAAAGGCTGTATACCGTACCTTAGCAACTGCGCCGCCATCATCAGTCCAGACGGCCCGGCGCCTACGATCAATACTTTGGTATGTTGCTCCGTAATTTGCATTCGTGTCAGGAACAGAATAAAAGAAAAATAGTTGGCCGCTTATGCAGATCGGGTACTTTTTGTCTCCAGTCGGCGATAGTTTTGGTTTGTATAAACTCGTCTTTGGCAGTAATATCGCAGGCAATGCAAAGCCTTGTTTTTGGTGCACACGAACGCAATATTTCTTCCAGCATCGGGTTGTTGCGGAACGGTGTTTCAATAAAAAGTTGTGTTTGCTTATTCCGTTGCGACAATAGTTCCAACTCCTTGATCCGTTTGGCACGTTCTATTTTATCGATAGGTAAATAGCCGTGAAAGGTAAAGCTTTGCCCGCTAAAACCCGATGCCATTATTGCCAGCAGAACAGAACTCGGACCCACCAGCGGCACCACTTTTATGCCTTTACGATGCGCTTCGGCTACAATTTCCGCACCCGGGTCGGCTACGCCGGGGCAGCCAGCTTCACTCATTAAACCCACATCGTTCCCTGCAACTAATCCTGTAAAAAACTCGTTTATAGGTATATCGCGGTTATGTTTGCCATAATCGTGAATGATGAGTTCGCTTTGCGGAGTGGTTAAACCGGCTTCCCGTAAAAACCGGCGCGCAGTTTTTTCGTTTTCAACAATATATTCTTTGATTTGGTTAATAGTATGGGTAAGATAAGGCGTAAACGATTTGGCGGCTGCGTCTTCAGCAAGCGGCACGGGTATCAAAAAAAGCGTTCCGTAAACCATGTTGCAAATTGCCTTTTTTATTTTTAATTTAAGCTACCATAAAATGACTTTATAAGATGAGATCATTAGGTGCCAATTGGTTTATTGAGGGTTCGATAGATTTCGAACATAAAAAGTACATCCTGCTGGATTATTTACAGGAAATAAACCGCCATTTCGACCGCAGCAAACTGTACCCCAACCTCACCGACCTGGTATTTCATTACAATAACCTGCTCGATTTTAAACGGAATAAAAGTGTGATGCAGCAAGCTTTTCCGCAGCGTCTTACGCAAGCGGATATTGAGGCCCTGAAGCTCACTTATCAGAAAATGGTAGAGGACGACAGCACTATGCGCGAGATAGAAAGCATTATATCATTCGCCCTGTATAAAATGGACCCGGCTTTACAAACCGGCAAGGAGATATATGATTTTGTGGAGAGTCGCCTAAGTATCGACCCTATTGGCGTTGTGCCTTTAATGCCGTACAACGGCTATTTTTCCCTGCGGAACGGTAAGGAGCGCACCAACTTTATATATGAATACCAGATCACCCTTTTTGAGAACAAGGACGATAAATTCCGTGGCATCAACATCCAGTTTGTAGATACTTATGAACAAAGCATCACCAACACGCCCGAATATATAAAGCTCGACCTGATCAGCAAGCGCAAACACTTGCCAAACCCAGCATTATACTATGTGGTAAGCGATATCAGCTTCCCGCTGGAGCAAACCTTGCTGCCGGTAGCTAAAAGAAGTTTGGTGAAGTATATCTCGACCGCAGCTTAAGCTACAAATGGACAAAGTATACAAGTCAAAAATTGGATTGGAACTGGTCATCCCCATCGCTGTAATTATTGGGGGCACGTTTGCCTGGATGTTATACCTGCATGCATGGGCGGGCGTTATCATTATCATCGCGGGTGCGTTATTTATCCTGCACCTGTTTACCCACACTTATTATACCATATCAGGCAATACGCTATATGTTAAAAGTGGTTTTATTATCGGTATAAATATTGATATTATGGCCGTCACCAAGGTAACGGCAACACAAAACATGCTGAGTTCGCCGGCGCTATCGCTTGACAGGCTGGAGATATTTTACAATAAATACGATAGCGTTATGATCTCGCCCGATGATAAGGCAGGGTTTATAGAGCAATTAAAAAGCATCAGTTCAGGAATAGTGTTTAGCTGATATCATGGCCGAAGATATTTCTAACGCTCTTAATATCCCGGCCCTATAAAATCAAATTTGATCCTTGATTTACGCTTGAAGGTCACATTTTTAAGGTTGCTGTCGAGTAAGGCATTGCCTGTAACCAGCCGCATCGTTTTTACCTTTCTAAATCGGATATCTGCGGTCATCCAATAGCTATGCAAATTTTTGTAGCCCATAAAAAATTCGCTGGGTTTAAGCGGAACTTTTAAAGTGTCATTAACGATCATATAGCATTGGTCGTCACTTAATTCCCCCTTCGTGCTGATTTTTCTTATCCTCAGCGAATCCCGTATGCTTTTATAATGAGTACTGTCAATAGCCATAGGCATAAAATAGCCCTCATTGCAATTGACGGTCAGCTCCAGTATAAACTTACTATCTATCTTTTGGAAAAAACCGCCAACAGGTATCACAGGGAACACCAGCGGGCCCATCATAAGCGGGTGCCCTATACCGTTACTCACATCTATTGAACCAATGCTATCGCCGGCCTTGCCCGAAACCCTGACCTTATTGTAGATCATCTTGAAATCAGAATGTGAAAAGCGGGTTTTATAAGCTTGATGCGGCGCTGACGGCACGTAATAATATTGTTTAGCGATCATGGAGCAGCCCTGCAACACTATCGCAATGAAAATAATGGCCAGGAGTTTTTTCAATCGGTTGTGTTAGGATATGAGCCTTATAACGACCAATTTAACGAAAATATTATAAACGCTTATTTCTGACCGGCCTTATACTCCGCGTTCAACCCCGCAAGCACTTCTTTTGTTACATCCAGGCTATCGTCACCATAAAGCATGGATGGGCTCGATTTGGAATAAGTGAGCACAATTTTATAGCCCTTGGCTTTGGTGTAAGTCTTCAAATAAGTGTTGATGCGCTCGTATAAAGTTGCGTTCTCAGAAGCTTCTATATCCTGCAGTTGTTTGCCGGTATTCTGGCTCAGGTTTTGTAAACCTTGTTGCTCGGCGGCCAGTTTTTTCTCGGTTGCTGTCTTTTGTGCCGGTGTTAAAGCGCTGGCGCTTTTTTGGTAAGCTGCTACTTTTTTCTGAAATGCATCGCCTTTGGCGTTTATCTCCGCCTGTGCCTTTTGCGATAGGGTAACCATTTTGGCTTTCTCGGCCTTATAGTAATCGTAATTGCTTAGCAGTGTATCGGCGTTAACAAAAACAATGGTTGGTGCAGTGGTTGCCGGCGCCGCCGCAGGCGAAGTTTGTGCATTAGCTGCAAGTGCCGCCGCAACTAATACAAATGCTATGAATAATGATCTCATAATGTGCTCAATTAAATACAAAGCTGCGAAGTTAGGAAATTGCCGGGAGAATACAGAACCAGGAGCCAAGAACCAAGATTATCCTGGCTCTTGGTTCCTGGCTCTAATTGTTACCTCGCCGGCGTGATCACAATACTCCTGTAATCGATAGTAGCTTCGTCGCCTTGTATTTTGATCGGGCCAGGTTCACCTTCTTTGCTGTCCAGCGCGCCGCCGGTTATCCCGGGGATCACCTGGTTGCAGATCACCATGCGCCCATTGGCAACAATAGTTACCATACGGCCTGTTAAAGTAATATCATAAGTTTGCCATTCGCCCACGCCTTTCGCCATCATTTTGTTGGGTGCCAAAAAGCCATAAATGGAGCTGAACTGGTTGTTAATAGGTTCCGGTGCGCCATTTTTGGTATCTATTATCTGCGTCTCGTAACGCCCTCGTAAGTAAACGCCGCTGTTACTACCCTTTTGGCAACGGAACTCCACATGAATTTTAAAATCGGTAAAGGTTTTATCGCTGATCAGGTTCGCACCCTTCTTCTTGCTTCTCAAAATACCGTTCTCCACCACCCATTGGTTAGGGCCATCGGTATGCCAGCCTTTGGTATCTTTCCCGTCGAACAGATGGATAGGCTCGCCCCATACCACGGGTTTTGTACGCTCCAGCGACGGCGCACGTACGCCGGTCCAGTTGTAGGTCTTCCCTTCGGGTGATACCATTGTACCTTTAATGGCATTGCCGGTCACTTCAAATTCCATATTCAAATTGCCGTTGCCCGATTCCCATTGCGGGGGGATAGAAAAGCTGTATTTGCCGTCCTTCTCCATCACCTGCGAAATGGGCCTTGCGCTACCCCCGTCAGATACAAAGCGCCCGATAAGCGTATGAAAGCCCGACCGCTGCACCTCCAGCCAGGCCGGAAAGCCTTTACCACCGCCCATGTCAACGTTCAGGTCCCAGCGGCCTATCACGTCCGGGTCTTTCAGTTGCTGCCCTTTTGCTGCGTTGATAAGTAATAAACTGAGAATAAAAAGTACAGGCACGATACGGCCCATATATCTGTTGCTGCAAGCGGTTAGTTGGTTCATTGCTGGGTGAGATTATAATGGATTAATAACGGCTCTTTCTGCCAGAATTTAAAGGTAATGGTTTGTTTTAAGAATAAGGTAACAACGATAATAAATGCGTCTATTGAATAAAGAGATCAAACTATCTCTGAATTAAATAAATTTGTAGAAACTAAAGTTATGACTTACCAATTCAAAATACAAATTAACGGAATTAAAAGACCAACAGTTTGGCGACGGTTGTGTGTTCCGGAAACTATTTCATTACACTCATTTCATGAGATAATTCAAATGGCTTTTGGTTGGCAAAACTGTCATTTATATCAATTTTCTTCACATGGGTGGGGCTCAGACATTATATATAAAAACATTGATCCAGATTATGATAATGAAACGGTATCTGATAGCGCATTAGTCAATCTCTCTGAGATATTTGTTTCTGAGAAACAAAAGCTCAAGTATATTTATGATTTTGGAGATAATTGGGAACATGATATAATATTGGAAAAAGTGTCTGAAGAGAATATCTATTATTCGGAATGTATAGACGGAAAGGGTGCTTGTCCCCCTGAAGATTGCGGCGGCGTACCTGGATATCTAAATCTAATAAACATATTAGCTGACCCTAAACATTCTCACCATAAAGAAATGAGAGAATGGCTGGGTCTTCACAAAGGGAGTCAATTAAATGTGGACAAATTTGATATTGTGGCGATTAATAATCGTCTTAGGCACTTAGGTCTTAGTTGAGATAAGACTTGCGTCTTAAAAGAGCGCAATATGTGTTTCCCTACAATATAAGTTCGTGTGTTCGCCTAACATAGGAAGAAATTTGCATGTTGGTCCGGATTGCAAATTAGGCGCGCAGGAGAAAAGCAACGTACGGGCTGGCAAAACCCTAACTAGCGAGGTTTATTTAAATAAAGGGTTCTTAATAACAGGAATGCCTTTGGGCAATTTGAAAATTGCATCATCAAGCATTTTTCGTTCAATCGAAGTGGCAGTTAGTGTTATGCTATAGAACTTTTTATAAAAAATTTCTTTCAAAGCTATTGCCCTAGCTTTTTTTAGAAACTCGTTCCAATTGCTGTATTTGACGTTAGTATAAAGATTTGGGTCAACTGAAAATTGAGAGGTAAAATAATAGACCTGTGTACCGGTACTGCAAATAAATATTAGTTTATCACATTTATATCCTAATATGGTTGTGTCATTTTTCTTTAACTCGGTTCGATATAGAGTATCAGGATTAGACGTCACATCTTGCCAGTAAATGGTGTCTTTCCCCAATATTTTGAAATACAGCCTTTTTTGTTTGCTTAAACATATCTGCCATTCACGCGCCGTACCGTTGAATGTGTTCTTATAATTTCCACCTTTCATATAATAATGTTGTGAGGTGCCCACTAGATTGACCAATCGTTCGACTGTGGAATTGGGGGTGTTGGACTTTATGTTGATTGAGTAAATCACCTCACCTTCGAAACTTTTTTGCGCAAAAGCATTAAGCAATAAAATTGAAAAAGTAAGAAAGTAAAAATCCTTTTCATTAAACGCTACTTCAATTTCTCCAACGCCGCCTTTATCCTCGGTATCAAATTCTGAATATCCTGTAAAGTACTTGCACCAACAGATGCCCTAAACCAGTTTACATCATCATCTGTGCCGAAAGCTGAGAATGGCACTAAAGCCACTTTAGCTTCTTTGATGAGATAGAAGTTAATATCAGTAGAGTTTTTCAGCAGGTCGCCGTCGGGTGTGGTTTTGCCGGCGTAGTCAACCTTAACAGTTAAATAGATAGCGCCCATTGGTTCGATGGAATCCACTTTAAAACCTTCGGCCTTCAATTGCTGAAAACCTTCGTGCAGCGTATTCAGGCTGGCCTGTATGTTGGATTTGATCCAGCTTAAGTAGCTGTTTACATCGCCTTCCTGTTGCAGGAATTTAGCCATCGCCACTTGTTCCGCTTTTGGCGACCACGCGCCCATGTGACCCACAATAGCTTTCATGTTATTGACGATATTGGCCGGACCAAAGCCCCAGCCCACACGCACACCGGTTGAGGCAAAGCATTTGGATGCACCGTCAACAAATATTACATAATCTTTTAGTTCAGGACGTAAAGTAACGGGGTTCACGTGCACGTGCTGACCAAAAGTCAATTGCGAATAGATCTGGTCGTACAACATGTACAAAGGTTTTTCGCCCGCCTTGCGGCTTTTGTTTTCGGCTATCACCAGGTCGCAAATTTCTTCCAAATCCTTTTTGCTGAACATGGTTCCGGTTGGGTTCAATGGCGAACATAGTGATAATAAGGCCGCGCCTTTTAAATGCGGGCGTATCTCATCGGCAGTCGGCATAAAATTATGCTCGGGCTGGGTTTGTACGATCACCGCTTCGGCTTTCAGCAGATCGCAGTAATGGGTATTGTTCCTCGACGGCGCCGGGAAGACAACCCTTTCGCCGGGATTAACCACGGCAAGGTATATCGAGTAAATGAGTGGCCTTGAACCTCCCGAAATTAATATCTGGTTGGGTGCATAATCCAAATTATAACGGCTTTTGATAAAGCCGGAGACACTTTCGCGCAGGCTAAGCATACCATCAGCCGGCGGGTAATTGGTTTGATTGGCATTATAAGCATCCACAATACCCTGCTTTAAAGGAGCCGGAATAGGGTAGATGCTGGCATCAAAATCGCCGATAGTTAGGTTGGCAATATTCTGCCCCTGTCTTTTCAACTCGTTTATCTCGCCTGCGATCTTTATAATTTCGGAGCCCCTTAAGTTTTGGGCCAATGAAGAAACACTCATGTTTTGGATGTGCAAATTATGGATGTGCAAATGTGCGGATTTTAATTTGAAGATTTGAAAATCTGTTGATTTGAAAATAATGATCAGCTTACAATTCAAATTGCTGAGCAAGCAGCTTGTACGACTCCAGCCGGTCATCAAAATTCTCAGTTATGGTTACCGCTATGATCTCGTCGACCTCATATTCTTCTGCCAGTTGCGTTAGCTTTACTTTCATTTGCTCCGGCGTGCCCGTAATTACCCGTTTGCGGTTATGCATAATACGCTCCTGCTCGTTAACGGTGTAAGCAACGTCTTTTATATCATCGTATGCTATGGGTACGATTCCCTTGCCCTGTTCAAATTGATTAAACCGGAAATCCATTACCGCCTGGTGCCTTTTGATTTTCTCTTCATCTTCCGAACAAAAAACAAAAATGGCTACGGATGCAGTTGGTTCAGCCTGGTCTTCCGACGGTTTAAAACGTTCGCGATAAGCGGCGATAGCCTGAGGTCCGCCAATAGGATTGATAAAATGCGCGAAGGATAGCCCCATCCCAAAATGCGCAGCGAACAAACCGCTTTCGCCGCTCGAACTCAATAGCCACATATCCGGCACGGTTTGCACTTGTGGAATGGCCCTTATGCGGCCTTGCGGTGTGCCCGGTTCGCCGCGATCGTGAAAATAATTGAGCAGATCATACAGTTGATTAATAAAATCCTGCTCGCTGAATTGATTGGACGGGTTCAATACGGAGGCCGTTAGCCTGTCAGTACCCGGTGCACGTCCCATACCCAGGTCAACTCTTCCAGGAAAAAGTGCTTCCAGCATCCTGAAGTTTTCGGCCACCTTTAATGTACTGTGGTTTGGCATCATCACCCCGCCAGAGCCAATGCGGATATTTTTGGTTTGACTGCCCAGGTAAGCTAACAACACCTCGGGTGTTGAGCCTGCAAGACTGCCTGTATTATGATGTTCGGATATCCAAAAGCGGGTATAACCAAGCTGATCGGTGTATTTCGCTAATTCGATTGTTTCTTTAACGGCCTGTTCAGCGGTAACACCTTTACGTACCGGAGATTGGTCCAATACGCTGAGGCGAATTTGTTTTGTGTTCATAGATTCAATAAAAACACAAAAATACGGAAGGGGTTGTGGAGCGATTGTAAAATTACCGGTCCGGCTATTTAATACTATAATCAAATAGGGTCTCCGTCTCGTGCAATACATCCTCGGTATTGGAATCATTTTCAATTGGCCCTATGCCCCTGGCCAAATAAAAATCGTATGTAACCGCTGTACTAAAACCCGAGCCATTGTTATATTGCAATTGCACCTGGGAGTGTATTACATCGGTAAAGGTTTTACCGTTAAGCGTGCGGGTAATGCCTTTTTCTTTAATGGTGTTGAGCGTGCGCACCGGAGTGCCGCCAAGCGTGCCGTCGGCAGTAGGGACAGTTATCCAGGTATAGCCTACGGAGGCGGTATCGTTCAATAATTGCAGTTCTATAGCGCCCTGGCTGCCTTCTACCGTACGCGTACTATACAGATGGTTACCCGCATAAAAATAACCGGGATTCGTGCCACGCTTGTAGATACTGGATGCGTTATAATAAGTTCGGCCGTTAATCACCGCTGTGCCGCCTGTCATTTTAACTATGAGGGTATCCGTAGTTCCACCGTCTGATACATAATGATATTTCCAAAAGGAACCTTCGGTAAGTGGTAAATACTCGCCCGCGTTCGGGCCAGGATTGGAATCCTTTTTGCATCCGAAGCAGCAAAAAGTTAAAACGGCCAGTATCGAAAATAATCCCCTCTTCATTTAATTTCCTTTTACACGGAAAGTAAATATAAGGCTTTGATAATGAGGGAATGATTTTTTTGGCAAATAAATTACGCGTTAAAATGATAAAGGAACACCACCTCACCAGTGTAGGCTGGTTTGGTTTGGCCTTCAATTTCCATCTCCACAGCTATAGTTGCTTTAGTAATACCCCTTAAATTTACAATAGCGGCCAACTTGGCCTTAAGTCTAACCCGGCTGTCAACTACTACTGCCTGGCCGAATTTGATACTGTCAATGGCATAATTGATCTGCATTTTCAGGTTTTGCACATCGGCTATTTGGTGCCAGAAGTAGGGCAGCAGCGATACGGTAAGGTATCCGTGCGCGATAGTTGCTTTAAACGGCCCTTCGTTTTTAGCGCGTTCTGGATCGGTATGTATCCATTGATGATCGATAGTAGCATCGGCGAACTTGTCGATTTGCTGCTGAGTTATAACGTGCCAGCTGGAAACGCCAAGCTCTTTACCTAAGTACGATTCAAATTCGAGGTAATTATGGATTATGATCATATATTAATGATGACTTTTGAAGTTATAATGGATAAAATTTCGCTGCAAAATTAATAAACGGAAATTAAATTTATTCGCCGTTTTTAAAAGGCCGGTTGTTAAGAATGGGCGAGCATGTGATTGAACCGTTATATAATTAGTATGGCTTATGCGCTTTAACAACGATACCGGTCAAATAACCAGTTGCTTCCTCAAATCTTGTTAACTTAGTTTCCACACCGTTTTTCCAGTAAACAGGTGCATAACCCGGACCGTTGTTATTGTTGCGATATCCTGCTGCATATACATCGCTGCCATCAATTGCGATGGCTGTTATCGCTGCATCTTTTGTGCCGTCGGTTAATGATGTGGCCTGCCCGTTCTTCCAATAGGTGGCGATACTGTGCGCTCCGTTCCATGTACTACCACCTACATAAACGTCATTACCGATAACCATAATGCAGCTGGCAGTAGCATTATCAGACAATGAAACCTGTACCCCGTTTTTCCAGTATTCGGCAGTTGTCGTCGTAGAATTATCATAGCCTGAAATATACACGTCGCCATTTGCTATTGCAATGCCGGTGGTGTAATCATACTGTCCACCGGGCGCCTGCGGCAATATGGTTTCAACACCATTTTTCCATACAGCTGCTCCCTGCCAGCCATAGCGTATTCCTGATACATTGCCTGCAACATAAACATCCGTGCCATTTACGGCTATTGCGGTGGCCTGGTCGTATTGTGTAGTATCAGACAAAATAACTGGTTGCCCGTTTTTCCAGTATTCGGCTATATTAATCAGGCTTTCTTGGTCGTTATCAGGCTCGAGAAATCCTGCAATATATACATCATTGCCCGAAACCGCCATTCCACCGGTCGTATGCTTTACCAAGCCTTCGGATAACCTGGATAATGATAGATTTTTCCAAAAAAGGCTCTGCGGATCACCGCCGGTATCATAATAGTACCCGGCAATATACACGGTGGTATCAACCACCGCCAGCCCTGTAGGGAAACCATAGGCCGACCCATCTAAAGATATTTGCACGCCGTTTTTCCAGTAAAGGGGGACGTAACCTGGCATGGCCATTGTTCCAATAGCAAATACATCCGGCCCGTAAATAAAAGTTGGCCCCGTGAACTTGCCTTTAACTGTGGCTACCGTAACAACGCCATTTGTGCCGGCAGTGGGGGCTAATACCGTAATTACCGAATCCGCTGCGGACTGAATTATTGCTGGCACCCCGTTAAATTTTACCGTATCGCCCGCAGCGAGTAACATGAAATTCTTGCCCGTGATAGTTACCAAAGTATTGGCATTGCCTAATGTTGGATTGATAGAAGTAATAACCGGGGCATCCGAAACAGTATTAGTCGTATGCTTTAATGATAGATTATCCTTATGACAGGAGGCGATAAGCAGGCTGAATGCAAAAAATCCGAATATTATTTTAAGCTTCCTTCGTAAAGTATTATGGATAAAACCGGGTTGTCCTGACATGGTTTGGTGTAAATGCTGTAATCTTATACGAATATAAATAAATTCTAGATGCGAAATGTTCTTGTTTCAATCTCGTACCCGTCTGTCAAGGGTGTAACCTGTCCATTTCTTTTTTGAAATTTGCATTAGCAGGAAATGTTGGTTATATAAATTTTTTAGGATTGCGACTGGTATGAAATACAGCGTTAACTACAACAAATTGTTTCTTTATTTTGAAAACGACCAGGAAAGGAAACACATCTACTTTAGCAAATCTAAATTGCTTTGAAAATTTTTCCTCATAATGTAAAGGATTAACTTCAATATGCCTGAAAGTATTAATTATCTGGAGCAAAAATCTGTCACCTAAACCGGCTTGCTGTTCATTGTACCAATCGGCAGATTTTTGCATGTCTTCCCTGGCTTTTTGAAGAACCTGCAACTGTACATTATTTATCCTTGATATTAAAATGAGCGATGATTTCGTCTAATGAAAAAGTTTCAGACTCCCCTGCTTCAAATTGTCGGTCACGTTCCAGTATTTCCTGCTGCTGTGCTTCGGATAGTGCAGTGGCATCATCATCCCTGAAATAGTCGTATTTCAAGGTGTCAAGAAAAGCTAATAACGCTTTTTCTTCCTTCGGATTATGGGTATTGACTACGATGGTCATATAGCAAAGTTAGGAAAAATTGATAGCTTAGTAATAAAATAATTGATGATGCTTTTCAAAAATCTTATTTGTATAGAAGAGTTGGGATTTTCCTATCATCCAATATATCGTAAGCAAATTCTAGATTTTATAACAAATTCTATTGATAAGACAACAAAGGCCATGACGTGTCGAAGGGCTTGTTCAACCCCTCCAACAACCCCAATCGGTGTAATCCTAAAAGCAATCGGTGCAATCTTGTAAAACCATTTGACAATTAAACAAAATCCTGTATCTTTGCAGTCCCGAAATTACGGGGTATAGAATACGTTTAACAAATTTAATTAAAAGCAAGTGAATACGTTAAGTTACAAAACTGTCTCAGCCAATAAAAAGACCGTTAACAAAGAATGGGTTGTTGTTGACGCTCAAGGCGAGATTTTGGGGCGCTTGTCTTCTAAGATCGCTATGAT
>JBIOHG010000056.1:0-28855 GCA_044448765.1 Sphingobacteriales bacterium | reverse complement strand
GTTTAATAATATGTTAATTTTTAATTAATTGGCAACACGACTAGGTCTATCTCAGAAAACGGGCATTTAAATTGTCTTATTATTTGAGCTATATTTACAAAAGTAAGTCAAGTCGTTGTTATTCCTTTTAGGATTTTATTAACAAGTCCATTTAAAGTGTCAAGAACCAGCGCCCTTTTCAACTGGCACTCCCATATGACTATCACTTTCCACCCTAAATTTTCTAACATTGAAATGTTTCTTTGATCATTAGAAATATTACACTTGATTTTTGACTCCCAATATTTAGTATTGCTTTGTGGCATTTTGAAAATCTTGCACATTTCATGACCATGCCAAAAACAGCCATTAATTAAAATTACAGTATTGTATTTTTTTAAAACTATATCTGGCCTTCCTGGCAACTTTTTGCTATGAATTCGAAACCTAAATCCTAATCCAAATAAAAATCTTCTGACCAAAAGTTCGGGCTTGGTATTTTTTGATTTAATACGCCCCATAACCTCACTTCTTTTCTCTTTTGAAAACACGTCAGTCATTTTTATTAAATGCATGACTGCTCTTTTAGTTTCCAGAAATATTTATTTCGGTGTGTCAGAGATTTAAAACGCAAGCAAAATACTAAGAATAATAGTAAAAATGCAAGCATCAAGCTAGATTTTTTTTAAATATGCCTTGAATATTCCAGCGTTGCCAATTATAAGTCAGGCAATGAGCAAACTTCGGTGATCATCTTCCAATTAAATGATATATCAGGCATTCCAGACGAAGTGATTATAAGCCCAAGCGAATTCCATAAAATAAACTCATATTTCAAAAATTCCACCGAACTACTACTTGATACCAGCCTATTAGGGTTTCTTTTTATCATTCCCCTTACTTGATAATCCGCTTCCATTAATTCTTTGATCTGTTTGATATCTTTAATGCCTCTATATTCCGTACAGAGTTTTTCAAGGTCAAAAATCAGGTCTAAATGATGGCCCTGCAATAAAATCGTTTTAAGAAAATAATCCTGAAAAATTTTGCTATTGGGGCCATTTACTAAACCAAGATGATAAAGTTTAAAACCATCTTCAGTCAAATTGGACGTGGAATCTACTAATCCAAGATGTTTAAGGAAAGTTACAAAGTTCTTTTTTATGGAATTATAATAATTGTCACCTACTACGGAACTATCTCTATCGTTAGCCAGACCTTTTAAAGCAATAGTTAAAGCAGAACCATTTAATTTATTAATTGCCGCTAATTTCTTTTCAAAAAATGCAATGTTTTTTCTACCAGATAAGGTTTTAATTGGATTATTTGAGACGTCCAAGACTACAAATGGATTTAAAGTAGTTAAAACTGAGGGCGGCACTATAAAATTATCCCAGCAATAAGCAAAGGCATCTCCGTTTATTTGATGTATTTTTTTTAAGTAGTAACAATGAAGTATTAAATGGAATAATGGTATTGGCAAATCTTGGTGCTTTGCCCAAAAACGCCCGATATTATTAGGGTTGAATGCAAGTGAATTACTAGTGGAATGTACATTGTGAATCAGAGACACTGTAGACGGGTTATCATTGTCATAAGTAATTAATCCAATAGGTAAATTATTTATTAATTGATCCCCAAAAAGGTCTGACATATACGCCCCTAGTTCATAATCTTCTAATCTCTCTGGAACAATTAGATATGAAAGATTACTATTTTGCAAATAAGCTATAGACTGTCCCAACCCTGTTAAGATACCTCGTTTTGTTTCTGTTGGGGGTTTAAATTCGAATGAGACCATTAACCCTACTGTCCCTTCATAAAATGCTGCATCCGGTGATGGAAAAGTGCTATCACAGCCAACTCGATAGAAATCGCTTCCGGCTGACCCGCAACATACCCAAAGACCGGATTTAAATTTTCCTAAAATAGAATCTGTAGTTGTTTTTGCAAGAAGATGATGATTAATTGACATGGTTTAATTTTGGAACAAACCAACTTGTGAATTAGGATGTTTGATTCGCTAATATAAGCAATTGCGTATAGGATTAAGTAATCTCGCTTTAAATTTTATAAATAACATTAGTGCTGTAATTTACGCCAATGCCTGTTGTAATTTGTAGTTAAGCTGTGCTACTACTAGCGGGGAATGCCTAAATTCAGTTATAATTTGCTGGTTAGCAGAAACCCACTGCCAACTTACTTCCCCGCTAACGCCATATTAATCTCTGTAGCCAATAACCCGCTGCCGCCGCCGTAATGTTGTATAATGGTGGTTCCGGGGCATCGCGCAGTAATGGTTTGGCGCAGGTAAGTATCGCTGGCATCATCAATACCGCCGCCCAGAAGCACCAGGTCAAAGGGCTGCCGGTTGCAGGCGTTCAGGGCCTCGTCGTCGGTTAAGCAAGCCGTCGCCTGCCAGGCCGGGTTGTTGTTGATGGAAATAACCGAAGCTATGTTATATTTACAAAGCTTAAACCTGTATTACATTCAATTATGGCAAAGAGTAAAACAATAACGGTAAAGGGAGCGGTAATAACAATCATTAAAGAGAATGGGGATGATTTTATTTCCATCACTGATATGCTGAAAGCTAAAGATGGCGACTTTTTTATTTCAGATTGGTTAAGGAACCGAAATACCGTTGAGTTTTTAGGTATTTGGGAAAGTGTTTATAATCCCGCTTTTAATTATGGCGAATTTGCCATAATTAAAAGTCAGGCTGGGCTTAACAATTATAAATTAAGCGTAAAGGAATGGGTTGAGAAAACAAATGCAATAGGGTTAAAGGCAACAACAGGGAGATACGGAGGTACTTATGCCCATAAAGATATCGCGTTTGAATTTGGTATGTGGATTAGTGCTGAATTTAAAATCTATTTAATAAAAGAATTTCAACGCCTTAAAGATGAGGAAAATGACAGGCTTAAATTAGACTGGAACCTGCAGCGTACCCTTGCAAAAGTGAATTACCACATCCATACGGATGCTATTAAAGAAAATCTGATCCCTAAACAACTGGATAAAACACAGATGAGCTTTGTGTATGCAAATGAGGCCGACTTATTAAATATGGCCCTATTTGGTATTACCGCGAAACAATGGCGGGATGCTAACCCGGGGGTTACAGGCAACATCAGGGACGAGGCGGCTATTGGACAATTGGTAGTTTTATCAAACCTGGAAAGTATTAATGCAGTTTTGATTCACCAGGGCAAATCGCAATCGGAAAGGCTACAGCAATTAAACGCCATCGCCATAACCCAAATGAAATCGCTATTAAATAACAAGCAATTTAAAAATCTGGAATAACGTCACTCAAAAAATTAATCAATATTCACCATTCACTCCATCGCTCACAACCCCGCCAGCGCCATATTGATCTCGGTAGCCAATAACCCGCTGCCGCCGCCGTAATGCTGTATAATGGTGGTTCCGGGGCATCGCGCAGTAATGGTTTGGCGCAGGTAAGTATCGCTGGCTTCGTCAATACCGCCACCCAGAAGCACCAGGTCAAAAGGCTGCCGGTCGCAGGCGTTCAGGGCCTCGTCGTCGGTCAAACAAGCGGTAGCCTGCCAGGCCGGGTTGTTGTTGATGAGCCGCTCAACCGTAGCCACGATCATCGCATCGCGACCAATCACCAGGATCTGTATTTTGTGCATAACCAAAGATAGTTGGCAGTTTTGAGTTGGCAGTATGCAGTGCGTATTTTTTTTCGGTTAAGTAATTTATGCCAACTGCCAACTTTTAACTGCCAACTTTAAATTATATTTATCCCACCACAACCCGCACAAATGAAAAAATCCCGCCTCGAAGCCTTCAGCGACGGCGTAATCGCCATCATCATCACCATCATGGTGCTCGAACTGAAATTACCCCCGCACGGGCACGCCGATATTAAGTCGCTGCTGCCCCTGGCGCCGTTTTTCCTGGCCTATGTGCTCAGCTTTGTTAACGTCGGCATTTACTGGAACAATCACCATCACATGCTGTACCTGGTAAGTTCGATAACCGGCGGCGCGCTGTGGGCCAATTTAATGCTGCTGTTTTGGCTGTCGCTCATCCCCTTCGGCACCGAGTGGATGGCCGACAACCATTTTGCCGCCTGGCCGGTAGCCGTTTATGGTATGATACTGATCATGTGCGCCCTCTCGTACACGCTGCTCACCAGCATACTGGTTAGCCACTGCGCCCGCCAGCCGGACGGGCAGGGCAAAAACTCCGAACTGGCCGACGCCATTGGCCGCGACTGGAAGGGCAAACTGTCGCTGGTTATTTATGCCGTTGCGGTTGCCACGGCCTTCTTTAACCCCTTAATAGCCTGCGGCCTGTACGTGGCTGTATCCTGCACCTGGTTCATCCCCGACAGGCGCGTTGAGCGCAAAGTATACCATAAAAATAACGAAGAGTGATTTTGTCGATAGTCCATGGTCAATAGTCCATAGTGAGACCAATCTTCCATGGACTATTGTCTATCAACTATTGACTGAAGACTACGTTTTCAATGTTTTCTGCTTATTCTGTAGCATTTTCAGGGCTTTTTCGGCACGTACCTGCCGCGTTTCGGCCTGCTTTGCTGATCCTACCCAGTCGCAATAACCCTGTTTGTAGCCTTTGGATAAGGCGTCTAATATCTCCGGCGCCTCGCCGTCCGTTTTCAGTGGGCCGGCTATTTCAGCCGGTACGCGTTCAATGTGTTCGCCTTTTTTGAGCATTTTTTTTAAGGGTTAAATTAATAAAATAAATTATGGTTTAAATCCAACTATCGGAAATGAATCACGTAGAAGCTAATATTAACCACTATCTCCTAATAATTTTTTAGCCACTTGATATACCTGTAAACTAATTTTACGTTGTAAAGCCTATACCCCAAATTAAAATGCGATTGACCCCAACGGCCACCCCTAACCTTAGGTTATTGTTAATTTTAATACTAGCAGCTATAAATGCTAATTGCTGCGCACAGTCCATCCCCCTTTTAAACGGCTTTGCCCACAACGATTACCGCCATAAACACCCGCTTTTTGACGCCCTCGACAATGGCTATACCAATATTGAAGCCGACATATTTTTAAGAGACACAAACCTGGTGGTCGCTCACATTTGCCCCATGTTTCGTGAAGGTAAAACATTAGAAAAACTATACTTAAAGCCCCTTTTCGATCGTGTACGACAAAACAACGGCCGCGTGTACAGCAATTATATGCGCCCGGTTATTTTGATGATCGACGTAAAAAGCGGGTCGGATAATACTTACCGCCAACTGGAGCGCCTGCTGGATAAATACCGCAGTATGCTTACCAGTTATGATAATGGCACGGTCATATACCGCGCCGTTACGGTGGTCATATCCGGGCACAAACCTTACGGGTTACTTGAAGGTGAAACCAATCGCCTGGCTTTTATCGACGATGACTTGCGTAAAGTGGCCCGCGATACTGTTATGCGTGATGTTTTTACCATGGCAAGCTGTAAATACTCGCGCCTGATCAGTTGGGACGGCAAAGGCATCATACCCGTTTTGCAACAGCAACGCTTATGTGCATTTGTAGCTATGGCACATAGCATGGGCGCCAAAGTACGCCTCTGGGCCTCGCCCGAGCGCAAAGTAGTATGGGACGAACTCCTCAAATGCGGCGTCGACCTCATCAATACCGATCAACTGGTAACCCTGCGCAATTACCTCAATGCCAATACGGTTGCCCTGGCTAAAGTGAATTGACACACCGCTGCTGAACGGCAGGCCATGCAGTTTAAATAGACGGTTCATTTATGGCAGTAATAAGCACAGTTGCTTACTGAATTGCCACAGTTGTAATATTTTCGTACGTGCGCTGTTCATTTTCGCACATTTCTGTAGACTCTTTTTTTGAAAATAGCTGATTTATAGTATTTTACATAAATGGCATACTTATTATGCCAGAAAAATCATAAACTTACTCTTTATGCTAAGGAATTACTTTAAGATCGCCATCCGCAACCTGCGGGCTAAAAAAGCATTCTCATTTATCAATATTACCGGCCTGGCCGTGGGAATGGCCGGCGCCATACTGATATTGTTATGGGTGCAGAATGAATACAGTTTCGACTCCTTCCATGCCAACAATAAAACATTGTATAAAGTATGGTACAGGTTTGTTGCTAAAGATTATACCGGCACCCAGGATGTAACCGCCGGGCCGCTTGGAAACGCACTTGCGCAGGAATACCCGGAGATCAAAAGCTCATCCAGGGTATACTGGAGCACTAATCGGTTATTTAATTACAGGGATAGATCACTCAAGGCCAAGGGCAATGATGTAGACAAGGCTTTTCTCACCATGTTTACCTTTCCGCTCATTGAAGGCAACGCGGCACACGCGCTGGAAGATGTGAATAGTGTTGTGCTTACCCAGCATCTTGCCAAAAAGATATTCGGGGAATCCGATCCGATGAACCAACTGGTTAAAATAGATAATAAGCAGGTTTACAAGGTAACCGGCATTATGGCAGACCTGCCTAATAATACCGAGTTCGATTTTGAATACCTGGTACCTCTGCCTGCAAATGGCGCAATGGGCAACGATAATTCATGGAACTCTAACAGCTATTACACTTATGTTCAACTGCAGCCTAATGTCAATATCGGCCAGGTGAATCAAAAAATAAAGAGCATAGCGTTCAAACACGACCCCAAAAACAACCCTAATACCGAAGTATTTTTGTATCCGTTCAGCAAAATGCATTTGTACGGCAAGTTTGAAAACGGAAAAGTTGCCGGTGGGCGCATAGAAATTGTTCGGCTGCTGCTGGGCATTGCGGGCATTATTTTATTGATAGCCTGTATCAACTTTATGAACCTGAGTACCGCACAAAGCCAAAAAAGGGCAAAGGAAGTAGGCGTACGCAAAGTGATGGGGGCGATGAGAGCCAGCCTCGTGGGGCAGTTTTTGACTGAGTCGCTTGCCATTACGGCTATTGCAGGCGCTATTGCCCTATTTATCGCACAATTGTGCCTGCCGGCATTTAACGGGTTAACCTCAAAGGATCTGTTTATCAATTATGCCGATCCCTATTACTGGATGGTATTTTTGTGCTTCATATTATTCACAGGCGTACTGGCCGGCAGTTATCCCGCGTTTTTCCTTTCCGGTTTTCGCCCGGTAAAAGTACTAAAGGGTCGGTTTAGTGCAGCAAAAATGGTTCTGAATCCGCGTAAGGTGCTGGTGGTGTTGCAATTTTCTGTTGCTATTGTGCTGGTCATTTCCACCATCGTAATATACCGGCAGATCAAATTTGCGCAAAACAAGGACATCGGCTATCATATCGACCATTTGGCGGAAGTTCCGATAGAAGGGGATATCCGCAAGAATTTTGAACCCATTAAAAACGATCTGCTGGCATCAGGCGCTGCAACAGCGATGTGTGAAACCAGTATTACGGTAACAGTAGATGGGTCCACATCCAGCGGGTACTCATTAGATGGGGCCAACAAAGACCAGCAAAATATAGAGTTTTCGAGATTTGGCACTTCGGGAGACTTTATTAAAACGATGGGGCTGACCTTAATTGGCGGCAGGGACATCGATTTTAATGCTTACCCGTCTGATAGCGTGTCGTGCTTGCTTAATGAAACTGCTGTTAAACAACTGGGTATGAAGAACGCAGTGGGCGGCTTTATTAAAAGCGGTAATTTTCCGCTAAAGGTAGTGGGCGTGTTCAAGGATTTTATTATCAATTCGCCCTACGTCGATAATCGCCCGATGATCGTGTATGCATCTAAAACCTGGGCATTTAATACGCTGATCCGCTTTAACGGGCAGAATAGCATGTCGAAAGATATTGCACTGGCAGAAAAGGTTTTTAAAAAGTACAACCCGTCGTACCCATTCAATTACCAGTTTGTGGACCAGGAATACCGGCAGAAATTTAATGATCAGCAGCAAACAGGCAAGCTGTCGGCCATATTCGCCGGGCTAACGATTCTTATTTCGTGCCTGGGCCTGTTCGGGCTGGCCTCTTATATGGCCGAGAACCGCGCCAAAGAAATAGGTATCCGTAAAGTACTGGGTGCAAGTGTTGCGGGCATAACGCAAATGCTGACAAAGGAATTCGTTTCGCTGGTTATTATCGCCATCGCTATAGCCATCCCGGTATCGTGGTGGGCCATGAACAAATGGTTGCAGGATTTCACTTACCGTATCCATATCGGCTGGCTAACATTTGCGCTGGCCGGATTATCGGCTATCGTTATTGCGGTGCTTACGGTAAGCTTCCAGTCAATAAAAGCTGCTTTGGCTAATCCGGCAGATATCATTAAGGCGGAATAACGTCTTTCAATCAATTGTAAATAAAAATGCAGGTTTCGGCCTGCATTTTTTGATTGCAGGTAACTGTCGTAACTTGAAATAATACAATTCGCGATGGTAATGATATATCAGTTGGGGGTAAGCCGGTTAAATATAATCTAAACTGAATAAGCAGGCGATTAATAACAATAACGATAATGTGACCATTACTACACTTATACTAATCCCGGTGCTCTTTTTGAATGAAAATTGACGGTATTGCGAAGACGTGAGCGTAAAGTAGTATGGGACGAACTCCTCAAATGTGGCGTCGACCTCATCAATACCGATAAACGGGTGACACTTCGCAATTGCCTCAATGCCAGTACGGTTACACCGGTAACGCTGAACTAAAACATTTTCTTTTCTTAAATTACCGTTAAAACACGGGGTATAATACCGTGAAAATACGGTGGAATAGCTGGCGCATCGCATCATAAATTTAGGTATTCAATTTGCACTCCCCTAAAACCTGGTTTATGAAAAAGATCATCAAGCTTACACTGATATTATCCATAATAACTTTTAGCTACTGCAATGCTCAGATAGCATATTATGATGCAATGAAACTCAAAACGATTTTCGCCGCGCCGTTGACCGATGAATCGTTTGGACAAGCTAATGCTATTTTGACCAAATATGATTGTAAAAACTGTACTGACCCCAGCCAAATTCAGGCTAAATTTGCCACCAATCCATTTATACCTGATTCTTACAAAAGTTATACGGGTTCTTCTACACAAAGCTACATTGGTGCGAAGGTAATTGCCGATATGGCTTTTTTTTCGAACAATACAAATAGTGGAAGCGCCTTAGCGTCTATCGGAAATCTTGACGTCACAAACCTGGCCGATGGAATTGCAAAATTTTTGGTAAAAAGAGGTAAGGAAGAGTTGAGTGTAACTTTTTTTGAAAAGTTTGATGCTTACATAGCCCAATACCCTGATGCCAGAGCGCTCTTCCCGCAAACATTTGCAACCTTGCAAACCATTGGACAGCAAATATATAATTACGGAGCCTTTATTAATGCACTGCGTACAGCATTTGAAAAGGATATTAACGGAATACTTTCCAATTTACCTGCGGTAATAAATAATCCGCAACATGCCACCTTTTTTGCTAACCACGGCGACTTGAAGGATATCATTTTAAGCGCCATTTATATTGGTAGTGGTCTGCAAAATAAGCAGCAACCGGGGCAGATAATTGCCAGTTATGATGTGAACACATTATTACATGATGTCAATAACAAGGATATTAAAGCCTGTATACAAACGCTTCAATTGATCTCTGCATCCTTAAGGTATAAAGATACAAGTCAATATTGGATCAGTTCGGATGATTTGCAGTTACTGGTTAATGATAACGATGCAACGAAGTATTACCTGGCTCTTATCTACCAGCAATCTGCAAGTATTGGTTTTAGTCGCGGATCTCTCCAATCAACACTTCAAAACAATGCTGCCACTATCACCGCTTATGATACTTACATACTTGGATTTATTCAACAGGCTTCTACAATTATCACTGACATCAAAACGATAAAAACAACCAAAGCCGCTAACTTGACTTTTACCGATTATTACGGTTTTTACAATTCAGCACTCGACATGATCCAGTACGCGGCCAATGCCTCTAAGTTGCCGGGATTAAGTACAATTGACCCAAACAATAAATTTGCTTCATATATAACCCTTGCGCGGGCAGGGGGAAACATCGCATTTGACATCAATAGGAAAAACTACAGCTCAGCTATAATGAACGCCTACACAATTTATAACAACACTTTTAAAACAGATACTGACCCAAATACACAGAAGGTCATCAGCGATCTGATGAAATACGGCACTTTCGTTGCGTCTGTGGCGCAGGCTCAGAATTCGGATGATGTCGAAAATGCGATCGAAGCGACGGTATTGCCACCGGGCTCTGCAAGTATTAAAAGAGAAACAAATTTTAATATCGCTATAAATGGCTTTATTGGAGCTGGTTACGGAACAGAGTATTTGCCAGCTTTAAAAACCAATAAATGGGGCAGTGTATTGGGCGTAACCGCGCCGGTTGGCGTTGCATTTAGCTGGGGTGATATTTGGGGAGATGAGAAACTTATACCAGACGGTAAAGGAAAAACAACAGGAGGAAAAAGCTTCAGCATATTTGTTTCTTTGATTGACGTTGGAGCCTTGGCTTCTTATCGTCTGCAAAATGATAGCAGCAGTGTGTCGTCACAAATAAAACTCCAAAATATCGTATCACCAGGATTATTTTTCTACTATGGCTTTGGAAAAATGCCCATCTCGTTAGGATTAGGCGCGCAATATGGGCCCCAGCTCAGAAGCATATCAAGCGGTGGGGTTGCTGATGTACAGCAAAATTATTATATAAAGATTGGTGCGAGTTTAGTGGTCGATATTCCATTGTTTAATATTTATACAAAACCTAAATAATTCATTCTTAGTTATAATTTATATTCATCCTAAATTGCAATTTGTAATCGGCGGTGACTTTTATTCTACTGATGTTGCCTACCTTAGGTGCACCAACCTCACCCGCTATGGATGACTTTATTGCCGCCAGGTCGCAAATGGCGCTTTCTTTAGGTTTTCACATCGTGTTTTCATGCATTGGCATGGTGATGCCATTTTTTATGGCAATAGCGCATTTCTACTGGCTCAAAACCGGTGATCCCGTTTACCGCAACATCACCAAAGCCTGGAGCAAAGGTGTAGCGATATTTTTTGCCACAGGGGCAGTGTCAGGTACGGTATTGTCGTTCGAACTTGGGCTGCTTTGGCCTAATTTTATGAAACATGCCGGACCGATCTTCGGGATGCCATTTTCATTAGAAGGAACGGCATTTTTTATTGAGGCTATAGCCTTAGGCTTTTTCCTTTATGGCTGGGATAGGTTCAACCGTTGGTTCCATTGGTTTACAGGCGTGGTTGTCGGCGTCAGTGGTATCATCTCTGGCATATTGGTCGTAGCTGCTAATAGCTGGATGAACAGTCCCGCCGGGTTCGATTATGTTAACGGTCAATACCTCAACATCGACCCTATGAAAGCGATGTTTAACGCCGCCTGGTTTCAACAGGCGCTGCACATGTCTATCGCGGCATTCGCGGCTACCGGGTTTGCCGTTGCCGGCGTACATGCGCTGATGATATTGCGGAAGAAGAACGTCAAATTCCATTATATGGCTTTCCGCATTGCCATTGTGTTTGCCGCTGTCGCGGCAATTTTGCAGCCCTTAAGCGGCGATATTTCGGCCAAAAATGTTGCTAAACGCCAGCCGGCCAAGCTGGCGGCTATGGAGGCGCATTTTAAAACAGAGAAATTTGCGCCACTGATCATCGGAGGTATTCCCGACACGGCAACCAAAACAGTTAAAGGCGGTATCGAACTGCCGGGCATGCTTAGTTTGATGACCTACGACGATGTTAATGCAGTAGTAACAGGCCTGGATAAAATTCCGGTAAAAGACCAGCCACCTATAGCAATCACGCATTATGCCTTTGATATTATGGTGGGTTTGGGCATGCTGATGCTGGGCTTATCGGTAATGTATTTTATCGCCCTGCTCAAGAAGAAAAAATGGTTCGGTAAAGCGTGGTTTTTGAAACTATTTTCTTTCGCCACGCCTATAGGTTTTATTGCCGTTGAAGCTGGCTGGACCGTAACCGAAGTGGGCCGCCAGCCCTGGATAATACAGGGCGTAATGCGTACTGCTGATGCGGTAACGCCAATGCCGGGTATTGCGTATTCATTTTATATTTTCACAGCGGTATATATTTCGCTGAGCCTGCTGGTTGTATTTATGCTGTACCGGCAAATAAAAATGGTGCCTAAAATGTATGATGTAACTGCATCATAGTTACAGCTTATTGATCATTTACCTTTATTGGCCTCTTTTTCTTCAGCTTCAAGTTTCACCTTTTTCAAATCGCCCCTTAATAAGGCGAATAAACTCATATATACGTTGGCTACAAATACCAGTGCAAACCCGCCGATCAAATAGCCGCGCCAATCGGTAAACAGCAATTGATAGTTAGTGATAACCAGCATGGCAGTCGTTACGTAATGGCTGAAGCAATATTCGCAGGTAAACAAATAAAAGAATTTACGCTCGGCGATGGTTTTCCCGTTATGGCAGCGTCTTACACAATATTCGCGTGGTTCTTTAAAAACCTCTTCATGGGTTACTGTCCAGGCAATGCAGGCTATTGGGATAGCGAGTATAAATAACCAGGCTGTTTGTGTGCTTAATGTCATATACACCAAATACGTAATCGGCTGAAAATGTTTGGATTGGATAGTCCGAAATCGAACGGAAAACATATCGAAAGCGAACAGCATATCTATTTTAAATAATTCAATTAATTGATATATAGATATTTGCATGTGTGGCATATTTCTTGCCCTTGGTGGCTGTTCAACTTAATTCAGTATGAAAGCTTTTCTCACCATTGCTATCTTATTTGTTTGCGTACAATGCTTTGCACAGCAAAATGCTGTTTCCGAAAAAGATCTCAAGGTCGTCAATCGCTCCCTAAGTATCAGCGATGATGGCGGCACGTCGGTTGTTCATTTAGATGCCAGGGATAATGACGGTATGGCATGGGTCAATGGCAAACAATTCACACAAGGCAATATCGAGGTCGACATTAAAGGGAAAGACTTGCTGCAGCAAAGCTTTGTGGGTATTGCCCTGCATGGGGTAAATGATACCAATTTTGAAGTGATCTATTTTCGCCCCTTTAATTTCCGTTCGGCCGACCCCGCCCGCAGGCTGCACGCGGTACAATATGTGGCGGTGCCGGGGTACGACTGGCCAAAATTACGTTCGGAACACCCTAACCAATACGAAAAACCGATAGATCCGGCCCCCGATCCCAACGAGTGGTTTCATGCCCGGATAGAGATAAGCGGCTCAACTATAAAAGTATTTGTCAATAATGACAGCAAGCCCTCGCTTGTTATAGACGAATTAGTACATACCAACGGAAAGATGGTAGGATACTGGGTGGGCAACGGCTCGGATGGCAACTGGAAAAATTTAAAGCTAACACCCAATAACTAAACCTCTCATTTAACAATCTTTAACATAAATTAACAAAAGCTCAATTTGTATCCTAAGTTTTTAGTTTTACCTTCGGGCTTCCTAATATCACCTTATGCGCTATATATACTTATTCTGCTTGTTTTTTTTCTTCTTCGCGGCCACGGCATCTGCTCAAAATGCTTACTCTGTAAAGGGTGTTACCGCCGACAGCGTTGAACACGTAAAACTGGGCAACACTACTATTCTTATCCTGGAAGCTAAGGATTCGATCATGAGGAAGTTTACCCGTACGGCCGCAGATGGTTCGTTTTCTATGGCCGGGCTGCCTAAAGGAAAGTACCTTTTGTTGGTTTCGTATCCCGATTATGCCGATTACAGTGAGCCCTTCAGCCTTGATTCAGCACATCAAATACACAATTTCGGGCAAATAAACATGAGCCTTAAATCGCGCCTGCTTAAGGAGGTTATTATCAAAGGAACGGCCGCGCAAATGAAGATCAAGGGCGATACCACCGAGTTTAACGCAAGGGCCTTTGTAACCCAGCCCAATGCCAAAGTAGAAGACCTGTTAAAACAGCTTCCTGGTATACAGGTTGATAAGGACGGTAACATTACCGCCGAAGGTGAGAAAGTAAAGAAGGTATTAGTGGATGGTGAAGAATTTTTTGGCGATGACCCCACCCTGGTAACCAAAAACATACGGGCCGACATGGTTGACAAGGTGCAGTTATATGATAAAAAGAGCGACCAGGCAACCTTTACCGGTATAGACGATGGCAAAAAAGAAAAAACCATAAACATTAAACTGCGCGAGGATAAAAAGAACGGGATGTTTGGCAAAGAAGAGATTGGTGGGGGCACCGACGGCGTTTACCAGGGCACATTGCTTTTTAACGTATTCAAGGCGAAGCAAAAACTATCGGTTTACGGTACTATCGGTACTAATGGCAAAGTAGGGCTGGGTTGGGAAGATAATCAAAAGTACGGCTCGGGCGGCGGTTTTGAGATGGATGATTCGGGCAGCGGGATGATGTTTTTTGGGGGCAGCGGCAGCAGCGATGACCTGGATTCGTTTGGCGGACAATACAACGGGCAGGGTTTACCCTTTGCGCGCCAGGGCGGTGTGCATTACGACACCAAATGGAACGATACCAAGGAATCGCTTAATCTCAATTTTAAGATCGGGGCCATTAATCTTGACGGTACCAATGAGGACCTGGTCCAAAACAACGTGCGGGACACCGTTTTTAAAAGCAAATCGGACCAAACCTACCATAATTATATGTTTAGGCAAAAGCTTGACATGGTGTACCAGGTAAAACTGGATACAAGCTCGAACTTGAAAATATCGGTTGACGGCACTTTAAAACACAGCACCACCAACAGCAGTTACATATCATCCGAAAACAAACAGGACACCATCCCTGTAAACGATGAAACGCGCGACTTAACCAATACTGTCGACCAAAAGGCATTTAATGCCAGTGCTTTTTATACACACAAATTTAAAAAGGTAGGCCGTACGCTGTCATTCCGCGTTAGCGAAGCTTACAGCCAAAGCAAGGCCAACGGGTTTTTGAAGCAGCATATTAATTTTTATGGTCCCCAAAAACACCTGGATAGCGTACAACGCGTTGACGAAGCTAAAAATAACAACCTGCAAAGCCAGGCCATCACAACCAACCTTACGTATTCAGAGCCTTTTTCCAAATACTTTGCGATATTGCTGAATTATGGAATAGGTGTCAGTAATAGTACTGCTAATCGTGTAACCGATACTGCAGCAGCCCCCGGCCAGCCCTATAATATTTTTATTAAAACATTAAGCAGCGATTTCAGCCTGAACCAATTTTCAAACCAGGCCGGCGCGATATTTAACTACAAAAAAGGCAAGATAATTTTCAACTTCGGTAGTAAGGCAAGCTATGTAAATTTCCGCGAGGTAAATGAACTTGACAACACGCCGCTGAACCGGAACTTTATTAACTGGATGCCACAGGCCAGGTTTGAGTACCGTTTCTCGCAACAAAAATCATTCAACATTAATTATAACGGTAATACCACGCAACCTACGCTCGACCAGATACAGCCAATAATAAATGACAATGACAGGCTTAACCTTGTTGTAGGTAATCCTAATTTGACGCCATCGTTTACCAATAGCCTTAACCTTGGTTACCGGTCGTACAAAGTACTCGGCGACCAGGCTTTTAATATTTTTGGCAATTATTCTGTTACCACCAACCCGATAGTGAACCATATTACTTATAACACCGCAACTGCAGCCAGCACCAGCGAATACTTTAACCTGCCGGGCAAACCAACTACCAGCTTTTACGTGTACAGCTACTATGGGCGTAAGGTAGAACCATTGGGTGGTTTGCAGGTAGGATTGAGTATGAATGCCAACGGCAATGTTTATTACAACTATGTGGACGAAGCGCTGAACAGGACCACCAACTATGTGCTTAACCCCAGTTTGAATCTTTCCAGATATATTGAAAAGAAGCTTGAACTTGGTTTGCAGGGGGGGCCTACCTATACTATTAGCGGGTCGTCGTTAAACCCAACGGTTAACAACAATGGCTGGGGTGCCAACGCCAACCTAAATCTCACAATTTATCTGCCCGGGAAATTCCAGATAGGATCATACAGCCAATACCAATACCAGGCTAAATCGCAATCGTTCCCGCAGGATTTTAGCAGTGTGGTTGTTAACCCTTTTATTATTAAAACCTTTACCAAAACCGATAACCTCAAGGTTGAGTTATGGGGAAATGATATTTTCAATCAAAACGTTGGCTTTAGCCGGAGTGCCAATGCCAACCTGATCACACAAAACAGCTATACTACTATCAAAAGATATTTTATGCTGACAATTTCTTACGATTTTACAAAGATGGGCGGCGGCGCTCCCAAAAAATAACATTATGAAAAAGACAGTCATCATCATCATAGGCCTGCTTTTTTTAAGCACCACTATATTTGCCCAGCATCACCATTTTACCACTTCTGGTAAAATTGAGTACAACCGTACCATGAATATGTGGGCATTGATGAAAAAACGCATCAATAAGGATAACGAAGCCTTTATGCAAACTATTTATGATGCCTACATCAAAAACTCGCCTCAGTTCAAAGTGCTTAAAAGCACTATAGCATTCAGTAACGATAAAACCCTGTTTACACCAATTGAGGACGATGTTCCGGATAACTTTTTTGGCGAAAGCCCCATAACTACTCAAAACAACGTGGTTTATACCGATTTTTCGACCAATAACCAGGTGAGCCAGAAAAAGGTTTTTGACGCAACCTTCCTTGTAACCGATACTACGCGAAAGGTAAAATGGAAGATCACCGATGAAACGCGCGAAATAGCCGGTTATACTTGCCGTCGCGCCAACGCTATTGTTATGGATTCCATTTATGTGGTGGCTTTTTATACAACGGAAATACCGGTCTCCGGTGGCCCCGAAAATTTTAGTGGCTTGCCGGGTATGATACTGGGCGTAGCTTTGCCGCACGAAAATTTGACCTGGTTTGCCACCAAAGTAACCGACACTTCGCTGCCGCCAAATACCGTGGTACCACCAAAAAAAGGCAAACCTGCTAATATTGCTTCGTACCTCGAAACCATACATAAAGCCACCAAGGATTGGGGCGATTGGGGGCAAACGTATATCAAAGGTTTTTTACTTTTATAGTAATGCCTGCCAGACTTACGAAGTTTCTAAAACTTCGTAAGTCTTACTCATCAATTCAAAAAACGATTAGTTTTGTATGTAAGGCTGATAACAGCCTAATGATCTGATTGATCACGATATGAAAAGACTAAGGCCCCTGCTTATTATCTTTTTGCTATTTATTTCCGTTCGGCAAACTTTTGCGCAAGATCAGCAGCCCATATATGTGGGTATACCCAGCGATGGCTTTAATTATTTCGCCTCGTCACAGCACAATACCAACTGGTGCTGGGCCGCATCCATCCAGATGATATTTAATTACTACGGCATCGAAATTACGCAGGAACAGATCGTGGCACGCAGCTATGGCGTTAGTCCTACCGGGTTACTGCCCGACTGGACAGGCACCGAACAGGTAATAACCGCTAACTTAAACAATTGGAGTGTCGACAATAATGGCCATCAGTATATGGTAAGGGCGCATTATTACCCGGGCCCTCCAACGCCGGCTTACCTGTTACAGGAGCTTTCGCTGCAACGGCCGGTATTGATCGGTTATCAATCCGGCCCCAATTCGGGCCACATAGTGGTGATAACCGCCTGCAGTTACATCAATACCGATAACGGCCCTGTTATAGAATCCGTAGTAGTACGCGACCCCTGGCCCGCCCCGGACAATGTAGCCAACCGTGGGCGTAAGGAGTGGACAGGCATCGAGTTGGCTAATAAGATACAGGCGCATTGGTATATTGTGGTGCGGTAGCAGCATTATTTTGTCCCCTGCTGGCTCTGAGGTATAGGCGGCACACCGTTCACTGCAAAGTGATAAATGCCCGAGCCAACTTTGATCAAAACATAACCATCCTGAACAGCGCCAACCGAGATATCTTTATCAGATGCCAATGCCCCTTTATCTTCACTGATCTGCGAAGCATCGGTAGCTGGCAGGTACACATCTGCTTTGGTATTGGCTGGTATCTCGATATTGTACCAAGTTTTGCCATCCTTAACTTCCCAGCCCGAGCTTGCCTTGCCGTAATAAGTATCCAGGCTGGCGGTTGCATTGGTAAAGCCCCCGCCCGGGTGAGGCATAATTTTGATATGCTTATAACCCGCTCCATCGCTGTAGGTATCCAGGCCGGTCATCACGCGGTACATCCAGTCGCCGATGGCGCCGTAGGAATAATGGTTGAAGGAGTTCATACTGGCAGCCTCGAAGCTCTTATCGGGGCGGATGCCATCCCAGCGTTCCCAAATAGTGGTTGCGCCCATTTTAACCGGGTACAGCCATGAGGGGTAAGTGTCCTGTAATAAGAGGCGGTAAGCCACATTATTATGCCCGAACCGTGTTAGCACATGGCACAGGTATGGCGTACCCAGGAAACCTGTTGTAAGGTGGTTGCCGTAAGCGCGTATATTATCAACCAACCGTTGCGCAGCCTGGTCTCGTAAGGCCTCGGGCAACATATCAAAATTGAGTGCAAGCGTATAGGCCGTTTGTGTACCCGATACCATGCGGCCGTTTGGTGTTACGTATTCTTTAAAGAAAGCATCTTTGATATGTTTCAACAGTGTGGTGTAATAATCGACATCTTCTTTTTTTCCTAAAACGCCGGCGGCGTTGATGAGCAATTGCGTGGAATAAGCATAAAAACACTGCGCTATAAAATATTTGTCTGTAATAGCCGAGGTGCCGTCGGTATCATCATCGCGACTATAAAATAACCAGTCGCCAAAACTTTGCCCGGTTTGCCAGAGGTCGTTTTTAGCCTGGTGTTGCATAAAATCTACCCAGGCTTTCATGCTGGCGTATTGCGTTTGCAGGATGCGCTTATCGCCGTAAGCAAGGTACATGTTCCAGGGGACAACGGTAGAAACATCGGCCCAGCCGGTGCTGCTTTGTGTAAAGCCGATGCAGTTGGGTATCACCCAGGGTACCGCTCCGTTAGCGCCCTGGTCGGCGGTCACATCCTTCAGCCATTTCGCGAAGAAATCGTTCACACCCATGTTAAACGTAGCGGTACGCGAAAACACCTGAGCATCACCCGTCCAGCCCAAACGTTCGTCGCGCTGCGGGCAATCAGTCGGCACATCTAAAAAGTTGCCTTTTTGCCCCCACTGAATATTATGTTGCAATTGGTTGATGAGCGCGTTGGATGTCGAGAAAGTTCCCGTGGGCTTCATATCCGAATACAGGGCTACTGCAGTTACGTCTTCGGGTAATATCTTATCGCCGGGGTAACCCAATATCCTGATAAACTGGAACCCGTGAAAAGTAAAGTGCGGCTCGAAAGTTTCCTCGCCGTTGCCCTTCAGCACATAAACATCCTGCGCTTTAGCAGCGCGCAGGTTTTCGGTATAAAAATTACCGGCTTTGTCCAGCACCTCGGCATGCGAAACGGTAATGGTATCTCCCGCTTTTCCTTTCACTTTTAATACAACCCAACCCACCAGGTTCTGACCGAAATCGATTACCTGTTCATTTTTGGGTGTTTTAAAAATACGTACGGGCTTAAAGGTCTCGTGCTTTTTCACCATTTCGTTGTATGTAGCCAGTAAGGTGTTTTTGGTATAATCCTGCACCTGCACACCACTCCATTTACTGTCGTCAAAGCCAGGTTCGGTCCAGCCCGTGGTGGTTTTATTATGATCGATAGTTTCGCCGTTATAGATCTCGCTATAGCGAACTTCCCCTGTGGACGATTTCCAGCTTTCGTCCGAAGTAATTACACCTGTCGTGCCATCTTCATAAGTAATGTTGATCTGCAATAAGAGAGCAATATCCTTTCCGTACACATTTTTATGATCAGCAAACCCAATGATACCGCGGTACCAGCCATTGCCCAGCATTACACCGATAGCGTTATTGCCTTCTTTCAGCATATCGGTCACGTCATAGGTTTGGTATTGGAGGCGTTTGTTATAGCTTGTCCAACCGGGGGTAAGGTAAGCATCGCCCACCCTCTGCCCATTTATCTGGGCCTCGTATAATCCATGTGCTGTTATATAAGCCACCGCCGACCGGATCTTTTTATGCAGCTGAAACTGTTTGCGCATTTGCGGGATAGGGCGCTGTAGGGTGTCTTCAACATAACCGGGTGTTATCCATTTGGCCTGCCAGTCCGATGTATTCAAAAGCGCCATTTGCCACCACGCGGGCTGGCTCCAGGCTGATGCCTTGCCGTAATTATCCCAAACCCGCACACGCCAGTAGTAACGTTTGCCCGATTGCAGGGATTTACCCTTATAAGTAATGAACACCGATGAATCGGAACTGATCTTACCCGAATCCCAAACGTGCCCGCTGAAATTGGCATTTTCGCTCACATCAACGCGGTACGCGGCCTGCATTTCGTTGCGGTTATTAGCGCTGAGCTGCCAGCTAAAACGCGGCTGCAAAACGTCCATACCTAAGGGGTTGGTACGGTTCTCGCAAAGCAGGGCGTCAACTTTTACCTGGGCGCAGCAAATGGCGGCCATCAATTGCAGGCCAAATAAAATACAGGGGAATTTCATGGATGTGAACATTTGGTTTATCGATATAGCCCGTCTCGCAGGTAAAGCCACCTGCAATTGGGTACAAACCAAATCTAAATAAATCAAAACAGAATAGCTACGGTGTAACGGCGATTTTATTTAGCGATCTCAAGAAGGCGAAGCAATTCTTTGTCGGCAATATCGGCTGCTTCAGATTTATCATAAATTGATAATAAATAAACTTCGTTTTTTATAAACGCGACATAGGTAATAACACGAGCCCCGCCAGATTTACCTTTGCCTTTTGACGCTATCGCAAGCCTTATTTTATAACAATCATGTCCAATAGATGTGCCTTCGCCGGGATTTTCAGCCAGGGTTTTCATAAGAATTAAATATTCGACTTTAAGAGAAGGGTACTTTTTTACAAGTCGTTTTAACTGCTTGTCAAAATGGGCAATTGATAAAATCTTATAGCTCATTAAACAATTCTTCTGCCGGCCGGCCTTTAAGCTTTCCGCTTTTTATTTGATCGGCATGCTTGAATGCTAATTTAATTTCACTGATTTCTTTTAAAAGTTGTGCATCCGGAGCAGATAGGCTTTTGGTCTTTAGATAGGAATAGCCCTTCATCATCTCGATAAAATCAGCGGCCTTATTATCATCTATGTCAATTAGCAACAGCATTGCGTTTAATTATATACAAATTTAACTATTCTTTTTGTAATTAGATAACACTTAGTGCTCCGCAGCAACACCCCGTTTCTGAAAGCTGTAAATGAGATATATAAGCGCAGGCAAAATAAATAAACTGCCTATCAGCAGTGCCAGGCCCAGCGCATCAATGGTTTTATCAACGCCACGGTTCTCAAGCAGCGAAAGGTAGCCGCCGTTTTTGAGGATAACGATATTGGGATAGTGCTTGTAGGTAGTCGTCAGTAAGATCATAGTGATCTGGAAGCCCGCCAGCAAACGCAGCGTGCGGGCACGGCCCTTATAGATCATCAGCCATAAAATAACCAGTGAAATGGTTGCGAGACTTACCGCCGCAATACCAACAGGGTTCCCAAAAACCCAATCAACCAGTGGGATATGATCTGCGGCAGCGCAAATGAAAACAAAAGCGCCTGATATTACTGCTGCGATATTCATCTGCCTGGCTTTACGTATAAAGCGTTTGCGCTCAGCTTCATCATTCACCTCGCCGATTAGATAAATAGCCGCTGTAAATCCACATAGCGAAACCGTGAATAAGCCGATAGCAATAGAGAACCAGTTAAGCCAGCTAAATATATAAGCCGACAGGTAGGTATTGGCATGAATATCTACCTGTCCTGAAACGGTACTGCCGGCTATGATGCCTAAAAACAAAGGTGTTATAAAACTCGAATAAACGAATACGCGGTTGTAAACCTTTTGCATATTATCAACCACCGCGTCGTAGTTGCGGAAGGCAAAGGCCGTTCCCCGCGCGATGATTCCCAGCAGCATAATAGCCAGCGGAATGTGCAGGTGGATGGACATGGTGGCGTATATGTCCGGGAAACCGACAAAAAGAATTACAATAGCAATGATGAGCCACATATGGTTGGCTTCCCATATCGGGCCGATAGCCTGGTAGCTTATCTTGCGCGTTTTGGCTTTGTTAACTCCGGTGCTGAATAGCTCGATGATCCCGGCACCAAAGTCGGCGCCGCCAAGCAACAGGTATAGCAATAGCGCTAACCATAAAAAACCGATAACTACATAGAGCATTTTCGTTTATTTAGCCCGACAACCCGGTCACTTACCTTCTGTAATTCCCTTCCAATCATCCGAACGGAACGGCCCAACCGGGTAGCCCTGTTTGTTGAAAAGGTTAGCCTCTACCGGCGCGTTGGTCCATGCATAATGTACAGAAACCGGTTCTTTTACCTGGTCGCACCATACTTTTACCTGGTTACCCACAATTTCTGCTTTCGCGAAATAAAATTTATGATCGGCACCGGCCAGTTCAAAACCTTTTATATAACCGTAAGGATCTTTCGCTGTTAAGCCATCATCGGTGTGGGTCAGCGTCACTAAAGCAGCGCCATCCTTAAAATCAACCGACTTAAACAATGGACTGCGGTCTTCATTCAATAAGCCGTAAGCGGTATTTAGCGCTTCATTAGCCAGCCGGAAACCCACATCCGCTTTATCCCTTGGATGTATATTATTGGCATCGCCAATATCGGTTGTAATCACCATGCCCGTTTTTGGCAAACTCAATGTCATTGCTTGCGCCTCGCGTAATTCGGCCCAGTCGCTGCCCTGGTTGCTGTTTGGCATCGTACCCCACGACGACAGCTGCACAAACAGGAACGGAAAATCCTTGCCCCACTTAGCGCGCCAATCATTGATCAACAGCGGGAAAGTAGTGCGGTATTGATAAGCTTTGGTGGCATTCGCCTCGCCCTGGTACCATAATACTCCTGCGATAGGAAAATTGGTAATTGGGGCTATCATGCCATTATATAAAGTCGACACGGTATTATTCGGACTATAATCAAAATGATAAGGCTTGCCCAGATCCGGCATCAGGTGCCAGTTATTATCGGCTAGTGTCATTAAGGTATCCGGGAATTTGGCATAAACGTTTGTCCAATCGCCATCTACGCCCAGTCCAAACCACGATGGGTTTTTCTGCAACGATTGGAGATCGATCAGCAAAGCGTTATCGCCCGCTTTCCATGTTCCTGCAGGCAGATCTATCTGGAAATTGCCGTTCGTTACGGTAGGTTTTATCGGCTTACCATTAATGTATATCAGCATATCCGCGTCCGTCTGTCCCAGGCGCAGAACCGACGTTTTCGCGGCGGCACTATTATCAAGTTTTAAAGTATGTTCCATAAAGCCCTCGCCCCGGTACGATGCCCACTTACCCTGCCATTCCCAGGCGCCAATGGAGCCTTTCTGCCACCTGTCAAACCAGGCCGGCGGTTCAGCGGCCAGTTCATCTACTTTGTAAGTTGTTACCGGCATATTGGGGAACGAGAAAAATTTAATGGTGCTATCAACCTGGTGTTTTAGGCCATCCCACGTTTCAGGCATGTGCTGCACGCGCAGCGCCAGGTTAGCGTCGGTCAGCTCCGACTCCCTGCTTATCCAGCATTCGGCCATGGTACCGCCCCAACTGCTATTGATGAGTCCCACGGTTACATTCAATTCCTTAGCCAGTTTTTTGGCGAAGAAATAGCCCACAGCCGTAAAATTACCGACAGTATTAGTATCTGCTGCTACCCATTCGCCGCCGGCCAGGTCGGTTTCTGGCGTTAAGCTTATCCTGTTAGGTACATGAAATTGCCTTACCGGCTGCTGTCTTGCAATTCTCTGCTCGCTTTTAAAACCCAGGGCATTGTTCATTGCAAACTCCATGTTCGACTGCCCCGAACATACCCACACTTCGCCCATCATCACATCGGTAAAGCTTACCGTTTCCTTGCCCGATTCAATGATCATATTGTAAGGGCCGCCTTCTTTCATCGGGTTTAAAAATACCTTCCAGTTGCCCTGTGCATCCGACCGCACATTTATATGCTGCCCGTTAAAATGGATATCCACTTTAGTGCTCTTCTCCGCCGTACCCCACACCGGTATAGGCTGATTACGCTGTAAAACCATATGATCGCCGAAGATGCGGGCAGGCTTAAGCTGAGCCTTTGACTGCACAAACAGGCAGGCCAAAACAAAGGTTAGCAGTACAAATTTTCTCATGCGACTAAGTTAAATGATAATTGCCATTAATAGTAATTGGATAATGTATTTTGGCGTTTAATTAAATTCGTGAACACACAGACAACCTTTTTGTTTATCTACCTGATATTTAGCTAGCATACAACGTTCATGTAAATCTGTTTATCTTTAATTATTATGCCAACCGTTGCACTCAAAAGTTCTGTAGGTAAATGGGTTATGGCTTCGGCCATACTGGCATCATCTATGGCTTTTATTGATGGCACGGCGTTAAACGTCGTAATGCCCGCTTTACAAAAAAGCCTCAACGCTACTGCCCCTGATTTGCTTTGGATATTGAATGCTTATCTGCTGGTGCTGGCTGCGCTGATATTGATAGGAGGCTCGCTGGGCGACAAGCTTGGGCGTAAGAAAATATTGATGTGGGGCATCGTGATCTTTATGGCCGGCTCGGCAGCCTGCGGACTTTCGCCCACGGTAAACCTGTTAATTGCCTTTCGGATTTTGCAAGGGATTGGCGGTGCATTGATGATACCCGGCAGCCTGGCACTTATTTCAACTTCGATCGATCCGGCAGAGAGGGGCAAAGCCATTGGCACCTGGTCGGCGTTTACCGTGCTGGTAACCGTTGGCGCGCCTATATTGGGCGGCGCCTTAGCCGATTGGGGATTATGGCGATACATCTTCTTTATAAATATACCAATCGGTATAGTAACGTTTTTGGCCTTGTGGGGAAAAGTAAACGAAACCCGTGATGAAGACGCCAACCATGCGATAGATTTTCCGGGAGCAGCTGCCATTGCATTAGGTTTAGCGGCAATTACCTTTGGTTTTTTATCCATCCCGCAGGTTGGTTTCTTTAACTGGGAGACGTGTGGCTCATTGATCATAGGTGTGCTGTTGCTGATAGGTTTTATCATTATCGAAGCCAAAAGCAAAAACCCGATGATGCCCCTCGGTTTATTCTCTAACATGACCTTCAGCGGGGTAAACCTGCTTACATTTTTCCTGTATGCAGGGCTTGGCGCCGGTATGCTGTTCATGTCGTTAAATATGGTACAGGTGCAGGGTTATAGCCAGTTTCAATCAGGGCTTACATTTTTACCCTTTACTTTGCTGATGATATTTACCTCGCGCCTTTTCGGCAGCCTGGCTGATAAATATGGTCCGCGTTTATTTCTTATTGCCGGGCCTGCTATTGCGGGAGCGGGCTTGTTTATCCTGTCGTTTGTTAAACAAACCAACGGTGTAGCCGATTATTGGACGACTTTTTGCCCCGGCATATTTGTTTTCGGTTTAGGCATGGCAATTACGGTAGCTCCGCTCACGGCAACCGTAATGGGTTCGGTCAGTGATCATTTTTCGGGTACAGCCTCCGGTATCAATAACGCCATGACACGCATCTCAGGCGTGTTTGCCAATGCTATCTTCGGGGCGCTGGCGGTTTTGTTTTTCTCGGGTGCTTTACAAAAGGAGATCAAAAACATGCCCTTTGATGCCAAACAAAAGCAAACAGTAATGGTGCAGGCCGCCAACCTGGGTAACGCTAACGCACCCGCCACGCTTAATGCACACGATAAAATGCTTGTGGCGAAAGCTTATCATAACAGTTTTATTGCTGCTTATGCCAATATCATGAGGCTTTCGGCCGGGCTGGGGTTTTTAGGGGCTCTAATGTCGATACTTTTTATCAGCAACAAAGCAGTGAAAAAAGAATAAGAAAAAATCCCTCTGTGGCCTCTATGTAAAAAACTTTGCGCCCTTGTGGTAAAACTAACCTCATCAAATTTTCGCTCTATCTGTAAACCGAAAGATTATCAGCAACCAGAGAATAGCCCGGTTTTAGTAGTTTTGCAACGATGACAGAATTGAATGAATATGAATGCGAAATGCTGGACGCGATGCTGGAAGCCTTTGGCATTCCGGATAGTTTAACCCGCGCACAATTGTTGAACCTTTTTGACCAGGATGAAGCAATTGCGTTTGCCATGGTACAGATATTAGAGCACGAAGGCCTCGTCACTAAAGTTGGCAAACAGGGAGAATATGAACTGCCTGAAAAATTGATATTAAAACCAAAAGGTGAAAAATTTCTGAAGGACGGCGGGTTTAGCCGTCGCTATAAATTAGAGCAGGAAAAACCGGTTGAAGTTGGCGGCACGCTATTTAAATTGCAGCAGCAAAATATGCGCCTGCAAAATGAAAAATTGGCTAACCAATCGGAAATTGCGACCTTTCAAAAAACAATAGACGAGGCCAAAATACGGCAATACATCTGGTGGGCGTTAATTATTGTCGCTTTTATTATTGGTTATTTCCTGGGGCATTATCATAAAAAGTAATCATTTCGTATTACAAAAAAGAAAAGCCGCCCATAAGGCGGCCCTCCCAGATCAGTTAACATTTATTATTGAGAACTTGTCTGCGTAATTACTTCCTGGTTCAGCCGGATATATTCGGCATTTTTTTATCCTGCGCTAATTTAAGCCCTTCATTGCTGTGGCTGTAGCGCCTGTTTTATCTCCGGCTTTAAGCTGTATGCGCGCCTTCCAGCATTTAACGTTGACGGCGCTATGCTGGGGGATGGGTGGGTACTGTGCGCCGGCTTTTAAAGTGATATTGTAAGCAGGGCAATTAAGCAGATAAGCAGTTTCTTCATACAATGCGATTTTTGTTTAATAAAGCTACACCCAATTATCGGTAAGGGTTGCCGCCGGCTTAACTTTGGTAATTTTCGCACATTTTGGGTAGGATAGGGAGCAGGACTTATGTTCTTGATACGTTATGTTAAAGTTTTATAACTAATTTTTTAAGAGTGGTTTTGTTATATTAGCTAACAATTTGACCGCAATCGTATAATCTTAGATTTTTCTTTTAATATAACGTTATAATGGGCAAAGTAATCGTGCTGCTATCGCTGCTGATCTTTATTGCAGAAGGTTGCCGGAAACCTTATTTACCCCAGGTAATATCAAAAAATAGCAGTTATTTGGTGGTAGAGGGTGTTATTAACAGCGGGGCCGATTCAACCTATATCAAACTGAGCCGAACTGTTCAGTTGTCAGCCAGCGACACGCCAAAGTTGGTGTTAGGCGCTACTGTAAATGTGGAAAGCGACGGAAACGGTACTTACATCCTGAATGAATTAGGCAATGGCGTTTACGCCTGTGCCCCGCTAAACTTGTCATACAATTCCAAATACAGGCTGCGCATCAAAACCACCGATAACCGGGAATACCTTTCTGACTACATCCAGGCAAAGAAAACGCCGGTTATTGACAGCATATCGTTCAAAATTCAAAATAATGGCCTGCAATTTTACGTAAACACGCACGACACGCAAAACGGCACCATTTATTACCGCTGGGACTTTTCCGAAACCTGGAAATATGTTTCTTACATACAGTCATTTTATAAGCTGGATTCCACCGGCTACCCCGTTTTTAGAGTCGGTTATCGAACGTACGATAATATTTACGAGTGCTACAAATCGCTCCAATCGCATCAAATTTTATTGGCTTCGTCGGCCAAATTGGGCAAGGATGTTATTTCCATGTACCCGATAAATTTTGTTGCCGCATCCACAGGAAAGCTGCCGTTTGGATACACTTTTTTGTTGAAACAATACGCATTAACACCTGATGCATTTAATTATTGGCAAAGCCTGAAGAAAAATACAGAACAGTTGGGTAGTGTGTTTGATGCGCAGCCAACAAGTTTGCCCAGCAATATTCATTGTGTCAGCAATCCGTCCGAAACGGTTATCGGCTACCTTAGTGTGAGCTCGGTTACATCACTACGTAAATTTGTTGATCACTATTACGACTATAAGGATCTGTATTCGCCGGCATATTTTCCACCGCCTGATGCAGGGGCCTGCCCAACCCCCCTTATTTATATTAACCCGTCCCAATCTTTTGTTTACCGGTTGCATCAGGCATTGGGTAGTGGTGATAGTACCTTAATAAAGCCGATGTTTGTGCTGGGGGATAACGCCCCGGTTATAGTAGCCTATTATTACGCACCCGCAGATTGTGTCGACTGCCGGCGTAAGGCGCCTTATGGCACAACGGCTATACCGGTTTACTGGCCATATCAATAGTACTTAATTCCAACTCCAGCTTTAGTAAAACAAAAAAGGCATCCGCTGGCCAGCGGATGCCTTTTTGCAATGTAGCCCACAATGGACAAAGTTCGAACTTTTTCTTAGAGGATTTACGGAAACTGGCTTTCTAATGGTTCGAATCCGATTGGGATCACCTACTAGAAGGTTGTTTTTGTTATCAAAAATGTTCTTTTATATTGGACAAGGGCATATCCAGCGCCAGCCATGACAATCGCCGTTTCGGCTGGGTTTACATGTTATTTGTTGAACTTCGCCTATTCGAAAAATGATCGCGAATTGTTGCCGGGCTTCAAAAATTTCCTGATGGCTTTCTTCATAGCGGAACGGGATTTACTGTTTGCCATCCGTTTGGTCCATCTGCCATCGTTTCTCAGGTGTTTAGCCCAGTAAGTTTTGCCGAATTTTTTAAACCATTCCATTGCTGAACCCAAAGTTAAGCAAACGAGTCAACACAATATATTTTGAACCTATAATTAGATAGATATTTATT
>JBIOHG010000055.1:0-29250 GCA_044448765.1 Sphingobacteriales bacterium | reverse complement strand
CTAGTTAATTCTAAATTAAGCAGCTAAGGCGTAGTTATTTTCGCCATTTGTAAGTTTGAGCGTTCAGATTAAAGCGCTAATTCACCCAACGCGCTGCATGCTTACCTACTTATCTCCATCCTGTCAATTCCGGTCGACCCCATTTTATTTAGTGGCAGCCAATAGTGGCAGTTGCAGTTAATAAGGTTACAAATATACCAATTTAAAAGGTCTTAATCTAAAAACTGCTACTGCTACTTAACGCTGCTACTTTTCTGCCCGGGTAAACCTTCAACGCTTCATCCAGGCAGATCATCGCTTTCTCCAGGTCGTCGCTGTTGAGCACATAAGCCATACGAATTTCGTTCAAACCGGCTCCTTTGGTGCTGTAAAAGCCCGTGGCTGGTGCCATCATTACGGTTTGGTTCTCATGGCTGAAGCTTTCGAGCATCCACTGGCAAAACCTATCGGAGTTATCTATCGGCAATTGTGCCACCACGTAAAACGCGCCGCCGGGATTGGGGCAATAAACACCATCCATCGCATTCAATGCCTTTACTAAAGTATCACGACGGTGGGTATATTCTTTATTTACCGCTTCAAAATAACTGTCCGGGGTATCTACAGCAGCGGCACCGGCGATTTGCTCTACCATACCAGGACTTAATCTTGCTTGCGCGAACTTTAACCCGGTTTGCCATATCGCTTTGTTTTTGGTGATAAGGCAGCCTAAACGCGCGCCACAGGCACTGTAACGCTTGCTTACGGTATCCATTACCACTACGTGTTCATCCAATCCGTCTAAATGCATGGGCGAAATAAAACTACGTCCATCATAACAAAATTCGCGGTAAGCTTCGTCCGAAAACAGGTACAGATCGTACTTTAAAGCCAGTGTTTTTAAGGCTTCCAGTTCCTCTTTTGAGTAAAGATAGCCTGTTGGATTATTGGGGTTACAGATGATAATAGCCTTTGTCTTATCTGTAATAAGCTTCTCAAATTCACTGATCGGCGGCAGGGCAAAACCATTTTCGATGTAGGATAATATAGGCTTTACGACGATATCGCTTTGGCAGGCAAAACCGTTATAATTGGCATAAAAAGGTTCTGGAATAATTACCTCATCTCCCGGGTCAAGGCAGGTCATCATGGCTATGGTGATAGCTTCTGAGCCGCCTGTGGTTACTAATATGTTGTCAGGAGTAATGTTATAACCGAGTTTGTTATAATATTCAACCAGTTTTTTACGGTACACCAACGTACCTTCAGATGCGGTGTAGGCCCATACTTTAAAGTCGATATTTTTGATCGCGTTAAGCATACCCTCCGGTGTTTCAATATCCGGCTGACCAATATTTAAATGATAAACTTTTTTACCATCCAATTTAGCTTTATCAGCGTATGGGGTCAGTTTTCGTATGGGCGATGCAGGCATGTGCAACCCTTTTTGGGAAATTTTTGGCATGTGCAAAATTAGCAAAAATAAGCCTGAATTAAATTTATTCGGAGCCTATAAGCTTTAAGTGAATAAACTTAAATTTGAAATAATGGAATTAAGTGAAAAAGGGGATAGCACCCGACAAAAACAGGAATCTTTGAAAACCAAGAATGAAAATAATGCTTAAGTTATTTGCTATTATGCTTATGATGTCAAGCTGCACAAATAGCGACACAACAAGCAATCTTTTAGGATCTGATTATCGTGTATTTAAAAACACCCCAGTTTGGGAACTCGCAAAATCTGTTGAAATAGAAGATACCGTTTCAATTAAAGATTTCTTAAAAAGTCATAAGCAATTCGTTGATTACAGAGAACCGACATTCGGACAAACTTTGTTATCGGTCGCAGTCTATAATCGAAGTTATGCTTCTGTTAATACATTGCTCAAATTTGGTGCTGATCCAAACAAACAAAGTGTCAAAAGCAAACAGTCTGCACTAATGGTGGCTGCTAGCTTAGGGCCAAAAGGGCAATTCGTAGATGCCAGATTTCTAAAACTATTATTGAAGTACGGGGGAAATCCAAATGATATGCAAGATGGCGATTCCATGCAAAAAGGAAGAAAAAACTATATGACACCCTTGGAATTTGCCTGCCTCTCATCGAATTTAGAATATGTAAGAATATTGGTAGATGCAGGAGCTAATATAAATTTAGTAAGCAAGACTGGATTTAGCCCGTTATTTGCGTCAGTTGTGAGCAAGAGTCCCGACATCGTATTATATTTATTAAAACATGGGGCTGATTATAAGCGGCCAATGCTTACAAATATTCAGGGCGAAAAAAAATACATTTTAGATGTAATAGATATGTGGAATTTTGACAAGGATTCGGAAGAATTTAAAAAAGAGAACATGATAAAAGACTTTCTCAAAGTCCGTTGCATGAACGTGAAATAGGGCATACTTTAAAAGCCGCGCTTAAAGTATGATGCTCTGAAAATTAGCCAATTTTTCAAACAAAATAAAAAAAGCGCCCCACTGGAGCGCTTGTAAATATCTTCTCCACCTTCTGGAGCGGGAACTCTTAATTCGTACCCGTCGTACCTGCTGGTTTCGCGGCTATCACCTCGCCAACAATATTCAAATATTTAGTCGGGGTTTTAGCGTTCGAGGTTACCACAATAGTTTTGTTAAATGGCATGGCAGCAGCAGCGTTGTAAGTGATCTTGATCACACCTTTTTCACCGCTCTTTACCGGGGTCTTAGTGTAATCAGCTATGGTACAACCGCATGTAGGTTTTACATCGGCCAGTATCAGCGGCTCCTTACCAATATTGGTAAATTCGAAAACAGTGGTAACGGGAGTCCCCTGCGCAATTTTGCCGAAATCATGTTTTTCTTCGTTGAATTTAAATTCAGCCTTTTCGTTATCTTGCGCTGACACCTTGGTAGCGGTAAAGGCCAGGCCCATAACAGCTACACATATTAACATTAGTTTTTTCATTGAGTGTTTTAATATTTATCTATTGATTAATACAAATATAAAAGGTTTAATGCAAATAAAAAACTATTCCACAAACCGCGTGTTTTGTGTGTTAAGTATGATGGATACAAAATAGAATTTTATAATTTTGTCACCTAAACAAAATAATATATGCCCGAAACTGCTTTAACCACCACCAGCAAGTTTAATGCTGCTGAACTCAGTTTTGATGATTTCCAGAAGATAGTTATAAACGACTACCGTATAGCTTACGAAAGTCGCCAGGCAAGTTTACTGGGCAGGCGCGAAGTGCTAACCGGCAAAGCAAAGTTTGGCATCTTTGGTGATGGTAAGGAGGTGGCGCAACTGGCCATGGCTAAAGCGTTTAAACAGGGCGACTGGCGGGCCGGGTACTACCGCGATCAAACGTTTATGTTTGCGACCGGCATGAGTAACCTGAACGAATTTTTCGCTCAATTATATGCTCATCCGGATATTGAAAAAGATCCCGCTTCGGCAGGCAGGCAGATGAATTGCCACTATGCCACACGCTATGTGAATGCCGACGGCACCTGGGCAAACCAAGCCGAAAGTTTAAATTGTTCATCCGATATATCAACTACCAGCGGGCACATGCCCCGGTTGCTGGGTTTGGCTTATGCGTCCAAATTGTACCGGCAAAATAAGGAGTTGGAATACCTCAAACAGTTTTCAGTTAACGGTAACGAGGTTGCTTTTGGCACCATTGGCAACGGGGCCACATCCGAAGGTTTATTTTTTGAGACATTTAATGCCGCCGGCGTATTGGGCGTACCTATGGCGATCTCCGTATGGGATGATGCTTACGCGATCTCTGTGCCGGCCAAATTACAAACCACTAAGGAAGATATATCCGAAATATTAAAAGGTTTTCAGCGTGAGAACGGCAGTAACGGTTACGAAATATTTAAAGTACGCGGCTGGGACTATGTGGCCCTTTGCGAAACTTACGAGCGTGCCATTGAAGTGTGCCGCACACAGCATGTGCCGGTATTGATACACGTTACGGAAATGACGCAGCCCCAGGGGCATTCTACCTCCGGTTCGCATGAGCGTTATAAATCAAAAGATCGCCTTGCGTGGGAAAACGAGCACGATTGCCTTCTGCAGATGCGCAAATGGATGTTAGAATCCGCCATTTCAACCGAGGAAGAAATGGATGAGCTGGAAGCCACCGCTAAAAAATATGTACGGGAATGCCAGCGGGAAGCCTGGAATAATTTATTATCAGAAGTTACTGTTGAACTGAGGCAGGTTTCGGCACTGATAGAAGAACTGGCGCAAGACAGCGATGCAGGGACGGCGCTTAAAGAGATCGTTACAAACCTGAATAACGTAATTGATCCCGGCCGTAAGGACGGTGTAGCCGCGGGTCGCAAAGCTTTGCGATTAACCGTGAAAGAAAAAAGCCCTGCAAGGCAAAGCCTGGTAACCTGGCTTAAACAGGAAGAGGAAAAAAATAACGAACGCTTCAATTCAAAACTGTTTACAGGTACGATGCAATCGCCCCTGAATGTGCCGGTTGTTCCCGCACAGTTTGACATTGATGCTAAAATGATCGACGGTCGCGAAGTATTGAATGCATGTTTTGATGCGAATTTTGAACGCGATAAAAGCCTTGTAGCTTTTGGCGAGGATGTAGGTGCTATTGGTGATGTGAACCAGGGATTTGCGGGCTTACAAGCCAAGTATACCGACCTGCGCATCAGTGACACCGGTATTCGCGAAGCCACAATAGTAGGGCAAGGTATAGGCCTGGCCATGCGCGGCTTGCGGCCAATTGCTGAGATACAATATCTCGACTACTTACTATATTCAATTACCGTTTTGAGCGACGACCTGGCCAGCTTAAGTTATCGCACACGCGGCGGCCAAAAAGCACCGGTTATTGTGCGTACACGCGGGCACAGGCTGGAGGGTATATGGCATTCGGGTTCACCGCTGGGTATGATATTGAACTCCATGCGTGGCATACATATTTGCGTTCCGCGTGATATGACACAGGCTGCAGGCATGTATAATACCCTGTTCCGTGGTGATGAACCCGCATTGGTTATCGAATCGCTGAACGGCTATCGATTAAAAGAAAAATTACCAATCAACATAGGTGAGTTTACCGTTCCGCTTGGAGAAGCCGAGATTTTGAAAGAAGGAACTGATGTCACCGTGGTATCTTACGGCTCAACATTACGTATTGTAATGGAAGCTGCTGAAGAACTGGAAGCCATGGGCATTCATATCGAAGTGATCGACCCGCAGACATTATATCCATTTGATAATCAAAGTGCTTGTGCCGGTTCCTTAAAGAAAACAAACAAGCTGCTGGTAGTTGATGAGGACCTGCCCGGTGGCGGTTCAGCTTATATCCTGCAAAAGATACTGGAAACACAAAACGGCTATTATCACCTGGATGCGCAGCCCAAAACTTTATCAGGCAAAGAACACCGCCCGCCTTATGGTACTGACGGCGACTACTTCAGCAAACCATCATCCGATGACGTGATAGAAGCGGTTTATACCATTATGCATGAGGCTAATCCGGGGAAGTTTCCGGCGCTTTATTAATTGAGTGTATAAGTCAATGGTGAATTGTTGATTTTTCAAATGAGATTATCTTGCCTTATCCTGTTGTTGCTGTCCGCAAAATGTTTTGCGCAATATCCCTTTGAAAAAAATCGGGTAAAAAAATACGATTCAATAAAATTTGTCAAAAGCAAGATTAATGACTCAAATGAGATGGCTATTGCGCACTACAAAAACTATACAATTAAACTAGTCGATGGAACTTTAGACAATGGCGGAGCCGTAGAGCTTTATTTAAAAAATAAATTAATAAAGAAGTTCAACGGCTATTTTGTTAATATGACCTATATCACTGATTTTCTTTATGTCGAAGACATTGATAACGATGGCCGGCCTGATTTTATAATCAATACTTATAACGGTGCTTGCGGAGGTTTGGCTTGCTCAAACATTTATACAACTTACTTGATGAATAAAGGAAAAGGCAATTTCAGAATTATCTCTTACGAAGGGTTTTATAATAAGCCACAAAAAGAATATTTATTTAATGGAGCCTATAGGGTCATAGGACAAAGCCTGGCAACTTACAAGGGACACAATTATTGGTTATTTGATCTTTATGATATTAAAAATAGTAAGTTGATTAATGTAAGTAAGCAACATGGTTACCCTGTTGCAGTACCCTATTTATATAATCAAACATTCAAGCCCACTCATAAAATCTCTAAAGGTCAATTAGCAAAGCTTTCTTTACCACAGCCGGATCTTTTTAGTAGGCGATAATTCCTGTTTTAATATATTTTTTATCTTCGCCCGTCCCGAACGGGCTTTATTATTTATACTATGGATAACAACTTCGCAACAATATCTAACATCGTCAAATCGCGCCGCAGTATTAAAGCGCAAATGATGAACGGCCAACGGATACCCGACTACCAGGTTCATTCATTACTCGAACTGGCCGACTGGGCGCCGACGCATGGATTTACAGAGCCCTGGAGATTTACGGTTTATTCTAACGCCTCCGAATTTTGCCATCAACATGCCGAACTGTATAAGCAAAATACGCCGCCTGCCGACTTTGTAGAAGGCGTTTATAGTAACCTGTATAACCAGGCTAATAAAGCTTCGCATGTAATATTGGTGACCATGCAACGAGGAAACCTGCCCAAAATACCGGTTATAGAGGAGATAGAAGCTACATCCTGCGCTATTCAAAACATATTGCTCGGAGCTACAGCATTAGGTATCGCTTCGTTTTGGAGTACGGGCGGTATGATCCAGAAACAAGCCATGAAAGATTTTTTTCAGCTCAATGAAGATGACCATGTTGTTGGTGTGATTTACCTGGGTTATGCGGAGCAGCACCCCACAGGAAGCAGAACGATCCCCCTGGAAGAAAAAATCACCTGGATCAAATAAATTGCTAACCCCAACGTTCTTTTTTTCGTATAAGCTATTGAAATTGGCCAAATGTTAAGATTAATGTAATTTTTTTAATCATTAGTAAACAAATTCTTCGTTAAAGATTTTGTTTTCCTGATTAAAGCTTTACATTTGTTGATAACAATTGTTTATAACCCGGTTAATTTAAAAGCCTTTGGCTTTTCTTATTGATTAAACATACGAAATAAAGCAACGGAAAATGAAGAAACGCTTCTTGTGGGTTACATGCATCTTGTTAATATCCTCCTCTACGATCATCAGCTGGAAAGCTGAAACTGCTAAAAGACATAATAAATTACATTCTGCTAAAAAACACAGCTTATCCGCAAAGGAGCTTTTCTCAGAATATATCGATGAAATTTATAATACCGCCCAGTTGCATGAGGCAGGTCTGGATTACACCGTCTTCCAAAAAGCAATTACCGGTTATTTTAATTTGAAAGCCGCAAACCAGGTACCACAAACCAGTTCGGTAATTACTATTGTCGACCTGGCGAAATCAAGCTGCACCAAACGCATGTGGGTGGTTGACCTGATAGATAAACAACTATTGATACATGCCTTAGTTGCACATGGCAACGGCAGTGGTTATGATGTAGCGGAACATTTTTCAAACGAAACCAACTCTTACGCCAGCAGCCTCGGCTTTTACATAACTGACGGCACGTATATAGGCAAGCACGGTCGTTCATTAAAATTGGACGGGCTTGATGCAGGCTTTAATGACAACGCCCGCTCAAGGGGCATTGTCATTCATGGCGCACCGTATGTATCCGAAAAAATTGTCGACAGCAAAGGACGTTTGGGCCGCAGTGAAGGCTGCCCTGCTGTATCGCCTAAAGTAATTAAAAAAGTTATCGAAACTATAAAAGGTAAAACAGTACTGTTTATCAACGGTAACGATTATACCTACAACTCAAAATATTTAGACCAGGAGGGTGCAGCAAAGTATGTTTACCCGGATAGCAGCAGTTCCGAAGTTAACGCCAGCTTATAATTTATTCGGTCGATAAGTATTTTTTCAGGTTCTCATACAGTACAATATCCAGCCCGTACACATCGCGCCTGAATTGCAATTGCCCGTCGCCGTCAACCCAGCATGTTACATAAGAGATGTAAACCGGCACTTTCGGCCTTAACCTGATGTCCTCGGGTTCTTTAACATCGTCCTGCTGCATATCCTTCGCGATCAAATTGTACCTTACAGTGTCCCTAAACAGTGTATGCGCCAGGTCTAATGGTTTTTCAAGGCGGACGCAACCATGGCTCACTGCGCGCACCTTAAGCCGGAAGGCGTCCTTGGCCGGCGTATCATGCAGGTAAACGCTGCTACTATTGTCGAATAGGAACTTGATCTTGCCCAGTGAATTTTCATCACCCGGCTGTTGCTTGAATTCATAAGGGCAATTTTCTTTGGTAACTTTCGACCAATCGATGGTTTCAGGATCTTTTATCAGTTTGTCTGTTCGCTCATCGTAGACATTGATGCCTTTGTTCGACAGGTAATAAGGGTCCTTAGCGGCTTCCACAATGATCTCTTTAGTAGCGATACTGTGCGGGATGTTCCATACAGGGTTCACCTCCACACTGTGGATCACACTATTCAGCAATGGTGTCTCGTGCGGATTTGGATTGTCGATCTTGCAGGTATCATTATAGTTTTCCAGGCTGTTCAGATAATCTTTGTTGCGTCCCTGGCCCACGCATACTTTCATACCCAGTACCGACTTGTTACTATCCATCACATCCAAATGAAAATCCGGGATGTTTACATACACGTACCTGTTCTCAGCCGGTTTATTTTTCCAGCGCAGCCGTTCCAGGTTAACAAGCAATATGCGCCGGGTTTCCTCTTTTGACATTTTTGGCGCTTCTATCCCATCCCGGTAAGCCTTTTGTAAAGCCAGGTATGCAAGACTTTTCGGCTGTATACTATCAAGATATGCTTTCAGGTTATCAACATTAAAAACCCTGCCCATGGACGTGCTGTCCGGTCGTGGCGTCTTAATAAAATAACGCGAGTAAATATGTTTCGGATTAATAACTCCGAATTGCAGGTCACTGGAGTAATTGATCATAGAGTTTGCCGAAAGTATCTCCAGGTTGGCCATATCTTCGTATGCTTCATCCACGCTCTTTATAGAACTTTTACCAGTAAGCTTAGTAATTAAAGTTTTTATCCTGTCGGGTTTAAATTGCTCCGGCGCCAGGCCATGCTCATCCGCTTTTTTAAAATAGGCCAGCATGGTATCCAAATCGCCGTTCAATAAGTGGTCCATCACGAACACAGGCTCATAATCATTCTGATCGTAATAATTTGTGATAAAATCGGGGTTTGTCATATTACCCCTGTTCGCAGCCAGCACTTTTTTGAACACTACGGCAAAATCGTCCTCATCCAGGTCTTTATATACGGAATTGTGTGTGTGCTTGTAAAAAACCTTACCCATTTCTGAGCGCTTCTTTTTACATCCCTGGAAAATGAAAAAACAGAATAGAAATGCTAAAGCAAGGCAGCAATATTTTTTAGCACGTGTGAATGGGTTCATATTTATAATTAAGTGAATATACTATTTTCAGCAATCACCATACCAATATATTTATTTTGCAATAAATTTGATGTACGATGCTGCTGGAACGGCGCGCAAAAATATACATTTACTTTATACCTATTGGGATAAATGGAACCTGAAAGAAAAAGAGAAGTTTGGTTAAGGGGCCCGGTTGAGGGTATTCCTCGCTTATTGCAGCCGGTGGCGCATACCTTATTACAGGCGCGTGAAGAAGTTAACGCATTAATGGTGGGTTTCCCCGAGGTGTTTCTTTGGGTAAAACCCGCAGGTATGGCAGCGCCTGCTTTTCATTTGCAGCATTTAACAGGTATACTCGACAGGCTGTTCACCTATGCGAGGGGCGAGATGCTCAGCGAAGCGCAATTGGCCTACCTTTCGGCGGAAGGGCGGGAAACGATGCAGGAGTCGGAGACCAGCGTTTTAATTAAGCGATTTAACCTGCAGGTTGATAAGTCATTGGAACAATTGAAAAATACGAAGGAAGACACACTAACCGAAATACGCGGTGTGGGCCGGGCTCAAATACCGTCAACAGTAATCGGCCTGCTTACGCATGCTGCCGAACATACTATGCGCCACACCGGCCAGCTTTTAGTGACAGTGAGGGTGTTGACAAACTAAATATTAAGATAAATTTATTGCAAAACTAATTTTTTCGTTACATTCGCTTTATAAACCTGTCGGGAGTGGCAAGCTATTTAAAATCACACCGTTATCAATGGTTATTTAGCAGTGTATTTTTGCTGCTATGCCATTTTTCGGCTTTTTCGCAAAGTACATTGCAAGCCGAATTATTGAAATGCACCAACCGTACCGACAGTGTAACCAACAAATATCCGGCGGAAAAGATATACATCCAGTTTGATAAGCCCGATTATGCCCTAGGCGACACAGTATGGTTAAAGGCTTACCTGTTTAATGCGCCGTCATTATTATTATCAGCCCAAAGCGGCATCTTGCACATTGATATAACAAACGACAGTAATAAACTGGTTAAACAATACCAGTTACCCGTTGCCCGCGGCATCACCTGGGCCAGCATCGGCCTGGATAAAAAAGACTTTTTACCCGGAAACTATATCCTGCGAGCATACACCAACTGGATGCGCAATTTTGGCGATGAAACCTTCTTTTACAAACAATTTTCGATACTCAGCCTGGAGAACAAGCTGCTTGTCACCAGTAACATTAACATTTCCGCATTAGCTGACCACGACAAGATAAATACGATTTTGAAATTCACTGATGCCAATACTATGCCCGTAATTAACGCCCCGATGCAGCTCCAGGTATTTGCGGGCGAAAAGCGCTTATACAAACAAAAATTAGTAACCGATGACAAGGGCATACTTAACGTAAATTTTGAAGTCCCTCCAAAGACTGCAAATATCCATTTGATCGCCGAAGACGAAAAGCAACCCGGTAAAATGCTGATACCGATAAATATGTATCGCGCTGAAAACGCAGATATCCGGTTTTTACCCGAAGGAGGAAGCCTGGTGGCCGGTATCCCGGCACATATCGGGTTTAAGGCTGTTGGCGAAGATGGAAAAGGTTTGGACATTAGCGGTGCGATACTAGACAAGCAAGGCAAACAGATTGCGTCGATAAATTCATTACATAAAGGCATCGGCAGTTTTGACCTGGATGTACAGCCAGATGAGGTTTACACGGCAAAAATTACATTTTCGGGCGGTGCATTTAAAAGCTATCCGCTGCCTGCGATAAAAAATTCAGGTACTGCCCTGCGCATCGTTAATAATCCGGACAGGGATTCGCTCGATGTGATCGTATCAGCCACCGGCGATATTGCTGCGCTGCATCAAAACTATTTCCTTACGGCCAAAGCAAGGGGTGTTGTTTGCTATGCCGCTACCCTGGATTTTAATAAGATGAGTACTACCCGTTGTAAGATCGCAAAAAGCCTTTTCCCGACGGGAATTACCCATTTCGTTTTAATGACAACGGCGGAGCAACCCCTAAATGAGCGCCTTGTATTTATTGACCATGCTGATGCGCTGAATATTACAATTGCTGCCAAACCGGAATATGCGGTAAAAGATAGTATAGCTCTTCATATTTCGGTTAATGATAACGCCGGCAAACCTGTACAGGGTAATTTTTCGCTTGCGGTAACCGATGATTCGCAAGTCAAACAAGATAGTCTTGTTGAAAATATTGCATCAAGGTTATTGCTCACCTCCGACCTGAAAGGATATGTTGAACAGCCCGCATATTATTTTTCGTCAGCAAACCCCGACAGGTTTACAGCTTTGGATAATTTATTACTTACACAGGGTTGGGTAAGTTATGAGTTGAAAACGGCGGTCGCACCTTATACGGCTGAACATGAATTTAAGGTAAGCGGGAAGGTCACGAATGTATTTAATAAGGCGGTAAAAGGAACACGGGTTATGCTGCTATCCCAATCGCCGACAATAGTAAAAGATACTCTTACGGACAACAACGGCCGGTTTGTTTTTGATAATTTCCCCAAAATAGATACACCGGTATTTGTTGTAGAGGCTGTTAATAAAAGCGGCAAAAGTTTTAACGTAAGGATAACTATGGATGAACCCATCGCTCCAGGTTTTACAAATCCCTATAATCCGATTGTAATGCCCTGGTATGTGAACAGCGATACAACGTTGTTGAGTTTCATAAAAAATGACACCCGGGCAAAAGAATTACAGTATTTCCCCGAAGGTGGTCATACTTTGAACGAAGTAAAAATAGCAGCCAAAAAAATAATTAAAGATTCCTATAATTTAAACGGGCAAGGTACAGCCGACCAGGTGATTGATGAAAAAGAACTGGAGCACGCTGGCAAAAAAACAATTTTAGACGTGCTGCAGGAAAGAGTTACGGGCTTTAATGAAGGCTGTGTACGTGGGTACTGCTGGTATCGCGTAAAGTATAAATGGGTATACATTATTATCGACGGTACGCCCATATTTAAGGTGGTAAATATTCAGGATTTTGATGATTTTAGAAGATATCTGCAATCTCACACCGCCGAAGATATAAAAGGAATTGAAGTTATTTTTGCCGATAGGTACACTGCAAAATATGAAACAATATTCCGTCATCGCCCTGGCGTTATTTGTTATATAGAAATCACCACGCGCTCGGGGCATGGGCCACTGATGGATAATACGCCAGGAGTCTACTTATATAAGCCAATAGCGGTAAGTTATCCCAAACAGTTTTATAAGCCTAAATATGCATTGACGGATACCGTAAAACAAATCGACCTACGCTCAACTATCGACTGGGAGCCTAATGTTGCCACGGATTCATTAGGAAAAGCTACGGTGTCTTTTTATACGGCAACCCAACCGTCAGCCTACAGTGTTATTTTGGAAGGCACAGATATGGCCGGTAATATTGGCTATAAACGTATAAAGGTAAAAGTAGTCGGTCGTCGCGAAACGCAAAAGTCCAAATAGCTATTTTAGAATATCAAGTACATGCTTTAAGTCATGAGACCGATGGGTAAATGTGGCGTCGGCATAAATACCGCTTGGGTCGAATAAAAAGGTATCTATACCCAGCGCTATCGCTGCTGTAATCTCAGAATCAGGATCATCGCCGATCACCAATAAGTCTGAAGGTGAATAATGATGATCCCGCATAATATCAGCAAATACATCCTTCTTAGTTTTATTGCTGGCATCGGGGTCCACAATGATGATCTCTTTAAAATCCTGCTCAATACCCAATTGTAGTACTTTGCTCATTTGCAGTTTAACAAAGCCCGTAGTAACCAAAAATTTATCCAGCGGAATTTCCCTTAGATGATGGTAATCGTCAAACGGTTGCATCGGCATATCATAGGTCATGGTCCGCAGGGTGTCGACCATCTTATCATTCAGATCTTTATCCAGTTCATATTTGTCAGCAATATATTGAAAAGGGCGGCGTGTCATTTCTTCTTTGATCTTACTAACGCGTTCACTATCACCTAAATTTATCGTCCCCGAATATTCGTCCAGCACGGCAAATAATTTCCCAAACAGGTTGTCCGCAATAGAACTTACCGGGTAAATGGTGTTATCAAGGTCGAATATCAAGGCAGTCTTAGTCAAAATATAGTTTTTTCTATGGGTACGATTTCATTTTGTTTAGCGACGTGCTGATATAACATGATAAAGCCCAGGGACGCACAAAGACACATGCCCCCTGTTATCCACCAAAGCAGGTCAAAACTTACAAACGAAATGGCCAAACCGCCTATAACAGGGGCCATGATCTGGGCGATAGACCAGGCAGTGGTATATAAGGCGGCATAACTTCCCCGGTTGCCGGCTGTAGTGCGCATGATCCAGAATGAATTCATAAACGGCATGCCCAGTATTTCGCCGATAGTTAAAAAGAACAATACAATAAGAGCTGAATATTTTGCAGCAGGCAGAAAATTTTGTAATACGAATGCCAGGCCCACCAATAACACCCCCACGCAAATGTAATTGAGCGGGTGCCGTTTATTTTCGAGGCGGTGGATGATAACCATTTCAAACATAACGATGAGCAAGCCATTGATGCCCATCAGTAAGCCGATATACGATTCGTTGAAATGCCATACCGTTTTATAATACAGCGGCTGCATAGTAAATATCTGGAAGAAACAGGTAGCAAATAAAATTGCCAGTCCTATAAACACCAGGTAAACGTGGTCCCTATGAGCCGGGTCGCCGGCAGTATTGATGGCATTTTTGATAGTTTTAGCCACTTTGGATGCCGGGATCAGTTTCAATAAAAACAGTGCCGCCAAAATATTGGTGCAGCCATCAACCCAAAACAGTATGTGGTAATTTATGGCAGCCAAAAGGCCGCCGATCATGCCGCCAAATATCCAGCCCAGGTTAACCGCAAGGCGATTTAGGGAGTTGGAGCGCGTTTTATTTTCGTCTGTGCTGTAATGCACTATCGCTGCTGAATTAGCCGGTCTGAACGACTCGTTACAAACGCTTAATACAAAAGAGCAGGCTGCAACGCTTATAAATGTGGTTTGAAACCCCAGCAACATAAAAAGCATACCACCGGATAGCAGCGCAAATATCTGTACATAGTAAAACCCGCGTTTGTCGGTAATTTTGCCGCCTATCAAAGCGCCTACTATTGAACCCGCTCCAAAAAATCCCATGATATAACCGGCTTGTGGCAACGTGAAACCGAGCACTTTATGGCAGTAAATAGTCATAAAAGGCACCACCATAGTGCCGCTGCGGTTGATGAACATCACCAGGCACAGGTACCAGCTATTGCGCGAAAGGCCATTGTATGCTTTTTTGTATAATTGGATGGGCGAGGAGAGCATTTACCTCAAAGATATTAATTGATGTGCAGATGTGCAGATATGCAAATATGCAGATGAAAAAATGAGAATGTAATGATTATTAACGACCAACGGATGGAATGAAGGCTGTTTTATTTTATAATTCATTCAACAAATCGTCGAAATCCCTTACTTGTATTTTACCTGCTTTAACCTTATTCAATTCGTCTACAGCTGTTTTTATTTTTTTTAAAAGAGGTTTATTGGTCTCAACTTTTTTTACAGATACACCTAATTCCTTCAACAATATACGTACTGCTTTTTCTTTTTTTTCGGGTACTGTGATTTGTAAAACAGTCATTTGATTTCCTTTTATACAAATATAGTTAAAAGAGTATTGTTTTAGCAGACCGATTTGAAGGCGAACTTCTGGTTTTATTCCCCTTCAGGGGTAGGGGGTAAAACAGAATTCCTGTTCCTCAACCAATGGTCAGCAGTAACCAAAGCGGCCATCGCCTCAACAATAACCACCGCACGCGGAACGACACAAGGATCATGACGTCCCTTGCCGGATATTTCAGCTTCATTACCCCCACTGTCGATAGTTGGCTGGCTTTGCATAATGGTAGCAACTGGTTTAAAGGCTACGGTGAACCCGATAGGCATACCGTTACTGATGCCACCCTGGATACCACCCGAAAAATTGCTGCGGGTTTTGATCTCGCCCGGATTGCCGGGAATAAAAATATCATTATGTTCCGAACCATGCATTTCGCTGCCTTCAAAACCCGAGCCATATTCAAAACCATGTACTGCATTTATGCTTAACATGGCTTTACCGAGGTCGGCATGGAGTTTATCAAAAACAGGTTCGCCTAAGCCAACCGGGCAATTTTGGATGTAACAACTTACTTTGCCGCCAACAGTATCACCGCTTTTGCGCACTGCATCGATATAGGCTATCATTTCCTCGGCTGTTGCCGGATCGGCACAACGGACGATATTCTTTTCGCGCTCATCTATGAATTCCTGCGCGCTTCTTATCTCAACGTTCGGCGCGTTTATTTTACCCACACTGCTTACATGGGCTACGATCTCAATGCCTTGTGTTCTCAGCAATAATTTGGCTACCGCGCCTGCTGCCACACGCGCGGCAGTTTCCCGCGCTGATGAGCGCCCGCCGCCGCGATGGTCGCGGATGCCATATTTGGTTTGATAAGTATAATCAGCATGCGAAGGACGGTAAACATCTACATTGTGGGTGTAATCTTTAGAGCGCTGGTCCTCATTTGGGATGAGCATGGCAATAGGCGTACCGGTAGTTTTACCTTCAAAAATGCCTGAAAGTATCTTTACCGTATCGCTTTCCTTACGCTGTGTAGTGATCTTAGATTGGCCGGGTTTGCGTTTATCCAGTTCGGACTGAATATAATCCAGGTCAATAGGCAATTGCGCCGGACAGCCGTCGATGATCACACCGATAGCTTCGCCATGTGATTCGCCGAATGTTGTTATCCTGAATAATTGCCCGAATGAATTGCCTGCCATGATTTTTGGATGTGCAAATGTGCGTATATGCAAATGTGCAGATTATTTTAATAGTTAGTTATGTCATTGCGAGCGATAGTACGGCATCTCTTCGCGAGCATAGCGACGAGTTTGCTTCGTCGTTCCTCCTCGCAATGACAAGGCGGAGAAAACTTTCGCCTTTTACCCCTGCCTGCCGACAGGCAGGTTTATCCTTTCACCTCAAAACCAACCTTCTTCAGGTCCTCCCAAAACGCGGGGTACGATTTTTCAACCACTTCGTGATCTTCGACTTCCACTTCCGGCACGATTAGCGCCAGCGGGGCAAAAGCCATAGCCATTCGGTGATCGTCGTAAGTGTTGACGAATACCTTATCAGGAATAAACTTCCCGCTGCAATCCAGCTTATATACCTGTCCTTTTTCGATCAGCTTCACGCCGATCTTCGCCAGTTCGTTCTGAAGTGCTAATACACGGTCAGTTTCTTTGATCTTCAAAGTTTCCAACCCGGTAAAAGTAGCATCGTGACCCAATGCTGCACATACTACAATAACCGTTTGCGCTAAATCGGGACAAGATTTCATGTCAAATATCTTTCGCACAAGTGGCTTTGCTTCTTTTTTCAGATATACACCGCCATCCTTAAATTGCGAGGTGATACCAAAATTCGCCATGATCTCGGTGATCACGCTATCACCCTGTAAACTGTAGGAGGTTAGTCCCGGAAGAAATAACTCAGCCTCATCCGATAACGCCGCTATGGCATACCAGTACGATGCCGCACTCCAATCCGGTTCAACATATAGCGTGGTTTCTCTGAAGTCCTGCTTTGCGATGCGAATTTCATTACCAGCCCATTGATGCTGAATACCCGCCTGTTGCAGCATGGCTAAAGTCATTTCAACGTAAGGCCTTGATGTTAATTCACCCTCAATTTGCAAAGTCAAACCCAATGACAACTGCGAGGCAATAAGCAGCAATGCTGTAATATACTGGCTACTAATATCACCTTTAATGCTGATAGTGTCGGTCAATTGCTCAAAGCCGCCCTTGATACGAAGGGGGGGATAACCCTCATTTTCATCATATTCGATATGAGCACCCAATTCGCGCAAAGCATTTACCAAAATACCGATGGGCCGTTGTTTCATTCGTTCACTGCCTGTCAGAATAACTTCTTCATCCTCCAAAGTAAAATAGGCAGTTAAAAAACGCATTGCAGTTCCGGCTGGGCCGATGTTTACGGTTGGCGCTATAGGCTTGTCAGCAAGTGTTTGGCTCTCAGCGGTAAGCTTCAGGCGCCACGCACTACTGGCGTTCAGGACGTCAGCAAGCGTTACGGTGTCTGCCGCATGGGACATATTTTGTACTTTAACCTTACCACCACTCAATGCCTCAATTACCAACGCACGGTTGCATTCGCTCTTGGAACCCGTGAGTTGTATAGTGCCGTTCGCCGACTTATCTTTCTTCGTAAGGATGATATTTTCCTTCATTGTAGTTTAGTATTGAGATGTGAGACGTGAGATATGAGACAAAAAGAACAAGCTAAATCCTGTCTCAAATCTAATACCTCAAATCTCATATCTCATTCACGCGTGCGTCAGTTTTTCCTGGGGCTGATTCTCCGAGCCCTTGTTCATGATCTCGGTTTGCTTACGGATCGATTCGCTGTGGATCAGTTCCAGTAATTTTTCAGCAAATTCAGGACTTAAATTTAAAGCTTTGGCATAAGCAATACGCTTATTCAATATTTCGTCCCAGCGGCTTACCTGTAAAATAGTGATGCCGTTATCTTTTTTGTAGTTACCGATCTTCTCCACAACTTTCATCCGCTCGGCCATTTTCTGGAACACGACATCATCAAACTTGTCGATCTGTGCGCGCAATTCGCTCAAAACGTCTTTCGCTGCCCCCTGCACTTCTGGTTTACGCTGTGTCAAACGGTCTATTAGTTCAACCAATGCTGATGGTGTAACCTGTTGTTTGGCATCGGTCCAGGCAACGCTTGGGTCGATGTGCGATTCGATCATCAGTCCCTGCATGTCAAGGTCAAGCGCTTTTTGTGCGATATAACCTAACAGCTCGCGGTTACCGCAAATGTGGCTTGGATCGCAAATGATAGGCAATTCCGGCGCATGTGTTTTCAGGTTAATAGCCAAATCCCACATTGGCTCGTTGCGGAAAGCTGATTTCTCGTGTGACGAGAACCCGCGGTGAACCGCCGCCAGTTTGGTGATACCTGCACCATTGATACGCTCCAAAGCACCGATCCATAAGGAAAGGTCGGGGTTTACCGGGTTTTTAACCATCACGGGCACGTCAACACCTTTTAGGGCGTCGGCGATATCCTGAACGGTAAAAGGGTTCACGGTTGAACGTGCACCAACCCATAGGATATCAACACCTGCTTTCAGGGCTTCTTCAACGTGTTTGGCATTTGCGACCTCGACAGCTGTTGGTAAGCCGGTTTCGTCTTTGGCGCGTTTCAGCCACTCCAGGCCAATGCTTCCAATACCTTCAAACTCACCAGGACGTGTGCGGGGTTTCCAGATACCTGCACGCAAGGCGGTTACCTTGCCGGTTGCGGCTAATAAATGTGCTGTGGCAACTAATTGCTCTTCAGTTTCGGCACTGCAAGGCCCTGCTATCAGGAGCGGTTGCGCTTTCGCTTTTATCCATGATTCAAGCGGCTGTATGTTCAGATCTAATTTCATATCTCTTTTAGTTAGTCCGAAAGTCCGCATAAGTCCGCGTAAGTCCGGAAGTTGTTTTTATAGTTGTTTTTTTGTTGTTATCTCGATTTATTCTTTCGGACTTTCCGACCCCGGACTTCCGGACTATTTAACTATCTTTTTTACATTAATATATTTACGGGTTATCTTTTCCTGCGCCCTGAACTTTTGCTCACGCTCGTTGGACGCATTTTCATCTTCATGCCTTTGATACTCGCCCAGGATGTTAAAATTTTGTGTGTATTTCAGTACCTGGCGGATGGCGGTATCATATTGTTTTGTATTATCCCATTCTACATCTACATAAAAATTATACTCGTTGCGTTTACCCAGCACCGGCATTGATTGTATCTTACTCATGTTGATGTTTTGCTCGGCAAATATTTGCAGCACTTTAGCCAGCGCTCCAACCTGGTTACTCACCTGGAAACATAACGAGGCTTTATTATTATCCTTCTTCTCGACGTTTTCGTGATGAGTGAGTATCAAAAAACGGGTAAAGTTCTTTTTATTCGATTCGATCCGGCGCTCCAAAATATCAAGATCGTACAGTTTGGCGGCTAATGTATTAGCAATTGCCACGGTATCGGTTAATTGCTCTTCCCGGATACGTTTGGCGCAGGCGGCGGTATCGTTGCTTTCAACCACTTTCAAATGCGGGTATTCGTCAAAGAAATCTACACACTGGCGTATTGCGATGGGATGGGAGGTAACATATTGCACATCCTCAAATTTTACGCCCGGCAATGCCAGCAGGTGTAACTGGATAGGCAAGTAAACTTCGCCCACGACCGGGAAGCTGTAGCCCATCATCAACGAGTAGTTGGGCAAAATGCTGCCGGCAATGCTGTTCTCTATGGCCATTACGATGTAATCGGCATCCTTATTTTGCAGCGCCTCAAATGTTTGTTTGAATGAGTTGCACTCTATCGTCTGGATGTCCTCGCCGAAATGCAAAAAGGCAGCTTCCTCGTGAAAGGAGGCGCGGGTACCCTGGATAGCAACTCTTGTCTTTTTTTCTCTCATAACCCTATTATGCAAAAAGTCCCGGTTTTTGGCCGGGACTTTTCAGTTTATCTTATATGTTGTTGATGCATATTAGTCCCGGCTCTTACTGTTAAAGTAAAAGTAGTAACCATAAAAATATGCGCTGTTAAACTTCATGTTGTTTATTGATGCCGCTAATGTACGCGAAAAAAGTGTTCTGTCAATAGAAAATTTTATTTTTTTGTAAAAATGGGTCAATAACCAAATTTTATTTGCCTTGATGATTACCCCTTCACCAGCTTAAATATCGAAAACAAGTGATGAGCCTCATGCAGCAGGAAGAACTCCGTCCACGCAGGTATGGTTAATACACCAAATTTGGGATGGTTGCCGGTTAACTGTAACTGCTCATCATTAAGGTTGGTTATTAATTCCAGTATTTGTCTGCGTTGCCCGTCAATTTTATTAAGGAGTTCCGGCAAGGACATTTTTTGTGCGGCGATAAAGTCGGCTTCTTCATCGGCACGATAAGCGCCGAAGTTTGGATTTTCACCTTTCAGAATTTGCGCCATCCGCCCCATAAATACCGGCTGATAACTTGCCAGGTGTGCGATTTGATCTACTATGCTCCATTTACCCGGTTCGGGCTGAGCGTGAAGTTTTTGATCATCTACATTCTTGATGATCTCGCGTAAAGCAAGATGCTGGGTTTTTAAGCGGCAAACGATGGCAGGGTAAAGCATGGTAATTAAAGTTTCAGACTTACGAAGTTTCTAAAACTTCGTAAGTCTTTGGTTTATAAAGCTGAGTAATATCTTAAACTTTCAAATAGTTCTTCCTTCGTACACACGTTGTCGATACCGCATTCGCCGATGGCAGATAATAACGAGCAATTGATCTTCCCGCCCTGGTTTTTCTTATCTTTCAGCATGATAGCATATAAGGTATCATAGCAGGCTTCGTCAAAGCTATATTTTGGATAAAGCTCATTGATCACGACCGTAATTTCTGCCAATGCCCAATCATTTAAGCCGGCTTTCATATTCGAAAGTTTCGCTTCGCAGATCATCCCTGCTGCAATGGCTTCGCCATGGGTCAATGGGTTCTCATCATTCATTAAAGAGTAAGTCTCGATAGCATGACCGATAGTATGGCCAAAATTCAAACTCTTACGAATACCTTTTTCGTGCGGGTCTTCGATAACCACTTTGTTTTTTATCTCGATGGAATGATAAACTAACTCTGCAGATGGGCTTTTCAAGTCACTATTTTTCAATAGATTCCAATATTCTGCGTCCGCAATTAAACCATGTTTCAGCATTTCAGCTAAACCCGAAAGTATCTGCCTTGCAGGCAGCGTTTTTAAAAACCCGTGCTCAATAAAAACTGCCTTTGGCTGGGTAAATGTGCCGATGATATTCTTAACGTTGTCCAGGTCGATGCCTGTTTTGCCACCTACAGAGGCATCAACCTGCGAAAGCAACGTTGTAGGCACATGCACAAAATCGATACCTCGTTTATAAGTAGATGCCACAAATCCGCCCATATCGCTGATCACACCCCCGCCTAAGTTGATCACCAGGCTTTGCCTGTCGGCGCCGTAATCGATCAGCATTTTCCAGATACCTACGCAAAAGTCAATATTCTTACTTTCCTCGCCGGCATTAATTTCGATGATGTCAAAATTGTCCAGCTTATCAATGTACTTGCGCAAAAGAGGCAGGCAATGTTTGCCGGTATTTTCATCGGTCAGTACAAACGAACGGGAGTAATTTCCCTGCTCAACAAATTTGGCGAGCTCGGCTAAGGTATTGGTGAAATATATAGGATAATTAATGCTCTGTAGCGTGTCCATTGATTAAAGTATCTTGATCTTGGTGCCCCTGAATTCAACCATATCGCCGCTTTTTACTTTCAGGCGCTTGCGGTAATCTACCTTGCCATTATACTTCACTTCGCCGTCCGAAACCACAATTTGTGCCTCGCCGCCGGTGCCTACGAGGTTGGTGGCCTTTAGCAGCTGTATCATCTGGATAAAATCGCCTTTTACTTTGAATTCGATCATGGGTCGCCAAAAATAAACTATTCAAAGGATAATGAGTTATTTGCTTTGCATTTTCTAATTTTGCGCCATGCTCAATAATGAAACTGCCGCAGGCCCCGGTAAGGGTGCCCTGTCTTTTGAAAATACCGAGATCGCATTCCGCCACTCATCTAATAAAGACCTGAAACGCGCCTACTGGCTTTTCAGGATGATCAATATTAACTTTTTCGTAAAAATGGGGCCGCCAATAACCAATTTCGCTATGAAAATTGGCCTGCCCATCAAGAGCCTCATCAAAGCGACAATATTTGTACATTTCTGCGGCGGCGAAACCATTGCGGAATGTAACGATACCATCAAGAAACTGAATGAGGGCGGTGTAGGAACCATCCTCGATTACTCAGTAGAAGGCGAAGAAGACGAGCACGTTTTTGATGCTACCCGTGATGAGATCGTGCTTACCATCAAACGCGCAGCAGGAGATAAGGCTGTTCCCATTACCGTTTTTAAAGTGACGGGCGTAGGTAGGTTTAGTCTGCTGGAAAAACTGGATGCCGGGGCAACACTGACAACAAACGAACAAACTGAATGGGAAAAAGTGCAGGCCAGGGTGTTGGCGATATGCCAGGATGCATTTGATACCGGCGTACCCATCATGGTTGATGCCGAGGAAACCTGGATCCAAAAAACTATCGACCTGCTGGCATTGAATATGATGCGCAAATTCAATAGAGAGAAAGCCATTGTTTACAATACCTACCAATTGTATCGCCACGATAAGCTGCAATCCTTAAAAGATGACCATACCATAGCAGTAAAAGAAGGGTTTATTTTAGGTGCGAAACTGGTGCGTGGCGCGTATATGGAAAAGGAGCGTAAACGTGCTGCCGAAATGGGTTACGCCTGCCTGATACAGCCCGATAAGCAATCAACTGATAAGGATTATGATGCGGCCGTAAATTTCTGTACCGATAATATTGTCAAAATAGCTTTTGTAGCGGGTACACATAACGAAAACAGCTGCCGCTTGCTGGCCGAGCAATTAGACGAAAAAAATATAACGCACAATAATTCGCATGTGTATTTTTCCCAGTTATTGGGCATGAGCGATAACCTGAGCTTTAACCTGGCCGATGCGGGGTATAATGTTGCTAAATATGTGCCCTATGGGCCTGTGAAAGCGGTATTGCCCTATTTATTCAGGCGGGCGCAGGAAAATACAGCCATAGCCGGGCAAATGAGTCGTGAGCTTGGACTTATCCTTACCGAAAAAAAACGCAGAAAAATTTAAACAATTTGGAGCCGTAATTGTCCAGATTTCATACAGAATTCGGTTGTATTTTTCACTCATTTTTAATACGCCGATGAATAAAAATAACTTGCGAAGCTTCCTCAGTACGGTTCAAAATAAAAAATACATAGGAGTAGCATCCCTGGATATTATCCAATTTGCGATAGATGAAGCGTTGGTTGATAGAGACGAGATGGGTAATTTCCATTTAGCGCCCAAGGGTCTCAGTTTCTTAAATCAAAAAAGTGATGTGGGTACGTTGCCGGACAATTCGCAGTAAAATCCTAATGATCGCATTTACAATAACCCTTCCCTTTTTATAAAACCCTGTATCGTATCCGGCGCTTTCATCAGGTAGGTTTGTATGCCTAAAGCCTTTGCCGGCTCAAGGTTTGCAGCAATATCATCAATAAATAAAGTTTCTTCGGGTTTCAGGCCGTTCTCATTCAATACTTTTTCAAAAAATGCACCGTCCGGTTTTCGCAACCCTACAAAATGCGAGTAATAAGTTTTTTCGAACAAGTGGTCGTTATTTTCAAACCCGAACTCTTTTTTTAAATAATCCATTATATACCCGTAATGCAGCGGGTTGATATTGCTCAGCAAAAAAGTGCGATATTTATTATGCAATTCAGCCAATATTTCATGCGTCCCCTCACCTACTCCTAAAAGCAGGCTGTTCCATGCGGCATCGATCTCCTCATCAGTAAGATCGGTTTTGCCTGATTTGTTCCGAATAAAGTTCCTGAAATCAGCAGCTGTGATCAGTCCCTTATCGAACTGATCGAAAATAGGGTGCTGCACACCGTGACTAAAAAACACATCCGGGTTAGGAATGCCTACCGACTCCCAGCCTTCTTTCAGCTTTTGGAAATCGAGCATAAAGATCACGTTACCGTAATCGAAAATGATGTTTTTGATATTTTGCATAACGGCCGTAAATATGCCTTAAATAATTAGCTTGCGGCTATCCTGTGCTATTTTTTTTCTACAATATTATTCCAGAATTTAATCCTAACATAGTATCAAAAAAACCTAAGACAATGAACTTAATAAAGAAATTTTCAGCACTGCTGATCGTATCCGGTGTAGCTGTTAGCATGCCTTTTAGCGGCTGGTCGCAGCAAACAACAGGCTTTAAAGTGCTTAATGATTATAAGATCGCCAGCCCCGGTGGCTGGGACTATATTACCGTTGATGGCGCCAATAAGCGGGTTTATGTATCGCATGGCATGCAGGTGAATGTCATCAGCACAACAGGCGATTCGCTGGGCTACATACCAAAGACAACCGGCGTACATGGTATAGCACTGGTACACAACCTGAATAAAGGTTTTACAAGCAATGGTCGGGCTAACTCGGTTACTGTGTTTGATCTGAAAACGCTTACCGCAACCGGCGAAATTGCTTTACCTGTGAAAAACCCGGACGCGATTTTTTATGTCGATTTTTCTAAGAAAGTAATCACTTGTTGTGGTGGAAGTCATGACCTGTGCTTTATTGACCCGGCAACTGAAAAAGTTGTTGCGACGGTTCAGTTAGGCGAGAAATAGGAAACAGCAGTATCTGACGGTAAAGGCAAGATATTTGTCAACGGCGAAGATAACAGTACCGTTCACGTTGTTGATGCTACAACTTTTAAAGAAATTACAAGCTATAAAATCGATGGCGGCAGCTCGCCTTCCGGCCTGGATATCGACCGCAAAACTAATCGCCTGTTTATCGGATGCGGCGATAGCAAAACCATGGTGGTGATGGATGCCTCAAACGGTAAAACATTGGGTACATTCCCGATCGGCCGTACAGACGGTTTGGTTTTTGACCCGGGATTAAAAATTGCTTACGCTTCAAATGGCGAAGGCACCCTAACCGCGGTGAGAGAAGTGAACGCCAATAAATTTGAGCTGATCGAGAACATCACTACCGAACCGGGTGCACGTACCATTGGTATCGACCTGGTGACACATCATTTGTATTTACCAACCGCCAAATCAGAACCGGCCCCGGCGCCAACAACCGAGAATCCGCGCCCGCGCGGGAAACAGATACCCGGCAGTTTCCATGTGATAGAAGTAGGGAAGTAATATCCTTTTTTTACTTGTTTTAAACGAAGTTTGAAAAGGTGAAATAAAAAGCCGCAATTCCAGATCGGAATTGCGGCTTTTTAATGATGTGGAATACAGACGGGCCATTTGCCAATTCACAATTTCAATTACAATCGGAATTCAAATTTTCATGAAAATTGCATAATTGCAAGAAGCGCAGTCAGGCTATTGCGTTAGAATCTGTCGGTCATAAAGCGGTACCTATCCTCTGCCTGGGCTCTTTTATTGTAATAGTCGATGTTACTCATAACAAATGCTTTGTGTTTGGCATATCTATAGGCCGACTTATTAATTTCGTTCAGGATATTTAAGATCGCCTGCCAGTTACCGGCGCGGACCGCGTCGAAATTGGTATCTGCTGACCCGGTATAGGAGTTTTCCACCCATTGAATTTCGGTAAATAGCGTATAGTCGTCGTTGACAGTCAACAGATGCTTTATAAACTCGTTTTTATGTCCTTTAAATGATGCCAATACAATGTCCATCAATATTTCGATGACCGAGATATTCTTAGCAAATTTTTTGATCATATCTTTCAAAAACTTGGCCGCTCTCGTCTTAGGGGGCTCCGTTAAATTTTCAAAGAAAGCGTTTACAAAGCCATTCTCCCGTGAAATAAGCGCCTTTGAGCCGATCAATACAATAGTGCTTTCCATCAGTTGTTCAGCATTCTTGTATGTCCATATCCGGTTGAGGTGATGGTATTCACGGCTACTGATAAAGAACCTGTCTTTAATCAGGAAGTTGACATACCGGTTCAAGAAAGTAGGATCTTCGTCTACGAGTTTAAACAACAAGTCGCAACTAAAGTCAAAAAAATCTTGAGATTCGTCCTGCAACAGATAGGCTTGTTGTAGTACTTCCATGTCCCGGTTAAAATTTTCAAAGTTTTTTTCAAACTCTTGATGATCGACGGCCCATTTTAGTTTTTTAACTTCGTTTTTGTAATTGATAACTTTCAGCAGCCGCACAAAATAATCCGGGTCAACTTTCAGAAACTTGATAAAATTCTCGAAATACAGGTGGAGATAAGCTTCTTCATTCTGCTCCAGATAAATGAGCAATTGGTCAAGCTTTTGCTGCTCCACGTATTTTTCAGGTAGGAAGTCGAAGTACAATACTACCCATGATGTCTTTTTCTGGAAGTGGTTGTTTATTATAAGATCATAAAAATTTTTAAGTCGGCGAGCGTTTGCACGTTCCTGCACACTTTTGATAATTCTCCATAAATAAAGGTCGGCAGTGTTACCTTCCTTTATCATAAATTGTACGATCCGCCAACCTAATTGCGGGTTATGCTCATAATTAGCCTGCAAAATAACGTCAATCGTCTCGTTATAATTTCGATGCGGCTTTTTTTTACCAAACCATTCTGTAATCAGCAGAAAACGCTGGTAAAATCGTTTGAATTCGTTTAAATCCTTAAATAACATTGCTGTGCGCAACTCATTATCTTTTAGTTTAGCATATTTTTCGTAATCATCAAAATCATATTCTGATTTGTCCCGCAAACGGTCAAAGGTCACTAAGCGGTATTGACGATAAGTGTCGTTGGTAAAAACAGGTTTTAGCGCTGTTAAGGCGTCATCGTTAATACCTAAGCGGTTAAACCACCAAATATTTTCCTGAACCAGGTAGCAATGCGCAAAATTTTTCGTGCTGAATTTTTGGTATAAAGTTAGCAGATGTGGGACATCGGTCCTAGTAACTTCTTCAACCCAATCAGGCGACATCGTAAGATACCGATCCAGAAATGCTTCAACCTTTTTTGGGAATTTGCGATAGTTGGCTATGACACGTTTCCAGATTAGCTTACGGAACTTGATCACCGGTACGACTGCTTCTAGTTTATACTGATACCAGGATATCGTGTTCTTTTGGCGCGATGCGGTATGAACCCGATAAATCATGTGCAGAAACTTAGCGCCCAATATAAAGAACGCTTCCCGGTAAAGCGGGTCATTAAAATTCTCATACATTAAGCGAAATAATTTTTTTTGTCGTTGGAAGTTATTAAACGAATCTTCATAACTAAAAACAAATTTTTCCGCGAGTGCCTTTACCAAATGAGTGAATAGTTTGGGCGTTTTCCTGACATATTCAAAACTTAACTCCACAGCCGTAAATGTTTGCGGCAGATTATATAGGTAAAAATTATCCAGCAGGTCAAGGTAAATATCTGTATTGAATGCTTGCTGCGCTCTATCTTCATTATAGTTGTATTCCTGTTCAACATCGGGTAAAGCTTGCACATAGTCCCACAGATAAGCAAATACGTCTTCAAAACGGTAAAACCAAAAAGTTTGAAGGAATTTAACCGCGATGTCATGATCGTGTTTGCAGATATTCCAAAAATCATTTAAAGCTGGGGTGATATGCTCCAGCACCCTTTCATAACCAAAAGTATTGTTGGCGGGTAGCACGGAGTCTCTAATTCTATTGGTGTATTTCGTAAAGTAATTTTTTAATATCACCCCAAAATCCAGTATCTGCTCCTTGAAAAAGACTTTATAGAAGAAAAATGTGGAAAGTACCTGGTCGTTGATCTTTGCAATGGTATAGTCGACGGATGTTTCGACCAATTCCAGTCGTTCAAGGTATTCCACTGATTCCTTAAAACTGTACCTGTCTAAACCTACTAATTCTAACAATTTAGCTAAAAATTCACTATCGGTCAGGTCAATTGCATAGAAGAAAGAAATAACGCCGAGCGTTTTCATCAGCGTATGGTTATCAAAAAGCTGGTGATCTGGAATTGCATTCTGAAAATACTGGTCGTAAATTTCAGAAGCGTCATGAAGTTTTAATAAGTTTTGGCTCTCATTTGCCACTTTTGCGGCCATGATCGCGAGACGCGGGTTACCCTCGGCTATTTCCAATATTCGCCTGATATAGCGAGTATTTTGAATATTAAATTCGGGAGTTTTTACAATAGCTGTGATTTGTTCATCTGTTAGTTTGAGCACATCCATTTCGGCCGGATCGAAATCTTTGCAGGCGTGATAAATATCCTGGAAGGCATAGTCCCTGACTGTTATCACTACTTTGATCCTGCCAGCTCGTTGCTCACGCAACATAGGCAGCAAACTTTTCAGGTTATTAACCTGACGGTTGGCATCGTCAATAAACAATAGGAAATTTCCGTCACCATTTAAATAAACCCGTAGGTCTTCAAATATCGGGGCGTTTTTATTGGAAATACAAAAGACCTCATAATCAGGATGGGATCGCCGGAACTGATCGAGGCAGGCAATTACCAGCCTTGATTTACCCGTACCCGGAGGCCCTTTGATGATCGTTATCTGGTTATTATTAATCAGGTCGTGTAGCTGTGCAAGTTCATTTTCCCGTCCTATGAATTGATTGCTCAGCAAGGTTGCAAACCCTGAGGCCTCATATTCGTTAACAAACTGTTTGACCGGTATGATTTGCGCAGTATCAATATTAATTCCGAGGAATAATTTAGCGGCATACGCTGCACGCCCTAATAATAGCAACGCGATATCATCTATTCCTTTCAATTCCAGGGCAACCCCTGAATTCCGGCAATGATCGGTGAGTTCTGCGGCTTCTGAAGGGGAAAGCCTCGAATTATGACAATAAATGATCTTGATAATATCAGCTTTTGGAATGCCTGTTTCCTTGTCATCAAGGCATTTGTCCAAGTCGTGGTTGATATTTTTTAAATATGACGCCGGGCATTCTTTATTAGGCATAGTGGGTTATTGATCAAAATCAAAAAACCCCGGATGTGTGGTAAAATAATAGTCAGGCGGTCCGTGGTATTTTTTTTTTTT
>JBIOHG010000054.1:0-29781 GCA_044448765.1 Sphingobacteriales bacterium | reverse complement strand
ATAACCTTACTTGAATCGGAAAAATTACCCGCTTTCGACTTACCGGAGGCCCTTGAAAATTTTGCTGTAGTTGTAGAAAACGACGAGGTAATAGGCGTAGCCGGGCTTGAGACTTACGGCAATTATGGCCTGTTACGCTCTCTTGCTGTTTTGCCGGGCTTTCGTGGCAATGGAGTGGCGGGTAATTTGATCCGGCATGTTGAAAGCCTCGCTAATGCACAGGGGTTAAATACAATTTATCTTCTGACCGAAACGGCTCTGGAATATTTTAAGCGCAAAGGATATAAACAAATAACCCGCGCCAATATTCCGGCGGAAGTGCAGCGATCATCAGAGTTCAGCTACGCATGTCCGCAGTCGGCTATAGCAATGATGAAACCTATAACAACACCATGAAAAATATATTAGTGCTATGCACAGGCAACAGTTGCCGCAGCCAATTGGCCGAAGGTTATTTACGGTATTTTGCCGGTGACAAAGCCAACATTTACAGTGCCGGTATCGAAACGCATGGCGTAAATCCCAAGGCCATACAAGTAATGGCTGAGGACCATATTGACATATCCAAACATACCTCGAATAATGTGGATGAATATATAGGCATCCCTTTCGATTACATCATTACCGTTTGCGATAATGCTAATGAGAATTGCCCCTATTTCCCGGGTAAGGCTCAGCGATTTCATCAAGATTTTCCAGATCCCGCAAAAGCTAAAGGGACACCGGATGAGATCATAGACGAATTCCGGCGGGTGCGCGACTTGATAAAAGTGTATAGTAAGGACTTTGTTACCCGGTATATATCCTGATGAAAAAATACTTAGCCGAATTACTGGGCACTTATGCTTTAGTGTTTGCCGGTACCGGGGCAATTGTTATCGATCAGCAAACGCACGGCAGCATAACACATGTAGGTGTGGCTATTACGTTCGGGCTTGTTGTGATGAGCATGATCTACGCCTTCGGAGATATTTCAGGTGCGCATATCAACCCGGCAGTAAGTATTGCTTTTACCCTTGCGGGGAAATTCCAGGTCCGGCAGCTTTTGCCATATATTATAAGCCAATTATCCGGGGCTTTACTTGCCAGCCTGACGCTTAAGTACCTGTTTCCTGTCAATCAATATTTGGGTGCCACCATTCCTGCGGGCAGTACGGGTCAATCCTTCATATTAGAATTTATTCTCACCTTTTTCCTGATGCTGGTTATCCTTAATGTCGCGAAGGGCAGTAAAGAACAGGGCATGTTTGCAGGCTTAGCTATCGGCGGAGTTATAGCCCTGGAGGCCATGTTTGCCGGACCGATCTGTGGTGCATCCATGAACCCGGCGCGGTCCTTAGGGCCCGCCTTAATTTCAGGCCATACGGAATTCCTTTGGATATACTTAGTAGCAACTACACTTGGAGCAATACTGGCCGTACCCACATGGAAATTCTTAACTTCGTTTAATGAATTTCAAAAAAATCACCCTTGACAAAATATTGACCGTACTGCTGTTGCTTTTTGTAGCAGCAATTATATTTAGTCCCCGCGTAAAAAGCTGGGTGATCATGGGCATGATGGCGCTTGGATTCTTCAAACCAGATATACCTAAACTTGGTGAAAAATCGATGCCCGCTCCTCAAATGCAAGTGCAGGATATCAAAGGCAAAGTAACCGACTTGCAACAATTAAAAGGGAAGGTGGTGTTTATAAATTTCTGGGCTACCTGGTGCCCGCCGTGCCTTGCCGAGTTGCCTTCCATCAATACGCTTTATCAAAAAGTGAAGAACGACCCTGACATTATTTTCCTGACAGTAGATATCGACAACAACCTGCAAAAATCAACACAATTCCTGCAAAATAAACGCTATAATCTTTCTGTGTATGGAGGTTCCCCTACCCAGGTTCCAGATAAGCTTTATGAAAATGGTATCCCCACCACGCTTATTATTGACAAAAAAGGTAATATCGTATTTACTCATTTCAACAGGGCCAATTATGATGATGATAAATTCCTGCAGTTTTTGCTGGGATTGAGTAAACAATAAACCTAAAATTGATAACTCCTAATTCCCAATGGGACTATAACTCCAGGAGATATTCTGCGAACCCACGTACCCCATCGTAATGATAACTAAACCACCAGCTATTAGCGCAATCGTTCCGGCCGGGTTCTTTTTCCTCACTGCAAGGTCCACCCCTTCATAGTCGCACCTTATTATATTTCCTTGCTTATCCATGGTAAAAATAATATACCTTTTATACCGGTTAAAGTCGGTTACATCGACCGTATGTGTGTTAGGAAATTCTGCTATTGTATGATCGGTAAATGAAGTATTCCTATCATAACGATAAAGCCATTCTTCAGTCGAATCGCTCATCTTTTTTTCAGTCGGTATCTTAAATGCCTTCATAACATCTTGTTTTGTTTTATAAAGACCGATAACCTGTTCGTGAGTATAAACAATTTTTGTACAGCTGAATAATGAGAGCATACTAAGGAATGCAAATCCTTTAATGAGATTTTTCATCGTCTGTTGTTTAAAATTTTGAACAATTCAGTTCACTTTACCTTGTTATTAAACTTTTAAAAATCAATATGAATTGGTCCACCGGTATAGATAGGTTGTGCAGAATGGAAGCCAACCGAAACAAATCCGTAAATCAAAGCGGCAATACCCACTGCAAGTGCAGAAGTTTTTAAGATGGATACCTTTTTCTCGCTAAGATCTACTCCTTCGGCGTGTCTTGAAATAACTATTCCCTGGTTATCGAACGAAAATTGGACGTAGTTTTTGTACTGCCCTAACTCGCTTACAGTGTTTGTACTGAAAACATGCATTATTTGGTCAGCGTCATAGGTGTAAAGCCATTCTTCGCCGGTTTGGTTTGGTTTTATCTCAGTGGGCGCACCGAATTTTTGCAGCACCTGCTGCTTGGTTTTGTAGCGCCCCAAAACTTGCTCATGCGTATAGAGCACTTTAGTGCAACCGAATAAAGTCATCACCGCGAGGAATGCCAGTGTTTTGATCAGATTTTTCATTTTGTATGATATTTAAGTTGAGCTTTTTCATGATAATAATTTAGTCGCTGGTATAATAATTATTAGCTTTTAATATTTAATAAAGCTACCCTGGCAAAGCATGTCGTAAAAATTAGAAAATCAATCAGTTATGAAAGTATTAGTAAATATCGGCACCTAATGACGAAGTATTGGAAACTAATTGCAATTTTTCTATATTTATTAATTATTAGCCGATTGATTAGTGTTTTTTGCAAATAATAATTAGTCGATTAATAAGTAATACCTAATTAATACAAACCAAATTATTGGCTATGACGGATAGTGCCCAAACCCAGCAGTTATTTTTTAACCACATCCGGTCTAAACTTGCCAGCCACCTGTCATTCGTTGATGAAGTTGCCGAACTTCTGAACATCAGCAATGACAGCGCTTACAGGCGCATCAGGGGAGAGAAACCAATGGGCTTGGATGAGATCCAGGTGCTTTGTAATAAATACCATGTATCACTCGACCAACTCCTGCAAATAAAAACCAACACCGTAATTTTTACAGACGACCGGGTCGATCACCTTTCCTCCGGGTTTAATAAATGGCTGCAGTTTGTGTCCCATAGCCTTGCCATATTTAATGTGATGCAAAACCCTTTTATGTATTGGTACAGCAAGGACCTGCCTGTTTTTTCTTTCATACCTTTTCCTGAACTAACGGCCTTTAAATTCTTTTTCTGGAAACGCACGTTGTTAGGTTATCCCGATTTGGCACGACAAAAGTTTAACGGCGTTGAAGCGGATATAGAATCTATTGAAATAACCAAAAAGATAGATGAATTGTACGCTAAAATACCTTCGATCGATATATGGAATGGGGAGAGCATAAATGCAACCATTAACCAGATAGAATTTTACAGGCAGTCGAATGTTTTTAGCGGCGATGATGTATTGTTCAAAGTATATTCTCAGTTGGAAGACCTGGTGAACCACCTGGAGCTACAGGCAGAAACAGGAAAAAAATTATCCTATAGTAAGCCCGACATGTTCACTAATGTCACCTACGAGGCTTATATCAACGAAACCCTTATTGGCGACAATACCATTTGTGTACGGAGCGATAACATACAGGTCACTTTTATCAACCATAACGGCTTGAATTTCATGTCGACACAGGATAAAGGTTTCTGCGATTTTACTTATCAGCACCTGCAGAATGTCATCCGTAAATCAACGCACATCAGTGTGGTGGGCGAAAAAGAAAGAGTTATGTTCTTTCACAAATTAAGGGCAAAGATACAGGAACGCAAAAATAGCATCAATTGATGCCGAATTATAAACAGGAATCAACCCCGGGGGAATTTGAGCGCATAGGCTAACCTTATTCCCAGTTGGTTCATTTTACTTACACTCCCATTAAATCTCCATACTTCATACCGGGCGCCTAACTCGATTCCGTTATGAAACAAATAACCTGTTCCGGCCGAGTACGCGATGGAAAGTCCACGGTTCGGCATAAATTCAACTGTTTTATCCGAATGGAAAACACCCCCGGCCTGGGCCTCCATAAAAAGGCCTTTGACGATGTAACACTTCGCCCCTATTTTCAATAACTCAAAATTCTCTGAGGTGGAATACTGGGCATATTGATTTAACCCGGTTTGATTGATATAGGCTTTGGTTTTATCGGTGGCCTCAAATGTCGAAAAGCCCCCGGCTGCGGTAAAATATATATTTGGATAAACAGGGACCTCTATTTTCATGGAAGCGCCTATGCCGGTTTTAAACAGGTTTTTCATCAGGTAACGGTCGTAGTCACTTGCGACAAAACCGCCTTCGATACCTATGCTGAATAAGCCCCTGGTGTGCGAATCCTGGGCCAAACAGGCGGATAACGAACTTAATACTAGTAAAGAGAAGATCAATGCTTTTTTCATTATAAACGTTTTGTATATTTATGTGGCCGGCTCAATTATCAGATGTGTTTTTTATAGCTTGATTTTTTTCGATGGCATGCGTACTGAAATAATTTTTAAGCGCGACCAATTGATCCGTATTGATCAGGTCAACGCCGCAGCTTAACAACTCGTCCCAAACAACTTCTTTTTCCGGCGATGCCCATAGCCTCACTTTTAAACCCATGTTATGGGCCAATAAAACATAAGCGCAAAGAGCATTTCTTTCTTCGTTTGAAATGCTGCCTGTGCCGTCCCAATCCATAATATCCGAATAATTGCAACTTGCCATAGCCAGCATATTTCCATTAACCTGGTTATATCGCAGTTTAGACAAGTCCTCATCGATAAAAGCAATGCGGTTCTTTTCCTTTTTAATTAGCGAATACGGTTTGTGTCCTGACAAGACAATGGTTACCGCACGGTAAGTCATCTTGCCATTTTCGTACGTCGATAATATCGAACGGTATTTTTCCAGTACCGGCTTAAGTGCCCTGTACGTGGGCCTGGCCTTTGTTTTAATATCTATCAGTAAAGTGATCGGGTTGTTGTACCCGGTTAATACCTTACCCTTATTTTGAGTTATTTTTTCTAACAAAGGCTTTAAATACAGCGATTCCAAAGTCCTTTCGCTTTTAAAATAAGGAAAAACATGAGCTATGATCAGTTTGCCGTTAACTAAAAAAATATCCGCCTCAACATTGGTGAAACCATTTTCAAGCGCATCATTCAGCGGGTGCGGATGACAATAATCGTTATGAGCAAAACCACCAGGAAGCGGCTCATTTATGACAGCCGAATCACAGGCTTCTGAATTTAAAACCAACTTTCCGTTAATGTCATTTACTGTTCTCGCCGGCTGTATTGCAAATTTATCGGCTGTATCTTGTTTTGCCCCGTAACCATCCAACACTGGCGGGACAGGATAAACAACTTTACTACAGCCAAAAACTGAAAGTATGCCAACAAATAATAGCGTTTTGATCAAGTTTTTCATTGTGTATTGATTTAGGGTTGTGTTATTCTCACTAAAATTTTATTCTAAAAGCTATAGCCGGGTACGAGAATTTGCTATAGTCTAAGCGACCCATAGTAACTTTTTCGCTTTTTACTGACAGGCAGGCTATCTTCCTGTTTTTACCTGCCGCTATAAAGAATGGTATACTGGTAATTGCCATCACACCTCCTATCAAGCCAAACGTTGTTCCCCTGGTTGAATTTGCGCCACCCGTAAAAACATTACCATGCCTGCTATTGATCACACCCCCTATGGTTACCATCGTCGAACCCGGAACCAACAACATTAGGGCTACGGCCTTGTCTTTTTTATACTTTACAATATAATTGTGATTGATATCCTGCGCTGAAACGACAGAAGAAGTATCCATCTTTTGTGCGCAAGCCAGTTGCATTGAAAATAAAAACAGTACGAGTGTGATAAATAATCTCTTCATGTCGGTTTATTAAAGTGAAACGATACTCACAGTATAAATCTACAGTGACGCTAAGCCTGTTAAAAACGGGGAAATGCAGCTGCGGGCCCTCTGCAAGCAAATAATAATTTACAGTCAACTTATAATATAAATATGTATTGATTTTTACTACTCAAGCCGCCACCTACCCAGTTTTAGTATTGTTTGCGTTTAAAACCTGCGCGTTAATTGATCATTCCTAAAAAATTGATCATTATTCTTACGCATTATCAATCCAGCTCTTGTCCCCTTCGCTTTAAAATCCCTAATTTTAGAGCATGCAAGAATGTACACCGGCGTTACTCAAAACTTTCGAAGCCCTGCAAGATGTGCCGGAAGATCAATTACAATGGCTAATTAACAATAGCGATTGCCACATGCTTGCCGATGGCGACGCCATTACTACAGAGGGGCAGCCTATCCGGGGACCGCATTTTATCATTAAAGGAGGCATCCGTATCTACATGACGCAAAATGGAAGTCTGCGCGAGATCGGGACATTTGGTGTGGGGAGCATTACCGGTTACCTGCCATTTTCAAGGGCCCTTGTTGCCACTGTGGACAGCCAGGCGATGGGCGAAACGCAATTGCTGACCTTTGATACGGATAAGATAAGGGAGTTGATAGCAACCCAGTTCGAACTTACCCAGGCCCTGGTACATGTGATGACAAACCGCGTTCGCAATTTTACGGCACTGCAACAGCAAAACGAAAAAATGATGGCCTTGGGTAAACTTTCGGCAGGGCTTACACACGAACTAAACAACCCCGCATCAGCTATTGTGCGCGATTCGGAGTCCCTGCTAAAGCACCTGCAATTGGAACCAGGCACATTCAAGTCTGTAATAGCGATAAGGATGGAGCCGGAGCACGTGGATGTGGTGACGAAAAAAGTATTCCGTGTGATGTCCGAAAACAGGGAGGTTAACCTTACTTTACGTGAACGTACAGCCAAGGAAGAAGAACTGACTGACTTTTTTGATGAGATGGGCATTGACAACAGCGATGAAATAGCCGAGAATTTTGTCGATTTTGGGTTTGAAACGGCAGATATTGAGTTATTTAAAGCGCACATTCCCCGGCAGTATTTTTCACCCATATTCAACTGGATAAACACCCTATTGGTAACAGAAAGAATGGTGCAGGATATAGGCGAATCTGCCAAGCGTATTGCCAACCTGGTGAGTTCGGTAAAAACCTATACCCACATGGACAGGGGGCAGGATAAACAATACGCTGATATTCACATCGGGATAAAAAACACGCTCCAAATGCTGATCTATAAGATCAAAAAAGGGAATATCACCATGGTTAAAGAGTTTGATCATACTTTGCCACTTGTAAAAGCGATGATAGGCGAGCTGAACCAGGTGTGGACCAACCTGATAGACAATGCATTGGATGCGATGGAAGCCAACGGCAAAGGCACGCTAACTATTAAAACTGAAAAAGTAAAAGAGTTTGCGCAGGTAAGTATTATTGACGATGGACCCGGAATATCAACTGATATACAATCCCGTATTTTCGATCCGTTTTTTACCACGAAGGAAATGGGCAAAGGGACCGGCCTGGGGTTGGAAGTAGTACAACGGATAGTGAACCAGCATAACGGCTCCATTAAAGTAACATCCAAACCCGGTCACACTGTATTTTTAGTGTGTTTCCCGATAAATGGTTAATCGGTGTAATCTTATTATAATCGGTGTAATCTTATAAAAACCTATGAACAAACCCATCATATTCTCCATAGACGACGACCTGCAAGTACTGCGTGCCATTAGCCGCGACCTGAAGAGCCAATACAACTCCGAGTACAAGATCATCAGTACCACATCAGCTAATGAAGCGTTGGAGGCTTTAACTGATCTTAAAAATAGCAGTGATACCATTGCCATGTTTTTGGTTGACCAGCGCATGCCCGAAATGGAAGGCGTTGATTTTTTGCACAAAGCCATCAAAATATATCCGGACGCTAAACGGGTATTGCTTACTGCATATTCGGATACCGAAGCCGCCATAAAAGCCATCAATGATGTGCAATTGGATTATTATTTAATGAAACCCTGGAACCCGCCGGAAGAAAAACTGTTCCCGGTTATCAATGACCTGTTAGATGACTGGCAGAGCGATTACACACCTGATTTTAAGGGCATCAAATTGATTGGTTACCAGTTTTCGCCCAAGTCGCACGAGATAAAGGATTACCTTGCGGGGAACCTAATTCCATATAAATGGTACGACATTGAGAGTAATCCGGAAGCTAAAACCCTACTTGAAGTAAACAACCTTACTACCAGCGACTTACCGCTGATCATTTTTGAAGATGGGAATTGCGCAGGTAAGCCCACTATCAGGCAAATCGCGGAGAAAACAGGCCTTAGCCTCCAGATAAAGAACGAAATATATGATGTAGTAATCATTGGGGCGGGTCCTGCGGGGCTGGCGGCGGCTGTGTATGGTTCGTCTGAGGGCCTGAAGACTTTACTGATCGAACGCCGTGCACCGGGCGGGCAAGCAGGAACCAGTTCACGTATCGAAAATTATTTAGGTTTCCCTGCCGGACTAAGCGGCTCGGATCTAACCCGCCGCGCCATTAGCCAGGCGACACGTTTGGGCGCCGAGTTTTTGTCGCCCCGCATGGTGAGTGATATCCGGCAAAAGGATGGCTATAAAACAATTGTGCTGGATGATGGTCCTGAAATAGTAAGCCGCGCGGTGGTGATCACTACGGGGGTTGACTACAGGAAACTCGAAGTAAAAGGCGTCGATAAGTTTACGGGTGCTGGTATCTATTACGGTGCCGCAACAACCGAAGCAGCTGCCTGTAAGGATAAAGATGTGTTCGTGATTGGTGGCGGCAATTCAGCGGGCCAGGCCGCTATGTACCTGTCCAAATTTGCTAAAAAGGTGCATATCATCATCCGCAAGGATGATTTGACAGCTACCATGTCGGCTTATCTTATCAACCAGATCAATCTTACACCCAATATTGAAGTGCTGCCCAATACCGAGATCATCGACGCTACTGGGGTCGGGTGCCTGGAGAAACTGACTTTGATCAATGTTAAAACCAAACAGGAAACTTTGTACGGTGCCAGCGCGCTGTATATATTTATCGGCGCAAAGCCTTATACAGACTGGATAAAGTTGGATATTATTAAAAACGACAAGGAATTTATTGAAACCGGTCGCGATTTGAATGCTTACGACAACTATACTAAAGTATGGAAACTTAAACGCGACCCCTATTTACTGGAAACTAGCTGCCCTGGTATTTTTGCCGCAGGCGATGTACGTGCAGGCGCCATGAACCGGGTAGCTTCTGCCGTTGGCGAAGGCTCAATGGCCATTAGTTTTGTACATAAATACCTGGCTGAAGTATAAAAAAATAGCCGGCTCATAACCGGCTATCCCCTAATTTATTTAAACTTTTTCTTGTAGATGTAGTGTGTGTATAACTGAAACCAAGCCGAAAGGTTTTAAATAATACTAAAATTTATTAATTTTCTGATTAATAATACCGTAAAGCAATGGAAGACCAAATTTGCAGCCATTTAACAGCGATTAAAAAACTAAAACAACCCAAGGACTATGTGTGCGAGGAGTGCATCAAAACAGGCAGCAACTGGGTACACCTGCGCACTTGCCAGGAATGTGGTGTTACATTGTGCTGCGACAGCTCGCCTAACCAGCACGCCTCTAAACATGCACGCGAAAGCGGCCATCCGGTAGTTATCTCTGCCGAACCCGGTGAACGCTGGCTATGGTGTTATGTAGATGAGGAGATGGTGGAATATTAAACTAGTCAGACCTCTGGAGTCAGAAGTCTGACATCAAATGCTAATTATATCGCCCCTTCCGTTGTGGATCTTCAAAAAAATAGGTGAGGTAAATTTTTTGCTCCGTCCGGACTGAAAAAACAGGTGAAAAGTTCTTTAGGTACCTATCGTCATAATATTCAAAATGCTCAAAACCTATACTTAAATTCTTATACAATTGGACGTTCAGGCGCGGTCTCAAAATAGCGACATAATTGTTGCCGGCCGGCCCCACAAAAGTATGCAGGATATAATAATAATAAGACACTCCAGCACTTACATACTTTCCAATATTCAGCGACGTTTCAAATTTGGCTTCCAGTCCGTCATTATACGTATAATCCCTTACCTGAGAGGTATCAGGTCCGTATCTTGTGCTATTACCGGCAAGTGGCACACCTGATAAATGGAAATTGGTATAAAGATTAATGCTCTTACTTATCGGGTATTTGGTGATCAAACCACCGCCAAAACCAATTGCTCCTAATTCAAATGTCATATTATCCCAATAATCGTAATATTGGAATGCGCCGTATAAAACCGACAATTTGCCCCAGTTTGTACTTCTTCCAAATAAAACGCCGTAGCCCAAAACGTTATCTAATATTTTTCTGCCGGCCCCGAAAGTAAATTCAGTTCTTAACCTGAATAGGTCAAAGGGCTTGCGCCTCGTTATCTCGAAAGGATTGCCATAATCAAACTGAACGTTAAGTAGTTCATCTGTCGGTCCGTTGCCAAAAAAGGTTTTATTATCCGAATTTATTTTATGCACACCGGCAGATACCGTAATATTTAACGGTTCCTTTTGGTAAACTTCGGTTGTAGTGTGCCTGAAACTTTTCCCCTGCAATAACCTGTTCAGTCCTCGGGTTGGATCTATTATACCGGCTAATAATTCCCTGAAAAACCTCTCGCTACCATAAGTACGGTCGTCCAGGATATTGGAACTAAGCCGGTAACCTATCTCTCCCAGGAATGCACCGTTTACAGGTGTATTGATAACATCATTATAGGACGGACGGGTATTTTCACCGAAATACTCCCACATTACACTTCCCATTATGGCATAGGGTGCCGACTGGAGATAATTATACCCCTGCGAGCGGGCTGCATTAAAGTATAACGAGCCCGTATAAGGGTGACCGATAAAGTTTATGCCAAAACGGTCGTCATCCCATTCCCACCCTTTATTGATATTATAGTTCCATGTCGAAGGGCCTATGTGCGAAAAAGGTTCTTTAAAAACAAAGCGATCCATTGTCCAAACAAATCCATTAATACCAAAAACTTCAACTGCCGGCTTCCAGGCAGGATATTTTTGGTTAAATTTTGGATCGTCATTGAGGAGATCGCCGTATTTATTTTGAATGGTTGTATCAATAAGCGGACTTTTTTTAGGTGCGTTACCCCCGGCTGAATCTGCCAGTAATGCCTTTTTTATCTCTTTGGTTTGTTTTATCTGCTGCTTGGGTGTACCATTCCCGGGTTTGATGGTGTCGATCCTCACTTTTTGAGTATCAACCTTGGTTTTTTGTGTATCGGCCTTCGTTGTTTGCGCGTATAGTGACGTCGAAGAAGCAACCATTAAAAACCCGGCGACTATTATTCGGATGCTTATTTTGGATATAAAATATGGTAAAATATCTGCTAATTTCCTGACAGAAAGATATATAGTTAACATAATATAGCTTAATTGGTTAAAGCTATAACTAAGAACAACGGCAAACTGTTTGAATGAATGTTTACAAATTGTTAAGCCTCGAATACCATGGACCAGGAACCCGGCTCACTTTTTTGATAATCGCGCATTTGCTAAAACAAAAAAGCCCTCCGACCAGTGACTGTTCACTGCTCAGCAGGGCTTATCTCAAATTACATGTTTTTTATAAGCAGGTTAATGGCTTACGCTTGTAACTGGCATATCTGTCATGATATACTGCATCTGGATAGAGCTCTCTAAATCGTCGAAGGTAGCAGCTCCCGGGTGAGTATGCAGCCATGTTTCGCCGTCCAGTTCTTCGTATTCAACCAAAGCACCGAACCGCCATTGTATTAAATGATAGTTCCAGGTTATGGTCGTTATTTTAGCGCCGTTTTTCAACAGGCTTACTACTTCATCTTTACTGGTTTTTATACCTTTCCCAAAACCTCCGGCGGTTGAATGAAGGAAAACATCAGTGATGTACTCATTGTCATTTTCTTTCAGTTTCCAAATTCCGGATATATAGTAGTCCCAGTTTTCCATGATAGATAGTAAATTAATACCGCTAAGGTAGTGCATAAAATACCAAAAAAAATACCGTGTTTTCACGGTATTTTATGTCGGGAATTACGTAATTAATTTACTTCAGCCGGCTGGCTCAGAAACGACATTTCATCGGCGCTGGGGCCATAACTGCCGGGGATTGCCACATTAAGTAATCTTAAAAATACACCTAACTGCGCACGGTGATGCACTATTTGGCAATAAGCCATGCGTATAGTTTCAGCTTTCGTCCTTACACTTATAATATGATCGCCGTTGCTTAAAGTCCACGGCTCACCTAGTATATCTTCGGTTGCGCCTTCCAGGGCGGCATTAGCTTTCTGTACACTTTCGTCCTGGAATTTTAAAAGCGCATCGGTGTTATTGATCACCGGTTCTTTATGCGTCGTTGTTGCGAAATTTAACTCGTCGTCATATATCGCTATTTCCACCCACGATGGTATATCAGCAATATGCGTTACCAGGCGGCGCACGGTCATACTTTTTGGATGCGGCTGCCAATCATATTTATCATTGGGCACGCATGCCAGCATTTTGCGGGTGGTTAGCGCTTCTTCTGCCAGTTCTTTTAATAATGTTTCAATCGTTGTCATGATGTTTTGTTTTTTAGTTTATGATTCAAAGAAACAAAGCATTAGTGACAGCCCTATGTCAGCAGGGTTTACGCCCGTGTCAAAAGTCGTAAGTCCGAAGTCAAAAAAACAGGCTTTTAGCTCAAGACTGCGGACTTACGACTCAAATAAAATTGTAACTTTATAATGCACTTTATCGTTCTTAAGGCTAATTGTTAATTACACACCAAGTCTTTATAAATCATGTACGTATCAAAGTTAAATCAGGCTATCAAAGTCATTATTGAGGACATCAAATCATTGGCTTTTAATTCGACAAATAAAAAACCTACACTACAGCCTGTGTTTTTGACTTTAAAACGACGCAGTTAACCGGCCTTTTTTTATACATTGTGGACAATTACACTTTAAGCGACCCGTTAAGTGCGACGGATATGGACAAAGAGTTTTATCAGCACATCCTGAACAAGCAACAGATCACTGGCGCTGTGCCATCAAACAAGGAAATTGCGGGATGGGCACTCCAGGTTATCCGTTTGCTTTATCCCGAGCAATCTAAAAGATTGTACACTTTTGTTCACCAACTGGAGGCCGAATTTCTGAAGCTGGAAAGTGAGCTTTGCGAGCTGCTGGATACTACCCGCGGCAAACAGCATGAAAACAATGAGCAAATAGCTAAAACATTTTTTAATGGCTTACCCGAACTGTACCGCCTGCTTAATACAGATATAGAGGCTACTTTTGCCGGCGACCCTGCTGCCAAAAGCGAATTTGAGGTAATACGTGCTTATCCCGGCTTTTATGCCATATCGTTTTACAGGCTGGCGCATTCGCTTTACCAATTGGGCGTACCGCTTATTCCGCGTATACTAACGGAGTATGCACACTCTAAAACCGGTATTGATATACACCCCGCAGCACAGATAAGAGATCATTTTTTCGTCGACCACGGCACAGGTGTGGTTATTGGCGAAACCTGCGTCATAGGCCGTCATGTAAAAATATACCAGGGCGTTACGCTTGGCGCCCTAAGCGTAACCAAAAATCCGGCGCATACACAACGCCATCCTACCGTGGAAGACAATGTTGTTATATATGCCGGCGCCACCATCCTGGGTGGCCGCACCGTTATTGGCGAAGGCAGTATCATCGGCGGTAACGTTTGGCTTACCAAGAGTGTTCCTTCTTACTCTAAAGTGTACCATACGCATGAAGTAAGCATGCTGAAAGAAAAAATAAAGGACTAAATTGGTTGAAAAGTTTATAAAGCTGTAATGATTGCTGATTAACCTTTACAACCTACTATAACCAATACAACTACTACAACCAACAAAAATGGCCGGCATCATTGATCTCATTGGCAACACCCCTATGGTGGAGCTAAAAAAACTTAACCCCAACCCCAACGTAACTATATATGCCAAGCTGGAAGGCAATAATCCCGGCGGCAGCGTAAAGGACCGCGCATCGCTTAATATGATACGCAGTGCTTTAGAGCGCGGTGATATTAAGCCCGGCACTAAACTAATTGAGGCCACCAGCGGCAACACCGGGATAGCGTTGGCGATGATATCCGCTCTTTTCGGCCTGGAGATCGAATTGGCGCTACCATCAAATTCAACCCGCGAAAGAACGCTGGCCATGGAAGCTTTCGGTGCCAAGGTTGTATTACTGGACGGTATTGAAGCTTGCCGGGATTATGCGGAAGCAAAAGCCGCCACAGGCGAATATTTTTTATTAAATCAATTTGCTAACCCTGATAACTACCTGGCGCACGTAAAAACTACCGGGCCCGAGATATGGCGCGATACCGAAGGCAAAATAACGCACTTTGTGAGCGCGATGGGGACTACCGGTACAATTATGGGTTGCTCAAGATATTTTAAAGAAGTAAACCCAAATATCCGCATTGTAGGCTGCCAGCCTACCGAAGGTTCGTCAATACCAGGCATAAGGCGCTGGCCCGAAGCTTACCTCCCAAAGATCTTTGATCCGAAATGGGTTGACGAAGTAAAAGACGTTACCCAGGAAGAAGCCACCGAAACTGCACGCAAGCTAGCAAAGGTAGAAGGTATTTTTGCTGGTATGAGCAGCGGCGGCGCAGCGGCGGCAGCCATCAGGCTGGCCGGCGAATTGAAGGAAGGTGTTATTGTATTTATTTGCTGCGATCGCGGCGACCGTTATTTGAGCAGTAACTTGTTCGGGTAGAGGTTATTAACACTTTTTTATCTGAAAGTGGCTTTTCTTATCAAAATGTTGATAAAAATAAATATAAAATATTAAAAAAATATTAGTCTGGTAAGCCGATAGATTTTATATTTGTAACAGATTCATATTATCAATCTAACACACACACTACGTTCTTTATGGTTTAATTATGAGTTCAGTTAATTATTGAGAAGAAGAGAGAAAGCCCCAAACTTTCTCTTTTTTTGTGCCTTATTCCTACCGAATCATATATTATAATATGCCTTATTGGCGATTGTGTGCGCAAACATAAGTGTCTGGCGCCTTATCCAACTTTTATCCAGATAGTTTACAATTTTCCTACAGATTAGCTTTCTATACTTGAATAAACCAAATTAAAACACTTATGAAAAAGCTGATTCTATTGTCGTTTTCTGTCGCTTTGCTGGGCTATAATGCGCAGGCGCAGGACTTGAAAACCAAAAATGTACCCTCAATTGTGAAAGATGCGCTTGCAAAAAAGTACCCAAAAGCAGTAAAAGTGAGCTGGGAAAAAGAAAAAGGAAACTATGAAGCCAATTGGGGCGGCAAATCCGGCGAAGACACTTCAGTACAATTTACGCCGTCAGGTGTTTTTGTAGAAGAAGCGGACGCCATGTCTGTTAGCCAATTACCGGCAAGTGTATCCCAATATGTTAAGGCCCACTACAACGGTGCCAAAATACGCGAGGCCAGCAGAGTTACTGACGCTGCCGGAAACAAAATGCTGGAAGCCGAGATAAAAGGCGCCGACCTTTTGTTTAGCGAAAGCGGAAGCTTCATTAAAAAGGGTTAATTGATGATGAATTGGAGACATCGAAGGACTGGTATTGATTTACCTTTTCTTCGAACTCTAATATAATGCCATCGTCTTCGGGATAATAAACGGCTTTCTCATGATCTTTACCGGCAAAGGCTTTTATTGCCTCGTGCTCTCCCATTCAGTTACGGTGTAAAAATGGAAGCAATCATCAGCCATTTGCCTCCAAACTTTAGCGGATAAGTTACCCGGTGTTTGCCGGTACTCCCGGGTGCCGTCATTCAAAAGAAAATCGAGGTATTTATCGGCATTTGCAAGCGATGTTCGCCCATGCCAAATCCTGGTGATCATAGCCCTTGTAGTTATATATGTAAATTACTTTTTAAGCCTCAAGCTGATCAATAGTTCTAATTGATCAAGGCTTTGTGTGAGATAGTTGCCATCGCCCGATATTTTTGATAAAGCAAATCCGCCTTCGATCATAGCGATCATTAATGAGGCGAATTGAGCAGGATTCAGGTTGTCTTTAAATTCGCCCTGTACCTTACCCTGCTGAATAATTGCCGAGATACTTTTATGCCAGCGGGTTAAGGCGCCGTTCACCAGTTCTTTCAGTTGTGGGTGGGTGTCATCCACTTCAACGCCCATGTTTATGATGGGGCAACCATCACGCAGCACAGGTCCTTGTAAACCGTTCCGGTAAACGGTAATAAAAGCTTTCAATTTACTTGATGCCGAACGCTGTTCAGCTTGCTGCTCCCTTACCTGCCCCGCAAGCCTCTCCATGCTATAGGCAAATGCAGCCAAGGCAACGTCATCCTTATCTTCAAAGTTGCCGTAAATGGAACCTTTGGTAAGTCCTGTAGCATCCGTCATGTCCGTTAAAGACGTACCTGCGAACCCTTTCTGATTGAAAACAGGGGCGGTTTTTTCAATGATCAGCTGTCTGGTGCGTTCGGCTTTGCTCATATTCAAATATAATAAAAATACCGACTGGTACAAATTATTTTTTAGCCTGTAATGAATCCAGTTTCTTTTTTGTTTCAGGCACTTCTTTTATCGCCAAAGCCTTTTCATAAAATTCTATGGCCTTAGCTTTATTCTTTTGATCGCTATAATAATCGCCCATACTGTCGTACGCGTTTTCACTTTTAGGATAATTCTTTATATTCAACTGCAGCAATGCAAAGCATTTTTTCGGCTGGGTCTGCAGTAGGTAATAAGCCATTTCGTTCATCATATCCTCAGGTGGCAATATTGAATATCCCATGTGTTTTGATACCTCTGCATAATGTGCTGAAATACCCGCAACCGGATCGGCAGTGCTCTTCTTGTCAAACAACTCGCTTTGCATCTTATTCGGCATTTTATAAAAGCCGAACAGAAAACGCAAGCCGTCGTATTCCGTTATCAAAGGCACCGAGCCGTGATTATCATTTTTATAATACCCATAACCAAAATTAAGCCCATCAACCTTGTTCCTTTGCAGTATATCCTTCAATGCCAGTATCGAGCGTATGTGTTCCGTTTCGCCTGTAGTATCCAATCTCACCTGTAAGGTATCCATTGCGTCAGGCATGGTATTGGCAATGCCAAGGTACAGCGATTTGCCATTGTATTGCGACTGTTTGAACTCATCGCGCGCCTGGTTCAGCAGCTTTTGCTTGTCCCACCACATACTGGGGTCAATTGCAATATAAGAATTGAACATATCCGGGTGATGCACCATAATATTCATTACTGTTAAACCGCCGAAAGAGTGGCCGATGAGCATTTTATAAGGTGCAACCGGGTACAGTGAATCGATATGCGGTATCAGTTCTTTAGCTACAAAGGACTCGAATTTCTCACCGCCGCCTGAAGATTTCAAGGTCTGATCTTTATCACCACCGGGCATCAGTATGGAATGCGTAGGCGTCAGGTCGCGTGTCCGGTCGGTATTGGGTATACCTACGATGATCATATCCGGCCCGGCCCCACTTCCCGCCAGGTGTTTTATCATACCCACCACGCCGGTAAAATGCGCATCGCCGTCCAGCAGGTACAATACCGGGAAGCGTTTGCTGATATCCTTTGCACCTTCGGGCAGATATACCCATATCTTCCGCTCCTCGCCTAATATTTTTGAATGGAGGCTATCAATTTTACCAATGGTAATGTTGTTATTTTCGACAGGGTGCTTGCATGCAAATAGCAACAATAAAGACAGAGACAGCAGGAAGTATTTCATAATGAGGTTCGTTTAAGTAGCTCTAAGTTATTGATTTTTACAACATTTGTATTGATTTTGAAAGCAAATTGCTGAAGGGCACAACAAAAAATGATGTTGCGCTGTTGTTTTAGAAAAATGCGGCTATTATGAACAGTATTAAAAATATGGTATCGGCCATTAGGCTCAACATTGACGATGTATCGCAAGATGGGTTCAAAAAACTCTTTACCCATGTTGACCAGCTTAGCGTAAAACGTAACGTGGACAAAATGGGTCTGGATAAATTTATCGAGCACTGTGCCCGCATGGCTGCCCTAAGCGGGGCAATCAGTGGCGGCGGTGGTATTATTACCATAGCTGTAGGCATACCGCTCGACCTGGTGAATCTTATCTCACAACAAATAAGGGTTACGCTGGGTATTATTTATGCCACCCGCGGCGCTTATGAAATAACTTTTGACGAATTTTTATCCATTATGGCGGCTGCCATGCAGGTAGAAGCCGGCATAGCTATTACGAAAACTGTGTTGGAAAAAAGCTCGGAAAAAATGTTATTACGCTGGGGCAGTAAAACAGCCACCCGGTTGATACCGATTGTAGGCGGCGCTATTGGGGGCGCCACCAATTACCTTTTCATTAAACGCATGGCTAAAGCTGTTGAGCGGATGCAATCGAGATATCAGCCGCTGACGATACATGTGGAGTCAGTTAATTAGTGATTAGAGGTTAGCCATTGAAGGTTAACTGATCATTAATCTTTGATCACTGTGATTGCTGCCGCTACTTGGTACTCCATTTAAACCATTTGATACCCAATACGGCGAATACAACTGTGTAACCAATAGTTAGCAATAGCGCTTCGGTTGTGTGATTGTTCCATTTGGCGGGTTCAAGACTGGCAGCTAAAATATCCTTTACAGTACCATAGGGCGTCCAGACAACAATATCTTTTAACATTTTTACATTTAGTTCGCCAAACATCCCTACTACTATAAAGGCAAAATAAATAAGTCTTGCGCTTGAGTTAACCGTTTCAGGATTTTGAATTCGCCCAACGATCGCTTGTCCTAATGCAAGGTAAACAGCCCCGCCTAAAATAGAAGCAAAGAAAGTATACGCATAACCGCTGAATGACATCGTGATATGATCGAATTGGTAGCCGGCTATAAATACAACAACTGTTAATAGCATAATTAACGAAAGCTGTACTAAAAGCCTGCTCGCCATAATGGCCCATAGTGGCAGGGGCGACACGCGTAACCTTTGGAACACGCCCTTGTCGCGATCGCGGGCGATAGAATTTGTGTAGCCCATTAAGCCAATTGCAACCAGCCCAAGTGTGATGGCATTTGAAAGCACAAACGCCCCCCCGAACATAGGCATTGTTACCATACCTTTCCAGGAAAAAACGATGATCAGTGGTACGATCAGTACCATGATCGTTCCCTTCCGGTTACGCCAAAGCGTAGTATAATCGGCCCTTAATAAGGCCGTCATTACTGATGATGTTTTTGGGATAATGATTTCCATTTTTCTGATTTTTGTCCGTTATGCTCTGACCTCCAATCCCGTGAGGGCTATAAATACATCTTCAAGGGTGACCTTACCCCTACGCGATACCGCAATAACTTCGGGATCATTACGATGTTTATCGATCAGTGCCTGCGGCGTATCGGTAGCGATTATACGGCCATGATCGATAATACTGATGCGGTCGCAAACAGCCTCCGCTTCTTCCATAGAATGGGTGGTTAGCACGATGGAATTGCCTTTTGCCTTAATAGCTTCAATTCGCGACCATAATTGCCTGCGCGATTGCGGATCGAGGCCCGATGTGGGCTCATCAAGCAATACCAGTTTTGGATCATGAATAGTGGTAATGGCAAGTGATACTCGTTGCTGTTGTCCGCCTGATAGTTGTCCGAATTTTTTGTTTTCTGCTTCAGCAAGGTTGATTTCCTTAAGCAGATCACGCAGTTTTTCATTGGTGAGTTCAAGTCCGTATATACTGCTGTAAAGCCGCAATATCTCGGATACATTTAATTCCGGTTGAAAGCTGGTTGATTGCAATTGCACTCCCATCGCTGCACGGGCATGCAGGGGATTTTTTAAGGTATCATAACCCGCCACAGTAACCGTACCTGACCTCTGTTTGACCAGGCTCTCAATAGCGCTTAATGTGCTGGTTTTACCGGCGCCGTTAGGACCAAGCAGACCAAAGATTTCCCCTTGCTTTACAAAGAATGAAACATTGTTAACCGCCTGGAAATTCCCGTAAAAAACATTTAAATTATCAACTTGTAAAATATTGTTTTGTTGTACTATATCCATTGGATAGGTTATTGATCTGATTAATGACAAGTTTAACACGAAATTCGTGCGCGGCAAAACCCAAAAAGCAAAACAGCACAAATTACCCGGTGAATGAAGGGATTTACCCGGCAAAAGCCGTCTATCGTGATTTTTTAGAAGTAATAACTAAAACAACACCCCCTACAAGCAATATTGGCCCCAGGTAATTGGGCCAAACCACATGATGCTTTACATCCGCCGAAACATGTATAGGCCCCACGTTAACAACGTCTTCCTTTTTAGTATAACTAAATCCCGACCAAATGAGCGTGGCCGCCCCTGCTATTATCAATATTATCCCGAGGCTCCTGTTCATCATTTAGTTTGTTATGGTCTAAAGTTCATCAACTAATATCTGACAAATAATTGGTCTTTTATCTTTTACACCGAAAAAACTAATTATGTACCATAATCTTAAACCTTCTTCGCAGCCCATTGTCATACCCGTGAAAACACCCGAAAATACCGTGAAAACACGGGTTTTTTTGAGGATTATTATATATTATGTTTGCATTACATCTCACACAAGAATCACAATATCTATGGCGACGTTTTCAACACGCACAAATAAGAGCATAAATAGGGGGCTTGAATACTTTTCAAAATTGTATAATGAGCTGGATATTGAAAAGTATAAGCTAGAGAAGTATAAGGAGTTGTTTATGCTTGGCAGTTTCAAGGCTATGCATGATGCCGATCTGGCCTATAATGAAATTTATCATAAATGCGCTCAAAATGCCTGGTCAAAAGAGAGCCTGCTAAGGTGCCTGGAGGAAGAGGAGCAGCTATCTTTTAAACATCCCGAAAGCTTTGATAATTTTACATACCGGTATCATGTCCTTAAAGCCATTACCGAAATACGGCTTCAATTGCAGAGCGGTAACCTCGACCATCTCTATCTTTAAATAAATCCCGTTATCAATTAGCAGCCAGGCCTTTGTGCTCTCGTCAAAAATCACTAACTTTGTAATTTACAATTAATTAAAACAATGTAATGGTTAATAGTATTATTAACATTGAATTGTTTATTAACCATCAGATAAATTCAAAACCTATGAAACCATCAGGAGCCAGCCACTAAAAAATGAATATACACGGCTCATGATAGCTTCATCACCATTAAAAAAAAAATTAAACCCGATGAAAAAACTGGTAATTATTGATGATGATCCTATTGATCATTTTCTCATCAAACATGTGCTGCGCGGAAACGATTACTTCGATACCACCACTTACACCGTGTACGGCTCGCTGATATTAGATTATATTGAGGAAAATAAGTCGAACCCGGAAAAACTACCTGATGTTATCCTGGTGGATCTTAATATGCCCCTTTTCAGCGGATGGGATTTTTTAGAGCGGATGCAAACCTTATCTCCCTATATCAAAAAGAATATTAAGGTACACGTGCTAACATCGTCAATACGGCCCCAGGATAAAGAGATGGCCGAACAATACCCGTTTGTAAGATCATTGATAAGCAAGCCGCTTGAACCCCATATGGTTGAAAGCATAACCCGGAAACAGTATGTTGATTAAATGGATGGATTAAGCGATCAGATGCCTGCTTTTCATTCACCAGGATTTTAATCAGCACATTCTTTTAGTTGTAGTTCCGGCTTATCCATTGGCTCATCATCAATAATTGCTGCTTTTTCCTTGCGGTATTTGCTCAAATTGATCAGCAATACGCTACCCAATATTACGACAAGGCCGGTTACCTGGATAACTGAAACATGTTCGGCTGCAAACAGCACACCTAATATTACGGCTATAACAGGGTTTACATAAGCATAAGTGCTCACCTGTGTAGCCGGGCGTACCTGTAACAACCACACATAGGCGCTAAAGGCGGCTATTGAACCAAACAAGATGAGGTAAATTAATGCCAGCCACGATTGAGTTGGTATTTGCCCAAAATGCAGGTTACTGAATTCGTGATTGAGGAGACTGCCCGGTAAAAACACGATACCTGCGATGATCATTTGCCAGGCCACATTGACCGCTGCTGAACCTTCGCTTGGGTGATGCTTTGAATACAATGAGCCACCTGACCATGCTATAGATCCAATAATGAGGAGCAGCATAGCCGGTAACTTCGCGCTCACGTCGCCCCCGTTAAATATCTTGCGCAATGGCTCACCGAAAAGCAATATTACTCCCACAAAACCAATGACCAATCCGGCAACCGTGGGTTTGTTTCTGAAATTAGAGCCCCAGTTTTGTTTGTCAAGCAGTACAAACCATATTGGTGCCGCCGAAATTAATATGGCAACCATAGCGCTCGGCAATGTCTGTTCAACCCATATTACTATGCCATTACCCACACCTAAAAGCAGTAGTCCTACTATAGCCGAAGTAATGATGCTTTTCCAGATAAATATCTTCTCACCTTTTATAATACACCAAATAAGCATTAGTAAACCTGCTGTAAAGAAACGGATAGCGCCCATTAATAGCGGCGGAAAGCCGTGAATAGCCATCCTGATAAAAAAATAAGTGGAACCCCATACCAGGTAAACTATTGCAAAAGCAATAATAACCATTAGGGTTGATGCGGGTTTGGTGGTTGATTGTGACATAACGGGTTAATTCTCGGGTATTACCAATTGTTGTTGTTCTTTTACCGTTTCCAGTACAATAGTGGTGCGCGTGCTCAACAGGTTAGGTATTTTGCTGAATTTGCTCCGCATCAGGTTCATTAGTGTTGATGAATCATAGGTGCGTACCTTAACCAGGTAACAGTCTTCGCCTGCTATATGGTGCACTTCCTGTACCTCGGGTATCTGTGCCAATTGCTGCGCGGTATCGTTGCACCCTGGTCCATCGGCGGCTTTCATGAAAATAAAGGCAAGCATTTTTTGCTGCAACGCATTTGGATTGAGCCGGGTGGTGTATTGCACTATAACACCTTTTTGCTCCAACTTTTTTACGCGTTCTAACACGCCGGATGGTGCCATGCCAAGTTCGCGGGCCAGGTCGGCGTTGCTGATACGGGCATTCTCCTGCATTAACCGCAGTATATGCAGGTCAGTTTTATCAAGCGTTAATTCTGTTTCAGTTATCATACAGTAAATGTACACCACAATAGAATATAATTCATAATACTATTACAAAAAATGAATTTAATTCAACAAAACTTTTATTTAAACGTTCAAACATCTATTTGGGCGAATCCAAGCAACAGGATAAGTTTGATGCTCCGAAACAAATGGGATACTTAGTTGTCTATTAACCCGGTTTAAATAATCGAAAATATCAGGTTCAAAAATGAAGGCTTTATTTACTACAATCCTGGCTGTATATACAACTTGCTTATTTGCGCAAAGTAATTCAGCGATACCGACAGCAGCAAAAGCAATGCTGCATCCGTCACAGAACAGGCATACCACCACCGGAAAGGACACCGTTATTGAAAAGGATACTTCAAAGGAAAACCAGGAGCCCCGCTACTTTTACTTATCGGCTAATATGGACGTGTTTGTAAATGCCAAAGGTGGCTTTGCCAAACGGTTTTCGCCGGCCTTTGAGTTTGGCCGCACTTACGGCATATTTGATATAGGACTGGCGACCGGTAATATAAATACGCTAAGTTCGGGCGGTGATACAACACGGTATATTGAGTTTAGGCCCACTATCAATATTTTTTCCAAAGGACGGTTTGCGGAAGGGCTTTGCCTGGGCGGAGGGTATCTGTTTAAAGCAAAACAGGGCCTGATGACAGAAATATGCAACAGCATCAATTTTAACGTGTCCGAAAATGTGGCGCTGGCTGTTACGCAAGGCTATTACTTTTTCGATGGTACAAACAGCAGCCGCAGCACACAATACATGGGGCTTACCTTTACCTATAATTTCCTTCGAAATCACAGCGTTAATAAACAGCGTAAGAAAAAAGCGATTGTGAGTGATAATTAAACTTATTGTTAATTAGCCGGCAACTTTCTTCTGCCCGTTTTTTAATTCATCCAACTGCATTTCATAAACATGCATACGGGCATGTAATATATCCACTTCTGTGCGCAGCATTTGTATTTCGGTGATCAGTTTAGCCGAATCAGGTTTATCGAGCTTCTTCTCACCCGTACCGATAATGAGCCATTCGGGCGAATATTTGAGCTGGAAGCAAAGCTTGCGGATGAGATAATAACTCATCTCCTGCTTACGGTTGATGATCTTGCTGATAAAACCCTGGTCAACCGCGATTGCATTAGCTAACGCCAGCTGACCGCCATGCTCCTTCACAATTATCTTTAGCCGTTTTACTACGCCGTCATCGGTCATTGCAGTGTTTTTATGCAATAATAGTCAATGCCACAATAAAAGTGAAATAACGAATGTAGATGCGGACTCCCGGTTAAAGAATTAGGAAAATGTTAAGCCTGAATATTTTAGATCTCTACTGCAACGCCCTTAAGTTCTGTTACCCTGATCAGCAAGGCGCCAAGTTTTGAGTAGTAGGCCGCCAGTGTGATGTCGCGATTTTTATAGCTGTCCACAAGCTCGTCAAGATCATGACTGGCCAGAACGATATCGTGGTCAGAGGGATCGGACGCAGCTGAATTTTTCAGCGCCGACCTGATAGCATTCACTTTAAGTTCGGCAGACCTGAGCATAAACAGCGGCGGCACATTTTTGTTGGCGCGATGAATGTCTTCTTCAATTTTCTTAACATCTTGTTTCTCATACTTAACTATGAGATAGATCACAATAATGCCGGCAATCAAACAAAGTAATGCTATGTTCATAATCCTTGGATAATAAGTAAAAGCCTGGACCCGGAAATGAGTTTTCCTCAAATGCTTTTACGCGAACAATATCAATAAGTTACATTATTTTTCAAGAATGCCCATGGCACCTTGCATAATCGGGAAGTAACAGGGCGCAGATTATGGGGTGGTCCAGCCGGTAGTAGTTTTTATCTCCTGGAAGAGATAAGCGGTGTTACCCGTCATGGGCACACCATTATAATAAGCGAAAAAGCTAACTTTGGTATAATCGCCGTTAATATCCAATGTAAGTTTATCTCCTGATTGAGTTGGAAATGAGAAGTCATAAGAACCGGTGATGCCTGTCTTGGTATCCATCAATATCAAAGTATCTGCGACGGCTTCCAATCGTGTATGTGAAACATATACCGAAACATCGTAGGGCGTAGACCCGTTCACAAATACTTTTATCAGCTTCCCGGTAACATCAGCAGCATTTTGCTTTTGCAATATAACATTTGAAAGCTGAGAGGCCGATACCGGATCATTGCCTGCATAATAAACGTAAGGTTCGCTCGAAATTAGTTTCAATGTCTGCGAATCAATAAAAGCAAGCTGGTAGTTGATATCGGTTTTATCTGGATAAATAACATCGAGATAAATGTACCCTTTAGTGGTAGAGAGCGTGTAAGTACCCTTAAGCGTGGTATTAACATCTTTAAATATGGTAACTTTTGAGCCGCCGTCAAATTGCATAGCGGGCGCAGCGGTATAACTTGGATCGGTAAGGGAGCTACCGGAGACATCCACTATCTTTTGTTCATCCTGCGGGAATAGCCATAAGCCTTTAAGCTGCCCATTTATAGTCGCCAGATCGATTGTACCTATTTTAACAACATTGCTGGTATCCTTCTGGCAACCGGTAAAAGTTGCAGCAGCTATACACAAAACGAATAGAAACTTTTTCAATTGACAGATATAGTTAGCATTCATAGCGTTATACGTTTCAAAACCAGTATTGTTACACCAGGCTTGACAATAATTCCGCATTAAGTAAATCTACAATTCCTTTATTTTCACATTGCGGAACGAGATATGATACCCGTGATCCTGCAACGAAATATGGCCTTTGTGAAACGCGGCGAAACCTTTCCAGCTTTTGAATTTGCTTTTCGAAACCAGGTCTGTCCAGTTGGCATCCCACAAGCGTGTTTTAACGGTTTGCACCCCATTCAGCCAAAACGTTAATTCACCATCCTTCAGGCGAATTACCGTGTGGTTCCATTGACCTGCGGGATTTTCTGAAGGTTTCGATGGCGCTATGATGTCGTAAAGAGAACCTGCCAGGTGGCTCGCCAGCTTATTATCGTCGGCTTTTTTATCATCAAGCAATTGGTATTCGGGTCCGGTGATATAAGTGTTGTCATAAGATTTATCTTCCTGCACCAGGAACATAATACCGCTGTTACCTTCTTCGGCAATGTTCCAGTCAATAGATAATTCAAAATTCTCATATTGGCCATCGGTAACGATGTCGCCCCGGCCGTCTTTTATTGACGGATCAAGCTGCATAACACCGTCGCTTACTGCCCACGCCGGCCCTGCTGATGGCTTCAGGTAATTATGCCATCCAGCAGTGGATTTGCCATCAAATAATAAGTGCCAGCCCTGCTTTTTTTCTTTGGAAGTCAGTTCATTATTAGTTTGGGCCATTACGCCGCTGTATACAAATAGCAATACAGGTAAAAAGAGTAATTTTTTCATAAAGTGTCTCCGGGTTATGAGGTAAAAGTATAAAAATGACGCTGATTATAGCATTTTTCGAACAAGAATTTTACAGTTCGGTTCTTGGGCCGGCTCTCTGCAACTATTTTCAGTTAAAAAATGCTTTTGGACTTAATTCTCCACTACGATGAATTTATTTCACAAAAATTAACATTTTTAATCAAAACATTCCAAAAGTTAACCCGTTGTTGTTTTTAATTGTTTACTGATTCACTTAATTTAGAAACACTATGAAAAAGCTATTTGCAGTATTGATGTTATCAACATTTGCATTGGGGGCCTTTGCCGCAACAGAAACTCCGGCAATGAAATAGGACACCACCAAGAAACACAAAATGAAAAAAGACACTACAATGAAGCGTGATACTTCTAAAAAACCACCAAAGAAGTAATTACCTCATTGAACGATAAAGCCCGGTACTCTCGCAAGCCGGGCTTTGTTATTTATCCTTAGTACTTAACCGTCAAGCCTTTTCTCATAACAATAAAACCGCAACCCAGGCCTGAAATGCAAACCGATCTCTCCCGTGAATATATAACCCATTTTCGGAAAAAGCTTATTAGTGGCTTCATTAGCGGTGTTGGTATCAATGCGCAGTGTTTTAATGCAGCGATCAATCGCCACCTGTTCAGCTTGCTGTAACAGTAAAGCTGCTATGCCTTGTCCACGGTAGCGGGTACTTACTGCCAGCCGATGCGTTACAATAGCTGTTTCGTTAATGTCCATACCCACATCGGCATATTCGGGGTATTGTTCTGTCGTGATAGCTGTAACGCCTGCAATATCGCCATCCGCATCTGCCACCCAAAGCTGGCCAAGCGCAATATCTTCTTCAAATACGGCCGCATTGGGATAGGTATCATCCCATTGGAAATTGCCTGACGCGCACATTATGGGGACTACTTCTTTTATCACCCGCATAATACCGGGAATATCACTTAAAACAGCAAGGCGGATGGTCATGGGGTAAAAATAAAAAATTTAACTATAAATCCGCTTAGCTAAAACCTATCAATGATTATGCTTCTTATGAATATCTTTAACCAAACACAGCTTTTTGATATCCTCTATTTTAATCACGAAAGGTGAATATTTTAATCGGTCGCCGATGAGTTCTGTAACATTATCACTATGCGCTATCACCTCTCCCTCATTATCCCCTGCCAGCAGCCGCTTATACATCCGGTAATCGCCCCATTCAATATAATACACTTCGCCGGGTAATATCTTTTTATCATGTATCACTTTAAGCGCCACCCAGCAACCATTCTCCAAATAAGGATACATGCTATGCCCCCAAACCGGCAATGCAAAATCGCAATCCTCAATACCCGGAAAATTCATTCGCCCCACAGGTGTGGTATCATTAATATCATTGTAAACCTCCACTCCCGAAGCTGTAACCGTGACCTCAAACATTGGAATTCCCGGTTCAGCTACCATAGGAATAGACGAAACATATTCCGGATATTTTTTAGCAACCAGGAAATCTTTATATTTTTCTTTAAAAATACGGAGTTTATCCGGGTCAATGTTCTGCCGGCTCTTCATGATCTCGGTGATCGAGCTGGCATTATTAAAACCCAGCACCTCTGCCAATTGAGCGTTGCCCGTAAATGCCTTACCCCTAAGCTGATTATAAAGTATTATAAACTCCAGTGTCTCAGGGCGAACCCGTTTTATTTTGGATGATTTTGCTTGCTCTTCCATAGGTGTTGATAACTTTTCTTTAATATTTCTTTACAATAGTACAGAATATTCTTTATATTTGTTTCGTTATTCTTCACGAAAGTAATACAAAAACCCATAAAAGCAAAGATGAGAATTAAAGAATTTAAAGAAAATTCATGGAAGATCTATGCATTTTCAGCCTATGGTTGATAGTTCATGGTTCATAGCCGAATTGCAAGTACTATGAACCATGATCCATGAACTATCAAAAACCTAAACCTTATCAAATACCAATTATGCATATAGCCTATTCAGCCTTGCGAGGAACTGACGGCCTTAAACATGAGTCGGCCGATTCAAATCAAATACCAGAGTTGCAACTCCGTTACCGCGCCTACCTGGAAACCTGCAACAAATACAGCAACCACATCAACGTGATACAGAAATATCTGCCCGGTTGGCTACCCAAATTCAGATAAAGGTCACCATGGCACTCCGACGCCCCAATGACTTAATGACCAATGACTTAATGACCAAAACATGATAAAACTAAACCAAAAACTTAAAGACGAACTCTGGTGGCTCATCATCGGGGTAGATTATGACTACAGCCGCATCAGCATTGCCGACCACGAAATGAATGGCGAAACATTAACCCTCTGGCTCGAGGACAAACAGGATTTCAAGAACAGCCTTGACGAGTGCCTGCAATTAGACCTCAGCCTGAAGAACTTTGCAAAAATGATACGGGCCGAAAACCTCAACAGCTATGAAGGCACAAAAATGCATCCGCAAAAAGGATTTGTTTACAAAACCCGCATCGAAATAAACGAACCTATTAAATGGTACCGCGAAGATGCCAGTCCAACCGAGCAGCAATGTGCACGCGAAGCAGCACTTAAAATCGTACTCACGCTCTTTGTAGAAAGAGAAGTGTACGACGGTTTATATTCTCCTCTAGTTATAGCAGAAAAACCCGGCTATAATT
>JBIOHG010000053.1:0-30011 GCA_044448765.1 Sphingobacteriales bacterium | reverse complement strand
TACGCTGACCTATAGTGCAGGTAATGCAGGCAATGCAGCCGTGGGTACTTATACCAACGCGATAACGCCCTCAGCAGCAACAGGTGGTACCTTTACCGCTTCCAATTACCTTATTACTTATGTACAAGGCAATGTCGTGGTCGGTAAAGCTACGTTAACCGCCACCCCAGCTAACCAGAGCAGGCCTTATGGCTCGGCAAACCCGGCATTCCCAATAAATTATACTGGGTTTGTTAATGGTGAGACCATAGCCGTTATCAATACAGCGCCAACGGCAGCAACTACGGCTACTACTGCTTCCAATGCAGGCACCTACAATATTACAGCCAGCGGCGGTGTTGACGATAATTATACCTTCAATTATGTAAACGGAACTTTGACCGTCACTCAGGTGACGTTAACCGTTAAAGCCGATAATCAAACCAAAATACAGGGTGCGGCTAACCCGACACTTACCTTTGTAATTACCGGCTTTGTAAACGGCGATACACAGGCTGTGATCAACACTTTGCCTACCGCATCAACCACTGCTACAACAGGTTCGGCAGTAGGTACGTATCCTATCACGGTAGCCGGCGGTGCTGATAATAATTACACGTTTAGCTATGTACCCGCAACATTAACAGTTAACCCGCAGGCGCCAGCGTTTACATACATTACACCACAATCTATTTCGGTAGGTACAACGGTTTCATTGTCACCGACAAGCACCGGCGGCGCAGTTGCAAATTATTCGGTTAGCCCGGCATTGCCTGCTGGTTTGTCGATCAATGCCGGTACAGGTATTATTTCCGGAACACCTACTACCGTGACCGCAACGACCACTTATACGATTACCGGCACGAACGTTACGGGCAATAACACCGCTCCGGATGTAATCACCATTACCGCAACCGGTTCCAACGCTTTTGATTGGAGCGGCGCGACAAGCACAGCATGGAACATTCCTGGTAACTGGCAGGTAAACGGTGTTACACAAACCACCATTTACCCGGGCTCAGTTTCAACTACCGACGTTGTTCGCGTGGGAGTTAATACGGCAATTCCTACCTTCAGTAACCAGCCCACTTTGTCAACAGCCAACATTACTATAGCTTCATTAACATTTGGTAATAATAATGCCGCAGTAAATAATAATACAGGCGGTGTGATAAACTTAACAGTAAACGGATTTACGCTGGCTGTAACTGGGGCTATTACCCAAAATCATAGCACAACAGGCGGAAACTCCTTTGGTTTTGCCACCGATGTAGGTGTTACTACAACTTTACAAGGTACGGGCTCTATTACCTGTGCTTCCGTGACTGTTGGAGATAACGTAACTCTCCCTTCTAATAATCCGGAAGTGACCGTTACTAAGCTCCAGATCGGCAGTACTACGGCCTCAACGCTAAATGTAACGATTACTAACGACCTGACCATCAATTCGGCAAGCAATGCGGGTGGATTGATATTTCAAAATAGTAACGCTTATGTTTCTTTAGCTGCAGGTACCTTGACAATTGGCGGTACCATTCGGGAAGTTACAGGTACCCCGTCAGATGTTTATTTTATCGGCACATTTGCCCCAAGTGCGCAATTCTCAATAGATCTTAACAATACCAATACACCGGTGTTAAACCTGTCTGGTGCAACACCCATAAATATTGGAACGAACAATAATAATAGCACCAACAATCAAGTCGATTTTTATAACCCTACAGTAACGCCTCACAAGGCAAGCACTGTAAATTATACTGGTGCGAGCCAGCGGGTTTATAACTATAATACATCAACTACGATGAACACGCAGTTTGATAATAACGGTGAGGCCAATGGCGACGGTTATGTATACCAGAATATCGGTTTCTCCGGTTCAGGTACCAAAACAGTGGATGCCGGTACCCTTAAAGTGAATGGCAACTTCGCAATAGCTGCCGGTACCGAAACAGTTACCTTAGCAACTAACAACCCAACGCTTACCGTTAATGGCGACTATTCAACAGGTGCGGGCTCAACCTTTAACAACGGTACAAATCCTGTTACTTTTAATGGTAATTTCACCAATGCGGGTACAAGTAATTTCGGTACGCCTTTAGTTACCTTTAATAACGCGAATATTAACCCGCTAGTCATAACAACATCAACAGCGCAGGCATTTACTAACTTGTTGTTTTCGGGTACGGGTGCGGGTGTAACTTTGATAAAACAAACCGGTTCAGGTGCATTTACTGTGGCAAGTACAGGCGTAATGGGCATGAGCGGTACTGCACACGTTAATGTTACCAATGCTACTTTCACTTTATTATCCGACGCCAATGGTTCAGCAACGGTAAGCAATATACCGTCGACGTGTATATTTAACGGTAATGTAAGTGTACAGCGGTATATACAGGCTCACCGTGCATACCGCCTGATATCTTCGCCTGTATACAGTGCTTCGGTAACATCTGGTGCAAATACCTTTAACGATTACAGCTTAAATTACGTAAAACTCACTTCGTTCTTAACAGGGACTACGGGTGTTGCAGGCGGCTTTGACCAGGGTGTAAACCCAACGCTTTATTTGTACCGCGAAAACCTGGCCCCTTTATTTACTACTTTCCTGAACAGTAATTACAGGGGCATAAACAATATCCTTTCAGCGCCCAGTTATACCATGGATGCTGATGGCGGCCCTTTTAACATTCCGGTAGGTAACGGCTTTTTGTTCTTCTACAGGGGAGACAGATCTGTTGCCAGTCAAGCTACAGAAACAACACCAAGCTACCTTGCAACAGATGGGACGCTAACAGCTACCGGTACCTTGAACATAGGTAATGTGGCTGTCACCGATTGGTACACCCCTGGCGCTGTTGGTTTAGGTTATACAACAGCTTCGGGCAGTGCTAACGTTGAAGGAAGTAACCTGGTAGGTAACCCTTATGCCAGTTCGATCGATTGGGATCAATATACAACCGGCGGTATCACACATACTAATGTAGGGCCATTTGCCTACCGACTTATTCCTACAGGCGCACAGGGGTCTGGAAATTATGATGTTTACCAATCCAACACCAACGTTGGCGGAAATAAACAGGGTACGCAGGGTACACCAAACAGTAATATTATTGTAAGCGGCGAAGGTTTCTTCGTATTCGCTACAAATACCGGCGCATTGCTTACGTTTACCGAAGCAGCAAAAACAAATACACAGGTTACCGGCAGCAGCCTTTACATGGCTAAACGCGTACCGCAATTAACCAGTACAGAGCAATACCTGCATATAAAACTATCCAAGGACACGATCAATAGTGATGGTACGATAATTCGTTTTAATAATAATGCCCAGGCTAACTACAGCGCGGCAGAAGATGCAGCTTACCGTGTAGGAACCGGCAAAGTAAGCTTATCAAGCCTTTCTGCTGATCGCAGAAATCTCGCCATCAACCAGCTTCCGTTTGTTATTAAGGGACAAAAAATACCTTTACAGGTAACCGCAGCTGCGGATGGTACTTATAGCTTGAGCATGACCGGGATAACCGGCATACCGCAGCTATTTAATGTATGGCTTAAGGATAATTTATTAAAAGACTCCGTTGACATGCGTCAAACCAGTTCATACAGTTTTAGCATGCTGCACAGTGATACTAATTCTTATGGTTCGAACCGCTTTTTAGTTGTCATCAATCAAAACCCGGATTATGCCTACCGTTTGCTGAGTTTTAACGCCACAAAAGTGCCTACTGAAAGGGCTGTAAACGTTGGATGGACAACCAAATACGAGGATAACTACACCAGCTTTGTGGTAGAAAGAAGCGTAGATAACGGCAAAACATTCAATACCCTGGGCTCTATAGGTTCTGTTAACCTGGGAAGCTACAGTTTACTGGATACCAGGCCGATAGTAGGGCAGAATCTTTACCGCCTGAAACAAGTGGATATTAATAATAACACTACTTACTCTAAGGTAGTACAGATATCCTATTCGGACATAAGCAACAGTATTGCTAAAAACAACGTTAGTTTATTCCCTAACCCTGCGAGCAGTAACATCAACCTTGCGGTGTTAACAGACATAAGCAACCTTACTTACGATGTTAAGATAACCAACAGTGCAGGCTTTGTGGTAAAATCAGCCACAACAAACCAGCCCAGCTTACAGCTTAACGTGTCTAACTGGTTGCCGGGTACTTACCTGGTTAAGGTTTTCAATAGTAAAGATCAATCTGAAATAGGAACTACTAAATTTATCAAACTATAGATAACGCTCTAAAAATGAGTGGGGAATTCAAATTCCACACTTCCCCACTCATTTTTTAACAATATTCCTGTAGATAACTAATACGCCGGGCCAACGGTACCCCCTTTATGTATCTGCTTGTTAATTAACACTTTACCGGCGTTCAATTAACTTACTTTTATTGGTGTCTTTATACGCTTAAAATCATTAAATATCACACCATCAGGGTCATTTCTCACTGATTTAGTGCATTTTATGTTGGGTAATTTTTGCCCATTGCACGGATAATATCACGATCCGGCGGTCAGCCGTAAGGTACTTCCAGCTACTTAATATAATTTTCATATTGAAGTGCTTCTCAACTTCTTATAACAAAAGAATATTATATTTATGCCCCCTTAGAAAAAATAATGCACGGAATTTGCATTAACGGGACAACTATTGATTAATAATTGAAGATCCTAATGAGAAGACTGGCAACGCGTATACTGTTTTTTATTACTACATCTATTTTAGTTTCATCATTTGAAAAAAGTTCTGCCCAGGCGCCTAATATCTTATACACGCCATCAAGTGCTTCATTGACAGCGGGCATTCCTATGACCTCCATGACACCGAACAATTCCGGTGGTGCAGTTACCTCCCTATCGTACGGAACAGGTACCAGTATAACCGGCGGCGGTCTTAGCCTTCCATATGGTGCGGTCACTGATGCTGCTGGGAATGTCTATATAGTTAACGAAGCTACCAGCAAGGGCCAGGGCTCTGTCAGCAAATACAATGTAACAACCCACACCTGGAGCACATTCCAGAGTTATACCCAAAATACCGGGATAAAGAATCCGGCAGCCATAGCCATAGACGCCTCCGGCAATATCTATGTTTTGAATTACAACAGTCAGGACAATGGCAACCAGAAGAGCAAAAGCGGCTATGTGACCGAATACACTTCGGCAGGCGTATTAATAGGCGCCAATACAGGCATCGTAAGCGGTTTGGGCGCGGCTACGGGTATCGCCATCAACAATACGAACGGGAACCTGGACATTGCCGAGGAAAGTGCCAATAGCGGCAACGATCAGGTGGAGGAGTATACTACAACCGGCGGGCTTAACTTTACCCTTACCGATACACATATACCCAACCCCGTAAACGTAGCTACAGACAATGCGGGCAATATTTACGTGCTGGATAATACTAATAAAGATGTAGTGAAATTTACCAGCACAGGCACCTATCTTTCGATACCTGTAAGTACGGGGTTAACCAGCCCCTTCGGACTTTATGTCGATGGCTCGGGTAATATTTATGTTAGTGATTCCGGCGTAACCGGGACAAACAGCATTAAGGTTTACAATGCATCCGGTACGCTTTTAGCTACCTTAACCGGGCTTACAGACCCCGAGGGTATTACCACCGACCCTAGCGGCAATTTGTATGTTACCGATCATACCAACAACACGTTAACTGAGTACAAACCAACAGGCGGTTATTATATCAGCGGAAAACTACCCCAGGGCCTCATCTTTGATTATACTACAGGCACCATCAGCGGCACGCCGGTAGCAGCCTTCTCAAGTACCACGTATACCATTACAGCTTACAACGGCTCTGGCAGCAGCAACACTACTGTGACGCTTTCATGCGTTGCCAACCCAACGTTACCTACCATTTTCTACGACCCTTCTGTGAATGTTTACACATTGGGCAATACGATAACCACGCTGACGCCGCATGTGACCAACAGCCCGACAAGCTACAGCATTAGCGGTACGCTGCCTGCCGGCATTAGCTTTAGCACATCAACAGGCGTAATCTCTGGAAAGCCAACCGGCAGTACGCCGCAATCAGCTACCCTATATACCATAACGGCTACAAACGGCGCGGGAAGCGCCACAACCACCGTCAGCATTGCGACGGTAATAGCCGACTACTGGACTGGCGCGACCAACTCCGACTGGAACACCGGCGGTAACTGGAGTACCGGCAAGGTACCTACATCAACCGATTACGCCAGTATCGGCGAGATAGCTTATGCTAAGCATGGCTCTGAGCCTACTATATCGGCTGCTGAAACCCCGGTTGTTGGTTACCTGGCCCTGGGTGCAACGCACACGCCAACGTTAACAGTAAGCGGTTCATTAACGGTTAATAATATATTTGATACGGACGATAATTCAGCCCCGATATTGGCCGGTACGGGTAATGTAATTATGCCGGTAGCATCGGTTGTACAAGTACTGGGGACCGGCATTTTAACGATCAACACAGGCCTGACTGTCACCCTGCAATCCAGCGTTTCTGGCTCCGCATCTGTAGATGCGATAACCGGCGGCGGTTCAATAGTAGGTAAGGTGAGCGTACAGCGTTATATGAGCGCACAGCGGGGATATCGTTTGATGGCTTCGCCAGTAAACTATAACGGCGTTGCTGACGCGAACAGTAATTTGCCTTACAGCCTTAATTATGTCCAAAGCTCAGCTTATATCACCGGTACAACATTGGCCCCGGGCGGTTTTGATGTTAATACAACTCCCGCAACAACATCAGAAAATCCTACGCTTTATTTATACCGCGAAGATGTTAAGGTTTCCAATGCCAGTTTTATTAGCGGCAATAACAGGGGGATCAGTAATCTTACTACGGCCCCTACCTATAGTCTTAATAATGAAGGGTCTGCTTATACAATCCCTGCAAGTAATGGCTTTTTATTCTTTTTCAGGGGGAATCGCACAAGCGGCTCTTTCGCCCAGGAAACTGTTACAAACTTTGCCGCAACATCTGCAACATTGACCGCTACCGGCTACCTGAACCAGGGACAGATCGTTTTCAGAGATTGGTACAGCCCAGCATCTGCTTCGCCGGCCTACTCCAATTCAAATGTTGCTGCGTTAGGCTTTAACCTGGTTGCCAACCCGTATGCATGTACCATCGACCTGGATAGCTATAATACCAGTTCACCCAATATAGGTATCTATGCTTCTAATGTAGATAATGTCGTATATGAGCTAAACCCTCAAACGCAAAATTATGACACGTACCAGGCTGGTTCTGCGGGGGCGATTTTTACCAATAACGGCAGCAGGTACATAGTAAGCGGACAAGGCTTTTTTGTTCACGCCTTAGGCACAGGCGGAGGGCTCATCTTCAATGAATCGGCCAAGGTGCCTTTGAAGCAGTTAACATCGTCAAACCTGTTTATGAGTTTAAAGGCCCCGCTAACGGCTAAGGCCGCTGCGGCTAAACCTTTGCAGATGCTGCGCCTCGAAATGGCTTTGGACACCATAAGCAAGGACGATATATTAGTAATGTTTGACAGCGATGCCAAACCGGGCTATGTTTTCAATGAGGACGCGCTTTACCGTACCGGGTCGGGAAAAGTAAGCCTGGGCAGCATATCTGATGATAAACAAACCCTGGCAATTAATAAACTGCCGCTGAGCAATGGGGTTACTATCCCCCTTAAGGTAGCCGCGAGCGCTTACGCCACTTATAAGCTTAATTTAAAGGATATTAAAGGTGTGCCGCAGTTGTTCGACGTTTGGCTGAAAGATGCCTTTACCAAAGATTCGGTAAATATGCGTACCAACCCAAGCTATACCTTTTCTATAACCACTGATACCGGCAGTTACGGCGCTCACCGCTTTGCGATCACCATGCGTGAAAATCCGGCTTATACTTATCAATTACTAACTTTCAACGCCGCAAAATTATCGGATGCAAAAGCAGTACAGGCAACCTGGCAAACCCAATACGAAGGTGATTATACCAGTTTTACCGTAGAGCGCAGCATTGATAACGGAAAAACCTTTGATGGAATTAGCGATTTAAATGCTGCCAACCAGGGCACATATAACTTTGTTGATGCGCACCCGGTTAACGGGATAAATTTATACCGCTTAAAACAGCAGGATTTTAATGGCAACATTACTTACTCAAAAGTTATCCCGGTTGCTTACTCCAATACCGTTACCAATTTGGTTAATAATTTAAATATATTCCCTAACCCGGCAACAAGTAATATCAACCTGGCGGTTATGAATGACGCCAATAATAAAGGCAATTATAATATCATTATTACCAGCTCTTTAGGCTTTGTAGTGAAGAAAGCTGCCACCAGCCAGCCTAACTGGCAGGCAAGCGTCTCTGACTTGCTTCCGGGTACATATCTTGTTAAAGTATTTAACAGTAAGGACCAGTCGTTAGTTGGCAGTACAAAGTTTGTTAAGCTATAATTGATCATGGTCTTAAAAAAATATAAGCCCGCAAAAATGCCGGGCTTATATTTTTTTAAATAGGTCTCATTCCGGCAGAAGAGTCCGCTTATTTTTTCAATCCGATCTCGCGCAAACGCTCGTCCAAATATTCGCCGGCAGTCATATCGGTGTATAACTTAGGATGCTCTGCATCAATACACGATGTTAGCGAAGTAAGATCCATTTCAGACTTTGGGTGCAGGAAAAACGGTACCGAATAACGGGAGTTTTTCATCTCCTCGCGTGGCGGGTTTACTACCCTATGGGTGGTCGATTTCAGTTTATTGTTGGTGAGCCGTTGCAGCATATCGCCCACATTAACCACTACATCCTCGCCATGTGCCTTTACCGGGTACCAGTTACCTTCGCGGGTAAGTACCTCCAGTCCATCGGCGCTGGCGCCTATCAGCAGGGTAATCAAATTGATATCCTCATGAGCCCCGGCCCGTACTGCATCAGGGGGCAGGTCATCGGGATTTTGAATAGGGAAATAATGCAGCGTACGCAGTATCGAATTACCATTGTGTACTTTATCGTCAAAATAATTCCCGGGTAAGCCCAGGTACACAGCAATAGCACGCAACAGGTGCTGGCCTGCAGCCTCCAGCTTTTGATATATTTCGCGGGTTGTCGAATTAAATTCGGGCAGTTCTGCCACGGATAGATTTTGAGGATATTCGTCTTTTACCGGGTCTCTGTCGGTAACGGTTTGCCCTATCTGCCAAAACTCTTTCAGGTCGGGCACTTTAAACCCTTTGGCTGTTTCCTTGCCTTTGCCGGTATAGCCGCGCTGCCCCGCTAGCTCGGCTATTTCATATTTCATTTTAACATCTTCCGGTAACTTGAACAGGGCTTTAACCTGCTCATACAGTTTATCTATAAGCTGCTTGCTTAAGCCGTGATTGGTAATGGTAACAAAGCCGGTTTCATTAAAAGCCTTGCCTATATCGTCCGAAAAGCGTTTGCGCTGTTCGGCGTTACCATTGATATAAGTGTCTAAGTCAAGCCGTGGAATGTTTACTGAGCCCATAATTATCGAGATTTTGAATGGCGTAAAATTATTAATTATATGATTAGATACAGGTTTTTCGTTTGGGAAAAATTAAGTGTCAGCGCATCAACCCATTAACAACGAAAACAATTTTTGCGTTAAACACTTTATGTAATACTTAGTCAAATTTTAGAATGACCAATAATAATGAGCAATAAAATGAAAATATTAAATAAAATATGGGGAATAGGCTTTATAGCGATCTCAATAGCGTTGATGATCCCCAAGCAGAGCAGAGCACAGGATGGAGGCTATGTTACCGACCAGGAATTTTACGATAATCTGGCACCCTACGGTACCTGGGTTAGCGATGATCAATATGGAAATGTATGGGTGCCAGATGTAGATGAAGGCTTTAGGCCGTATGCAACCCGCGGCCACTGGGTTTTAACCGATTATGGTAATACTTGGGTATCCGATTATCCCTGGGGCTGGGCCACATTTCACTATGGCCGCTGGCGTTATGACGATTATTACGGATGGGAATGGATACCGGGGCACCGCTGGGCACCGGCATGGGTTAGCTGGCGCCACGGCGGCGGTTACTATGGCTGGGCGCCTTTAATGCCCGGCATAAGCATCAGTGTCTCATTAGGCGGGGGCTATCATGTGCCGGATAATTACTGGGTATGCGCGCCGCAGGGTTATATTAACAGGCCCGATATCAATAATTATTATGTACCACCAACGCGCTCGGTAACTATAATACGTAACACCACCATTATTAATAATACCTATGTTAACAATAACGTGACTTATGTGGCCGGCCCGCGTGTACAGGAGATCAGGCAGGCTACCCACAACAATAATATAAGGGTATACAACATTAATAATGCAGCCCGTCCGGGCGCTGTAAATATTACCAATAATACGGTAAATATTTACAGACCAGCAATAAAGGCGGCGCCGGAGGCACACCCCACAAGGGTTGTAGATGCCAATGCTTACAGAACACAACACTCCAGCGAACCTATTGCAAACCGTAATAACGCAAGTGTAAACCACGGTAACGCAGCTAAACTGGCTATGGTAGCACGCAGTTCAACACCCGATAACAGGGTGGTACGTATAAATCAACCTGCAAATGCCCGGCCACAGGCAGCAACCCCCGTACAGCCAAACGGTGCGCAGCCCGCAAACAGGCAACACCGGCAACCAGTGTCACAACAGGCGCAACAGCCGGCAAAACAAACAAGGGGGCAACGCCCGAATCAGCCGGTTCAGCCGCAGGCGCAACAGCAGGCGACTCGACAAGCACAACAACGCCAGCAAGCGGCTCAACAGAAGGCTGCGGAACAACCGGCAAGTCAACCAAGGGCACGACGTCCAGGTCAACCCGTTCAACAGCCACAGCAAGCAGCCCAACAAGCTCAACAGAAAGCTGCGGAACAACACCGTCAGCAGCAATCACAACAACAGGCCGCTCAACAACAGGCACAGCAACGTCAGCAACAACAAGCCGCTCAGCAACAGGCGCAACAACGCCAACAACAGCAAGCCGCTCAACAGCAGGCACAGCAACGTCAGCAACAGCAAGCCGCTCAGCAACAGGCACAGCAACGTCAGCAACAGCAAGCCGCTCAGCAACAGGCACAGCAACGTCAGCGGCAGCAAGCCGCTCAGCAGCAGGCACAACAACGTCAGCAGCAGCAAGCCGCTCAGCAACAGGCGCAACAACGTCAGCAGCAGGCTGCACAACAACGACAGCAACAAGCGCAACACCAGCGTCCGCAGCAAAAGCCGCAGCCGCCAAAGCAGAACCCGCCAAAGCCTGACGCAAACCAATAATATCTATAGAGAACTTGATATAGAAAGCGTATACAAGCAATTGTATGCGCTTTTTTAGTTCCCCGGAACATTATTTAATGTGTTTTTTAAAAAATTAAAGATTTAACAAAGTTTTAATCTTAAGCCCTTATTTTTAATAAATGATATTTTAATAAGGCAATAGGTCGCAGCAATTAATTGATTTTTAATTAAAAGTATAACCACGCGACCAGAAGTAGGTATCCCATCCCCGGGCTGTGTAAAATAAGTTGCTTGGAATTAGGATATTAAATACATTTGCGCGCTTTTATTCAACCCCTATTACATGAGCAACCATCTCAAAAAATTATCAGCAGCCGGGATGCTGATAACACTCGGTATCATTTTCGGCGATATCGGTACCTCCCCGCTTTATACCTTTCAAACTTTACTTATTGAAGGTAAGTCAGTAAGCCAGGGTTTTGTGTTCGGTGCCATATCTTGCGTTTTCTGGACACTTACCCTGCAAACCACGTTCAAATACATCTTTATTACGCTGCAAGCAGATAACCATGGTGAAGGCGGTATATTTTCACTCTACGCCCTGGTACGGCGATATGGCAAGTGGCTGGCCATCCCGGCCATCATCGGCGCAGGCACGCTATTGGCGGATGGTATTATCACACCACCTATTTCGGTTGCATCAGCAATTGAAGGATTGAGCGCGGTGCCCGCCCTGGCTAAAGATATGATACCAGGCAGCTGGCTTATTATTGGCATAGTCATCGGTATTATGGTACTATTATTTATGTTTCAGCAATTTGGTACCAAGGTGGTTGGCGCTGCCTTTGGCCCGGTTATGCTGATCTGGTTTTTAATGATAGGTGCCCTGGGGGCCGTGCAATTGGGTCATTACCCCTCGGTTTTAAAAGCCTTAAACCCTTATTATGGTATCACGATGCTGATAGAGCATCCCGGTGGTTTTTGGCTGTTAGGTGCTGTTTTTTTGTGTACTACAGGAGCCGAAGCCCTGTATTCAGATCTGGGGCACTGCGGACGTAAAAACATCCAGATGGCGTGGATATTTGTTAAAATAACACTATTATTAAGTTATTTGGGCCAGGGCGCATGGGTATTATCCCAAGCTACCGCCCCTGATTTTGCTTCTGTAAACCCTTTCTATGCTATAGTGCCCCACTGGTTTTTGATCCCGAGCGTTATCATCGCAACTTTTGCAACTATTATAGCCAGCCAGGCATTGATCAGCGGATCATTTACGCTAATAAGCGAAGCCATCAGCATGAACCTGTGGCCCCGTATCACGGTTAAGTATCCATCCAATATTCGCGGGCAGATATACATACCGGCTATTAACTGGGTATTATGTTTCGGCTGTATCGCAGTGATATTATACTTTAAAACGGTAGAACATATGACAGCGGCTTATGGCTTTTCTATCACTATCGCCATGCTGATGACCACTATATTGATGGCATACTACATGCGTTTTAAAAGGCACTGGCCCCTGTGGTTGGTTATCCTGATACTTTGTGTTTTTGTAACAGTCGAGTCGTCATTTTTTGTGGCGAACTCGGTTAAGATCGTCAAAAGGCTATTCTTCCTGGTGTTTGAATTCGGCCTGATATTTACCATGTATGTTTGGTACAAAGCCCGCAAGATCACTAACCGGTTCCTGCACTTCATCGACCTGAAAGACCAGGTACCGCTGCTTCACGCGTTGAGCGCCGATAAGGGCGTATCCAAATACGCTACACATCTCATTTATCTCACCAAGGCCAATAACGCCAAACAGATAGAGCAAAAGATCATGTATTCTATCCTAAGTCGTAAGCCGAAAAGGGCTGATACCTATTGGTTCCTTCACATCGAACGCATGGATGACCCTTACACCATGGAGTATAGCGTGGAAGAACTGGAGCCGGGCAAGATCATCAGGATAGAGTTCCGTTTAGGTTTCAGGATACAGCCCCGCATTAATGTACTGTTCAGGAAAGTGGTTGAAGATATGGTACAACGCAACGAAGTGGATATCCTGAGCCGTTATGAATCGTTAAGGAAATTTAACCAAACGGCCGACTTCCAGTTTGTGATCATCGAGAAATTCCTTTCGTACAATAACGAGTTCAGTATAAAGGATAGCTTTATACTGAATAGTTACTTCGCTATCAGGAAGATCGCGCAAACCGAGGCTAAAGCATTTGGATTGGACACAAGCGAAACCCGGGTTGAAAAAATACCGCTGATCGTAAAACCGGTAACAAACATTGTTTTGAAACGGGTAGACCCTTATAGCGGCGAACATCACGATTTGCATTGAAATATTATTTGGCGACCAACAGAAACTAAGGGGTAGTGATATTGTTAACCTACCATGAACCGTAATGTGTTTTTATTGGCCACCGATCCAAAAAATCCCTGCCGGGATGTAATACACTCAAGAGATACCGGGTTAAAGCTTAGGGTCTTTTGCCTTGACCGTGAATCATTTCAGCCTCACGGCAACGAGATACAACTATATGGCAGTGCTGATGGCAAATTGTATGCTTTTGAAACGATCGACATTACCTCTGAAGATGCTTTGGATATCGTAGAGGCTATACACTGGTATGCGGGTTACATCGGGTGCCCGACCATGGAAATCGTGCCGGACGACCCAAGGCCTGGCAGAAATATAGCCGTTAGCGATGGTATTAGGTATTGATATTGTCCCAAATCTGCATTATTTTATCAAAAAAACACTCCATCGCTTCGCTACAAGCAAGGAACAGCCGCGCGGTTTATTTTTATAAGAAGGAAATGAACTATATTGCAGTGATGAAAAGTAAATTAAAACGGACTATTTTAATACTCTTAATAGCGATTATCCTTTTTTCCGCTTCGATGGTGCTGCCGGCGTTGCAAGGCTCCGCATACAAGGAATTAGTGCAGGGTGCAGGAATTGGATTAATGATAGCATCTGTAGTGATCATCATCAGTATGATTGTTGAAAATCTTAAAGCAACTAAAAAGACTCAATAAACCCAGGCTATAAATGAAAAATAATTTGATGCGTGCCACAGTGTTCATTGTTTTGGGAACCTGTCTGTTAATTGTAAGTATTTTCACCAAAAACTCGAAAGTTGAATTGTGGAGCAGCTTTTTCCTGGGGCTTTCGTTGCCGATTATGTCGGAGGCATTGTTTCGATCGGGAATTATTTCAGACAGCCGAAACAGCAAGTACAGTAAGGATAAACCTGTTCTGCAAAACTAAATGGCCAAATTCCGATACCCGCTTATTTTATTTGCTACAAGCTTTGTAGTCCTGTTTGTAGGTATACTGTTCAAGATCAGTCATTGGCCCGGCGGACGTTTGCTTACATTCCTCGCGTATGCCATGCAGGCGTTATCGTTAGTTTGGTTGCTTATTCTCCTTTTGCCTCCAAACAAAAAACTCTGACTACACAATAGTTTAAAAAATCGCCCTGCTTGAGCCGCCATCAACGGAGATTGTTGTGCCGCTGATATAAGCCGCTTGCTTGGATGCCAAAAACACAACCAATGCACCCAACTCCTCCGGCTTGCCGATACGGCCAACGGGTATGGTTTTAGTGCGGTCTTTCATCGCTTGTTCAACGTCAACGTCTTTTGGTAAAACTTCTTTTACGCGGTCGGTCAATATTAGTCCAGGCGCTATGTTATTTATGGTGATCTGGTAAGGCCCCAATTCATCGGCCATTAATTTCGCCATACCCACCACGCCCATGCGCATCGCGGTTGACAGTACGGCATTATTCAACACAGCTTTAGCAGACCCGCTAATAATATTAATAATACGCCCGCTACCGGCTTTTTTCATATAGGGCAACACTTCGCGACTGGTTCGTGCAAAGGCAAGCAGCGTCAGCTCAAATGCTTTTTGCCAGGCTTCGTCGTCAAAAGTTTCGAAATGTGCGAATGGCGGGCCGCCGCCGTTGTTTACTAAAATATCTATGCCGCCAAAGGCTTTTGCGGTTTCTTCGATGAGTGATCTTACCTGTGCCGCATCCGACACATCTGTTGGAATAGCAACAACCGGGTTACCGGTTTGCTTATGAATTTCTGCAGCGGCTTGCTTTAATTCTTCTGCATTGCGTGAGCAGATAACTACTTTTGCGCCTTCGGCAGATAGAGCGAACGCAGATGCTTTGCCCAGGCCTTTGCTGGCAGCCAATACAAGGGCGACTTTATTTTTGAGTTGGAGATCCATAGGAGATGATTGGAGAGTGAAAGTTAAGAAGCTTTTCTATTAAAAAAATAAACCTAATGTCATTTCGACGAGGAACGAGGAGAAATCTTAAAAAAGCGACCCGGGAACTGAGCATGATGTTTAAGATTTTTTCGCTCCCACAATGGCCGGACTCAATCCCGCTCAAGAGATAGTTCTCACTATCGTTCGAAATGCAATGCATTTGAATTAAGTTTGTGTTCATGAACAAATTCGTCCGGGGATTCGGTTATGCATTCAAGGGTCTGGGCCATGCCACAAAAACCCAGCTTAATTTCAGGGTGCATTTGGTGTGCGCTGTTGTTGCAATTGCCTTAGGTTATGCCCTGGATATTTCCACTGCCGAATGGCTATGGGTTTCGCTCTGTATCGGGATGGTGTTGCTAACAGAACTTATTAATACGGCTATTGAATTACTGGTTGACCTGGTATCACCCGAATACAACGAAAAAGCCGGGCGGGTAAAAGATATGTGTGCTGCTGCTGTATTGATCACGGCGATTACTGCACTGGTAATTGGTGCAGTGATATTTCTGCCCAAACTGATAGCATTGCTCCATCATGCTGCATAAAACCCGGGGCATCGTTTTTAAAACAACCGATTATGGTGAAAGCAGCGTCATCGTACAGGTGTTTACAGAGAAATTCGGGCTGCAATCCTATATTATTAATGGGGCAAAAAAGCCAAAGGCCAAAATAAGCCGCAATATGCTGCAACCGTTGCATTTGCTGGATATGGTGGTTTATCATAAAAATACCGGGCAGGTGCAGCGGATATCAGAACTCAAAAATTCGCCGCAACTGCAAACGATACCTTATGATGTGATCAAAAGCAGCCTGGTTATTTTTTTGAACGAGGTTTTGTATAAAGCTGTGCGCCAGCAGTCGGCAGATGAGCGCCTGTTCGATTTTATATTTAATGCAATTGAGTGGCTCGACCATCAACCTGAGGGTCTGGCTAATTTTCATCTATTGTTTTTGGTACGCCTCAGCCGCTATCTTGGTTTCTACCCGGAACAAATTGCCGCCGCCGGCATGGACTTTTTTGATATGAAGAACGGTGTTTCCAGCCGCTACAAACCCGAGGGGTTTTATTACCTGTCGCCGCCGCATACGCAAAATTTTTCAGCCCTTTTGCAATGTAATTTTGAAAACCTGGGCCGGTTAAATTTTAGCAACGATGAACGCCGCTACCTGCTCAACAAACTCTTAGAATACTATGCCCTGCATGTGGAAGGCTTTGGAAATATTAAGTCGCATGAGGTTTTGGAGGAGGTGTTGGGGTGATATTCTTTACATCAAATTCTTATTGAATCTTAAGAAAAACCATTAATTTCACCACTGAAATTTAACACCCAGTTAATACCTGTTTCTGCAAATGCCTGGTAAAGTTTTGATCGTGATACCCTGTTATAATGAAGAGGCCTCGCTGCCCTCGTTACTGCCCGGCTTACTGTCTACCACCTTACCGAACGGCTACCAATTAGAAGCATTGATCGTGAATGATTGCTCGAAGGATAATACCTCGGAAGTCGCCAAAAAACATAAAGCCACGGTTGTTGATCTGCCTATCAATTTGGGCATCGGTGGTGCGGTACAAACCGGTATTTTATACGCACGCGATAACGATTTCGACCTGGCGATACAATTAGACGGTGATGGGCAACACCCTCCAAAAGAATTGCCAAAACTCATCAACCATCACCTCGAAACCGGGGCCAATGTGGTTATCGGCTCAAGGTTTTTGGAGAAAGAAGGCTTCCAGTCGTCATTTGCGCGCCGGTTGGGCATCAATTATTTTCACTGGGTTAACCGGCTGCTGACCGGTCTTCGGGTTTATGACAGTACATCAGGTTTTCGCCTGTTCGACCGTAAAGCTATCGAAGTGGCGTCGTCCTATTATCCCGATGAGTACCCCGAGCCGGAATCATTGGTCGTATTTTCAAAAGCCGGCTTAAAAGTTTCCGAAGTGGCGGTTATAATGGCCGAGCGGCAGGGCGGTCAATCGTCCATACGCAGCTTTGGCTCGCTGTACTACTGCTTCAAAGTAAGCCTGGCCATGTTGTTTTCATTCATTCGTAAACCCTCATAATTATGGTAAAGATCCAGATCATCACCATCGTAGCGAACGTTTTGTTCCTCCTGTACATTTCGCGCCTCATCATTAAAGGTAAACTGCGAGAGGAGTATGCCATCGTTTGGGTGGTATGTACCTTGTTCCTGATGATATTCGCCTTCTGGCGGAACGGGCTCGAAGTAATGGCGCGGCTAACCGGTGTTTACGAAGCACCGAACCTTGTTTTTACAGGCTTTATTTTTGCCATACTGATATACCTGCTGCACTTGAGCGTGGTAGCTTCAAAGCTCTATAACGATAACAAAAAATTGGGGCAGGAAGTAGCGTTGTTGAAAGAAGAGTTTAAAAAGCATTTGGATACGAAATAATTATGGACCATTCATCCTGCCCGGTTTGCGGCAGCTCGCTAAATGTAAAGTTTAAATTAAGGTTCAATGTTTATCAATGCGCCAATTGCGGCCTGCTGCATTCCGACGCCGAGTTTGAACATTCTTTTCAATCGGACCTGGAATCAACATCGCGCGATATAGGCCTGAAACAGCTACGGCTGAAGAATTTCGCTGCTATCATCAAGGCGCTGAAAGCCGAAAAGCCTGGTAAACTAACCGGTCTCGAAATTGGCAGCGGTAATGGTTGGTGGCTGGAAACCTGCAAGGCCGGGAACATTACATGTACCGGTATTGAGCCCGAGCATATTTATGAGAATTACCATAAGGAGAACAAGCTCGACGTGGTTTACGGTTTCTACCCTGATGTGAGTCCGAAAAGAGAAAGCGGCTATGATTTTATCATATTTAACGATGTTTTTGAACACATTCCGGATATTAACAGCCTGGTTGAAAGTTTGAGAGTCGACCTGGCGGATGATGGTATCCTCATCATCAACATCCCTATGAGCACCGGATTTTTTTACCGGATGGCTACACTGCAGCACAAGCTTGGTTTGAATAGCAACATGACCCGTATGTGGCAGTTCAATTTCCATAGCCCGCACATGAATTACTTTAACGAAAGCAATATGAAAATGCTTTTGGATAAGCATGGCTTCAAATGCGATACAGTACTCAAACTCGATACACTTGATTTTGCAAGTGTTAAGGAAAGGATACTGGCTGACAAAGGTGTGAATAAACTAAAAGCTGGCTTAATGACAACTGCGTTAACGTTAATGAAACCCGTTATAACGCATTCGGAACCGGATATTAAAGCATTTTTCTTTAAGAAAAAATAAACCCTATTTCTTCGCTGCCTTCTGCCCCGCAACTGCTTCGGCCAAATTATTCTTTAGCAATTGGTTATTGGGATTGATTTGCAGACCTTTTTGACCGGTTTTAATGGCATCATCCCAATCCTTTAACCGGTTGTAAGCCGAGCAAAGATTATTATACGCCAGGTCGTAATTGGGTTTGATCTCCAGGGCGCTTTCGCAGGCTGCGATGCATAATTTATACAGGCTGAATCTATAATAAACGAGGCTTTGATCGATGTACTGTTCGGCGGTAGTCGTATTCGGCCCCGATATCGATTGGTGGTTCTCAGCCATCGAAAGGTTATTTTTTGCCAATTGATAATCCGGCTTAATGCTCAACGCTTTTTTCAGCGGTTCGATGGCTTTGTCAAATTGTTTAAGGGCTATGTACCCGCTGCCAACGTTATTGTAAGCCTCAACATAATCGGGCTTTAAAACTATAGCCGCCAGAGCTGCATCAATACATTTATTATATTTTCCATCCTGATAATATTGCAAGCTTAACTGAAGGTATTTTTCGGCAGTTGGCGCCAGTCGTACTTTTGCCGCCTCCATATCGGTCCTGTTTTTACCGTTCATCGCATCGTCCATAAAACCCCGCGCATCGGTATCGTCAGGGAATAACTGGAGGGTATTAGCTGCCAGCAATTTCAGGTTATCCCATTCGCCCAGGGCATCAAACGTTTGCATCAGGCTAAGCCGTGCCTCCAGGTCAGCGGATGACAGACCGATCGCTTCTTCGAGCTCAACTTCTGCCTCGCGGTAGCGCCCCCTATTGTACAAAAACTGGCCATATAATCGATGTAGCGCATTATATTGTGGCCCAAGTACAACCCCGTTAAGGTAGTTCTTTTCTGCATCAACATAATTACCTTGCTTCTCCTGCAGCGTTCCTATGTTCGTATAAATAAAAGAATAATTCGGCAGCAATGATAAAGCCCTGTTAAAGTAATCCTGTGCCTGCGCATATTTGCCTTGGGATTCCAGAATATTGCCGTAATTCATCAGGCCACGGCCATTTTTGGGGCTTTTTACCGTTACGTTAAGCCACAAACTTTCTTCGCTATGCCAAACTGTGTTACGCTTCCAGGTGCCATAGGCACAAGCCATAAACAATAATATCACCGGCGCCCAAATCAGTTTTTTATTTTTTGCGAGGAAAGAGCCCTTGCTTTCGATCAATTTAAGTACCAACAAGCCTATGGTCCAGGCCACACTCATCACCAATCCCACAAAAGGGAAAAACATGCGGTGGTCATTCAATACCTCGGCAAGCGGAATAACACTTGATGTAGGCGCCAGCGCAATAAAGAACCATAAAATACCAAAGCTGATAGGCCTTAATAGTGCTTTGCGCGAAGTGTAAAAAGCAAACACCAACATAGCCAGTACAAACAGGCAGCCGACGACGAAACGGATATTCCAAATATTATCCAACGTGCCCCAATCGGTATCGGCGCTTAACCCGGTGGGCCAGAAGAAAGTTGCGAAATAGTGCAATATTACAAAAGGCTGGGTAATGAGGTAATGCATGGGCGAACTGCCGCCGGGCTCCCAGGTTTTGGGAGTAAGCTTGCTTACCAACTCGTACAAGCCGACGCATAGGATGAATGCCGGTATAGATTTACGGATGGCATTCCACAACTGTTTTAAGTGTGCTTTTTTGAAAATATCAGTCAGGCTCATCCCCTCTTCAAAAAACAGGATATAAAAGAAAAATATAGGCGCAAACATTACCGCAGGAGGCTTGGCTAAAATACCGATACCCACCGGCAACAAGTAAATAAAGGTTTTGCGGCAAAATGGCGACCCGATATAAAGTGCAAGCCCTGCCAGTACGGCAACAGTCGATTGCACATCTGCGCGGGCTATAATGTAATTTACGGTTTCGGCAATAGCGGGGTGCAGTAAATACCACGCTACAGCAAACAACGCCACATAAATTACATTTTTATTAGGCGATGACTGGCCGTATAGCTTGTTAAAGAAATATAACATCAGCAGCCCTTGTGCAAGGAACAGGATAAAGGTTGAAAGATGGAAGAAAAACGGGTAATCGTAGCCCTTATTGAGCCAGTAATCAATGGCCAGCGATGTTGTGGTAACCGGCCTGTATGATTGATTTTGGGGCAAAACACTGCTGGTAGTTCCATCTTTAAAGAACAGTGGGATATTTTTGATGCTCCGGATATTGGGATTACTAACAATGGAGTGGCTATCATCAAAATGGAACCCGTTATAAAAGTGGTTGGCATAAACTGCTGTAACGACCGATAGCAGGAGGATGATATAGAATAATAGTGTATTTCTTTTCACAATTCAGTTGACGTAATAATAGCGCAAAAATTACTAACTTTTGATTGAATTAATCAAATAGTATTTATAGACAACTTAACACTGCTTTGTTAAATATTCGTTAAATGAAATGATGCAGATTTGAAAAACCTCTTTTCTGACTAACTTTACTCCATGAAAAACCTGTTCATTGCCGCTTTATCTATTTTGATGTTTTGTTCCATCGCCTCGGCACAAACTAAAATCGCGGCTAAAGATGCCTCAAAGCATATTGGCGACACCGTTACTATATCCGATAAAATTTATAGCACCAAGCTGATCGAAAATACCAATATGGTTTTGCTGGATATGGGCGGCAGCCATCCCAAACAGTTATTGACCATCGTGATCAAAGGCGAGGACCGCAATAAATTCAGCAATAAGCCGGAAGAGTACTATAAAGGCAGAAATGTTAACGTTACCGGCGTATTGATCAATTACAATGGCAAGCCCGAAATAATTATCAGCTCGCCTGAAAATTTAAAAGTGGAGCTTGTGGACAATATCGTACCGCAAAAGAATGGCTTTTAATTATCACTGAGCCATGACGGACATCCCAAACTCAAACCGTCATTTCAATAAAACACGAATAGCACCCACCCCCAGCGGCTTCTTACACCTGGGCAATGTGCTGTCATTTGCCATCACAGCATCAATAGCTGCCGAAACGGGCGCAAAAATATTGCTGCGCATCGATGATCTCGACAGGGAAAGGGTGAACCGGGAATACGTACAGGATATTTTTGATACACTTAATTTTTTGGAGATCCCCTGGCATGAAGGCCCTCGAAATTATGAGGAGTACCAAAGCGAATATTCGCAGATGAACAGGGTAGAGCTTTATCAAACTGCATTAAAACAATTGAAAGATAGCGAACAAGTATTTGCCTGCGCGTGCTCGCGCACGCAGGTGCGCCTCAATAACCCCGGCGAGATATATCCGGGAACCTGTCGCGATAAAGGCATACCATTAGATGCAAAAGAAGCAAGCTGGCGATTGGCAACTGTTGGCACGACAGAAATTTCAGTCAATACTTTACAACAGGGCATTTTCAAAACAGACCTGCCGACCAATATGCAGGACTTTGTTGTTCGTAAGAAAGATGGCTACCCCGCGTATCAGCTGGCCTCGTTAGTTGACGATCTGCATTTCGGGGTCGATCTTGTCGTTCGCGGCGAAGACTTGTGGCCCTCTACTTTAGCGCAGCTCTTGCTTTCATCACAACTAAAAACCAGCGTTTTTCAAAGTGTTACTTTTCATCATCACGCCCTGCTGGCCGGACCGTCCGGCGAAAAACTCTCCAAATCGGCGGGTGATACATCAATAAAATATTTACGGGAATCCGGTAAAAAAGCTGAAGATGTGTATTCGATGGTCGCGAATATGCTCGCATTTAAAGAGCCTGTTAGCAATTGGCAGGAACTGACAGCATCATTTAGGTAAAATAACAAAGGCCACCAATTGGCGGCCTTTGTGGGAGTTACTGGGTTCGAACCAGTGACCCTCTGCTTGTAAGGCAGATGCTCTGAACCAGCTGAGCTAAACTCCCTTTGTTTTGGGACTGCAAATATAGGATGTATGCTCAATTACCCAAAAAATAATTTATTTTTTTTAAAAAGTGCCCGAATGACGTCAAAAAGCCCTTTCACTTCGCCTTTGCCACCTCCTCATCCATTAATCGCTCCAACACTTCCCTGGTTATCGGCTTAAATATGAACGATTGCACACACGAAAGCTGCTTTGCGTATTGAATATCACGCGGATTGATAGAAGACGACAGGATGTATATGCGTACTGGTTTGAGCAAATATGGATATATCCGTTGTACACTTTCCAAAAACGCCCAGCCGTCAAATTGGGGCATATACAGATCAAGCAGGATAATATCCGGCAATATGTTTTTGTTTAGCCTGTTTTTTTCCAGGAACCGGATCACTTCCTCGCCGTTTTCAGTACAATTTACTTCGTAAGCCAGGTTATATTTATACAGGATCCTTTTCAGGATAAAATGGTCGAGGGGGCTATCGTCAATAAATATGATTTTTTTCATCCGGCATTGGCCATTGGCCAAAAATAGAAATAGGGCCGGGCTTTATGGGGGGTGTTTACACGGTATTTGCTACGTAGTATTACGCGTTTGTGCTACAATGAAATTGTAAATTAATCGATACAAACATCTATTTCAGTGATATATAAGCAATATTTAAAAACTATTTGGGTTGTAGATGCATTATAAAAATAACTGATCATTGATACCCCGGATTGGTAATGATAATTATTTGCTGAAACCAAATAAACACTACGCTATGATATTACTTTTTTGCGGGCTGTCAGGAGCCGGAAAATCTACGTTGGCTGAGAAAGTGCGGAATAAACTTGCCGCAGAAGAGATTTTCATCGAAATTATTGATGCTGATGAGTACCGGCAAAAATTATTTAAGGACCTCAAATTCTCAATGGAAGACCGTTTTGAGAATATCAGGCGATTAGGATTTATTGCCAATAAATTCTCGTCACACAATATTATTACCATCATCAGCGCCATTAATCCGTATGATTCCATTCGTAATGAATTGGTACGGACGTACAAAAATGTCAAAGTGGTGCATATCGACTGTGACATCAATGAACTGATCAAACGTGATACCAAGGGTTTGTACAAGCGCGCGCTATTGCCCGATGGCCACCCTGACAAACTTCCTAACTTAACCGGGATCAATGACCCTTTTGAAGCGCCGGAATTGCCTGACTTGCACATCAATACCGATAAGTTAACTGTGAAAGAGAGTGTAAACGAGATACGTTCGTTCATTATTCAAAATATTGTAAAGCAAAAGTATATGTACAATACTTATGCGCATGTTTCAAATGGCTATTAATAAAAAAAAATAAAGTTCATGATACCCCGGGTTTTATTTGATAGAAAATGCAGTCGCGAGCCCTGATCGTAGCTGGGATGCACCGTTCGGGCACTTCCCTAATCACAAACTGGCTGTATCATTGTGGCCTCCAGGTGGGCGAATCATTGGTAAAAGCTAATGATGGCAATAAAGAGGGTCATTATGAGGATGTAGAGTTCTTGCGGCTGCACGAGGAAATATTGGCCGGCAATGGCCTGTCGCCGGGCGGCCTGGTGCACGATCAGTCGATAAGCATTTCCGAATACCAATTGGCCAAGCTAAAAGCAGTTATTGGCGTCAAAGAAAATCATTTTGAACAATGGGGATGGAAAGAACCCCGCACCTGCCTGTTCCTGGATATTTACAAGGACCTGTTACCAGGTGCCAAGTATCTTGTAATTGTAAGGGATCATATGGCGGTAGTAAATTCCCTGTTAAAAAGAGGATTTGAAGAAATATATAAACCTGAGGCAGCACGTAGTTTTTTCAGCAAACTAAAATGGGATATTTATAAGAAAGCAAAACGGAGAGAGCAATTTTACCGCGCCTATGCCGAGGATTACCTGAAAGTTTGGATCGATTACAACGAGCATATCCTTAACATATTAAGACGGCTCCCCAAAGATGATTACCTGGTAATTAACTACACTATGTTGGAGAAAGAGGACCGGCAGGTGTTTTCTTTTCTGACGCACGACTGGCGCTTTAAGCTCGAATATTTCCCCTTTGGCAAGGTTTACAATAAAAACCTGATAAGCCCGCAAGCTGATCTGCATCCTTTTCTGAAAGACACCAGCCTTATTGCAAAAGCCGGGGAACTGGAAAACGAATTCAGTAAATATATGACCCTTGCCTAAGCAACGCTTTCTACGCGGTAGGCCCTCCCGTTAAGGTCAAATTCATCTCCGGCAACTTTTCCATTCAGTTTTACGCCGATAGGTGAAGCCGGCGATACGGCGAAGTAGTTTTGTGAGTCAACGCTAATGGCGCCTGCACCAATGGCTATGTAAAATTTGCCATAATTGGTGTGCACCAGGCTGCCCGTATCCGCTTTTGTATGTGTTGTATTATAAGTTATGGTACTTAAAGCTACCATCAGCTTATTGGCTTCATTCAGTTGTACCTGCCCCCTGTCGGCTACCTGCTGCATCATTTCGCGCCCGGTTTCGTATTTGTCTCCTGCACTGCTTTTGGTATCCTCGTCTGATGAATCCTGCGCATCTTCAACAGCCTGCCTGGCATCGTTAATACACGCCTGTACGTAGGCTATGCACTTTTTATATAATTGTTCTTTCAGGTTGTTCATATGGGTAGTGTCATTTATAATGACTGGTAAAAGGAATAAAGGTAAAAATAGTTTGCTCAATGGCCATTTACATGGCCTAATCTTTTGATTTAAGACTTCTGACTTAAAAAAAATCCGTATTTTTGCAACCTCGAAAATTTGAGGTCGAACATATTGATGTACAAGGAATATAAGCAGCTTAATTTATCGCAGATAGGCAAGGATGTACTGGATTTTTGGAAGAGGCAAAACATCTTCGAAAAAAGCATTACCAGCCGCCCTGCAAACAACCCTTATACTTTTTATGAGGGCCCGCCCTCGGCTAATGGCATGCCCGGCATCCACCATGTAATGGCGCGCTCCATTAAGGACATTTTTTGCCGTTATAAAACCCTGAAAGGCTACCAGGTAAAACGCAAAGGCGGCTGGGATACGCATGGCTTGCCTATAGAATTAGGTGTAGAGAAAACTTTGGGCATTACTAAAGATGATATCGGCAAAAAGATATCCATCGAAGATTATAACGAGGCCTGCCGTAAGGAGGTAATGAAATTTACTGATGTTTGGAACGACCTGACCGAAAAAATGGGTTACTGGGTTGACCTGAATGATCCCTACATCACCTACAAAAACGAATACATCGAAACCCTTTGGTGGATACTGAAGGAACTTTACAATAAAAACATGCTGTACAAGGGTTATACCGTACAGCCTTATTCGCCAAAGTCGGGTACGGGTTTAAGCTCGCATGAATTGAACCAACCGGGTACTTATAAGATGGTAAAGGACACTACGGTTGTAGCGCAGTTCCATCTCAAAACCGACCAAAAGCATCCGTTGATGCCTTTGCTTTTTGAAACACCAACTGAGGACACCGTAATCTTAGCCTGGACGACCACCCCCTGGACCCTCCCGTCAAACTGCGCATTAGCAGTTGGTGAAAATATCGACTATGTTAAGATAAGCACTTTCAACCCATATACTTTTAAGCCGGTAAGCGTAATTCTCGCAAGGGAGCTGGTTACCAAATACTTTAAAGTTGAAGGTGAGAATGCCTCTTTTGAGGACTATGTTGAAAACGACAAAGTAATTCCCTGGAAGGTAGCCGCTACGTTTAAAGGCTCCGACTTGCTGGGTTTACGTTATCACCAACTGATGCCATACGTTACCAATGATGACCTGGAGCAAAATGCTTTCCGTGTTATCCCGGCTGATTTTGTGACGACCGAAGACGGTACCGGCATTGTACACACCGCTTCCGTTTTTGGTGCGGACGACTTCCGGGCCTGTAAGGAAAATGGTGTGCCATCTGTAATGGTGCTGGATGAAACCGGCAAGGAAGTGCCGCTGGTAAACAAGCAGGGCCGTTTTGTGAATGAGGTTACCGATTTTGCTAGCTTATATGTAAAAGGCGAATACTATAGCAAGGAAGAGCGCGAAGCACCCGGTTTCCGCGAAACGGATGTGATGATCGCCATTAAGCTAAAGGAAGATAACAAGGCATTTGACGTTAAAAAATACGAGCACAGCTACCCGCACTCATGGCGTACGGATGAACCCATATTATACTACCCGCTGGATAGCTGGTTTATCCGCACTACTGCGGTAAAAGACAAACTGGTAGCCCTTAATAAAACCATTAACTGGAAACCTGAATCGACCGGAACAGGCCGTTTTGGCAACTGGCTGGAAAATTTGGTAGACTGGAACTTGTCGCGCTCACGATATTGGGGCACACCTTTGCCTATTTGGAGAAGCGAAAACGGTGAAGAAAAATGTATTGGTTCCATCGCCGAAATGGAGCAGGAGATCGAAAGATCGATAGAAGCGGGCTTTATGCCGAAAGGCTTTAAGCTGACGGATATGCACCGCCCGTTTGTGGATGATGTGATACTAACTTCGCCAACAGGCAAACGCATGGTACGCGAACTTGACCTGATAGACGTTTGGTTCGACAGCGGCGCCATGCCTTATGCGCAATGGCATTTCCCGTTCGAGAATAAAGAAGCATTTAAAAATGCCTACCCGGCGGATTTCATCGCCGAAGGTGTTGACCAAACCCGGGGCTGGTTTTTTACCCTGCACGCCATAGCCGTAATGCTGAGCGAAACAAGTGACGAGATAAAGGCCGTTAATAAAGAAGTAGGCAACAAAGGTATCGCATTTAAAAATGTAGTGTCAAACGGTTTGGTGCTGGATAAAAACGGCAACAAAATGTCCAAACGTTTGGGCAATGCGGTTGACCCATTTTCGACCATAGAAACCTACGGCGCCGATACCGCCCGCTGGTACATGATCAGCAATGCATCGCCATGGGACAACCTGAAGTTTGATATGGAGGGGCTGGATGAAGTGCGGAACAAGTTTTTTGGCACATTGCATAATACCTATTACTTCTTCGTATTGTATGCCAATATCGATAAGTTCAAATACAGCGAAGCAGATATATCCATTAAAGACCGGCCTGAAATTGATCAGTGGGTCATTTCTTTGCTAAACACATTGAGCAAAGATGTGGACACGTTTTATGCCGATTTCGAACCGACCAAAGCCGCACGCGCCATACAGGAATTTTTAGATAAGCACCTGAGCAATTGGTATGTGCGCCTCAGTCGCCGACGCTTCTGGAAATCTGATGATCCGGCAGATAAATTATCGGCTTACCAAACGCTTTACACTTGTTTGATAACCATTGCCAAATTGATGTCGCCGATAGCGCCTTTCTTTGCAGATAAACTCTACAACGACCTGAACGCAGTTACCAAAAAGGAAATATTCGAGTCAGTCCACCTGGCTGATTTCCCGACATATCATAACGACCTTGTAAACAAAGCTCTGGAAGAGCGGATGCAGTTAGCACAGGATATTTGTTCGTTGGTATTGGCGCTCCGCAAAAAGGTTGGCATCAATGTGCGCCAGCCACTGGCCAGGATATTACTGCCGATACTGGATAAAAACTTTAAGCACCAGGTTGAACTGGTGAAAGAGCTTATTTTATCGGAAACCAATGTCAAAACTATTGAGTATATTACCGATGCTTCAGGATTCATCAAAAAGAAGGTGAAACCCAATTTCAAAGCGCTCGGGCCAAAGGTGGGCAAGGATATGAAAGCAGTGGCAGATGCGATAGTGAACATGGATCAGGACGCCCTGAATTTATTTGAACAAACAGGTTCTTCAACATTTGTAATTGGGAACTCGACATTCGAAATTTCAATAACTGACGTTGAAATTATCGCAGAAGATGTTCCCGGGTGGCAGGTAGCCAATATGGGAAAACTAACTGTCGCTTTAGATGTTAACATATCCAATGAATTGAAACAGGAGGGTATATCCCGCGAATTTATTAACCGTGTGCAGAATCTGCGCAAAGCGAAGGGGTTTGAGGTAACCGATCGGATAAATGTACGTTATAATACAAACGCGCAAATTATCATTGAATCTATCGATAATAATTTATCCTATATTTGCGCCGAAATTTTAGCCGATTACGTACAAGTTGATAATCAGCTAAATGAAGGCGAAGAAGTGATAATTGACGAAAACAAAGTGTTGATCTATATAACAAGAATATAAATGAAATCAGAAACAGAAAAAACCAGGTACTCTGATGCCGAGCTCCAGGAGTTTAAGGAGTTGCTATTGGATAAGCTGCGTATAGCAAAAGAAGAATTAAATGCATTGGCATCATCATTAAGCTCGCCAAACGCGAACGGGACGGATGATACTGCCGGTACTTATAAAACATTGGAAGATGGGTCGGCTACGCTGGAGAAGGAATCTATTAATCAACTGGCAGCGCGTCAGAAAAAATTTATTGAGCAATTGGAAGCTGCGCTGGTACGTATTGAAAATAAAACTTACGGCATTTGCCGCGAGACCGGAAAGCTGATACAAAAAGAGCGCCTTCGCGCCGTGCCGCATACCACGCTGAGCATGGAAGCCAAACTGAAACAGTATTAATGAAGGCTGCTTATCTCAGACCCTTTTTACTTGCTGCAATAATCATCATTGCCGACCAATTGATCAAAACCTGGGTGCGGACGCATATGGAGCTGCAACAGGAGATACATATTTTGGGCAGCCGCGGCATGCTGCATTATACTCTTAATAATGGCATGGCCTTCGGGATGGAGTTTGGCGGCTCATTCGGTAAGTTGTTTTTAACGCTTTTCCGCATTGGTGCTGTAATTGCCATCGGCTGGGGCTTGATTTACCTGGTAAAACACAAATATCACCGCGGACTAATCATGTGTGTAGCCCTGATATTTGCCGGTGCGCTGGGAAATATCATTGACTCTACTTTTTACGGCATTTTATTTCAAGGTGGAACGCTGTTTCACGGGCAGGTAGTAGATATGTTTTACTTCCCGCTCATCTCGGGAGATTTCCCTAAATGGGTACCTTTTTGGGGAGGACAGGATTTTGTGTTTTTCCGCCCGGTATTTAACCTGGCAGATGCCGCCATATCTGTTGGCGTAATATTGATCCTGCTTAACCAGAAACGCTATTTTAAACATCAAACACCCGAAGTAAGCACACCAAACAGCGAGGTAGTAGAAGAATAAATTACATATTAGTTAACGATATAACTAAAAAAGCCGTTCAGTTTACTCCAGAGCGGCTTTTTCTTTTTTGTAAAAAAAT
>JBIOHG010000052.1:0-30448 GCA_044448765.1 Sphingobacteriales bacterium | reverse complement strand
CCGAAAAGGATGACGGCGCAAGCCGATCGGAATCAAAGTGAGGCTAAGAAAGCAGAACAGGACCGAAACGGCGCAAGCCGCTGACAACAATGGACCGAAACGGCGCGAGCCGCAGAAAACAACGAAACCGAAACGGGTTAAACCGCAGACAACAACGACCAAAACGGCGCAAGCCGCGGAAAACAAACGGACGAACACGGCGCAAGCCGCAGAAACGAAGAAGAATCAGAAAACAAGCATTGCAACCCGACCACGGTATTTTACGGAGTAACGGCGACACGGTAGCGAGGAATCGACCAAATCTGCAGCCGCAAGGCTAACGAGAGTAGAAGATCGGTCACCTACACAAAACTTGATGCTGTTGAACAACCACGGTTGTGCAAGAGCCAGGGAACGGAAGCTATTCGCAAGAGTACGCTTCCGTTTTCGCTTTGGGGGTATTCCAAGGTTGTATTGGTTGTAAAAGTTAGAATGGTTGTAGTGGTTACCTTGTGCTGAATTTTACAATTTTTATCCAATACAACTACTTCAACTAATACAACCTTTTCAACCAAAATTCCCTAATTTAGCCCCTATGCCAGCCAACGGGAAAGAAAAGATATTTGTATTGGACACCTCGGTTATTTTATATGACCACAACGCCTTCGAGAACTTCCAGGAACATGATGTGGCGCTGCCTATCCAGGTATTAGAAGAGTTGGATAATATGAAAAGCGGTAATGAAACCCGCAATTTCGAGGCCCGTAACTTTATCCGGCTGATGGATGTGGTATCCCGCAGAACCTTATTAAATAAATGGACGCCTTTCAGGGGTAACGACAAGGGCCGGTTTAAGGTGGTGATGGACGTGAAAACAACCGGGGCCGATGCCGAGGCTATTTTTGGCAGCGATAAGGTTGATCACCGTATTTTGAATGCGGCGTTGGGTTTGCAGGAAGAGTATCCTGATAAGAAGGTAATATTGGTATCCAAGGATATTTGCCTCCGACTTAAAGCCAAGGCGCTTGATCTGCACGCAGAAGATTATGAAACGGGCAAGATCAAAAACCTGGATGACCTGTACACCGGCGAGACCATCCTGACCAAAGTACCGGATAAACTGATCACCCAACTGGATAAGCAAAACGTACTGAGCAATGGCGAGCTGGATATTTTGCCCAATAAAAGCAATCATTTTTATAGTTTGCACGGCAAAACAAAATCTGCCTCGGCATTTTACAATAAGCAAACCAATGTGCTGGAAAAGGTAACGGAACAGCCTGCATTTAGCATTCATCCCAAAAACCAGGAACAAGCCTTCGCCATACACGCGCTGATGCACCCGGATATTAAGCTGGTGACTATACAAGGTAATGCCGGTACAGGCAAAACCCTACTGGCACTGGCCTGCGCGCTGGAACAACGCAAATATTACCGCCAGATATATGTAACCCGGCCTATAGTGCCCCTAAGCAATAAGGATATTGGCTTTTTACCGGGCGATATCAAATCAAAGATCGACCCTTATATGGCGCCGATATGGGACAACCTTAAATTCATAAAAGATCAGTTCAGTGATGACGAAAAGATGCAGGCCAAGATAGATGAACTGGTGACCAATGATAAAATCTCCATAGCCCCACTTGCCTTCATCCGGGGGCGTACGCTGACCAAGATATTTTTTATTGTAGACGAAGCGCAAAACCTGACGCCGCACGAGATCAAGACCATCATTTCCCGCGCGGGCGAGAACAGCAAGTTTGTTTTCACCGGCGATATATACCAGATAGATACGCCTTATTTGGATGCCGAAAGTAACGGGTTATCTTACCTCATCGATAAAGCTAAAGGGCATCCGTTGTATGCGCATATTACGCTGCAAAAAGGGGAGCGGAGTGAGTTGGCTAATTTGGCGACGGAGAGGTTGTAAATAAATGTAAATAACCACCTTATCGTTTCCGCGGACTCTAATTCTTTATCGGCGCAGCTTTCAATTTAATAAATCGACCAAGAATAATAAAGAATATGATCGTGACTATTACCAAAAGGTATTTTACGATCAATACATCTCCTTTAAGTTCTTCTTCAACCTTTTGCACTTCAGCAAGTTGCATATGCTTTTGGGCATTAGTAAGCGTATTATCGATACTGATGCTGGTTTCGATAAGTGTTGCGCCTTTATATTGTGTTTCAATATTTGGCCATTCGAAAAACAAAACCAATAACAAAACGACCGTTATCCATAATGTTATCTTTAGGATTTTGGGACTATTCACATATCTAAGATAAAAAAAAAGCAAAATTGTTACCCTAATATCTCATCCGTCACCCGCGCAATATCATAGCTGATCTTATTTACAAAACCTAACTGCTCCTTTAATAAGGCTTCATCGGCGGAGGGCTGCCGTTTTTCGGGGAGAGATTTGGTGGTTGTAAGGGTACATTCCACGCCTTTGCCGCCTAATTTTTTTTCGCTGTCGTTGAGTATGGCGATACTTTTACGCATCAGCGGAATGTTTTCGGACGGAGTTTGGTGCAGGTTTTTTGCGGATATGCCCGAAGAAAGATTAGCCAGGTAGGAGGAAAGGATATGATTTAAAACCACAAATTTGTGTATCTCTTTGATATTTTTCTGCTTGCTTTTTGGCTCGGACGCCATTCGTTCAAACATCGCCGAAAGGTTGGCTGATTTGACATAAATATCCTTTCGCGCCAGCTTATAATCGGTAATACTGACCAGCTTGCCGCTGATGGTTTCGGCTATCCTGGCTAAATATCTGGCATTGGCATGGATCACCTGCGCCAGGTATTGCTGTACCTCTTCAAATTCCCAGCGGGGCAGGACGATGTAAATAGATATAAACGCGATACCCGAACCGATAATGGTATCAATGATGCGCTCCTCTACCAGGCTGATCTGTGTAACGCCGAGGAACTTGAACAGGAGGAATACATAGGGCGTGGTAAATATGACGGCAACCACATAGTTTAGTCGTGTAAAGCTGTAGGTGCCGATCATCAAAATGATAAACAGGATGAATTCCACATCCGTATTTGGGATAAATTTGAGTATGAGTATGCCGATGATGGCGCCGGCAACAGTCCCCAAAAGTCGCTGGTAATTACGCTGTTTCGACAGGCTGAAACCGGGTTTCAGGATGACGATAATAGTAAGCAAAACCCAATAACTGTGATGGCCGTGTATAAATAGCCGTGCAATAGTAAAACCAACCAGGCAGGCTAGGGACACCCGTATGGCATGCCGGAATGATGCCGATGAAAAGGAAAAATTATCGAAGTACACTTGAGGCGCGTAATCCTGCCGGGTAACAAATTTGGAAAACTCCACGTCATCGGCCTTTTTGATTAGTTCTTTGGATGAGCGGGAATTATAATAGCTGAAAATATTGTGAATATTCTGGTTGAGGTCGCGCAAATTGATCAGTATTTTCTTTAATACCAGGTTGCTGGTACCGGCTTCGGCCAAACCGTCAATTTTAAGTTTCAGGTGCTCCAGTTCGGCATTAAAATCATGCGAATGGGTGTAACGCCTGTTTGTGAGTACAGCGAAGCCGATATTCTCCAGTTCGTAGGCCATATGGTGCAACACCCGGGCTATTTCTTCTAACACACCGCTTTTACCAAACCGTTCCCTTACTTCAGCATAATCATAGTGGGTAGCCATGATTTGCTCAAATAGGTCGACCAAATCAATAAAGGTAAGTACCAATACCCGGCTTGCATTGGTTGATTCCTTTACCAGTACCCGGCTTTTAAACAATATTTCGCGGACATTATCCTGGTGCTGGCTCACCTGTATTTGCTGCGAGACCAGCTTGCGGTAGTTGTCGTCGATATCGGTATCGGGCAAATAAAAATCAGCTTTGATCTTGAGGAACCTGACCACATCCATAATGCTCTCACCAAGTGCCTGCTGGGCGGCACGGTATGGCCGGATACTGAAAAACAACATGCTAAACAGCATATACCATACTCCGCCGGCAGTGACGATAAGACTGTAGCTCAGCACCTGTGATGCAGGAGTGGCGTTTTCGATCATGAATACCATCATCAATAAGGAGCCGGTCCCGATGGCCGCTGCGCGGGTGCCATACACAGCGAGCATGGAGAAAAGGAAGGAGATGATAGCGATCTCAGCGCCGAGAGTATAAACATTTAACCGGGCAAAACCGGTAGCCACCGCCGCCAGGAAGACGCACAGGTTAGTAACAGCCATGGCATTGCGCTTATAAACCAACGGGCCGGGCGAATCCACAACAGAAACGCACAAGGCGCCTAATGACAACGAGATGCCCAGGCTGAATTGACCGAAAAATTTAAGCGTAAGCGCAGGTAATAAAATACCGGCACTGATGCGTAAGCCGTCAGAAAAATACTGGCTGTAAAAAAAGCTTTTTATTTCCCGCGACTCAGGTTTCATCGATACAATTTGTTTTTCAATGGAGATGAAGCTATCATGAGCAGTTTATTTGTTTGTAAGTGTGGCTCATGATGGATTCATAAATCTTAATAATGATGGCTAAAACGCGGTGCAAATTTACAAAAATTAAATCTTTGGCGCCTGTTTTAGTAATTATTGCATTAATATGGATTTTATATTATTAATTATTCAGTTTTTGATGGATTTTACGCTAAAGATGATTAAATTCACGGCGATATTTCGCAACCATCCATCAATTACCTATTTTATGTCTTCAACGTTAAAACTCAGCAATAAGGAAACCACTTTTAACCAGGAAGTTGTTACCCGCTTTGAGTTGTATAACAGTTTATTTCAAACCTTGCCATTTTACCAGGTTAAGGATACCGGGATCTTGCTGCCATTTTTCAGCTCACATTGCGAAAAAGGGACCGCACAGCAATTGTCGCCTACGGAGATCATCGAATCCTTTTTTGAAAAATATGTACCGGGTATTGATCATAGGGAACAGATAAACAGGCTGTTTCGTTTTATACAATATATTGAACGCCAGGTAGTGTTGTTTGATGCTATTGAAGATTCGGCTTTCAATAAAATAGGCCGCACGGATGATAGCGGATCACTGCAAAGCCTTTTACAGCAGGCAGCGCAAAGTGATAAGGTACGGGAGGACATCAGCGAAAAACTGAAAAACTTCTCGTTGCGGCTGGTACTTACCGCTCACCCCACGCAGTTTTATCCGGGTACCGTATTGGGTATTATGAACGATTTGATCGACGCCCTTAAGACAAACGATCTGAGTAACATCGACGTTTTACTGCAGCAATTAGGTAAAACGCCGTTCTTTAATAAAACTTCACCCACACCGGTTGATGAAGCATCGAGCCTGGTGTGGTTTCTTGAAAATACATTCTACCATGCGGCGGCGGCTATCCAGGCTAAGTTGGAAGAAGAATTTGATTTTAACAATACCCATCACCAGGTGCTCGAATTGGGTTTCTGGCCCGGCGGCGACCGGGACGGTAATCCGAATGTAACCACCGAAACAACGGCATCGGTAGCCAGCCTGCTGAGGCAGATCATATTCCGTTGTTATTATCGGGATTTCCGGGTACTGAAACGCAGGATCACCTTCAGGGGTATCGAAAAGACCATTTCGAGGCTTGAAAAACTACTTTATCAAAATGCCTTCAATGTGCAGGCCAATCCTAAGGACCTGCAGAGCGAAATGCTGTCGTTGCTTAATTCGATCAAAGAAACATTGATCACTGATCACGGCAGTTTGTTTGTAAACATTGTTGACGGCTTTATACAGAAGGTACAATTATTCGGCTGCTATTTTGCTACGCTTGACATCAGGCAGGACAGCCGGATATTGCGCAACGTGTTTAATTATTGCATCGGGCAATCGCAGATCAAATCCGGGCTGAATAAAGGTTTTGACACGCTGAGTGAGGCCGAAAAACTCAAAATAATACCGCTTAACGAGGCTGATTTTCATTGCCCGGATGATGCTGACGATATGGTAAAAGATACCCTGGATACTATCCGGTTGGTAAAACAGGTTCAGCTTTCGAATGGCGAAAAGGCCTGCCAACGCTTTATTATCAGCAATTGCCAGCGTGCATCAGACATATTGCAGCTCATGAACCTCTTTTTATGGAGCGGCTGGAAAAAGGAATCGCTAAATGTTGATTTTATGCCGCTGTTTGAAATGGTGAGTGACCTGGCACATGCGGCTGAAATAATGGAAAGTTTGTATGTGCACCCGGTTTATAAAGAACATTTAAAAAGGCGCGGCAACCGTCAAACCATTATGCTGGGCTTCTCAGACAGTACTAAAGATGGCGGCTACCTGATGGCTAACTGGTCTATCTATAAAGCCAAAGTTGAACTAACCGCGCTGGCCCGCAAATACAATATCGACCTTGCATTTTTTGATGGCAGGGGCGGTCCGCCAGCACGCGGCGGTGGTAAAACACATCGTTTTTATGCCTCTATGGGCCCTGAGATCGCTAACGAACATATTCAATTGACAATACAAGGGCAAACGGTTAGTTCGCAATACGGATCAGTAGAAACAGCGCGGTTTAACGTGGAGCAACTTGTTAATGCCGGTATTACTTCGGCGCTAAATCCTAACGATAACGACCTGTTGAAAAGCGACAGTAAGGCGTTGATCTCGGAAATGGCCAATGTAAGCTACGATTCATTTATGGCGTTGCGCGAACATCCACTGTTTTTAGAATATTTGGAAAAACTGAGCCCGCTCAAATTGCTTTCGAAGATCAATATCAGCAGCCGCCCAACTAAACGGAATTCGGGCTCGCAGCTTAAACTGGAAGACCTGCGGGCCATTAGCTTTGTGACCTCGTGGAGCCAGTTGAAACAGAATATCCCCGGGTTTTACGGTGTAGGAACCGCCTTGCAAAAAATGAAACAAGGAGGCAAATGGGCCGAAGTAAAAGAACTATATGATAAATCGGGCTTTTTCCGGACCATGCTGGATAACTGTATGATGTCCATGTCGAAATCTGATTTCAGGGTTACCGCTTATATAGCGCAAGACAAAAAATTCGGTGCATTCTGGAAAATGCTGAAAGATGAATTTGAACTGAGCAAAACCATGTTACTGGAGTTGACCGACAGCAAAGTGCTAATGGAAGAATACCCGGTTGAAAAACGTTCTATCGCTGTGCGCGAGCGTATTGTATTGCCATTGGTTATTGTTCAGCATTATGCATTGCAGTGCCTTAATTCGAAAAAGGATGAAGACTTAACCGATGTGTACAATAAATTAGTGATACGTACTGTATATGGTATCGTAAATGCCGGCCGGAATTTGGCATAGTTAAGGAAGGTGGTTGGTTTTTTAGATTTTTTAACCTGATCGATCGCTTAATTTATCAACTAATTATTACTTTTGACGCTCGAAACCTATAACGATATTCTGCTTTGATATGAACTACAAATATTTGCTGCTACTTGCGTTGCCGTTATTTTTCGCTATCCAATCATGCAATAACCAGCAAAAGACAAAGGATGATAAAATTGACGCTACGGGCGCAACATTCATTAAATCTGTTGATGAGGCCGGCCGGGCCGAAATAAAGGCTGCAACTGTTGCGCAATCAACCTCCAAGAATCCCCGTATTGTTAGTTTCGCGAATAAGCTGGTAACAGATCTTAATAATTCGCTGCAAAAACTGCAGGATCTAAAAATCGCGGCGGCTATAACGGCACCCAATGGAATAAGCGCTGCTCACCAAAAAACGATTGACAGCATTTCTAAGCTTTCTGGGATTCAGTTCGACCAGGCTTATATGAAAACAGCCGTTGCGAACAATGGAAAAATTGTTATCTTGTTTGTAGATGCCAGTCAGAATAAAGCAAGCGTTATCGACACCTTTGCCCGCAGGGGTATCCCGGTTATGCAGGCGCATTTGGATTCGGCGAGGAAAATATCGGCTTTGCTGAAATAGACACCTCAGACCAATGGAAGGCGTGTCTTCAAATGCTTTAACATATTGTAAACATGAAACTGAATTAACTGTTGTAAACATAATTACCTAATCTGCTAAAAATGAAAAAAATAATCCTGAGTTCCCTGCTTTTATCATTGCTGGGGCTTACACAATCATGTGACGATCTTAAAACTAGTAATAAGTACAATGCTGAGACTGCGGTGGATGTAATGAGCCTGCATTTTATCACAACTGCCGAAGCGGCCGGCCATACAGAAATGCGCGCAGCTATGGTGGCCGAAGATGTATCCAAAAACCCGCAGGTGATGGCGTTTGCCAAAATGATGGTGGCCGACCATGCCGCCGTCGGCGCGAAACTGGATACGCTGAAAGGCATCGAATTGGTGCATCAGCCGTATACCCTGGATGAGGAGCATGTAAAAATGATAGATAGTATTGCAAAACTTTCGGGCAATGATTTTGACAAAGCCTATGCACAAATGATGGTTAACGACCATACCGAGGCCGTAGAACTATTTAACGAAGGCAACGAAAGCAGGGACGGAGCAGTAAAGAGTTTTGCCGAAAAAACATTACCGACCATTGAGATGCATTTAGATGCGGCTAAGAAATTGCTGGCATCACTAAAATAATCTCTACTCAAACCCAAACTTTTAAAGGATATCAGGCGCGAATTTCGCGCCTTTTTTATGTGGTGTTTTATGGAATAAGAGGCAATTATGCATCCTGAAGGAAACAATAAATCGCGATGACAAAAAACTTCCTTACTATCCTGCTTTTTTCGGTTATTTACTTCAACGCATCCGGCCAGGGTAATAACTCGCTACCTAACCCAAAGTCGTTGGTCAGAATTCAAAATACAATTGATAGCGTCAACACAAAACAGCCGCAAGGCTTTATACACCAAAACAAACCCGATACGCCCGGTGCTGTTGTTTGTCTCTGCTGCCCCAGCTCGGCGGTTAAACCTCCGTTGTTTCTTGTAAAAAGGCATAACAAGCTCTTTGTTTTGGATTCTTTGTCAAGGATAAATCCTGGTTGGTTCCAAAACATCGAAGTTGTTAAAGAACCCTCTCAAACGGCGCAATATGGCGATAGTGCAAAAGATGGTATTGTTATTATTACTTTGAATGAAGATCACTATCCCGGAATATATAAGATGCTTAAACACAATCTAAAAAGGTTTAGGCCTGTATCAAATTGATCTAAAAAGGGCATTAGCACTTGGCGCACACTACGCTGCCGCGAGTTTAGCGTAGCGTAACTCGTGGTAATTTTATAATAAGCTTTCAGCTTACTATCTTGCACATCATGAGCCGCAATTACAAGTTTCACGACCAGGAATCTTCGCTGTCCGTAGTCTCCGACTACGGACCACTATGCCTGTAGTTTGCAACTACAGGCCACAATGCTTATTTTTAAAAAACCTAAAACAACATCATGGCGAGAAAAGGCTACATCATCCACGATCAGCAGGCGATTTACTATATGACTTGTACCGTAGTGGGTTGGATCGATGTATTTTCGCGGCAATGCTATCGCGATATTATTATCGAATCATTTAAATATTGTCAGAAACATAAAGGCTTACATCTGCATGCCTACGTGATCATGACCAATCACATTCATCTTATTGTCTCAGTTGATGAAGGGCGTAATATCAGTGATTTTGTGCGCGATTTTAAGAAATATACGGCGAAACAAATTTTGGATGATATAAGCGCCAATAATACCGAAAGCCGACGTGAATGGATGCTGCACCAATTCAAATATTATGCTTCGCGGCACGCCCGGAACGAAGTATATCAACTATGGGAACACGACAATCATTTTGTCGAATTAAGTTCTCCGGTATTTACGCAACAGAAGATAGATTATATTCACCAAAATCCGGTAAAAGCGGGTTGGGTATATCGCGCTGAAGATTATGTGTATTCGAGTGCATCCAATTATGCGGGTATTGACCAGATTTTGGATGTGGACTGCTTGTTTTTTTATCTGTAGTCTGAAGACTACAGGCATATCCGTCCGTAGTCAGAGACTACGGACAGCGGGGGGCGGGCGGGGGCAGCAGGAGATTATTAATGTAACTAAAATCGAATGGATATACTAAAAATAATCGGTGGGATAGCATTGATATTATTTGGAATTTGGCAAGCTCGGGTTCAGGCTAAAAACTTAGCAAATGGTGCACCAAACATGTTAGGAGGAGTTAGTGGCATGTTAATTGTCGGAATTGGATGTGTTATTGCTGGAATTATTCTAATTTTACAGGGTATATGATAGTGTATCAACTTCTGCGCTGTCCGTAGTCTCCGGCTACGTACCAATATGCCTGTAGTTTGCAACTATAGTATTAAAACAACTTCAACTGCATCTCCACTGGTGATTTAGCCCTGCCAAAAACCGTACGCCCGCCATATTTCCACGAATTAGCGCGTTCTTTTTCGATCACTTTATCAAAATCGGCATTGGGTATAAAATCCTTTTCGGCGCGTTCGGCAATGGTGTGGAGGCGTTTAATGGCCTCGATTTTTTCGCTGTTGCCTAATTTGGCCTTGTGGATTGCTGTTTGCAGGGCGCCTAAAGTTTCGTCGTAAACTTTGGTAGGGACAGGGAATGGGTGACCATCTTTACCGCCATGCGCAAAGGAAAAACGGGCAGGATCTTTAAACCGTGAGGGCGTGCCGTGTATTACCTCGCTTACCAATGCCAGCGATTGCAAAGTGCGCGGGCCAAGGCCCTCCAGCAACAGTAGCTCTTCAAAATCAGCAGGGCGTTTTTCATGAGCCAGCCAAAGCACCGCACCCAGGCGTTTCAGGTCAACGTCTTTTGCTTTTACTTCGTGGTGCGATGGCATCACCAACTTGCTGATCTCGCTGAGCATATTTTGCGGGTTCTCATTGGCTATCTGCATCACGCCATTTCGGGATGGCTTAGCTGTTTTATCTGCCATGTTCAATATATAACCAGTGTTTTGCCCGTAAATTGAAGTGTGCGGATCATCCACAAAAGAAGTAAGCGTTTCCGAATGCCAGTGATAACGGCGTGCCGTTTTACTTTGCGGACTCATGCCTTGCTGCACTACCGCCCATTTGCCCTCATTACTCACTATAAAATTGTGGGTATATAACTGGAAGCCATCCTGTATGGCGGTATTGTCCACCTTGGCGCTCAGCTTGCTGCAGCGAACCAGTTCGGTGCCATTTAAGCCGGTTTTTTCGCTGATCTTTATGAGTTCATTCGGCGTTTCACGTGAATGGCTGCCCTTACCACCGCAGATATATATGCCTAAATCACTGCTGTGCGGATTGATCGCCCGCTTCAATGCACCCATTACTGAGGTGGTGATGCCGGAGGAGTGCCAGTCCATCCCCATAACTGCCCCCAGGCTTTGAAACCAAAACGGATCACTGATACGCCGCAGTATTTCATCATTACCGTAATCCATCACAATGGTCTCCACCACAGCCAAACCCAGCTTTGCCATACGCTCTGCCAGCCACTTTGGCACGTAACCGTAATGCAAAGGCAGATCGGCACTTCCCGAACGCTTCATACTAACAAATTTAGCAAAAAAAATTGAGAAATGCAAGGCGTGTGGTGAAGTTATTTTAAGGCATTAGTCCAAATTTCCCTCGCTTCGTGGACTCACCCGGTCGTAGCTTCGCTCGACCACCCTCTCTACCACCAGCGGTAAAGAGGGTTGAGGTTTTGATTTCTTTTTAGCCCTCTTTGCACCGAAGGCGAAGAGAGGGCCGACGAGCGGTTGAGCGATGTCGGGGTGAGTCTAAGCCGCCAGTGCATTAAGGGTGATTTTACTTTAAGCTATCAAAAGCATACTTAGCATCGCTCCAAAATTCATCTAAAGCAATGATCCGAGGTTTGAAGAATGAAATGAGCGCAGGCCAATCGTTTTTATTATAAATGCTTATGCCATCGATCTGTCTATAAATACGGCTAATGATCTTACCGTTGCTATCGGGTACGTGAAGCTCCCATTGCCAGTCTTCATTCAGATAACCATTCAGGATATTTTTCAGTTCCCTAAATTGCTCGAAAAACAACTCCTGTATGCCGGTATCGGGGTGAGCGATCTCAATAGCTATAGTGGCCGAATGTTTATCAGCTTCCATCCGGAAAAACAGGTGCCTGATACCGGTTTTGTAATTGACCCAATTAACCTTCAAACCCTCCGCAGACAGAACCGGGGAAATATACTGCCCGAAGGTTGTCCAAAAGGCCTGTTTAAGTTGAGATGCTTCGTCTTTAGAATACAAATGGAATTAATTTATAGATAATATTTGTAACTATTATGGTGTTCCAAAAAGTATAGCACCAAAAAGTGGGACACCTAATCAATTGATCCTGAACGAATAAGACAACTTAGGATTCTGCGAATCGCTGCCCAGCACCAGTTTATAATCGCCGGAGTAAAGTTGCCAGCCGTTCTTTTTGAGATCCCACTTTTGAAGGTCAGCAACCGGAATTTTGAGTGTAACTGATCGCTCACCGCCCTGTGTTACCGAAACCCGTTTGAAAGCTTTCAGTTCTTTTATCGGCATACGGTCGATCTTGGGATACTCGATATAAGCTTGTACGACTTCGTCGCCATCCATTTTACCCGTGTTTTTTACCCGGATGGCAACAGTCAAAGTATCTTTCACTTTGTATTTTGCTGCCGGTGACGTTTGGGTTTGATAATCGAATGAGGTATAGCTCAACCCAAAACCAAAGGGATATTGCACCGGTGCGCTGAAGTAGCGGTAAGTACGGTTTTTCATGGAATAATCCTGGTAATCGGGCACATCATTGATCGATTTATAAAATGTGACCGGTAAATGCCCTGATGGTGATATTTTACCAAACAGCATATCAGCAAAAGCATTGCCACCCTGCTCGCCCGGGTACCAGGCAAATACGATGGCATCCGCATAAGGCTCAATGGCAGAAACATCGATATCGCTCCCCGCAGTGATCACCGCTATTATGGGTTTGTTGCGCACACCCTGGCGCAATGCCTGCATAAACTTGATCTCGCTGCGCGGGAGGCTCAGATCTTTTTTATCGCCACCGGATTTGGACAGGAAAGCGTCGCCGGCTTCACCTTCCAAAACAGGAGATAAGCCGATTACCGCAATAGTTACGTCGGAATTGCCGGCAGCCCAGGTACCGCCAAAATGCGTGGTGTCATCATAATTGGCGCCAAGGTCATATTCAATACGGGTATCCGGTCCTACAGCGTTGGTTATTCCTTCTACAAAATTTACTACCTTATTACTCACTCCGTGGTAATTGCCCACCATCGGGTCAAACGCCGCTGCATTCGGGCCGATAACCATCATGCTGGCGTATTTGCTTTTACTCAGCGGTAATATATTATTGCTGTTCTTTAACAGTACCATACTCTGCTGGGCAACCTTGCGGGCTAAAGCTACATGTGATGCGTTATGAACGCTATCCGCGCCATAAGAATGATAGGGTACATTGTTCGGATCGTCGTAAAAGCCAAGTTTGAATTCCGTCCTCAATAATTCAAATAACCGCTGATCAACTTCTTTTTCGGTTAATAATCCTTGTTGTATGGCTTTGATCACATCATTTTGCAGCACAGTAGAGCAATCCAGGTTGATGCCTGCTTTAATAGCCGCAGCGGCCGTTTCAACCGGGCCGGGTAGCGTTTTGTGTGTATTAAAAACATCGTCCAAAGCGCCGCAATCCGTTACTACATGGCCTTTAAAGCCCCATTCTTTGCGTAAAATGTCGGTCAATAGTTTTTTATTGATTGAATTTGGCACTCCATTTACACGGTTATAAGCACTCATTACCGATTCGACATGCGCGCCACTCACCAGTGCATGAAATGCATACAGATAAGTTTCCCGTAGATCTTTCTCATCTACTATCGCATCAAATTTATCGCGGGTAGCTTCGGGGCCGCTGTGTACAGCAAAGTGTTTGGCCGTGGCGGATGCTTTCAGATATTTTGGATCGTCACCTTGTAAACCTCTTACAAACGCAAAACCAATGGTAGCTGTAAGATAAGGGTCCTCACCATAAGTTTCCTGTCCGCGGCCCCAGCGGGGGTCTCTGAAGATATTGATATTAGGTGTCCAAAAGGTTAATCCCATATATTGCAAATGCCTGTCTTTGGCTATAGCGAGGTTATACTTGGCCCGTGCTTCGGTTGAAATAACAGTTGAAACTTGCTTTACCAGGTTATCATTAAAAGTTGCCGCCATGCCTATAGCTTGCGGAAAAATAGTGGCCTCGCCAGCGCGGGCAACGCCATGTAAACCCTCGTTCCACCAGTTATATGCCGGGATACCCAGGCGCGGTACAGCTTTGCTGTTATAACCTAAAAGCGAAACTTTCTCCTCTAAAGTCAACTTGGAAACAAGATCGTGTACACGCTCATCGAGCGGTTTGCTCATATCTTTATAAACCGGCACTTGCGCAACAACTATCTTAGCGATCAAACAAACAAGGCCCGTTAAAGCGAAATATCTCAATCGGTTTTTCATAAGGGCTAAACTTAAGCAGAAAAACATTCAGCGTTCAAAAAATTAAGTCGATTTTTAGAAAAAGCCTTTACATTAGCACATCTTAATTCAAACACTGCCGTGAAGAACACCATCCTGACATTACTTGCCTGTTTATCACTATCAATAGTTTTCGGGCAATCAACGCCAAAACCCTATGGTCCTTTACCTACCAAAGGACAACTGCAATGGCAGGAGACCGGCATGTACTGTATTATCCATTTCGGGCCGGATACTTATACAGATAAAGAGTGGGGTTATGGCGATGAAAATCCGATGATCGTTAATCCTATCCAGTTTAATGCCGTGCAAATTGTTGGCGCAGCCAAAGCCGGTGGATTTAAAGGCGTAGTGATTGTCGCTAAACACCATGATGGTTTTTGTATGTGGCCGACCAAAACTACGGAACACAATATATCAAAAAGCCCATATAAAAATGGCAAGGGAGATATCCTGAGAGAATACCGCGATGCCTGCAATAAACTCGGCATGGAAATGGGCGTTTATTGTTCTCCATGGGATAGGAATAGTGCACTGTACGGTAAACCTGAATACGTAACCGAAGTATACCGCAAACAATTGCAGGAATTATACAGCAATTACGGACCATTATTTATTGTATGGCACGACGGCGCCAATGGGGGTGATGGTTATTACGGCGGTGCAAAAGAAGTACGCAAAATCGACCGCTCAACTTATTATGGCTGGGATATTACCTGGCGCATAGCACGCAAACTACAGCCTAATGCCGTTATTTTTGGTGATGTGGGGCCGGATGTGCGCTGGGTAGGAAATGAAGCAGGCCATGCGGGTGAAACCAGTTGGGCAACTTATACACCCCATGCGCCGGATTCGGGCAAGATGCCGGGTAACGGTTATACCAAAGATTACGAAGGTACTGAAGGCCACCGCGATGGCAAATATTGGATGCCGGCAGAATGTGATGTGCCGTTCAGGCCGGGATGGTTTTATCATAAAACACAAGATGGTAAAGCGAAGAGCGCTGATTCACTGCTGAACCTTTATTATATGAGTGTTGGCCGGGGAGCATGTCTTGACCTTGGTTTAGAGCCGGATCAAAGAGGTTTGATTAACGACGACGACGTTGCAAAGTTGAAAGAATTTGGCGGCATCTTAAAGCAAACTTTTGCGGTAAACCTGGCAAAAGGCGCAACATTAAAAGCGAGCAATGTAAGAGGAGGCAACCTTGCGAAATTTGGACCAGCCAATTTGCTGGATAATGACCGTTACAGCTATTGGGCCACGGATGATAAGGTGCACATACCTCAACTAATACTTGATCTTAAAAAATATAAATCATTCAATGTCATAAGATTAAGAGAAAACATAAAGTTGGGCCAGCGCATTGATGCGGTGGCGGTTGATGCCTGGCAAAACGGAAAATGGGAGCAAATCGCCAGCGCAACAAGTATTGGTGGTAATCGGCTAATACGGCTTAATAAAAATATTAAAACCAATAAAGTAAGACTTAGAATTACCAAAGCGCCTGTTTGCGTAGCTTTAAGTGATTTTGGATTATTTGAAGAACCTAAACACAGTTAAAATGAAAAAAATTTGCGCTATAATCGTTGCGTTAGTTGCTTCCCATTACGTTGAAGCTAAAACTATTATTGATACACCCCAGACTGGCAGCTTATTTGATGCCACTGAGAAACCAAAATTGATCGCCAAACAGTTCAGCTTTACCGAGGGCTCTTCCGTCGATAAAAAAGGCAACGTTTTCTTCACCGATCAACCCAATAATCAAATATGGGAGTACAGCGCCGATGGTAAATTAACGCTGTGGATGGATAATACTTTGCGATCAAATGGCACTTACTTTGATGCCAAGGGCAACCTCATCAGTTGCGCAGACGAGCATGACCAGCTGATCTCCATCAGCCCAAAAAAGAAAATCACGGTGTTGATAACCGACTACAACGGCAAGCTGATGAATGGCCCCAATGATGTTTGGGTTGCACCGAACGGAGATATGTACATTACGGACCCATATTATAAACGCGATTGGTGGGCCCGCAAAACACCCGACCTTTCAAGCCAGGACGTATATTATCTACCGAAAGGAAGTCATACGCCTGTAGTTGTAGTGAATGATATGAAAGCACCCAACGGCATCGTCGGCACACCGGATGGGAAATACTTATACGTAGCAGATATTGCTTCCAATAAAACTTATAAATACGCTATTCAGGCCGATGGGAAACTGGCGGATAAACAATTGTTTTGCGAATTAGGTTCAGACGGCATGACATTGGACGAAAAAGGCAACGTTTATCTAACGGGCAAAGGTGTAACCATATTTAACCCAAAGGGCGAAAAGATAGTGCACATCGATATTCCTGAACCATGGACAGCCAATCTTTGTTTTGCGGGTAAGCATAAAGACTCACTTTTCATCACCGCATCAAAAGCCGTATACATTATTAAAATGAATGTAAAAGGAGTGGAGTAAATTTCCTTGCTGATAATCAGAGCGATAGCACATTAATGTAGTATTATATTATTAATGTATATAAAATCTATAGATTTTATATACATTTGCTTTATAGTATTCAAAAAATATGTTAGCAATAGTAAAATCGCCGAGACAATTTGAGTTCGATAGCCTTGAACTTGAGCCAGTGGAAGACCGTGCTTTCCGGTCATGGTACGCCCCAAAACCTTTCAGGGCCGGCGACATAATTCCCGATTTTATCTTCGAGAAAGATAACTTCCGTTGGCAGCAGTTCCATAACGGTGTCGGGACTAATAGTGCTGTACCGTTACGCCAATTGCTTAACAAAACTTTGGTGCTGGCTTTCTATTCTGCAAGCTGGCAGGCGCATGGGCTTGATATGTTAAAACAATTAAATGCGATCCAACCCATGATCAAAGCAAATGATGCTAACCTGCTCATCATAAGCTCTGCAAAAAACCGTCAGTTCGAAAAATTGGCCTGGGACAATAACCTATCTCTAAGTTTCTATTTCGATGCAGAAAATGACATCGCCGAACGATTTGGTATTTATTCAGAGAATGACCCGATGTGGAACCGGTTTTCGGGTATTGATACTAATGTACCCTTATTGGCTACCTACGTTATAGCGCCACACGGACGAATTTTGTATGACCATATTGAATCAAACTTTGCGGGTAGTTTCCCATCTGAGGACGTCGTATTATCAGTAAAGCAGTAAGAATTTAATATACAGTGATTTTTAGTTTTTTTAATTGATCGCGGGGCCGCGCAAGGCGGCCCCAAAATTTAGTCGGGTGACCGAGTGGATAGGTGATGGTCTGCAAAACCTTTTACGGCAGTTCGAATCTGCCCCCGACGTCTAAATTTTCTCCTCTTAGCAAGGCGTACGATGCATTATCGTGATGTTTGTTTAGTATGAAATTTATATATGATCATATATAATTTCCCTGTAATACTTGCTACAAAATCTAATTTGATTAATATTGCACAATCTACCCGGGCGCAGGCTTGTATAGATAAATTTTTGCTTTGAAAAAATTACTTTTTGTAAATAAAAAACAAAGCCTAAAATCGTCAGTTAAACTATTGTTGTCGTAATTTTGACACTAACTAATAACAGCCCCTTGCAATCAATCAAACCAAAAATAAACTCTCTTTTATTTCATGAAAAAAAACGCGAGCGCATCACCCAGGTTTCTTGCCATCGATATTGGTGGATCACATGTTAAAGCCACCATTTTAAATGACCAAGGTGCACTGCAAATGGACTATGACAAAGTCCCAACTCCAATGCCATCCACACCCGAAAATATGCTGGGGGCTATTAAAAAACTCGTCAAATCATTTCCTGAATTTGATATGATATCGGTCGGCTTTCCGGGTTATGTAAAAAGAGGAGTAATTAAAACGGCGCCCAACCTCGGGGACGAGGCCTGGAAGGATTTTGACCTGAGCAAAAAGCTGGAGCAGGAATTAGGCAAACCTACCCGCGTGGTTAATGATGCTGATATGCAGGGCCTGGGATTAGTAAGCGGCAAAGGGCTGGAAATGGTAGTTACACTGGGTACAGGTTTTGGTACAGCTTTGCTGGTTGATGGCCAGTTGATGCCTCACCTGGAGATATCACACCACCCAATTGCAAAAGGCAAGGACTATGACGAATATATCGGCGACCGCGCTTTGCAAAAAGAGGGTGTAAAGAAGTGGAACAACCGCATGAAAAAAGTTTTGAAAGTTTTAAAAACCGTAGTCAATTACGATACTTTATATATAGGTGGGGGCAACTCTGATAAACTCCATTTTAAACTTGATAAAAACATTAAAATTACAACCAACCAGGAGGGTATAAAAGGCGGGTCGAGATTATGGCTCAAAGATGAGAGGCACGACCTGGTAACCTCGATCCCAACATTAGTAGAATAAATTTTCGCACAACAATTGAATTAAATATGAATACAGATACCAAAAGCATCGAACAGTTAGCAATAGATACTGTAAGGATATTATCAGCCGATGCCGTACAAAAAGCGAACTCCGGCCATCCCGGCACACCCATGGCATTAGCGCCTATAGGTCACGTATTATGGTCTCAATTTTTACATTATAACCCAAAAAATTCGCATTGGGCAAATCGCGACAGGTTTATCCTTTCCGCAGGCCACGCCTGTATGTTGCAGTATAGTTTTCTATATCTGACCGGTTACGACCTTACGCTTGACGATATCAAAAATTTCCGGCAACTGCATAGCAAAACTGCCGGTCACCCCGAATATGGCTTGTGCGATGGTATCGAGGTAACTACCGGACCATTAGGGCAAGGGTTTGCTAACGGTGTAGGGTTCGCTATCGGTCAAAAACATTTGGCAGCACGCTATAATAAGCCCGGTTTTGATCTTTTCGATTATAAAATATATTCCATTTGCAGCGACGGCGACCTGATGGAAGGTGTAGCTTCGGAAGCAGCCTCTTTGGCAGGGCATCTTGAATTGGGTAATCTCATTTACATTTATGATGATAACCATATATCGATAGAAGGTGATACTGACATCACTTTTAATGAGGATGTGGCAGCACGTTTCCGGGCCTATGGCTGGCATGTACAGGAAGTAGCCGATGCTAATGACCTTGACGCGGTTTCAAATGCCATCAACAATGCCAGGATCGAGATCAGCAAGCCATCCTTAATAAAGGTGCGTTCGCATATCGCTTACGGCAGCCCGAATAAAGTAGATACTGCCGGTGCTCACGGATCGCCACTTGGCCCGGATGAAGTAAAGCTGGTTAAAAAATTCTTTGGCTTCGATCCTGACAAATCTTTTGTTGTGCCTGATGAGGTATTAGATTATTATCACAAATGCGGTAAAAAGGGAGCTCCGCTGGAAGAAAAGTGGAATGATCTGTTTAAAGCATACAAGGAAAAATTCCCTGAACTGGCTGCTGAATATGAGGCCCTTGCAAATGGCGACCTGCCGAAGGGCTGGGATGCTGACCTGCCTGTATTCAAAGCTACCGACCCTAAAATGGCTACACGCCAGGCATCAGGCAAAGTACTCAATGCCATAGCAGGCAAATTGCCATCTTTAATTGGCGGCTCGGCCGACCTGGCACCTTCTACGGATACAAATCTAAAAGAGTACACATCATTTACAGTTGAACACAGGGACGGCCGCAATTTCCATTTTGGCATCCGCGAACATGCTATGGGGGCAGTGCTGAACGGCATGGCATTAACCGCAAAAGGGCTTATTCCTTACGGTGCAACTTTCCTGATCTTCTCGGAATATATGCGTCCGCCGATCCGTCTGGCAGCTATTATGAAGATACGCCCTATATTTATTTATACACATGATAGTATAGGTTTGGGTGAGGACGGAACAACACACCAGCCTATTGAGCAATTGATCTCTCTGAGGTCGATTCCCAATATAACGGTGATACGCCCGGCAGATGCCAATGAAACTGCCCAGTCATGGAAAGTGGCTATTGAGCATAAGGATGGCCCGGTTGTATTAGTATTTACGCGCCAGGGATTACCGATCATCGACCAGGATAAATATAGTAAAGCAACAGGCCTGGAAAAAGGCGCGTATGTATTGTCGGATTCCGACGGAACACCTGATGTAATACTGATAGCTACAGGTTCTGAAGTATCCCTGATATTGCAGGCACAGGATAAACTGAAAGCTGATGGCATTAAAGCCCGCGTAGTGAGTATGCCATCGTGGGAATTATTTGAAAAGCAATCGGACTCCTATAAAGATAAGGTTTTGCCTAAGTCAATTAAAAAACGTTTGGCAGTTGAAATGGCATCACCGCTTGGCTGGCATAAATATGTGACTGACGAAGGCGACATTTTGGCGATGCACACCTTTGGTGAATCGGCCCCTGCAGAAGAACTGTATAAAGAGTTCGGCTTTACCGTTGAAAATGTAGTTACGAAAGCAAAGGCGCTTTTAAAATAGATTTGAGACGTGAGACAACGAATATAATTTGAAATTCATATCTGTTATTGTAACCGATTTAGTGTCTCAAATCTCATATCTAATCCCGATAGCTATCGGGACTCACATCTAAAAAAAATGGATTGGCAAAGCGACATCATCGATAATCTTACCTGGTCCGCCGATATTATCAATATCGAGGGTAAACAAAAGGTGGCCGATGAGATAGCGAAAAAGGTTAAGGACGGCGATATACTTGGAGTAGGTTCTGGATCAACCTCCTATTTGGCACTGCTCGCCATCGCAAAAAAGGTAAAAGAAGAAAAACTTAATATAAAAGCAATACCAACTTCAATTGAAATATCGTTGGTTTGCAGCAAGTTGGGTGTCCCTTTAACCACTTTATATGAACACCGGCCCGACTGGCTATTTGATGGCGCCGATGAGGTTGACCCGGATAAAAGCCTGATAAAAGGCAGGGGCGGGGCGATGTTCAAAGAGAAAATGATGATCAGTTCGAGTGCGGTAAACTATATTTTGGTTGACGAGTCGAAAATGGTTAACAAACTCGGCACTAATTTCCCTGTGCCGATAGAAGTTTTTCCGCAGGCTTTGTTGCATGTAGAAGAACAATTAAAAAAGATAGGCGCAACCGGCCTGGCGCTGCGTCCGGCTAAAGGTAAAGATGGCCCGGTGATCACAGAGAATGGGAATTTGATATTGGATGCCCATTTTGACGAGATCGATAAAAGGATGGAACAACGGATAAAATCGATAACCGGGGTAATTGAAAGCGGGCTTTTTATAGGATACAATATAGAAGTTTTAGTTGCGTAAATAATATAGTGACTAACTTTAACACATAAATTAAAAATCATTTGACAATGGAAAATAGAGTAAAAAAGATACATAGTTTCGGCCAAAGTATTTGGCTGGACTTTATAGATCGTGACATTATCGGATCCGGTAAATTAAAAAAACTGATCGATGAAGATGGTATAAGGGGAGTTACCTCTAACCCTGCCATATTTGAAAAGGCGATAACAAGCAGTTCTGATTACGATAGCCAAATAAGCGAACTGGCAGATACAACCGATAGCAATGAAGAACTGTTCTTCGGTCTTGCGATAACCGATATTCAAAATGCGACTGCTTTGTTTAACGACGTATACAATGAAGGCGTTGTTGGGGCCGATGGATATGTGAGTTTAGAAGTGTCTCCGTTTTTGGCATTAAAAACTAAAGAAACGGCAGAACAGGCCGAAAAGTTATGGAAACTGGTTGACCGTAAAAATGTAATGATAAAAATCCCTGCCACACAACCAGGTTTAGCCGCTATTCGTCAATCCATAGCAAAGGGCATCAATATTAATGTAACCCTGCTGTTTGGATTACCACGTTACGAGGAAGTAGCCGAAGCTTACATTGCAGGATTGGAAGACCATCTGGCTGCCGGGCATCACATCGGGCACATTTCATCAGTTGCAAGCTTCTTTTTAAGCCGAATTGATGTGATGGTTGACCCAATGCTCGATGAAAAAGGTGCACCTGAGTTAAAGGGCGAAGTAGCTATCGCATCCGCGAAAAAAGCTTACGAAATTTATAAACGGGTATTCAGCGGTCCCCGCTGGGAAAAATTAGCTGCCGCTGGTGCAAAACCACAACGTTTGCTTTGGGCAAGTACCAGCAGCAAAAACCCTGCATTTAAGGATACCAAATATGTTGAAGCGTTGATCGGCCCTGATACTGTGGACACAGTTCCTTTAGAAACCATTGAAGCTTTCCGCGATCATGGTATAGCTGCTAATGTTCTGGAAGATGGCCTGGCCGAAGCAACAGCCGTATTGGATAAATTGAAATCGATAGGTATTAATATCGATGAAATAACCCAAAAACTGGAGGATGAAGGTATTGAGAAGTTTAATAAGCCTTTTGAAAAATTGCTGCAGGCCATTGAGGATCAAAAAGCTAAAGTGAAACAATAAGTGGAAACGGCAGCATTAAAGATATTATTTTTTGATATCGGCGGTGTCCTGCTAACCAACGGCTGGGGGAGAGATTCGAGAAAAGAAGCGGCTGAAAAGTTTGGACTGGACTACGACGAAGTTAACGAACTGCACAATTTCATTTTTAATGTGTACGAGATCGGCAGCATTACTTTGGATGAATATTTGGATACCGTAGTTTTTAATCATCCCCGCGAATTTACGCGTGAGGATTTTAAAGATTTCATGTATTCAAGGTCGAAAGAATTGCCTGGCACCTTGAAATGGATCAAAGAATGGAGAAAAGATTGCGGTTTCAGGATCATATCCATTAACAATGAAGGTAAGGAACTGAACGATTATCGGGTAAAAAAATTCAAACTGCACGATTGTTTTGATGCCTTTGTATCATCCTGCGAAGTAAACATGCGCAAGCCTGATCCGGGCATCTTTAACCTGGCGATGGGTATTGCACAGGTATTGCCGCAACAATGCGTTTATTTTGACGACAGGATAATGTTTGTTAATGCAGCCCAAAAATTGGGTATCAGGGCATTTCAACATACCAGTTTTGAATCGACAAAAAAAATCCTTGAAGAATTAAAAAAAGAAAAATCGAACTAAAATGAGCGATACTAAATATGATTTTGGCATGATCGGCCTCGGTACTATGGGCCGTAACCTGCTATTGAACATGGGCGACCACGGCGTAAAAGGAGCAGGTTTTGATAAAGACGCTACCAAAGGCCAGCAACTGGAAAAAGAAGACGAACATGGCAATTTGAAGGGATTTAGCGAAGTTGAGCCATTTATAGCCAGCCTTAATAAACCAAGAGCTGTTATGATGCTGGTTCCGGCGGGAAAAATTGTAGATGATGTGATAGCTGAATTATTGCCGTTACTTGACCAGGGAGATATCATCATCGATGGCGGCAACTCGCACTTTACCGATACCAACCGCAGGGTTGATGAATTGGAATCCAAAGGTTTTCATTTTTTCGGCATGGGTGTTTCCGGTGGCGAAGAAGGTGCACGCCGGGGGCCGAGCATGATGCCAGGCGGTGATAAGGATGCCTACAATGTTATGAAGCCAATACTGGAATCCATTGCGGCTAAGGTTGATGGCGCGGCATGTGTTACCTATATCGGTCCGGGTGCGTCAGGACACTTTGTTAAAATGGTGCATAACGGCATTGAATATGGTTTGATGCAATTGATAGCCGAAACTTACGAGATACTTAAAACAGGTTTAAAACTTGACAATACGGCTATCGGAAAGATCTTTGCGCGATGGAACGAAGGCCGCTTACAATCCTTCCTGCTTGATATCACCAAAGATATTTTCAACTATAATGCTCCCGGAACTGATCATTTGCTGATCGACGATATTAAGGACGAAGCAAAGGCAAAAGGTACGGGTAAATGGACCTCGCAGGTCGCAATGGACTTACAAGCGCCGATACCAACTATTGATACAGCAGTATCTATGCGCGACCTGTCTAAATATAAACAGTTAAGGGTTGATGCTTCGGCGTTATACAGTAAAGAGGCCCCTGAATTAAATGTAGACGCAGAAGAATTCCTGGTTGCATTAGAGCAGGCTTTTTATTTCAGCATGATCATCAGCTATGCACAGGGTATGCACCTGCTTGCAAGAGCGTCAGAAGAGTACAAATACGAGTTAAAGCTGGATGAAATTGCCAAAATATGGCGCGGCGGATGTATTATTCGCTCATTATTCCTGAATGATATTTTTAATGCTTATCAAAAAGATCCTAAACTGGCCCATTTGTTATTGGATAGCGGGGTAGAAGAATTAGTTTCAGAATCAGTTAAAGGTGCGAGAACTGTGTTGTCAGCTACAATTGCCGCAGGCATTGCAGCACCGGCTTACGCGGCTTCATTAAGCTATTTTGATAATTTGCGCAATAAAAGGATGCCATCCAATCTTACCCAGGCGCAGCGTGACTATTTCGGCGCACATACTTACGAATTGATAGGTAAAGAAGGCGTTTTTCACACACAATGGACCAAAAAAAATGATTAACTTTTAGCTTTAAACACACACATGAGCTCAAGCACAAAATCAAATCCTACCGTATTTATCATCTTTGGCGGCACCGGCGACCTGACCTCGAGAAAAATTGCCCCGGCGCTTTACAACCTGTTCCTTGATGGATGGATGCCGTCTCAATTTTCAATCATCGGCACCGGGCGTACCCAATATTCCGATGAACAATTCAGCAATAATTTACTAAATGATATCAACCAGTTCTCGCGCAGCGGGAAAGCTGATAAAAATAAATGGGCCGAGTTTTCAAAAAATATCCATTACCAGGTTTCGGACGTAAAAGATGCTGAGACCTTTAAGGAATTTGGCAAACGAATAGATAAGCATAGCGCCGAATGGAAAACCCAGGCCAATGTGATCTATTACCTAGCCGTATCGCCAGACTTGTTCCCGATCATCGCATCAAACATCGCTAAAGCGAAGTTGGCTGAAGATAAACTGAAAACCAGGATCGTAATAGAAAAACCGTTCGGTCATGACCTGGAAACGGCGAAAGAACTCAACCAGCTATTGTCGAAAATATTTGACGAGTGCCAGATATACCGCATTGACCACTATTTAGGTAAGGAAACGGTGCAAAATATCATGGCTTTCCGCTTTGCCAACTCGATAATGGAACCGCTATGGAATCGTAATTATATCGAGCATGTGCAGATATCGGTTACCGAACAGTTAGGCGTTGAAGAGCGCGGCGATTATTATGATGGCTCGGGCGCTTTGCGTGATATGATCCAAAATCACCTGCTGCAATTGCTCTGTCACGTGGCTATGGAACCGCCGGTAAGTTTTAATGCAGACGAAGTGCGCGACCGAAAAGTTGATGTTTTGAGAGCCATGCGCAAGTTTGGTCCTGACGACGTACGTAATTCGGCAGTAAGGGGCCAGTATGGAAGCGGATGGATGCAGGGAAAAGAAGTTGCAGCCTATCGTGATGAACCCAAAGTTGACCCGCAATCAAATACTGAAACCTTCGCAGCCATCAAATTCTTCGTTGACAATTGGCGCTGGCAGGGTGTTCCTTTCTATTTACGTACCGGGAAACGGATGCACCAATCGTCATCTGTTATTTCTATACAATTTAAGGATGTACCGCACCTGATATTTCCTAATGAAGCCGCCGAAAGCTGGCAGCAAAATAGGCTCATCATCAGCATACAGCCAGAAATGAGCATACGCTTGCAGGTTCAGGCGAAGCGCCCGGGGCTTGATATGGTTTTAAATGTTGTGGATATGGTATTTGACTATAAGGGTACATATACACAACAGGCTCCTGAAGCTTATGAGACACTGATATTAGACACTATGCTGGGCGATCAGACGCTGTTTATGCGTGCTGACCAGGTAGAGGCAGCCTGGGAATTGGTTATGCCTATATTAAGTACCTGGCAAAATAAAAAGAGCCTAAACTTCCCTAATTACTCAGCCGACTCATGGGGCCCTGAATCTGCGGAAGCTTTGATCGCCCGTGACGGATTTAACTGGTTTACGCTACCTGTTAATGGTAAAAAATAGCATAATGAAATTAAATATCTATAAAAACGAGGACGAAGTACTGGAAGGGCTGGCTAATTACTTCGTCGAAACTTCGGTGACGTCAATTGCTCACCATGGGCAGTTTTCGGTTGCTCTGTCAGGTGGAAATTCGCCTAAAAAGCTTTATGAGCTGCTGGCCTCGCCTAAGTTTAAAAGTCGGGTTGATTGGAGTAAAGTGCATTTCTTTTTCGGTGACGAGCGGTATGTACCGCACACTGATCCGCAAAGCAACTACCTGATGGCCAAAAAGGCTATACTAGAGCCTTTGGAGTTAAGTTACAGGCAAATATTCCCTGTTAACACTTCCGTTTCTCCGGAAGAGGCTGCTGCCCGGTATACAAATGACATCAATTTGTATTTCGCAGGCTTTGATGCACGTTTCGACCTGGTTCTACTTGGCCTTGGCGACAATTCGCACACCGCTTCATTATTTCCCCATACGCCCGTTTTGCACGATAAAACAGCATCTGTTAAAGAGGTTTTCTTAAAAGGTCAGGACGTATACCGTATCACCATGACCGCCCCTTTAATAAACCAGGCACATCATATTGCTTACCTGGTATACGGTGAAGGGAAGGCTGAGGCGGTACACCATGTAATTGAGGATAGCAGGGATATTGAGAACTACCCGGCGCAACTCATAAAACCTGCTGATGGCGATCTGCAATGGTTCATGGATACCAGTGCAGCATCGTTATTGAAAAACAAATAGTGACCCGTCAGATAAAAAATTTCAAATGCCTCGAAAAATTTGAGGCATTTTTTATTTGTTTCCGTATAAGCTTTCTATTGACGAAATGTACAATTTAACTGTTGGTATAATAATTGTTTATTTTGCCCGAACGGAACAGACGCAAACAGACCATTTACAACAGCTGGTTTCGTATTTAATTGTTAATTTTATTTAGTAATTAATTTACAAGTATTTATTAAGCGCTTATCATAAAATGCAGGATACGATCTTACCTGATGAAAAAACTTACGATGTTGAAATAGGTTATTGGAAAAATCAATTACAAGGGGTTTCGCCTTTGTTGCTGACCACCGATTTTAACAGAACCACAGCCACCGCAAATAGTATTTCCGCTATAAAATTTGCAATTGACGCTAATCTAACCCAGCAAGTTGATGCTCTGGCAAAAGAACAGGATGCGGATACATTTGCCGTTTTACTGGCGGCTTTTAAAGTGTTGTTATATCGCTATAGCAGCCAGGAAGATATTTGTGTAGGAAATAATACGGCATCCAATCTGCTAACTTTAAGAAGCAACATAACTGGGGAAGACCTGTTCAGCGATTTATTAAAACGGGTAAAAAATACCACGGTTGAGGCTTATCAAAATCAGCGGATACCTTTTGAAACCGTTGCCGATCATTTTTCTAAAGATAAAAAAGGTCAAAACCCATTTTTTAACATTACGTTTTTGTTAACGGAAAATGGAGTAAGCGCTTCGTCATCAGAAAAAACTATCAATGATATTTCATTGGTTTTAACTCAAACTGACGGCACTACACATGGCGAAATATTCTACAATGCGAGCCTTTTTCAGCAAACCACCATTGAGCGATTGGCAGGACATTATTTGCAGTTGGTTAATTCCATAATTGCTGATCCGAACAGTAAAGTAGGCGCACTGCCTATGCTTACAGCAGAAGAGGCGCACGATATCCTGGTAAAATTTAACGATACGCTAACTTATTACCCGGCTGAAAAAACTATTGTAGATATTTTTGAGGAACAAGTCGAAAAAACTCCCGACGCTATTGCACTGCGCCAGCATGGGGCGACTATGACTTACCGCGAGCTTAATGAAAAAGCGAATCAGCTGGCTCACTACCTGATTGAAGAAGATGCTAAACCTGCGGATAACATTGGTTTAATAGCCGGTAGAAGCTTTGATATGATGATCATCATGTATGGCATTATGAAAGCCGGCGGCGCTTATGTACCGATAGATCCCGAATATCCTATCGACAGGCAGGAATATATTCTCGAAAATTCCAAAGCAATAAAGATCATTGCTGACGGGGATTATCCGCTGCGTGATCTGCTTCCTGCCGATAAGTTCATCAAATTATCTGAGCTTGATCTGAATACTTACAGCACTGAAGATCCGGGTCTTAAGATAGATAGTACACAATTAGCCTACACAATATACACATCCGGCTCAACCGGAAGACCAAAAGGCGTAATGATCGAACATCATTCTGCTGTTAATCTTTGTTTGTGGGTTAATAATGAATATAATATTGGTGCTGATGATCGCTTATTGTTCATCACCTCCATGTGTTTCGACCTTTCCGTGTATGATATTTTCGGCATCCTGGCCGCAGGGGGCTCTATCGTCATTGTTGAGCAACATGAATTGATGGATGTACCGAAGCTGAAGGATATGATGCTGAAGTATAAGATCACTTTTTGGGACTCGGTGCCCACAACCATGGATTACGTGGTGAGAGAGCTTGAAAGCCGTGACCAGGACTACATCCAGGAAACCCTGAAAGTGGTTTTTATGAGCGGCGACTGGATACCGGTGAACCTGCCAGACAGGATCAAGAAATTTTTCCCTAAAACACAAGTGATCAGTCTTGGCGGCGCTACTGAAGGAACTGTTTGGTCAAATTTCTTCCCGGTAAAAGATAAAGTACCGGCAGACTGGACCAGCATCCCATACGGCAGGCCGTTAGCCAATAATTTCTTTTATATCCTTAATGATCAACTACAGCCGGTACCTATTGGCGTAGCAGGCGAGTTACATATCGGCGGTGTAGGCGTAGCGCATGGTTATGCAAATGACCCGGACAAAACCAATTACTCGTTCATAAAAGACCCATTTAGAGATAAAGCAGGTGGGCGCATGTACAAAACAGGCGATCTGGGCCGTATGATGCCAAACCTGAACATGGAATTTGTTGGACGTAAAGACAACCAGGTTAAAATTAGAGGTTACCGCATTGAATTGGGCGAGATCGAGAGTGTTTTGGGTCAATGTGATGTGGTAAGACAGGCGGTTGTTTTAGCCAAAGACGATAAGGACAAGAAAAAACGCCTGGTGAGCTATGTAGTCGGCAAAGGTGACTATAGTCGTGAAAAAGTAATAGACTTTTTGAAAGCCAAGCTTCCCGACTATATGGTTCCTACGCTTTGGATGGAACTGGAAGAATTGCCTTTAACATCAAATAATAAGATCGACAGAAAAGCATTGCCTGATTTCGATGCAGAAGAGCAGATCAAGGACAATTATGCCGCACCGCGCACCGAGACTGAAAAAGTGATGGCTGAAATATGGCAAGGTGTATTAAAATTACAGCGCATCGGTATTGACGATAACTTTTTCGACATCGGCGGGCATTCGTTACTTGCAGTTCAGATCACTACCCGTATTGAAAAGAAATTGGGCAAAAAGCTACAGATAGCTACGCTGTTTACTTACCCAACGGTAGCCCAGTTAAGTGCTTTTATCGATAAGGAAAGTAGCGCAAATATCAAGTGGAAATCCATTGTACCAATTAAGCCCACCGGCAATAAAATGCCGTTATATATTGTGCATGGCGCTGGTCTGAACGTGCTGAATTTTAGTGATCTTTCTAATTATGTTGATCCGCAGCAGCCATTATTTGGTTTGCAGGGTGTTGGCATCGATGGCGAAGAAATCGCGTTGGATAGTATACAGCAAATCGCATCGTATTACGTAAGCGAAGTTATCAAACACAATCCTTCTGGTCCTTATGCAGTGGGTGGCTATTCTATTGGAGGCTTTATCGCCGTCGAGATGGCACGCCAACTAGAAGCCATGAATAAAGAAGTGAAAATGCTGGCTATTTTCGATACCGACGCGGATAATGCAAGGGAAAGAGAGCCATGGTATAAGATACAGCCGAAGGTATTTAAGCGTTATTTGCCGAAGTTTTTGGGCGGAAAGAAATCCATGATAGACCAGATCGCTGCAAAATTCAGGGATAAGACAAATGCTTTAAAAAACAAAGCCGGG
>JBIOHG010000051.1:0-32056 GCA_044448765.1 Sphingobacteriales bacterium | reverse complement strand
GCCCCTGTTCATCCTCATAAAAACATTTAATAAAATAATCCTTCAAAAATGTATAATCGCCCTCGCTTAACGGGAATAAATTAAACTTCGGAGGTTTCAGATCCAATTTGCAAACACCACTTCCGTCTGTGCCTACCCATAAATTGCCCGATCTGTCAATACATAACGCCGACAATAAATTTATTGGTAATGATTTCTGTTTTGCATTGTCGTGCAGGTAATTTGTAAAGCTTCGCCTGTTTTCGTTATAAGATATTAAGCCGTTATCTGTTGTACTGATCCATAACCTATGATAATGATCCCGGTACAGCGCCTGCACAATTAAGGCCTTTTTTTTAGGCAATGTATATTTCAAAGTATCTAAAATATGAAAGGCTGTATCTGTGACCGTTATAATACCGGGTACCTGCAGGCTATATAATTTCCCGTTTGCATAAAAGGCGGAATGGAATTTATATGGCGTTTTATAAAGTGTAACCTTGCCGGTGCGCGTATCCAGCAAGATCATGCCATCATTTCCCGGGGCCTTTACCCATATTGCATTTTTAAAATTTGTGGTTAGCCCTCCTGCCGTAAAGGTATCATAGGGTGTTTTAAACAGGCATTCCGTACTAATTAGTTGATTCGTATTTATACGATATGCATATATACCGGAAGAAGGGCTAAGTATATAAAACACATCCTTATCATCAATAAATATACCTGCAGTCCAACGGTATTTATTAAATGTGATTTTACGATTGAGCCGGTCGGTTAATGGGTCGTAATAATATAACCCCGTTTCATTGCAAAACCAGATGTCGCCATGGCTGTCCTCACAAATATTGCCATGTATAAAATTGGAATTGGCTATTTTTTTATCATCTATTTTATATACCCTGATATTTTGCCCGTCATACCTGTTAAGGCCATCGGCGGTGCCGAACCACATGAAACCCTTTTTATCCTGGTAAATACTATAAACGGAGCTTTGCGAAAGGCCGTCATTGACGCCAATGTTATCAAACCGGGGGATAATGTTTTGCGCATATAAATTGTATGAAAAAATTACAAAAATTGCAACAATAGCAAAGCGCCTCATTAACCAGGGTTTTGGTGATCTGATAAAGATACCCATATTTTAATACTAATATTTACAAACCCGGCATTGCTTAGCCGGACATGCTTTGGGCGATAAAAGATACGACCGCGAAGGTTATATTGAGTTAAACAGGCTTAAAAATCACATTAAATTACTACTTTTTAGTATAAAAATAGCCGGTAGATTTAGAATAGTATGATTACTATTCACCGAATCTTTTTTAATTAATGAAAAAGACACTCACAATTCTTTGCCTCTTCCTTTGCTTGCATAGCAACACCTGGGCACAAAACATTCTTTCGCTGCAAACAATTACAATTACCGATGCAACAGTGATATTACCAAACCTAACCAATTTGCGCGAACTGTTAAAGGCCTCCAATGAAGACTTCCTTGCGACCATGACGAGTTTGCATTATAAACAAAGCAAGGCTGATGATGCATATACTTTCCAGGCAAGCGGCCTCAGCCAGGTTTATAATGTAGATAAGGAAGACAAAATGATTGACATATATTTTTCTGACAATGGCGGCTACGCAAAAAGCGTTAAGGATGCCTTTTTAGAGAAATATCCCAACGCCAGGCACAAATCGATGGATGATGGCATTGAGGCGTATTATTTTGACATGAATGATGGCTCCGGTACTCTCCATTACTGTATACTTTTCGATTCACCGGCTGACGGCGGCGGCGGGGTAACATTACTGGCGCTTTAGGAATGTCATAATTGAACACATATAACCATTCATAAAAAACACAACTTATCATGATAAAAAAGATCCTTTTTCTTGCATGCAATCTGGTATATATTTCGGCCTCTGCGCAAGCGCCACATAAAAAAGCAGCCGGCAACGTAAAACCTGCACCTGTTATTGCAAATTATATCGCGCATGAAATAACAAGGAACGGTACAGGCGACCATGGAATTTATTACGACACATTGGCCGGCAAGATAAAGCCCGCCGACCTGGCTACCGCATCCGGCAGGCAATACCAGGATATAAAAGTGACCTTAGGGGCCGGAGATGTGCTATGCACCAAAATAGGAATAAATTCGGTTTATCCTTTATCATTATCACTTTTAGGTTCGGTTAACGGCCACCTAACCCCATTGAAAATAAATGTTGATACTTCGTCATACGAGGAATTTAAACTATTGTATAAAGCGAACCTGGCTGGTACATACACTTTACGCATATCAAGCAAAAAAAGAGTGTCTAGGGCAAAAGGTGACGCGCAATATTATTATAATAATGAAGCAGGCTATACCTTAAAAACCATGATAGCCGCACCTGAATCCGGCCAAATAGCTGACGATGCAGCAGTTTGCGACCAATTGCAATTTCTTTTGAGGCAGCGGCTTACACAATACATGCAGATAACAGGTACTGTCGTTGATACCACAATGGACGTATTGGATAAGAAAAAGATACAATCAATAAACCATATCTCATTATTTACATTTTATAAAAATTCACAGGCAAACATCAGTGTAACTCCGGGGTCATCTTATGTTGCATTTGACCAGGAGCTTAATTATAAAAGTGATGAAGACGCTTTGCAGGCACAACGTTATTTTATTGAAAGTTTTAAAAGCTGCTTAGGCCCGGAGTGGACAGAGGAAACAGATTCGCAGGATGCAAATTGGCTAAAACTTACAAGAAACGGCTATCGCACTGTGAACGTCATTTTTTACAAGGGATATAAATACGTGCAAATTTTATTGTAGCCAGGGAAAAGTACCATAAAAAAAGCGCCCAGGATACTGGAAGCCTTTTCTCCTAATGTTGAATCCCTATTTTACCCGCCTGTATATTTCAACAGATTGCTCCTTGGTTTTTTCGTCGTTGATCACCTGGCTGTATTCATCGCTGCCCTTAAAAGAAATCTTAATGGCAAATTTGTGGTTAAGCAGTGCAGCATGACTTGTTATGGCGTCTTCTTCGCTTAGCGTATCACTCTTTAAACTGAAATCGCCATACCCGAAGCCGTTCTTAAATTTAGTACCGGTACCATCCAGCGGGTAGCGGTGCACGAACATAAAATGGCCGCCCCAAAACACCTTGAACTGCGTTTCTTTAGCCTTTACAGTGTCCTTCCCTTTTACAGTATACGCTGTATCCAGTTTCCATAAACCATCCAAAGCTGAGGTATCAGTTGCCGGAATTCGGCGGTATATTTCTTTAAAATCATATTTTACAGCCTTTACCGTCGCTATGTTTGGGATAACCTGGGTATAACCGGAATCGGTTGCGTTGATCTTTAAATGAAAAACCTGCGGCGAGTCAAGCGTCCGGCTGCTATAAGTGCTGTTTTCGATGATGGTATTGCCTGTATCCGTTTTATACGAACCGACGCCAAATCCAACGGATGAATCGGGTGCCATACCGGCATAAATGAAATGATCATTAGTATAAATTTTAATTTGAGTGCGGGCATAAACTGTGTCTTTCCCTCCGCCGCTTACCATTTGTTTTTGCAGTTGATATATCCCCGCCTGCGATACTTTTTTTGAAGATTTACAGCCGTAAATTATACAGGCTAACAGTGCCGAATAAAATAAAATCCTTTTCATAATGCTTAAGTTTTTTGGTGAAACATGCGTTGGTGACAATATCTATGTATCCCCACAGTTTTACCCGTCGGTGAGAAACACCCGTGGAGGAGGTTTAAGAAACCGAGAAGTTTCCATACCTATCAAATTTAGAAACAGGTATAATTGGTAATATTAAATTTACGTACAATAAATATCAGTATCAACAAATAAATTGGCAGGTTGTGTTAAAGTAATGCCTAATTGTATTAATCTGATTACATACTTTTTAAATATCGGGCATACCGAAATATATTTCCTATAATAGCATACCCATCAAAGCTGTTACCTGCTAACTATTTTAATATGATCGTTTTAAAACCCTCCAAGAAAACCTTTTTGAGCTTTATTTCAAGCCTGGCGTTGATCTTTATGATATCTGGCAGCGCCCTGGCGCAGGATAATGACCCTAATTTGAGCATCATCCCAGCCCCGGCATCACTGAGTAGGTCACCGGGCACGTTTGTGTTCAGCCGTTCAACCATCATTCGGGCGGATAAGCCGAAGGATAAATCGGTGGAATTATTGAGGGATTTCTTGGTCAACAACCAGCATTTCAACAATAAGATCGTCAAATACAACCGGAAAGTTAAAGTAAAAGGCACTAACGTTATTTTGACATCCATAGGTTCAGCCGGCCTGCCAGGCGAAGGGTATAAGCTGATCATCACAAGGCGCAGAGTAACCATCATCGGCAAGGGAGCAGGCTTATTTTATGGAATGCAAACACTGATGCAATTGTTCCCGGTTAGTCCTGAAACGAGTGTAAAACTACCCTGTGTTACCATCGACGATCACCCACGGTTTGGATACCGGGGCATGATGCTGGACGTTTCGCGGCACTTTTTCAATGTCACTGAGGTGAAGAAAATACTCGACCTGATGGCCTATTATAAACTCAATAACTTTCACTGGCATTTGGTTGACGGCGCAGGCTGGCGTATCGAGATCAAGAAATATCCCAAGCTAACCGAAGTAGGGGGCACTCGTATCATGCCGATGTTCGGCAGCAATCGCGACTGGCCGGACAATACGCCTTACAGTGGCTTTTATACACAGGATGAAATACGCGAGGTAGTTAAGTATGCTGCTGAAAGATATATCAACGTAAGACCTGAAATAGAAATGCCCGCTCACTCGGACGCAGCTATAAGGGCCTATCCTGAATTGCAATGCACGCCCGATACATCTGTAAAAAAGCCGGCCAGAACGGGCGGCCTGTATTGTCCTACCGAAGAAACATTTACCTTTTTGGAGAATGTATTGACCGAAGTTATGGCACTTTTCCCAAGTAAATATATCCATATCGGCGGTGATGAAGCCAATAAACAACCCTGGAAAGAATCAGCTTTTTGCCAGGCGCTGATCAAACAATTGAACCTGAAAGATGAGAATGAGCTGCAAAGCTATTTCATCCAGCGGATAGAGAAGTTTTTGAATTCGAAAGGCCGCAGCATCATCGGCTGGGACGAGATATTGCAAGGCGGCCTTGCGCCAAATGCTACCGTAATGAGTTGGACCGGCGAGCAGGGTGGTATTACCGCCGCACAGCAGCACCATAATGTGATCATGACGCCGCAAACCACCGGTATGTATATGGACCATTACCAAAGCCGCTCCCCATTGGAGCCGGTTTCCTTTGGTCGTTATGCTGAATTGCCGGAGACTTACAATTACGATCCCGTGCCGAAAGTGCTGACGGAAGACGAGAAAAAATATATCATCGGCGTACAAGGCAATTTATGGACCGAATATGTGCCTACGGTTGCAAAGCTGCAATACCAGATACTGCCACGCCTGTTTGCCATTTCGGAAGTAGCCTGGAGCGATCCGTCGAAAAAAGACTATAAAGAATTCTCGGAAGTCCGGCTAGCCAAACATTTCGCCCGGCTGGACGCCATGCATTATAATTACCGTGTGCCTACAGCCTTTGCAGTAATAGACACCATGCAGATAGGCGCCCAGTTTACAATGACGCCGTTCTCGGTAGTTCCGGGAGCGACGATCCATTATACTTTCAACGGCCGCGACCCGCTGGATACAGATTGGGGTTACGATGCACCTGTCACCATCAACGTGCCGCCGGGTGAAAAACGCACGTTTAAAACGGTGGCAATCACACCATCCGGCAGGCGCAGTTTGCCTACCAGCACGGTAATGTTTAACCAGGCACCGGTACCGGCTGTCAACTATACCCGCGATAGTTTGGGATTAAAATACACCTTGATGAAGGGCATCTTTACTTCGCCCGATCAACCCGAATATGCGCAGCCGGTTGATAGCGGAATAGCTAAAACACTGGAAACAGCCAATTTCAGGAAGACTTACCCGAATGCGGGCGTTGTTTACAATGGTTATATTTCACTTGCCGCTGATGGTGTTTATAATTTCTCATTAGCTAATTACACCGATACACAGTTGCTTATCGACGGCAATAAAATAGAAGACCAGCAGGGTGCTTTGTCGCTATTAAAAGGTTTTCATAAAATAACGGTGAAATGTTTTTATACCGCCCCTATACCCGGCTCGCGCCGCAGGCCGTTGACGACGTTGCGTATGTATGTAATAGCGCCGGGAACGACCGACAAGAAATTGATAACGCCGGAAATGCTGTATAATTGATAAATTGATTATAAAAATAGGCGGTATTTGATTCAGGATACATATTTTTATATCCTAATAAGCCATTTTTACCCTGAAAATGAAAAAGAGCACCCTGCTTTGCTTTCTGTTGTTTGCAACCTTCTTTGCATTTGGTTTGGACGACCATAAAACCCTGGCTATTGGCGCTCAGGCACCCGACTTTAAGCTACAGGGCGTAGATGGTAAAACTTATACCCTTGCCTCCTTTAAAAATGCCAAAGTGCTGGTGGTTGTGTTTATGTGTAACCACTGCCCTACTTCGCAGGCTTATGAGCACCGCATCATCAAATTAACAAGTGATTATGGGTCAAAAGGTGTACGGGTGGTGGCTATCAATCCCAATAATCCTTCCTCATTGCGATTGGATGAATTAGGTTATAGCGACGTAGGCGATTCTTTTGCCGAAATGAAGATCAGGGCTAAGCAAATAGGTTTTAATTTCCCTTACCTGTACGATGGCGCTACCGAAATAGCATCCAACAAATACGGCCCGGTGACCACACCGCACGTATTTATTTTTGACCAGGCACGCAAACTGCGTTACCAGGGACGGATTGATGATATGGAAAACCCGGCCAAAACACCTGCCAGTAATGATGCCCGCAATGCCATCGAAGCCCTGTTAGCCGGCAAGGAAGTGCCCGTTGCTACCACCAAAGTTTTTGGCTGTTCTATCAAATGGATAGCGAAAAAAGACTGGATACAAAAAGCTGAGATACAATGGGCCAAAGAGCCGGTGAAGCTGGATTCGATCAATGCCGCTGGTATAAAGGACCTGTTGCAAAACAAAACCGATAAATTAAGGCTGATCAACGTATGGGCCACCTGGTGTGTGCCTTGTGTGCAGGAGTTCCCGGACCTGGTCACCATCAATCACCTGTACCGTGACCGCGGGCTGCAATTGGTAACTATCAGTTCGGATGAGTTAATTAATCAAAACAAGGCCCTGGCCTTCCTGGAAAAGAAACGGGTTTCAGGATTGAATTATATTTATTCGGGCGACAGCAAATACAAAATGATAGAAGCTATCGATCCTAAATGGCAAGGCGCTTTACCTTATACCATCATCATTGAACCGGGCGGCAAGATCATCTACGCCAAAGAGGGCGCTTTCGATATGGAAAAATTGAAGAAAGTGATATTTGACGACCCGATGATCGGGCGTATCTACAAGGAATAATTAATTTGGCTATTGATATGAAAAGAATATACTCTCTCTTATTTATCGGGTCGATCCTGTCGCTATCTACCTTCGTCTACGCGCAATCGAAAGTTAAAAAGCATGTTATTATCGGTTACGTTGGCGGCTATCACGGGCTTTACGATACCGCGATGGTTCACGCGAAAATGCTTACACATATCAATTATGCGTTCGTAGTGATCAAAAACAACCGGGCTTATTTGGAGCATGAGAAAACCGACACCGTGAATTTTCATAATCTTCTTAAGCTCAAAAAAGACAACCCTAACCTGAAGGTATTGATCTCGATAGGCGGCTGGGGCGGCAGCCGGTTTTTCTCGGATGCGGTATTTACCGATACTGCGCGTGAGGCTTTTGCCGCCAGCGCGGTAGCGATCGTCAGGAAATACAACCTGGATGGCGTTGACATCGACTGGGAATATCCAAACGATATCGGCGCAGGCAATATCTTTCGGGTTGAAGACAAGCACAACTATACCCTGATGTTTCAAAAGCTCCGTCTCGACCTCGATACACTTGAAAAACAAAGCGGCCGCAAATTACAATTAACGGCTGCGGTTGGCGGTTTTAACCGCTTCCTGAAGTTGACCGAAATGGGCCAGGTTGCAAAATACCTCGACTTCGTAAGCCTGATGACCTACGACCTGGCGCAAGACAGCCTGCATATCATATTACATCACACTAATCTATATGCCTCAAAGGGTTACAAAACGCTTTGTTCAGCCGATTTTGCCGTTAAGGATTTTGAGGCAGCAGGTGTTCCGGCAAACAAACTGGTAGTTGGGGTAGCTTTTTACGGTCATACGTTAATAGCTGCTGATTCGGTAAAAGGCATCCTTGGTGTGCGAACAGGAACGTCGCGTTTTCGTCGCCCGGGCGGCGGTGGTTATACTTTTATTAAGGACAGCCTCATCAACCGCAACGGTTATAAATATTACCGCGATAATGACGCCAAAGCGGCCTACCTGTATAACGATTCACTGCGGCAGTTTGTCACTTTCGATGATGAATGGTCGGTGAAAAACAAATGCAAATACGTCAGCAGCAATGACCTTGGCGGGGTAATGTTTTGGGAATATGCTACCGATAAAAAGGAATACCTGTTGAAAGAGATCGATAAGGACCTCACTTACTGACGTTTTCCTTCACCAAAAACAGCGGCAAGTTTCCATGGTTCAGCACACGATCGTGAAAGTTCCTGATATCGAAGCTTCTGCCTTGCTTGTTTTGTAATTCTTCCTTCCAATGCATGATCTGTAGTGCGCCGTACTTATAGGTAACCACCTGCGCGGGCCAGCGGCGGATGCGTGCTATTTCGCGCATGGCGATATCATCCTGTCCCCGGATGTTTTTCTTCCAGAACGCAAGCGCCTGCTGATCCGTCCAGCCATAATAATTTAGTCCAACGTCCAGCGGAACGCGTACAGAACGTACAATATCCCATTCCCATTTGCCTAATTCGTCATAAGGTGTTTGGTATACCCCGAGTTGCTTTCCCAGTTCCTCAGCATACGCTCCCCAGCCTTCGGCGAAGCCCATGTAAAAGAAAAGCTGCTGGACGGGCGAAACTTTTGTTGCCGCCGCAATAGATGACTGATAGTGATGCCCCGGAACCGCTTCGTGGATAAACAGCCAGTCGTATTGGCGTTTGCAATAGGGCTTATCGAACAGGTTGTAATAAAATGTATTATCGTCGTAATAACCGGGTGTTTGCGCTAATTGCTTGCTTTCGCCGCGAATGATCTTAAGCGGCGGAATTATAGTATCGTTAAAAACCCGGTGTAAATTGCCGTAAATCACACGCTTGGTATGTTCAAATGCATGGTGTACCTCCTTAGGATCAGAAGTAAAAAAAGACGAATCCTTTAAATGCGCATAGAATTCATCCTCGCTCAACCCGGTGCGTTTTCGAATATCCTCAATATGCCCCTGCACCCGCTTTACTTCGCCTAAACCGAACTGGTATATCTGGTCGGGCGTTATGTTATCAGCTACCCAGCGTTTCAGCAAATAAGCATACCAGGCTTTGCCGTTCGGGACGGTGATAATACCACCTGCCGGTATTTTAGCGGGTTTATTTTTGAGCCACTCTTGTTCCAGCGCCAATCGTTCCAGGTTTAACCCGGTTTCGTATTTGATGAGTTCGTAATCTGTTTTTTGTGGCGCTGAAAGCTTAGCCGGATCAAATGCAGCCAATTTGGTATTGACCGACTTAAAAAAAATAACCTGCTTTTGAACACTTTCCGCCGAACCGATATGTTCCAGTCCGCTTACGTAACTCAACTCCAGGTCTGGCAGGTGCAGGGCCTGGTATCCGCTAACAAAACCGGTCGAAAACCTGGCGAAACTTTTCTGTTGAGGCGACGCAGAAAATGAAAGATATAGCAAGCAAAGGGATAAGTATAGTGTCTTCATTTCCCAGGTTTTAAGAATAGACTAAAGAGCTGAAGCGTTGTTACATTTTGTAGAAGCGGACGCTACAAAATCCCCTTTTTGGGGTGATAATTTCCAGCTGGAAAAATGCGGTATACTTAAAAATGGAGGGGCATGTTTTTTGCACCTTTCCTATTGCAAGTTTGTAAATCCAGTTATGCAAAAGATCAAGATACCGGCAGAGGCTGCACAAAAGTTAGAGGCAATACAGGAAAAGTATGATATATTTTTCAGGGTGCAGGAAAAACGTATCTGGGATTATTTTGAGCTGAATTTTAACCCGTATGCCACACTTGTATTAAAGGAAAACTGCAAAGTACCCTTTACTTTGATCAACGACCTTAAAAAGGAATTTCCGTTGATAGAACAAAAAACTAAATAACGTAGGGCCAACGGCCCTGCGCCTTAAAAATTTATTTACTTCCGAATACGTAAAACACGGATAATTGCAAGCCGTCGCTTATAAAGCTTGCGCTTGCATTATCGCCGCTTTGGGTGGTTTCGTTATTGCCATGCGTTTTATACCAACTATAACCGGCATTGACAATGGTAGCCGAAACGCCCAGGTTTTTTGTTGGGTAATACACTAAATCGAGTTTAACCTGTGCATCATAATTATGGCTCGTACCGCTGCTGCTGCTGGCCGCATAAGTGCCTATGTAATCGCTATTATTAGCGCCATAGCTATAAGTAAAATATGCGCCGGTACGCAGGCCTATCGTATTTTTATACATAAAATATTTTCGGACAAACACCGATGCATTAAGGTTTTTGTCGTTGTAACTTGTTGGATAGCCGCCATTGTCGTTCGCGTTGCCCACTGTGTAGGTTTGCTTTGTAGTTTGATAGCTTAAAGCGGTACCAATATCCAGCTTATCGGCAATAAAATAACTGTAGTTGGGTCCGATAGTAAAGTTTGTTGTTGCCGATCCGATATAGTCAAAGGGATTGGCGGTAGTTTGATTGTTTGTAGAGCGACTGGCGCTAAAATCAAGACCTAAAGTTTGCGTTCCTTTTTCGGTTTGGGCGTTAGAAATTTTGAATGCGAACAGCAGTACCGCGCATACGATGAGGTTTTTTTTCATGTGTTAGTTTGTGTTTAGATGAGTCCTGAAAACGGCGAGGGGAACCTGATATTTCGGCAAGGCATGTTTTTTAACATTATTTAGCATATTGGCAGATATTGTTGCAATACTAAATAATATTGCACAAAATAGCGCGTTTTAGCCGGTTTAAGTAGGGTAATATTTCGGTGACGCAAAAATTGCGTCAGGATTTATGCATCATGCTTTCTGTTTATCCGAAGCAAAATACGCCCCAAAAGCGCATATTGCAGACAGCCAGGACATGCCTGCCGCCAGCGGGAAGAAGTAAATGATCTCGTCAGCGCCCCAAAGTACCAGGATGACAGCCAGCGTTGCCGTCATTTTTTTGGCTAATGATGATCCGTTGTTCGCGTCATCAGATATCACCCAAAGCGAAACTGCGATCAGGAGCAATGCGATTGAAGAAGCGTAGCCGAAGCCATCATAAAAATCAGCGATATTTCTTGAGGAGCCCATAAACGGGAACCGGGGGCCATTCATCGCTTTGATAACATTCTGCTTATCGGGATCAGTTTTCCAACTGGTAAAACCGATGGTGTGCAAAACGCCATGCACAAACATGACCACGGAGGCTATGCGGAGTAGGATTTTTGGCGTCATGATCAAATGGAGTTAGGATTGGATATTAAAGCTATGAAGATTATTTGGGAAAAGGAAGTACGATTTTGCCCTGCCTGTTATTGAAACGGATACTCGATAACTTTCGTTTTTTCATTTGCGGCGCAGGTATCCAAATACCACGACATGCCGACATTTTCAATCGTATAAAAGAAATCGGCGGCTACTGCTGTGCCATCGTCAGGTATCTTCTTTTCAAAAACCAGTTGGTGGGCTTTATCTGGAATATCCTTCACTTTTGCTGAAAACACAGTCGAATCAAACTTGATGGTTGACTGGGCATTGCTGATGTGCAATGCAAAGCTGATGTTCTCGTTGTTACCAGAAAAATCCTGGTTGGTGTAAAGGATAAATCTTAAAGTTCTGTATGAAGCAGTGGCCGGTGGGTTTACAGGCTTTTCTTTTTTACAGGATGTTACCAGGCAAATTAGGGCAAGGATCAAAAGTGCGCTCGGGAAAAAATGTTTCATTGGATTATCGGAGTTTTACGTCACTGTACAGGCAATTATTGATGAAGGTTGCCTGAAGGAATATTTAAACATTCGATAGTAAAATCATAGGGTGTCACCCTGAGGCATTCGAAGGGTGAGCGTTGGCCCTTGCCCGCATGTTTCGAGTGCCTCAACATGACATCGCTCTTGTACTTCTTTTACCCCACCAACAACCCCTTCATCTTATTGCCGGGGTGCTCAAAACGTTCCTTCAAAAACTCACCCGTATAAGAATCTTTCTCTTTAATGAGATCCTCCGGAACACCTTCAAACACAACCTGACCACCTTTATCACCGCCTTCGGGGCCAATGTCTATCACCCAGTCGGCGCATTTGATCACGTCCATGTTGTGTTCGATAACGATGATGGTATTGCCGTGCTCTAGCAGGGCGTCGAAGGATTTGAGCAGTTTTTTGATATCGTCGAAATGCAGGCCGGTAGTGGGTTCGTCAAAGATAAACAGCGTTTTATTGGAGTTATTTCCTTTCACCAGGAACGAAGCTAATTTTATACGCTGCGCCTCGCCGCCAGACAAGGTATTGGACGATTGGCCCAACTGCACATAACCCAAGCCCACATCTACCAATGGCTTTATTTTATTTAGAATTTTAGGCTCTTTGCGGAAGAACTCAAGTGCCTCATCAATGGTCATGCTCAGCACTTCGGATACGTTCTTATCATTATAAGTTACATCCAATATGTGCTGCTTAAAGCGTTTGCCGCCGCAGGTTTCGCAGGTGAGGAAAATGTCGGCCATAAACTGCATCTCTATCTTCACCTCGCCCTCGCCCTGGCAAACATCGCAACGACCGCCTTCAACGTTAAAAGAGAATGCGGACGGCTTTAGCCCGGCAGCTTTGGCAACCGGCTGACTGGCAAACAAATTGCGTATCTCGTCCCAGGCTTTTACATAAGTAACCGGGTTTGAGCGCGACGAGCGGCCTATCGGGTTCTGGTCGATCATTTCAACCTGCTCCACTTTATTATAATCGCCGGTCAATTCGTCGTACGATCCGGTTTGCTCGCCGGTATAATTACCCAAAGCCTTTTGCAATGCCGGGGCCAAAATTCGCTTTACCAAACTTGTTTTGCCAGAGCCGGAGACGCCCGTTACAACGGTCAAAACGCCTAATGGGAATTTCACATTCACATGCTTCAGGTTATTTTCACGGGCGCCTTTTATTTCTACAAAGTCATTCCATTTGCGGCGGATCAACGGGATAGCAATTTGTTCCTTCCGCGCCAGGTAACGGCCGGTTAGGCTGTTATCATCCTCGATGATCTCATCATAAGTACCCGAAAATACCAATTCGCCGCCATGCGTACCTGCAGCCGGACCAATATCAATAATATGATCAGCGGCCTGCATAATTTCTTCTTCGTGCTCCACCACTAACACCGTGTTGCCGACATCTCTCAGCGATCTCAGCACAGTAATTAACCGTTGCGTATCTCGCGGATGTAAACCGATACTGGGTTCATCCAAGACGTAAACTGACCCAACTAAGCTACTGCCCAACGAAGTGGCTAAATTTATACGCTGTGATTCACCACCCGACAAGGTATTCGATAAGCGGTTCAGCGTTAAATAACTTAACCCAACGTTATTTAAAAACAACAGGCGGCTGGTTATTTCGGTCAACAGGCGCTTGCCTATTTTTTTGTCAGTGTCGTTTAGTTCCAGGTTAAGGAAAAAGTCGAAAGCTTTATCCAATGGCATCAGCACAATGTCGGTGATGGATCTGCCATTGATCTTCACATAAGAAGCATCCTGCCTTAAGCGGCTGCCTTTACATTCAGGGCAGGTAGTTTTGCCGCGGTAGCGTGATAACATTACCCGATATTGTATCTTATAAGTTTGTTCCTCCAGTTCCTTAAAGAAAGCATCCAGTCCCCGGAAATATTGATTCCCTTTCCACAGTAATCGTTGTTGCTCTTCTGTCAGGTGATTATATTGACGGTGTATTGGAAAATCAAACTTTAAGGCACTTTTTACCAATGCCTCGTTCCACTCGCGCATTTTTTCGCCGCGCCATGGCGCAATGGCACCATCGTAAACGGTTTTGCTTTTATCGGGGATAACGAGATCTTCGTCAATACCGATGATCTTACCATAACCTTCGCAGCGTTTACAGGCTCCGTAAGGATTATTGAAGCTGAAAAAGTTTGGCGTGGGTTCTTCAAAATTGATGCCGTCCAATTCAAAGCGGTCGCAAAAAAAACGTTCACTTTCTTTTTCTTCGCCGGATTGCTGGTAGCGCACATAACAGTCGCCTTTACCTTCAAAGAAGGCCGTTTGAATGGAATCGCCCAGGCGACTGATGGTTTCATCGGTCTCGTTTTTTGTGATACGGTCGATCACTATTTTAACCTCGGTCATCGGCTTGATTACGTCCGAATCCACCTTATTATCTTTCGCTTTTTTACTATCAGCTTTAAGCTGAATTTTCATTGAATCGTTTTCTATCGAGGTATCTTCTAAAATGGCTTCAATCCTTGAAATAGCACCCTGGTATTCAACCCTGACAAAACCTTTTTGCAATAAAACAGCTAACTCCTCTTTTAAACTGCGATTATTGTGCGGGTAAAGCGGGCATAAAATGGTAGCCTGGCTATCATCCGGCAACGAGATGACGAAGTTAACTACATCGGTGACGGTATCTCTTTTTACCACATTCCCGGAAACCGGCGATATAGTTTTACCCACGCGCGAAAAAAGCAGCTTTAAATAATCGTATATCTCGGTAGACGTACCCACCGTTGAGCGTGGATTGGATGTGATTACCTTTTGTTCGATAGCGATAGCCGGTGCGATACCTTTTATATAATCCACATCAGGCTTATTCATTCGGCCCAAAAATTGGCGGGCGTAGCTGGAAAGACTCTCCACATAACGGCGCTGGCCCTCGGCATACAGCGTATCAAAAGCAAGCGACGATTTACCTGAGCCCGACATGCCGGTGATAACCACCAGCTTGTTTTTGGGTATGGCCACGTCCATATTTTTCAGGTTATGCACCCGGGCACCCTTGATGATAATGTTGTATTGGGGATCTTTTTCTGCTTCTGCGCTCATGGATTATTTATCAATTGTCCATAGTATATCAACCATAGACTTTTGCGGCTGCAAAATTCCTAAAAAAATTAGCACTTTCCAAATGGTTTAGTCGGCTGATTGTAATACTTTTATGTACCTAACAAGCCGGATGAGGTAACAGTTTGAACAGCGCATTTAATTGTTAAAAAATGTTAAATATTGCTAAAAAGGGCAATATTTTGGGCGATGAGGAAAATATTATTTGTTTTATACCCCAAAATTGGTTTTATTTGATGTAACAATATTTTAACATAAAGCAACACGCTATAGATCAAAACTCTACTTTATACAGTTTAGTATTTAAAATTTAGCTTAAAGTAGCAGTCTATGGATTTTCAATTGCAGAGTGATCAGGATCTAATCCATCTTTACATTGCGGGAGACGAGGCGGGCCTTGTTGAACTGATCCGCAGGTATCAATCAAAAATTTACACCTCCATTTATTTACTGGTAAAAGATGAATATTTGGCCGAGGATATTTTCCAGGATGCGTTTATAAAGGTTATTAATACCCTGCGCGCAGGTAAATATAACGAGGAAGGTAAATTTTTACCCTGGGTAACCCGGATAGCCCATAATTTGGTTATAGATCATTTCAGGCGCGAAAAGCGCACCCCAATAGTTAGCGGCGGCGACGACTTTGATATTTTTGATGTGCTGGGCCATTATGACGAAAGCACCGAGGACCGTATGGTTCGCGAACAAACCCACCGGGACCTTAAAGCTTTAATTCAACTTTTACCTGCCGAGCAGAAGGAAGTATTGATCATGCGCCATTTTGGTGATATGAGCTTTAAGGAAATTGCCGATGTAACAGATGTAAGCATCAACACCGCGCTGGGCCGCATGCGTTATGCGCTGAATAACCTGCGCAAAATGATGCAGAGCAAAGAATTGAGTTTGAAGAACTGATCGTTAGTTAAAGACATTATAAAGGTTATAAATGTTGAAGAGGTTAAACTCCGCAATATTTATAACCTTTTGCCGTTTATCCATTTCTGGATTCTCTCTCAAAATAAAAATTTCATCAAAATTTCATCTTCGGTATAATATTGTATTTTTACATACGTTATCTATTCTGTAATACCAATTAAAAGGGCTAATTATTTGAGAAAAGCGTATGGATGAAACCTCTACAACAACTACTTTAAACGAAACTTCTAAACTAAAGGCTATGAACGAGTCGGACGCCATTGAGAATTTGGAAGCAGATGACTTGATATTTTATCATTCGCTGCGTGTTGACCTGGATCTTTTAAAAAAGAACCCCAGTTCGCAAACTATTCACAATATCCTGAATTATTCAAAAACGATGCTTTAGTTTCGGTAAGTCGAAAGTCTTAAGTCCGAAATCGTAAGTCCGAAAGACTGCGCTTCCGGGCTTTTTATTTTTCTATGACTTAAGACTCAGAACTTCGAACTCAAGACTACTATATTTGCGCATGCTCCGAGCCGAACGTTATCGCCATTTTGTTGACTATTTTTCCAAAAATCAACCTGATGCTGAAACCGAATTACATTACGGCAATCCTTTTCAGCTACTGATAGCGGTTATTCTTTCGGCGCAATGCACGGACAAACGCATCAACCAGGTTACCCCCGCCCTTTTTGAACGGTTTTCAACACCGGAGTCGCTGGCGGCGTCATCGCCTGAAGAAGTTTTTGAGTATATCCGTAGTGTAAGTTATCCCAACAATAAATCAAAACATTTGGTAGGCATGGCTAAAATGCTGGTGGATGTTTTTCACGGCGAAGTACCATCAGATCTTAACGAGCTGCAAAAAATGCCTGGCGTTGGGCGGAAAACGGCAAATGTCATAGCATCGGTAGTTTACGAAGCCCCGGCAATGGCGGTAGATACGCACGTGTTCAGGGTTGCTAACCGGATCGGGCTAACCAATAATGCTAAAACACCACTGGCTACCGAAAAACAATTAATAGCATATCTGCCTGCCGAAACGGTAAGATTTGCCCATCATTGGCTGATATTACACGGGCGGTACATTTGCCTGGCACGCAGCCCGAAGTGCGAAATTTGCCCTATCAGCTGGTTTTGCCGCTATTATGAGCGCACTCATACCGAAGCGGCGTTGAAGCGTATCGAAGCCGAAAAAGCTAAAAAAGCAAAGGATCGGAAGAAGAAAAAACAGCTGAATACCATCGCCAAAGAGCTTAAGAAACGTAGTGTGGATAAAGATATTTGATTGCTGTTTACGCGTTGATTAAGTTTGATCGAATTAAATTATACCCAATAGTATTTCACTAATTAGTTTAGTTAAAATAAAATATTACTAAATAAATTAGTATATATAAAATATTTATTTATATTTGCTATCCGAAATTATCAGACATGAGCAGCACAGAAAAATTAAAAGCATTACAGCTTACCTTAGATAAGCTGGAGAAATCATACGGTAAAGGCACCATCATGAAGCTGGGCGATACCGCTATCGAACCTATCGACGTAATATCAACCGGCTCCATCGGCCTGGATATTGCTTTAGGCGTAGGCGGATTACCAAAAGGCAGGGTGATAGAAATATACGGCCCTGAATCCTCAGGTAAAACCACACTGGCCATACATGCTATTGCCGAATCGCAAAGACAGGGCGGTATAGCTGCTTTTATTGATGCCGAACATGCTTTCGACCGTTTTTATGCTAAGAAGTTAGGTGTTGACGTGGAGAACCTGCTGATCTCGCAACCCGATAACGGCGAACAGGCCTTAGAAATTGCCGATAACCTGATTCGCTCAGGTGCTATTGATATTATCGTTATCGACTCGGTTGCTGCGCTAGTACCCAGAGGTGAAATTGAAGGAGAATTGGGCGACAGCAAAATGGGCCTGCAGGCACGTTTGATGTCGCAGGCTATGCGTAAGCTTACAGGCACCATCAGCAAAACAGGATGCTGCTGCATATTCATCAACCAGTTGCGTGAGAAAATTGGTGTGATGTTCGGTAACCCCGAAACGACTACCGGTGGTAATGCGCTTAAATTTTATGCTTCGGTGCGTTTGGATATCCGCCGTATTTCGCAGATCAAAGACTCTGACGAAGTATCGGGTAACCGCGTTAAGGTTAAAATTGTGAAGAACAAAGTTGCACCGCCATTCCGCATAGCTGAGTTTGACATTATGTTTGGCGAAGGCATATCCAAAGCGGGTGAGATCATCGATTTGGGCGTGGACTATAACATCATCAAAAAAGCAGGTTCATGGTTTAGCTATGGTGACGCCCGTTTGGGCCAGGGCCGCGATGCGGTTAAGCAATTATTGCTGGATAACCCGGAACTGATGGAAGAACTGGAAGTTAAGATCAAAGAAACGGTAACGGGCGAGAAACTGCCGGTTGAAACAGAATAAAAAGGATTACACCGATTGTTAAGGGTGATTTCACCGATCAGCAATTGATTATACAGATTTTTAATAGCGATTATAAGAGCCTTCCTTTTCGGAGGGCTTTTTTTATAGACTGTCCGTTCACAACTGGCGACGCTACTTACCGCCAGTCTTGAGGTACATATAGATGATACCGCCGATAACAATAATGGCCAGTACGATGAGACCGCCGGCGCCTTTGCGCTTATCCTGGCGCATAAGCCAAATAAAGAAAGCCACCAATGGCAGCAGGAAGACAAGAAAGAAGATAATAGATGGAATACTCATTAATTATTGATTTAATGAATTATTGAATTAATGATTCACGCGCAAAATTATAAATAACTATGGTATTCAATAAATCAATCATTCACTAATTCAGTCATTCACTAATTCAGTCATTCACTAATTCAGTCATTAAAAAGGCATTCTAGCCAACGGTGCAATGTCTTGTCCCACAAAATCGCCCTTCAAAAATTTGTAATAACCTGCAATAGCGATCATAGCGGCGTTATCTGTGCAATATTGAAATTGCGGGATAAAAGTGTTCCAGCCCATTTGCCCACCCAATTGGGTTAAACCCTGGCGCAGGCCTGTATTGGCTGACACACCACCAGCCAGTGCAATATCTTTAATGTCATATTGGAGCGCTGCTTTTTTGAGTTTGTTGAGCAGGATGGTGACGATACGTTTTTCCACAGAGGCGCAGATATCATTCATGTTTTCCTGGATGAAATCAGGGTTCTTCGCCACGTTGTCGCGAATGAAATATAGGATCGCTGTTTTCAAACCGCTGAAACTAAAATTGAGGGCGGGTATCTGTGGCTCCGGGAACTTATAAGCATCGGGATTACCGAGGCGTGCGTTTTTGTCTATTAACGGGCCGCCGGGATAAGGCAGGCCTAATATCTTACTGGTTTTGTCCAAAGCTTCGCCCGCCGCATCGTCGGCGGTTTGACCGATGATCTCCATATCAAAATAATCCTTTACCAGCACGATCTGCGTATGCCCGCCTGAAACGGTAAGGCAGAGGAATGGAAACGTTGGCTTTGGCTCGTCGATAAAATGCGCCAGTACATGTGCCTGCATGTGATTGATCTCTATTAGTGGAATATTCTTCGCCAACGCAAATGCTTTGGCAAATGAAACACCAACAAGCAGCGAGCCCAGTAAACCGGGGCCGCGTGTGAAGGCCACGGCATCGATATCGTCCTTACTAATTTTTGCTTTGGCAATTGCCTGCTGCACGGCAGGAACGATGTTTTGCTGGTGTACTCGCGAGGCCAGTTCGGGTACTACACCGCCATAGGCTTCGTGGATAGTTTGGTTAGCTATAACGTTGCTTAATATCGCACCATCAACACAAATGGATGCTGATGTTTCGTCGCAGGATGATTCTATTCCGAGTATTACTGGCACTTTGCAATTTTAAAAAGTCAAAAGGTTAAAGCTCAATAAACTTTCAACCCCAATTAAAGTCAAATCTTAACGTTAATATGTTTAAAAACTAAAACATATTAACGATTTTTGAATTTTACCTTTGAACTTCAATTTTTCAGCTGCAAAGTTATTAAAAAACTACTCAAAATAGCGTTAGGGATCGTGCTGGTGGTATTGCTATTGCTCAGCATTGTTTTGCTTGTCTTTCAGTACAAACCGGTGCAAACCTGGGCTGCAAAAAAAGTGGCCGCATCATTATCCAAAAAGCTCCATACCAAAGTCTACATTGGCGGGCTTTATCTTAAACCTTTCACTTCTGTAATGCTGGATAGCCTGTATGTGCTTGATAAAAACAAGGACACAATTTTAAGCACTCCTGAACTGGAAGTAGCTATCAACAGCTTTACTATCCCTGGCAGTATAAAAAAGCATCTGCTTGATCTGCGTTTAATACAACTTGACAATGCTTCCGTTTACCTGAAGAAGCAAAAGGACGGCAAAAGCAACCTTGATTTTATCATCGATTATTTCAACTCGCCGCCGGATAGCACCAAAAAGAAGACTCCATCCAAACCATGGACGGTGAAATTTGAAAAGATCGTTATCAATAACATGCATTTCAGGTATAAAAACCAAAAGGTGGATACCCTGATGAAGCAGGTAAATTTTGATGATGTGGATGTCCACAATTTCAGCACGGTAATCGGCAATATGGATGTAACGCATCACCTGTTTAAGGGCGATATCAGCAGCCTGACGCTAAAAGAAGCTAAAAGCGGTTTCTACCTGAAAAACCTGGCCGGGCACGCTACCGTGGATACTAACCAGGTATTGGTAACTAATATGCACCTGCAAACCGACCATTCGAACCTGAGGAATTATTTCAGGATGAAGTTCAAATCGTTTGATGATTTTAACGATGTTGAGGACAAGGTATATATGGATGGCGACTTTAAAAACTCGCAGATATCATCAAGTGATATAGCCTATTTTACGGATGGGCTTGATAAAACCAAATTCGACCTTGGGCTGGACGGCCGCATAAAAGGCTTTGTAAATAACCTGCGGGCGAAGGACCTGACGATAATGGGCGGGCAATCAACTTATATCAAAGGCGATTTCAGCCTGAAGGGGTTGCCCGACTGGAAAAATACCTTTTTGGAGCTGAACTTTGAGCAGGTGGCAACCAACAAAAAGGACCTGGATTATTTGTACAGCAATTTCAGCGGGAAAGCGAATGCAAAAGTGCCGGATGTCATAGCCAAATTTGGTGACGTAAACTTTAGCGGCCGGTTTACCGGCTTGCAAAATGATTTTATTGCTTATGGCAGCTTTAAGACCAAACTGGGTCGTTTTGATCCGGACATTAATCTTAAAATAGCCAAAAATGGCACGCCATCATACAGCGGCAAAATTGCAACTTATAATTTTGACCTGGGTAAACTGATAGACGTGAGCGACTTAGGGCGTACTACGTTAACAGCAGATGTTAATGGTAGCGGCGATGATCTGAAAACCCTCGCCACAAAACTGAATGCCAACATCCGCAACATCAGTTTTAAAGGCTACACCTACAATAACCTTGCGTTAAATGGCTCCTTCATCAAAAAAGTAGCAACTGGTCATGTTGCCATAAATGATAACAACATTAAGCTGGTAGCTGATGGAAGCGTCGATCTTAACCCTAAGCTGCCTGCCTATAATTTTGACGCAAGCATAAATAATGCCCGTTTGCATACGCTTAAGCTGCTGAGTGATACAATAACCCTTACCGCCCAAATGCATTCCGACTTTGCCGGCAATACGCTTAACAATACCGAAGGCAAGCTTTTGTTGTCCAAAGTAAGGATAAGCGATCCGAGGAAGGATTATATCGTCGACTCGGTATACCTGTCGGCAAACGGCGTCGGCGATGACCGAGAGATCAGTCTAAAGTCTGATATTGCCAACGGGAGCATCAAAGGGAAGTATGACCTGCCTACCCTGCCTGCTTATTTTGTAACGGTAGTAAAAAGATATATTCCTTCACTTAAAACGGATATTACCACAACCAGGCCGCAAAACTTTTCATTCAACTTAACATTGAAGAAAACCGATGCGCTATTGACATTTTTTAATCCCGATTTTTCGGTACCGGACCAGGGAACCTTCGTAGGCAAGTTTAATTCGGAAGATAAAACAGCGGTTTTAAATGGGTATGTAAAAACCATCAAATTTGGCAGTAACATTTTTCACGACCTGATCATTGATGAGAGTACAAACGACCAGTACCTGGGCCTTAACATATCACTGAGTAAAATAAATTTTAGCGACAGCCTCTTCGTAAAAAACATTAACATCACAAATTTTGTAAAAAAAGACAGCGTAAACTTCAACATAAAACTGGCTGATAAGGACGCCACCAACCAATTGGACCTTTACGGACTGGTGCAGTTTGCGCGTGATACCACTGCCCGGCTTAAGATATTACCGTCGGATTTGATATTGGAGCACCAGGACTGGCATATCGACAACCAGGTGAGGATACGTGTGCTTGACGGCAAGACCCAGGTATCAGGCTTCGAACTTTCAAACAATAAACAAAAAGTAAAAATAAATGGCTTTATATCGGCCAGCCCGGCGGATGAATTGAAGGTACAGTTTGAAAACTTTAGTATGACCACCTTTGACCAACTGGTTAAAAGCGCCGATGTAAAACTGAAGGGCCGGCTTAATGGAGATGTGCTATTAAGCGCTGTGACGTCATCGCCCACGTTTGATTCGCACCTGGCGATCGATTCATTTATGATGAATAAAACGTTCATTGGGAATGTAAAAGTAGCTTCGACACTTGACAGCAATCGCCAGCAAGCCAATATCAAAATGAATATCCTCAATCGGGGACTTGAAACTATGAATATAGCCGGGGCATATATCCTGGGTAAGAACACGAATGACGCGCTGAACTTTAATGTTAAAATGAACCAAACAGAGGCCATTATTTTTGAGCCTTTTGTGAAGGGCCTGGTATCCAACCTTAAAGGCACTATTTCGGCTGATCTGAAGTTAAGCGGCTCGCCGTCCGACCCGCAATTTAACGGTAACATTACGCTTGAAAACACCGGCGTAACCGTTAACTATTTGAAAACCGCGTATACCGTTAGCCATAAACTGAACGTGGCAAACAGCATAGTTACCGTAGATGATATGATGCTAAAAGACGTTAAGGGAGGTACCGGAACTGCAAATGGCAAGATAGACCTAAGTGACCTTTCGGAGCCTGATATCGAGGTGGAGCTGAAAACCAAAAACATGATGGCGCTAAACACCACTTTTAAAGACAACCACCTTTATTATGGGACGGCCTTTGCTACTGGCACATTTAAATTTAGCGGGCCAACTGATAATATGAACATCGATATCAAAGCCAAAACCGAAGCAGGTACTGTGTTTAATATCCCGCTAAATACTTCGTCTACAGTGGGCGATTATGAGTTTATACGCTATGTTAACCATCGTGACACGGCGGCGAAAAGTCCTGATATCACAAAAGCCTTTGATGGTATCACGCTGAATTTTGACCTGAGCGTGGATGAAAAAACTACCGTAAAGATTACCACGGATTATGGCAAACTGGAAGGGAACGGCGTAGCCAATAACCTGAAGCTGAATATCAGCAGCCTGGGCGATTTTAATATGTATGGTAACTTTTTGATAACGACGGGCAAATTTGATTTTATTGCCAAGGATGTGATCAGTAAGAATTTCCAGGTGACACAGGGTGGGACCATCCGCTGGACGGGCGACCCTACCAATGCCGGTATCAACCTGAAAGCTATTTACGAGGTGCGCACGGATATTTCGCCGCTTTACCAGGCGGCAGGACAAGCGTCGGCCAAAGGTAATAACCAGGTGCTGGTACAGGCCGACCTGATATTGACCAATACCCTGTTGCAGCCCGTTATCGACTTTGATTTTAACTTTCCGACGGACCCATCGATTAAGGATGACCTTGGAACGTATTTAAATGATTATAACAACCGCAGCCAGCAGGCATTAAGCGTAATTATGAGACGAAGCTTCGCATCTAACGGTGCCAACGATAACATAACCACCCAAGCCGTATCCATCGGCAGCGAGGCGCTCAGTGAATTCTTATTTAACAGGCTGAATACGGTAATATCACAATCCAATGCTATACATAACCTTGATCTGAACATTCGTTCATTTAATGATGCCAGTGCTTCATTACGCTTGTTTAACGAGCGGATATTGCTCAGCGGAAGTTTGTACAATAATACCGGGACCGATCTGCTTTATGCTAACACGAACCTATTCAATTCAAATTTCAGTACGCTATCGAAAGACTTTAGCGCACAGTACCTGATATTACAAAACGGCACCCTGAATGCCAAATACTCCTACCGTCTTTTAAACAGTACTACACTGAACAATATTGACCAGCAGATAGGCGCGCAATATGTAAACGGACTCGGTTTAGTTTACCAAAGGGATTTTGATACTTTCGGAGAATTCCTTAGGAATATTTTTAGCAGCAGCGGCAATCGTAAAAAACCAGTTAACCCGCTGCCTGAGCCTATTAAAACACCTTCAACCCCTCCGCCTGCAAGCGTGAGCAGCGATTCAAAGGGGATGGAAGAAGATGATAATCAATGATCGAGCATGATGGTGTGATCCATCTTATCCCTTTTTGTTCTTAGATAAGCTTCATTGTGCGGGTTCGACATAATTTCGATTGGCACATTTTCCACCACTTCCAGTCCATATCCTACTAAACCAGCCCGTTTCTTTGGATTATTGCTCATCAGGCGCATTTTGGATATACCCAGGCTGCGCAATATCTGCGCACCAATGCCATAATCGCGTTGGTCCATTTTAAAGCCCAATTTGATATTGGCTTCTACTGTATCCAGCCCGTTTTCCTGCAAGTGATAGGCTTTAAGCTTATTGATCAAACCTATTCCCCTGCCCTCCTGGTTCATATAAACAACAACGCCTTTGCCTTCCTTACTTATCATTTCCATGGCCTTGTGTAATTGCGGGCCGCAATCGCACCGGCACGAGCCGAAGATATCGCCCGTAACACACGAGCTATGTACACGCACCAATATGGGCTCGTTTGGCTCCCAGCTGCCTTTTACCAAAGCCAGGTGATGTTCGCCTGTATCCAATTGCGTATAGGCGATCATATCAAAATCGCCCCATTCGGTAGGCATTTTAACGGCAATTTCGCGGTGAATTAATGTTTCGGCAGTTAAGCGGTATTCTATCAGGTCTTTTATAGAAATTATTTTCAGATCGAACTCTTTAGCCATTTGCAGCAGATCGGGAAGGCGCGCCATTTCACCATCCTCTTTCATGATCTCGCAGATAACGCCCGCCGGTTCAAAACCAGCCAGTACTGCCAGGTCAATTGCTGCTTCGGTATGGCCTGCCCTACGCAATACGCCGCCATCTTTCGCAATCAGGGGGAATATATGCCCGGGGCGACCCAAACCAGCAGGCAAGGTAGCCGGGTTGATGAGCGAGAGTACAGTACGTGACCGGTCGGACGCGGAAATACCCGTGGTGCAGCCTTCCAGCAAATCAACAGAAACGGTAAAATTTGTTTCGTGCGAGGTGGTGTTATTAGTTACCATCAATTCGAGTTCAAGCTCCTGTGCCCGCTGGGCAGTTATAGGTGCGCAAACCAACCCCCTCCCATGCCGTGTCATAAAATTTATAGTTTCGGGCGTGGCATTATGTGCAGCTGTTAAAAAATCGCCTTCGTTTTCGCGGTCCTCATCATCAACAACTATGATGGTTTTACCGGCTTTTATCGCATCTATGGCTTCCTGTATGGTGTTTAGCATGTTTTAGTCCCAGTGTTATAAATACAAAGTTAACCTATGGCTTTGCGATTACGGTCGGTTATTTGTAAAAGTTGCTTGTGGTTTAGTTGAACTGGTTCGAAAGGTTGTATTAGTTGTAGTGGTTATATCTATTGTCTACATAATTCAACCAATATAACCTCTACAACTAATTTAACTATTTTTTCTTCTTATCAACTTATTAAAAAAACGTTTGTAGACTTCCATATCGAACAAAACGGAATCATTGGCTGCTTTGTAGGAAAGGAAAAGCCCTATTGGTGTAAGCACCAAAATAGCGATCCACATACCGATAAAAGGTTCAAGGTCGCCATCTTTTACCGACTTTTCGCCTATGGTTGATATGATATAGTAAACAAGGAAAAATATGACCGAAACCACCACCGGCATGCCCAGGCCGCCCTTGCGTATTATAGCACCCAACGGCGCACCGATCAAAAATAGCGCCACGCAAGCGGCAGATAGTGTAAATTTCTTTTGGTACTCTACGGCATATTTTCGTATCGTTTTATCGGCGTCCTTGTAAAAGTCGGCCCGGCTTTTGATCACATCTCCCACCGTACGTATCTCGTTAGCCGCATTGGCTACTGCGGCCATCTTCTGATTAGTGGTTAAGCCATCCAGTGCATTTTTGCCTTTGAAAGGAACATACCTGACGCCCGAAACGCTCTTTTTGGGAACGTTGAAATATTTGATGTACGGCGTTACCAATTTATAGTTTATGGCCAGGCTGCTGTCGGCTTGTTTAGTTGTAGAATCGCTCATAAACTTCAACTGCTTCAGGTCCATCATCTGCGCCGCAGTTCTGAACAGGTTTTCGTCAGTCCGTTTTAGTTTCATAAAGGAGAGGTCGAACTTTTGCTCTGTTTCTTTAAACCGAAAGCGCGTAAAGCGCTGCCGTGGTTCTACATTTTGATCCCCTGAGGTTTCATCATAGCGTATACCATCCTTGAGTTTTAATATTAGAAACTGGTTGTCAGGCGTTTTATACATACGACCTTCCTTTGCTACCAAAACATTCAGGTTATTATCGGCCTCATTTTTAGTGTAGATCATTACCCCATGCAGGGTTTGCCCGTCGGGGTCTTTTTTGCTTACGCGAATAGAATATCCCTGGCCCTGGAAACTATTGCTAAAAACACCTTCGGGCAGCAGGCTGGCCGATTTTTGCTGGCGCACATCATACAAAAGCGAATAGTACTTTTTATTGGCAATGGGCAGCATATTATCTGAAAAAATAAAAGCGGCAATACTGAGTATAGCCACAACGACGATCATAGGGTACATAGCCCTGCGCAGTGATATGCCGGCCGCTTTAATAGCCACCAGTTCATAATTTTCGCCCAGGCTGCCGTAGGTCATGATGGACGACAACAACACAGATAGCGGCAGCGCCATAGCCACGTTGGTTGCCGAGGCATACATCATCAGCTGCATAATGGTGTACCACTCGAAGCCCTTGCCTATCAAGTCATCAATATACTTGAACAGGAAAAGCATAAGCAGCACAAACATCACGATCATGAAGGTGACGATAAACGGGCGGATGAAAGATTTTAGTAATAAAAGATGTATCTTCTTCACGATGCAAATTTAGGGAAAAATTCCCTTATGCTCCGCTGGACTCGCTGGCCACTAGCTTGCCGGTGTTCGGATGCTTCTTTTGCGGATCAACCTGTTAAAAAACCTCGTATAAGCTTCTTTATCAAATAATGCTGAATCATTTGCTGCTTTGTACGATAGAAAAAGCCCTATAGGTGTAAGTACCAGGATGGCGATCCACATACCAATGAATGGTGAAAGACTCCCCTCTTTGACGGACGTTTCGCCGATAGTTGAGATGATGTAATAGAACAGGAAAAATATAACTGCAACAACCACCGGCATGCCCAATCCTCCTTTGCGTATAATAGCACCTAATGGTGCCCCTATTAAAAACAAAACAATGCAGGTAACCGGCAGGGTAAATTTCTTTTGGTATTCCACGGCATATTTACGCAAAGTTTTATCAGAGGTCTTTGTCAGATCAGCGCGGTCTTTTAATAAGCCTGATACGGTGCGCACTTCGTTTTGTGCGTTAGCCAGAGCAGCCAGCTTTTGGTTTACTGACAATCCATCCATGGCCTCCTTACCTGTAAAAGCGGCGTATTTGACGCCAGTTAGACTCTTTTTAGGAACGTTGAAGTATTTTACATAGGAAGTTATCAGTTTATAGTTGATGGCCCGGTCACTGTCCGACTGCCTCCTGGTCGAATCGCTCATAACCCGTAGCTGTTTCAGGCTCATCATCTGTGCTGCAGTAAACAGGTTTTGGGGGGTACGGGTAAAGTTCCTAAACGACAGATCGAACTTTTGCTCCGTTTCTTTGAATTTGAAACGGGTAAAGCGCTGGCGGGGCTCAATATTTTTATCGCCGCTGGTTTCATCATACCGTATGCCGTCCTTCAGTTTTAATACCAGGAACTGGTTATCGGGCGTTTTATACATCCGCCCTTCTTTCGCTATTAAAACATCCAGGTTGTTATCAGCCGCATTTTTAGTATAGATCATCACCCCGTGCAGTGTTTGCCCGTCGGGGTCTTTTTTGCTTACGCGAATCGAATAGCCTTGTCCCTGGAAGCTGTTGCTAAAAACTCCTTCGGGAAGCAAACTGGCTGATTTTTGCTGGCGTACGTCATACAAAAGGGAAATAAATTTTTTATTCGCGATAGGCAGCATATTGTCAGAAAAAATAAATGCAGCTATACCCAATAGGGTGACCACTAACATCATGGGGTACATGGCCCGGCGCAATGATATGCCTGATGCTTTTATGGCAACCAGTTCGTAATTTTCGCCCATGCTGCCGTAGGTCATGATAGCTGACAGCAATATGGAGAGTGGTAGCGCCGTGGTTACATTGGTGGCCGAGGCATACAACATCAGTTGCGTGATGGTGTACCACGAAAAGCCCTTCCCTATCATGTCGTCAACATACTTGAACAGGAAAAGCATCAGCAGCACAAACATCATCACCATAAAAGTGACGATGAATGGCCGGATAAAAGATTTGAGCAATAAAAGATGGATCTTTTTCACAGAATAACTTTAGGAAATAACGTATTTCCTAAGCGCCAAGTACACTTACCAGGTATTCGATCTGGTTGTCCCAAATCAGTTTGCGTTCGCCAATGGCGTCTTCGGCGGCAAAGTCGGTAATACTTAATGCTACATCATTGGTAAGTTCGTCCTGCAGTATTTCCATTTCGAAGTAGCATTGCGGTTCATCTTCAACCCATTTAAACCGTACCAGCTTGTTTTCTTTAAGGGTTAATAGCTTGGCTTTCTGCTCCTCCCCATCCCAGGTAAAGCTATAAATTTGGTCGCGCACACTTACGTCATCGGCAAACCATTGAGTCAGTCCATTGGGCTCGCTCAGGAAGCCATATAATATCCTTGGAGATGATTTTATTTCGTACTCAATATTAAATTTCTTCTTTTCAGACATAGGGGCGGCTAATCACACGGCTTATATTGCCGTAAATCTTTACATTTTTTCTAAAGGAAATGAATTTCTGCTATATTTGCAAACTCTTTTTGCAGCTGACAAGCTTTATTTGAAACAAGTTATGTACACTGATTTACAGAACGATGTTTAAATGAAACAAAAGTGGTTTTTGCACTAAAAATATTGTGTGAAACGTAAAAAAAGAAGACATATTACGGCGGGGTAGCTCAGATGGTTAGAGCGCAGGATTCATAACCCTGAGGTCGGCAGTTCGATCCTGCTCCCCGCTACCAAAGCCGCCTTCGGGTGGCTTTTTTATTACCTAAACTTTTCATCATGTTCACAGTCTACGTCCTTTATTCTCAGAAATTCGACCAAATCTACATCGGCGCAACTTCCGATCTGCCAAACCGGTTTCTCTCGCACAATGAATTAGCTACCAAAGGATACACCATCAGATTCCGTCCATGGGTAATTGCTTACACCGAAGAATATTTGACAAAATCAGAAGCTTTCAAAAGGGAAACCCAACTAAAAAGTGCCAAGGGCCGAGCATTCGTTTGGAATGTAATTCGCAAAAAATTTGGTAGCACAGATGGTTAAAGGCAGGATTCATATCCGCCAGCTGGCGGACAGCAGTTCGATCCTGCTCCCCGCTACCATAACAGGCAAATCGAGTTTTTTACTTGGTTTGCCTTCTTTTTTGCCCTCAAAAACCGCTTTAACAGTACTAAAAACGCGGATTGCTTCATTTATTCGAATAGTTCGATGTTGCACACTACCAGTACACAACTTGGCAATACGGTAATAAACAAAAATAGTCGTTTAGCAGCTGTCATTAAAGGAGTGTCAGAGTTGAACTTTGGAAATTTTCAGGATAGCCAAATTGACTTTTTGGGAGATGCTTACGAATTTCTTATTCCTAATTATGCTGCCAATGCAAAAAACCTATCTAATTGCTCTTTTTTACTGCTTTTGGCGCTATACGTTGCATTAATGCTTGCGATCCAACATCTAAACTAATGCCAGAGGTATTGATCAATATTTCGTTTACAAAGGTATCTTTTGAGCTTTCAGTAACCTTTACCACTATGGAAAATGCACCCTGGTTAAAATAAGGCATTATTGTATTATCTGCCTCTTTGTAATACCCGTATGAACGTGGTACTATAAAGCTCTTCCCTGTTAATGGAGTGTTTTCCAATTTACTGTAATAAGTTTTGTAGTCGCTGGCGGTGCTATCAAGTGGTGCCTTCCTTAAAGTGTAGTAAAATTTCCCAAGTTCAACATCTTTGTATAACTGACCGTTTTGGCCAACATAAGAAGTTGTAAAAGTAATTTCAATATCCGCATTTATGTGGTTTTTATTTGCCGGTATTTTGGCCTTAGAATAATTCATGCGTATATTTTTTAGCCTAAGTTTGAATACAGCATCATTTATGATCTCGTTGCAGTTGGTAGTATCGAGGATAAAATCAGCTGAAAGTGCCACAAGTGAATCCCGCTCATTATGTTTCTCCTTTACAAAACGATTCAGGCTAAAGCCGTTAAATTGCATACCTACAGGGTCAAAAGGCCCTGATATAGAAGGCTGGTCGTAAAAATACAGGCCATTAAGACCCTGGGTCCAGGTGTCGGTATATTTTTTTTTATCATTGGCAATTAAGCTCTTAACTGCTGTTACACCTAATGAGATAAGCCCTCCTGTGTAGGAATCAACAACGCCCCGCGGGGAGGCACCCCTTACAGCCAGCGTATTAGGCTTGCCTTGTCTTTTTAACGAAGTGTAGTTTATTACGTTCGACTTGATATGGGCAGCCATGTGTATTTTTTCATTTTTCATGGAGCCCAATTTTGAGCCCGCGCAGCTTGCAAAAACTAAGCTTGTTATTACAAAAACTATAATTTGGTAATGCTTGTTATTCATAAGAATCGGGCATATGCTTTTTGATAAATTTTATTTTGAGGTTCTAATTTATAAGCGATCTGGTAATATTTGATCGCCTCAGCTAAAAAGTAATTTTTCTCCAACAAGAATCCACTCATATAAGCAGTCTCGGCCTTGCCGGTTTGCAATACAGTTTTTATAATAAAGTCTGTTGCCTGCTTATACTCCTGCGGCTGCCAAAGCTTAAGATAGTATCGTTTAGGCTGATCTGGTACCGACCAGTAATATACTCCCGGCGGTTTTAATTTTATTATTAATGAACTGAGGTCGAAATTATTGGAAATAATATTCATACTTAGCAAGGCTTTGCCGCCAAACGGGCTACCAAATACCTTTAAAGATACCTGATCGTTATTATCACCCCATTTGATCTTCAGATCACCTGTTAAATAATTAATAGTATCAACCCATAGTGTAGGGTTGGCACCCTGGCCCCGCGATCTTCTTACAGCACCTATATTGTGCAAATAGGTTTGCTGGTCTGGTTTACTTCCAAACAACTCCTCCCAGATATAGTGAAAATATGCTGTAGTAAAAGACGCCTTAACAATAGCGCACTGGCTTTCTAACGAGTTAAGCCGGATCGTATCCGTATGGTCGAATTTTATGCAGTTATAATTTTTACATATCAAAATAATTTGGGAGCCGCCTGTAACGCTGATCATATC
>JBIOHG010000050.1:0-34385 GCA_044448765.1 Sphingobacteriales bacterium | reverse complement strand
CCGCCACGTTGTGCCAGGGCCGGAACAGCCATTAGTACGCACAATGCTGCTGTAAAGCCGGCATGTGCGAAATATTTATATATCGTTTTCATCTGTTTAAGAATTATTGTGTTAATACGTTAATCAAAGTAATAGGTTGAGTGCTTTCGCCGGATCAAAAGCATCTGGGAATACATAAATATACAAAATCAAATCCTTAACGTGCGAATTTGCAAATAAGTGTACCTGTGAGCGCCGGCATAAACGAACTGCGTGCGCTGTTTTGCCTGGAAACATGTTGCCATTATCGCCATTGCCACAATCACACTGGCACACAATAGGGCAACAAAAAACCCTTTTTTAGGCTGGATAATGGTTTTAAATACCTTTTGGAATAAAGGGGCCCTGTCGGCGTTGTTGCCAACATGCTTATTAGCAGGCAAATATACTGCACGGCTATGGGAAACGTGCTTGCTGGCGGCCCGCAGGGTATTATAATTTGGCAGAAACAAAACGTAAGTTAAAGCAATAAAAAGGTATAGCACCGAAAGCGATACCACCGTTATTTTTGTGAATATATTTTCACATGTTTTCATTGCTCTAATAAATATAAGACAATTTGAACTAAAAATAGTTTAATAACTAAAACGTTACTTAGGCTCAAATAATTACAATTAACATACCCCGATACGTCATTAAAAGGTAATAATAAGCAGTTACTAGGTTACCGTGCAATGATTTGATTACGAACCGTTCCGCTCTATCGGCGTGAACACTAAACCTATCAGCAATAAAAATATCAAGTATGAAAAAACACCGTAAAAACCATCGTCTATGAACTATGAACCATGAACCAGAATACGTAATTTTGCAACCTCAAAACACCAATATTATGTACAATACCCTTAAACCGGTTTTAGAGCAGGAACTCGCCGAAATAGAAAAAGCCGGGTTATACAAACGCGAACGAATTATTACATCGCCGCAGGGCGCTGATATTACCGTACAGAGCGGCAAGGAAGTGGTCAACTTTTGCGCCAATAACTACCTGGGGCTTTCATCCAACCCCAAAGTGATCGAAGCAGCGAAGGCTGTGATGGATACACATGGTTATGGCCTATCGTCGGTACGGTTTATTTGCGGTACTCAGGATATACATAAACAATTGGAGGCTAAGATCGCAGCGTTTTTGGGTACCGAAGATACCATTCTCTATGCCGCAGCTTTTGATGCCAATGGTGGTGTTTTTGAGCCATTGTTTAATGAGCAGGACGCTATTATCTCGGACGAACTAAACCATGCTTCCATTATCGACGGCGTACGTTTATGCAAAGCACAGCGCCAACGTTACAAGCATGATGACATGGCCGACCTGGAGGAAAAACTAAAAGCCACGCAGGATTGTCGCCATCGGATCATCGTTACAGATGGCGCATTCAGCATGGATGGTACCATTGCTCAATTAGATAAAATCTGCGAACTGGCCGAAAAATACAATTCGCTGGTAATGATCGACGAAAGCCATTGCTCAGGCTTTATGGGCAAAACCGGTCGCGGCACGCATGAACACCACAACGTGATGGGCAAAATTGATATCATCACCGGCACGTTAGGCAAAGCACTGGGTGGCGCCTCGGGTGGTTTTACTTCCGGCAGGAAAGAAATTATCGATATGCTAAGGCAACGTTCACGTCCTTACTTGTTTTCAAATACATTGGCGCCATCTATTACAGGTGCGTCGATAGCTGTTTTGAATATGCTGAGCAAAACCACCGAGCTTCGCGATAAGCTGGAAAAGAACACGCAATATTTCCGCGCTAAAATGACCGAAGCCGGTTTTGATATTAAACCGGGCGTACATCCGATTGTTCCTGTAATGCTATATGACGCTAAGCTTTCACAGCAATTTGCCGCCAAAATGCTGGAAGAAGGCATTTATGTTATTGGGTTTTATTACCCGGTAGTACCACAGGGCAAGGCACGTATCCGGGTGCAAATTTCAGCCGCGCACGATAATGCCCATTTGGATAAGGCGATTGCGGCTTTCACCAAAGTGGGTAAGGAATTGGGGGTAATAAAATAAAAAAGATACGTATAGATTATTTATATTTGTACGTATAATCAAGGTTAGTATGAAGTTGACTCTTAACATCGAGCCTGATTTGATCGACAAGATCAAGGACGTGGCCAGAAAAAAAAACACAAGTCTTTCGAAAGTAACTGAATCGCTCTATAAAAAGGAAGTAGAACGCGAAAAGGAACCTTTCAAAATGAAAAGCCTGGATGAATTATCTGACTTCGTAAAAAGTTTAATGATTTCAGGTGAGCCGATCCCGGATTTTGACCATAAAGCGGAATATCATAAGCATCTTGATGAAAAATACGGCTTGTGAAAAGAGTATTTATCGATAGCGACATCATATTAGACGCTTTATTGAAAAGACCCGGATTTGAATTGCCGGCAATAAATCTCCTGGCTTTGGCTGCTCAATCAGGCATTTCAGCAGCCACTTCTTCTATCGCATTCATGAACGTTCACTACTTCCTGGATAAATTTGAACGTCCGAATAAGATAGTGTTATTAAAAAACCTGAGGTCGTTTATTAACATCATAGAAATAGGAAAAGACGAGATTGATTTAACTTTAAACAGCAACTTTACAGATTTCGAAGACGCGGTACAATATTTTGCAGCGATCAGCGCTAAAGCTGATGTAATCGTCACCAGGAACATAAAGGACTATAAACAGGCAAACATCCCGGTTTTAACAGCCGAGCAATTTTTAAAGACATTATAATGCAGGATCAGATCAATCAATATACAGCGGAAATAAATGCTTTTTCACCGGCTAATACCGATGAACTGGAAACATTTCGCATCAAATACCTGGGTACAAAAGGGATCATTAAAGATCTTTTCGAGCAATTCAAAAGCACAACGCCGGAAGAAAAACGGGTGCTGGGTAAGGTATTGAATGAGTTCAAGCAGTTAGCCGAAGCAAAATATAATGAACTCCTCGAAGATACTAAATCCGAAATCGTAAATACGAAATCTGAAATCGATCTGACACTCCCTGGCGAGGGCTTCAACGTCGGCTCACGCCACCCGCTTTCGCTGACAAGGATCGAGATCATCGATATTTTCAAACGCTTAGGCTTCGTGGTTGCAGAAGGCCCGGAGATTGAGGACGACTGGCATAATTTCTCAGCGCTTAACTTCCCCGAAGAGCACCCCGCGCGCGATATGCAGGATACGTTCTTTATCAAAAAGAACAGCGGCCAGGATGATATCGCTTTGCGTACACACACTTCATCAGTACAGGTGCGTATGATGGAAAACGGCAAGCCGCCGTTCAGGGCTATTATGCCGGGGCGAGTTTATCGTAATGAGGCTATTTCGGCACGGGCGCATTGCTTTTTTCACCAGGTGGAGGGTTTGTATGTGGATGAAAATGTTTCCTTCGCGGATCTGAAACAGACGTTATATCATTTCGTACAGGAGCTTTATGGCGAAGGCACCAAAGTGCGTTTCCGTCCCTCTTATTTTCCATTCACCGAACCGTCCGCTGAAATGGACGTAAGCTGTACCATTTGCAAAGGCTCTGGCTGCAACATGTGCAAGTACAGCGGCTGGGTGGAGATATTGGGCTGTGGCATGGTTGACCCCAATGTTTTGGAAAATTGCGGCATTGACAGCACAAAATACACCGGCTTTGCTTTCGGCATGGGTATAGAAAGAATTACCAACTTAAAATATGTGATACGCGATCTGCGTTTATTCTCTGAAAACGATGTACGCTTCCTGAAGCAATTCCAGACAGAGATCCTATGATGCGGAAATTTTGCCTATTGGTCGTATTAACACTTACCTTTTTCTCCTGCGGGAAAAGCGGCGTTGTTATACCCAATGTTTCCGTTAATTTCCAGGCAGACATTAATAATCCCAACCTGAATGCCCTGCATAGTCCCGGCGGGGCGGTTATTATTTCCGGATACGGGGTTGCCGGACTCATTATCTACCGCGAAGCCGATATGACCTACGCCGCCTACGACGCCTGCAGCAGCTACATGCCCCAAAACCATTGCGCAGTAACCCTGGATAACAACGGCCTTACCTGCACCGACCCCTGCAGCGGCGCTAAATTCTCACTAAGCGACGGCACCCCTGTAAAAGCCCCCGCCCAGCGCTCCCTGAAGCCCTATAGTGTAAATGTGAGTAATTTTGAGATATTTGTATCTAATTGATACATGGAAGCCGACAAAATTAAAGACAGTATTAAGCGTGCCGCACAGGAATTGTTCCGCAAGTTTGGCTATCATAAAACGAGTGTCAACGAGATCGCCAAGAAGGCTAAAATAGCCAAAGCCACCATTTATAAGTATTTCGACAGCAAGGAGGCCGTGCTGCACGTGCTGCTGATGGACTACATCCGCGAAAGCGTGGACGAGTTGGTGCACGCCGACGTTGCCGATATGGACGAGGAGGCCCACCTCAATAACCTCATCATGAAAACCTGCCGGTTATCGTACACCGTGTGTAACGAATTCATCGGCTGGGATTTTATCCGCGAATCGGCTAACTCGCAGGAGTTTCTGAAAAAACTCTCCAACGAATTAGAGGACCTGCTGGTGAGCGCGTTTATGCAACTAGGCGGCCTGCGCAAGACCGAAAACTACGCCCAGCGCATCCGTTTCCTCATCAAATGCAGTAAGAGTATTGTGTTTAGCTTTGCCTTTACTTCGGTAAGCGACTCCGATGTCCGCAAGAATTTTGTATCCTTCCAGAAAGAAATATTGCCTTATTTGGTAAAAGCCGCCATCGCTGTTTAGCTTATAGTTCACTTTAATACACGTTTGTTCACGTTCAGTTACATTTGCGGCACAAATTGCCACTTAATGCACTGATATTAAAATTTTTGCGCTTTACACTAAGGGCCAAATCCTGGCATGCTTTGCCATTTTCGTGAACATGCAAAATTCAAATAGCTGTAATGCAATAAGTTAATACTTTTTTGCAGGTACACACAAAAGCGACCGATCTCCCCAAAAAACAGCTTAAACTTCACTTTTTTACACTTTTGGCCATTTTAGAAAATTTGCGGGCGCCCGCTGCCGGGTAAAGCAGGCTTAGTGTAAACACAATGTGCAGATGCTTTTGGCTATACACCCCGAGGCCGCCACACTAAGCGGCCTGAAGGCGACACGCTTAGGCTGGGTATGCTACTTTTGGAACACCACGACGTTAATTTATCTAAGCATCAGTTTTACTGCAATTTGCTTATGCCATAAATAGCGATTCGCTAATGGTGCCCGGCGGGAGAAACTGAATGCCGAATCGCATACGGTGCAACTGTCTGCCGAAAAAGAATCGTTAGTTACATCAGTGCTGAAATGCCCCTCGGTGATGTGTACAGTGGCAGATTTATCGTCCAGCGGGTGGCCCGTAAACGAAAATGACCCGCTAATATGTTTGCCGTCAAAGGCATTCACTACCAATACACCGGTAGCGCTCCAAAAATGAGTGCCCGCACTGTCATAATAGTCGCAAATGGCGTTATCCGCTTCGTTTTCGAGATGATAGGTTTTTAGCTGCACGTTGGTGTCAATAAACAGTCCTATCTCGCCCTTCATATCCGGACCTGCATCGAGCAGGAAAGTCTCATCATCAATATTCGCTATGCCGGGTTTTGCGATGTTATAAACATCATTCGCATAAAACGAAATATAATTGTTTGGCGTTGGCTTATCTTTCTTGCAGGCGCTCATCAGCAGCAAACCGCAGCAGGTCAGTCGTATTTTTCGGGTCAGGTTCATATCCAAAGGTTACAGGTGTACGATATTGAATAGAATAGGTTTACCCGCCAAAGGTTTAATCACTATATGCACCCACCACCATCAACCATGAACTATGAACCATGAACTGCCTCCTCACTTCCCATACTCCACCCGCTTAATATCCCCCCAGGTCACCAAATAAACGCCCTGCGCTTTCAGCATGGCCTTAAACTCGTCGCTGGTGGCATAGTTGTAATCCTGCTGCCGCCAGGCGCTGCCGTAATCCGGGTGTTCGGCGCAAATCGCCTTCAGCTCGTCATCGTCGAAACCCAGGTGAAACACCAGCTCGTTCAGTCCCGGTTTTAAATGCTGCAGACTATAATTGTAAAAATTCTTCCATTTATCCGCCGGCGCCATTTGGTAAGCCATAATAAAATTATCCACGATAACGCCATTCGTATCGATCACCGGCACGAGCTTCGGCGCCAGCATCTTAATATAATTGATCGGCGCCAGTACCGGCAGCTTATATTCCTTACCCACGCGCTGAAACATCTTCATCAGCTCCGGCGAGGCCAGTATACTGCCCATGTGGTTATCCAGGTGCGATATGTTGATGCCGAAAGCCTTCGCCTTTTCTATCTGCGCCCTGATCTCCTTCTCCGCCTCATCCACCTTTGCATGCGCACCAAAACCCTCTACCGAATCATATAAATACCCATTCTTATCCAGCAAACTCGCCGTAGCCGACGATGCCGCCACGCCCTGCCACTTATAATATTTCCATTCCGACGTCAGCGAAAGGTGTATCCCCCAATCCATTTCCGGGTGCTTTTTGGCAAAAGCCGCTATCTCCGGGAACCACGGACAAGTAACCATAATACTCGCCGAATTGATGGCCCCCTTTTCATAAGCCAGCATAATGGCCGAATCGGCACTGTGCGCAAACCCCGCATCATCCGCATGCACTATCAGCAATTTGGCATCCCGCGGGTACCCCAGCTTCTGCGCCAGGTTCTTCGTCTGTCCCAAACCCTGCAAACCCAAAGCCAGCAGGGCGGTAATTAAAATAGTTCGTTTCATAATTGGTGGTGAAATTTAAAAGCTAAGATAGGTTTTTTGCGTGGCGCATTGCGTTTGGCGATTTTCCCTTTTTGTCATGCTGATCCGCTGGCTAGCGGAGAAGAATCTATTCCGGGATGTTGTCCATACCCGCAACATTGTCTGAACCGCAAAGTAAATTCCCCTCCTCGGAGGGGGTGCGGCTGCCCGTGCGCCGGCAGGCCTGCCTGCCGACAGGCAGGGGTGGGTGCGCGTCGGCCCCGTGCGTACACGGATGCTGTCCATACCCGCAACATTGTCCGAACCAGAATTTATTGAATTCAAGAATTAATAGAATTCTGGTAATTCGTTAACGGCGAAGCCTTCTTGAGCGCCCATAAAACAAACAACTGCGAAAAATTCGCAAAATTCCGGTTCAGACTAATTTGGGCGCCCGGGCGTGCTATCCGCTCATACGGCTACAGGCATTAAGCGCGGCCTGCGCTGAGGCACTCGAAGCATGTGCGGCGGGCTTACCGCAATGCCCTTTTGTCTGAACCATGATTCAACAGATTTTCAAGATTACCCTGATGCCCAAACAACTGCACAATTAAAAATTCCCCTCCCCGGAGGGGGTGCGGCCGCCCTTGAAGTGGCGGGGGTGGGTGCGCGCCGGCCCCGTGCGTACACGGATGCTGTCCATGCCCCCAACTATGTCTGAACCACGATTCAATTTCCTCTCCCTCCGCTGTCCGAAGTTTAAAACATCGGACTAAATATGTCTGTAGTCTGAGGCTACAGGCATAGCCCATTCGTAGACAGAGTCTACGAACAGCGTTGGAAATATATAAATACCGTGAAAACACCTACATAAATACCGTGAAAACACGGGTAACTCATTATTGCCTTATCAATACCTTTAGTTGAACTAATCGCAATGTTATGAAAATCATTTTGATGCTTTCGGTATTGACGTTATTTCTCCCCCAAGCTTACGCACAGCAGACCTCAGATACTCAACAATCAAATAAAAGCGTAAAAGCTGTTGAAAGAAGTCGTGAAGTCGCCACAATACCTCATGATCCATTAAAAAATAAAAAGAAACAAAGGAAAATCGAAAATAACGTTGTGGTTATTGATTTGGCGTCTCCGGCAACTGTGCTTAATTATCAAGTGGCAAATGGTGAGCCCTTTAAAGTCAGAATAATTAATATGGCGCCGGGAGCAACTTATTCGTTAAATAATACTACTACCATAAAACCGGTTCCACCTCTAGATAATCCACAAGGTGCGGCTACACCAACTGATAAATCAAAAAAAACAATAAGTGACAGTCTTTGTACAGATATGCAGAAAAAAATGGACGCAACAACCACCGAAGTAGATTTTCTTAAACTTTTAACTCAGGCCAAACAGATGGCGGGATGTTTGATATCTTCAGTCTATGATGATTTGTCTACATTTAATTATAATGGTGGCAAATCCATAGTGCTAATGAATGAAACCCTTCAATTAACCGTTACGAATTCGACTACCAAAAAAAATTGGACTATAACCTTTGATACTAAAGAAGAAGGTAAATTTTTAACAACATACGGCTTTACTTATATTCCATTCACGTTTGAAAAACCGAAAATTTATTATGCACAGCCTGTTACACTTACAACCCCCGGACAGAATGGTGGTGCAGCAACAACCAGTACAGCATACAATATACTCCAGGGCTCGAGTGAACCGGTTTTTGACTTCGCCCCAACAGTAATTTTTCACTATTTAGCCTATAATAGCAACAAATGGAGCATTAGTTACACCGGAGGCGTGGGTATTAATCTTAATACAACTGATAATAATGGTGTATCACCTGTGGTTTTAGCCGGCGGATCCCTATTGTACCATCAAAATATTGGATTTAGCTTTGGCTTAGCCGCTCATGCCATGAGTCAACTAAAGGGGAAATACTTCCCTGGGCAACAGATAACTACAAACCTTGAAGCCTCTGATTTGAATACAAATGTAACCAGATTGGACCCGTTTTTTTCTATCACATTTAGATTTAGCTCGAATCCATTTAAATCAAAGAGTATCGTCCCATCAGATTCAACCCCGACTACTTCTGATCAAACACCACCAGCACCCTCCCCAAAATGAATATGATTAAATAACCCATTTGTTGATATTGTATCAAACAAACCGAAACTTGGCTAATCCTAAGTTCAAACATCTTTAAAAAAGATTTCAGCTTGTGTGAATATTATTCCGATTTTCACCTGATTAGCTGAAAACTTATCTGGTTGTACATACGTCAAGTCATACTAAAACGACGGAGCATCAAAATGTTAAATTGTTGATAAATTGATACATCGTAAGCCGTTATCTTTTAACAGAACTCAGTACTTTTATGCATTGGCCTTGGACGGCTTAACCCGCCAACCATAGCCAAAGCGATGGAGCGAATGATGCGTAAAGTCAGGGCGGTAATCGTCAAGATTTGTATCATAGGCTCACTTATCTGCCCTTCGTGGACCATTGTATTCAGCAGGCTTGCTGGTTCCGTTACAGTGGAGTACCGAATTATAAAGGGCGGTCGAGAGGCGCGAGTCGGAATTATTTTGAAAAAAGTTGCAAAAGTCAGAAAAAATCTTAAATTTGAGTAAGATGGAAAGTGTACCCAAAACGAATCACCCGGCCAAATCGCGAGCGGCAATTATGCAGGATTGTCATTCATCTGGCCTTGGACGGCTTAACCCGCCAACCATAGCCAAAGCGATGGAGCGAATGATGCGTTAAGTCAGGGCGGTAATCGTCAAGATTTGTATCATAGGCTCACTTATCTGCCCTTTAATTTTTGCTTGCTGAAGCCTTGGTAGTGGTACGGAACGGCAATAACTAATATAAAATTACCTTGACATTATCACTCTTAGAGAGCATTGCTACTCCGCAATATTTAAGAAAGTCATGGGATAAGCTGAATAAATCCAACAAAGGGTCTCACGGTTTGTCTTACGAAACTATAGAGGAATTTCAAAACTCTTTGGAGAATCAAATTAGCGAAATAAGTAAACAATTATTATCCAATAATTACAAGTTTAATCCTGTTAGAGCTGTTTTAATACCCAAAAAAACATCAGGGGAATTTAGGCCACTTAGGGTAGGTGATGTGAGAGATAGGCTTGTCCAAAAAGCGCTGTCAAATAAACTGGAAGAATTGCTTTCAAAAAAATATTCGTTAGACAATCCTTGTAGTTATGCATACCAGAAAGATAGAGGTATCGAACAGGCAATAAGCAAATGCGTTGAACATTTTAAAAAAGGGAACCGAATTATTTTAGAAGCAGATATAAAGAAGTTTTTTGATAACGTTAATCGAACAAAATTGCTTAACAAAGTTTTCAATGATTTACCCGATAGCTCTATCAATTCCTTGATTGAGGACGCATTAACGCAGAGCGTCGGAAATCTGGAAGATTATTCGCACGAATTTCATCATTATTTTATAGACTCTATAGATGGAATTCCTCAAGGAAACTCATTATCTCCATTATTGGCAAATATCTATTTATCTGATTTTGATCAAAGAATGATTAAGGAGCGTTTTTCATTGGTTAGATATGCCGATGATTTCATTGTTTTATGCCAAAACAACAAAGAAGCTAAACGAGCTTTACAAGTAGCAAAGGAGGAATTAGAAACGAAGTTAGGGCTTCAGCTACATGATTTACCAGAGCCGCCACATTTGAAAGGGTCAAAGACACGAATCGTTGATCCGCATATACACGAATTTTCATTTCTATCTATAAGGTTTGATGGAACAAAGGTTTGGGTAAATGAAAAAAAAGTAAAGGATCTAATGGAAAAAATCAAATTAGTAACCGACATCGATAAATACAAAGGAGACAAAGAATTTAAGGGCCTTATTACGATTATTGCGCGCCTGAAAAATCTTTTAGAAGGTTGGTTGGCGTCTTATAAATTTGTTGACGTTGACCGGGAATTTTCAGAAATTGATAACTACATAAATTACAAACTTTCGCAAGTATTCATCAAACTACAATATAAACTTAAATCAACTTCTCTGGATAGTATCAAACTTAAAGGAAAACCAATCCATGTACAAGCTTTTAAACAACGACAAAGAATTAATTCCGGAGTTCCTTATTGTCATAGCTTTATTGAAAGTTTAAAAAGAAATAAAATCGTTGTCTAAGAACTTCCAAGCTGCCAGTTACTCAAAACTGGCGCGAGTATGCAGCGTATGCCTGAGGGTTGAGTACCCGTGACTTTTTTATATTCCCCATCCTGGTTTAAGTCTTCCGCAGGGCGACTTAAATCACAAATAAAAAAGAAGGACTCTGTCCGGAATTAAATGATAAGGGTTCTAACCCGAACGGAGTTCTACAATTTAAATTGAGGATTTAAGAGCGCTGCACTGAACTCTTAAACCAGCACACTGCTGCGGCCTCCACATCCCAAATGTGGCGCGATTGCCGGAGGGATTCGAACCATCGTCCAAATATGGCGTGAAACCCACTCATGCACCCGGAATAGATACTTCGCTACGCTCAGTATGACAAAAGGAAAATTTCGCGTTACGGATTGCAGCGGATACCGGCCCGCGCCTAAGGCCTGCAGGCGTATGAGCGTAAAGCCGGGGCCGCAGGCAACGCCCAATAATATCGCCCCGGGTCACCAAATAAACGCCCTGTACTTTCAGCAGCGTTTTAAATTCGTCGCTGGTGGCGTAGTACTTCCGGCGCATAGCCCGGGGGTTATGCCGGCTTTACAGGCTCCAGTCCATGGCTTTTCATGATCGCCAGTATCTTTTGCATATCCGGCGGGCCCCCTGCATTGATCACAGCGGCAATTTCGCGGAAATACGCCGGACCGATAAAAGCGGGCGAAAGTGTGCAAAGCACCCTTACTGTTTCATGGTGGTAGTTGTTAAAGCCATGCACAACGCCACGTTTTATAAAACAATGATCGCCTGCATGCAGCTCTATTGTTTCCGTGCCTATCAATTGCGTAAGCGTACCTTCCAGCACATACAGGGTTTCATCTACCGCGACGTGGAAATGCGGCGCCGGCACTTTTGCACCGGGCGGAACAACAAATTCAAATTGCACCAGGGTGCCGTCGGTATCCTCGCCGTCCAGCAGGAAGTTGATGTCGAAGCCGCCGCCTATGGCTACGGTTTCTTTAATGCGTGGGAACATTTTGATCGAAATTTAAGGGTGACAGGCAAGCAAAATAGACACTAACTGCTATAAATACAAGGCCGGGTGAGGAGAAATTTTTCTGCCCGCTGCAAAACTGCCCCAAAACCACCTTCACATCCTCCCCCATATCCGCCTGAAACTTAACCCCTAATCCCCTTTTCGCGAAGTGCTTTTTCAATCAAAATCATCAATTAAACAACTGATTTATAACCTTTTGCGATCAATTTCGTATAAAGCTCAGTGACAAATAAACGCCCTTGAGGATCTTACCTCCGCCTAAGGTCGTTTCGCATAAAACTTGTTCTGCACTGTTCGCGGCGGGCGGGTGATGATCGTGATTTTCTCTTAACCAACATATGTTAAAACCAAAAACCATGCGTACCAAACTACTTATTGCTTTACCGGCCATCGCGCTGGTTGTCCTCATTAACAGTTGCCGTAAAGATGCCGGGGCTCCTGATACCACCGCTCCGGCTGCTGCCCCGCAAAACATGGCCGCCCTGCATGCCCGTATGACCTCCATGGGCAAACCCGACGCTTTCGCCGTGCATTTTAACGACGCGCTGAAGGACAAGTGCCGCAAGCTGACCAAAAGACTGGACGACGTAAAGCATCAAACCGAATCGTTCATATCCCGCTGCAAACAGCACCCGGGCAAATCCCATCACCCCGATCTGGATGTGATCTACGTGCCGCGGCAGTACCCTACCCTGCAGGCCGCAGTGGATATTGCGCCGGCCGGGGCCCGCATCATTGTATGCGGAACGGTGGCGCAAACCGGCAATGTGCTCATCAACACTGCCAACCTCAGCATTGAAGGACAGCAGGAGAGCGCCACGCTGAAGGATAGCAATGATAGCCTGTCGACCGATAACCTGGTGATCACCGCATCGGGCGTTACCGTTAAGAATCTCAAATTAGTAAACGTAGGCATCCAGGTAAATGACCCGGCAACCGGCGTCACCCTCGCTCATGATAAGGTGATCAACAATAATCTGGACAATCCGTCCATCATCACCCTAACCAATAGCAGCCACAATAAAATAAAGGATTGCTGCCTCAACGGCGCGGGCATAAACGCCACGGCACAGGTGGGCATATTGCTGGATAGCCTCTCAACCCGCAACGAAATAACCGGTTGCAGCGTTAACAATACCGATTTTGCGGCCTATAATATCACCGGCTCCAACAACCTGGTGAAACATTGCAGCGCCTCAAATTACAATTTAGGCTTCGTGGTGTGGAACCTCATCGGCACCTCCACCACCGGCAACGTTTTCACCGATTGTAATGCCGATAACTGTGCGCAGGGCACCGGGTTTTTGTTATATGCCAACCAGGTTAGCGTGTACAATTGTTCGGCAAATAATTGCGTCAATGCGGTGCTCAACGTGTCGCAATCCAGCATTATCGACCATTGCAGCGGCAACAAGTGTTTCCAGGCGTTCATCAGTTATTTCGCCAATGAGCTAACCCTTACCCATTGTAGCGCCAGCGAATGCGCCTACAGTGGTATCGATGTGGAGCTGTCCACCAGTTTTAAACTCACCCACAATACCTGCAATGGATCCACGGGGTCGGGCATCGTTATCAATAATTACAACGGCAGCTTTTCAAAAGGCATCATCACGGATAATAATACCAACTCCAACGTCGCGTTCGGCATTTACCTCAACAGCGTAGCCAATTCCACCATCCGCGATAACAAATCGCTCCGCAATACCCAGTGCGACTTCAACCAAACCAATTGCAGCGCCAACCTTGTTGCCCACAACCAGTTTGGCACTACGGCTGTTGGTTTGTAAATATTGGGGTTGATTTTTTGGGCGCCCGGGCGTGCTAGGAGACCTGTCCCGATGTATATCGGGATTATACGGCTACAGGCCTTAAGCGCGAGGGCCGGTATCCGCTCCTATCACTGGCGCGAAATTGTGCGCAAGGCGTCCTGCTTCCGGGTGCCTCAGCATGACGCGGGCGCTTCTTTCACCTAAAAATTTGCAAATATCAAATCAATTCATTTACTTTGAAAAACAAAGTGCTTTCCAATGGAAGAAAAAGAACTACAGGATGAGCTAAGCTCCATAAGGAGCATCATGGAGCGCTCCTCCAAATTTATATCGCTCAGCGGCTTGTCAGGCATCCTGGCGGGGGTGTATGCGTTGATCGGGGCGGGGGTCGCGTATTTAATTATTCAAAACAACCCGTTAACGGTAACCAAAGACCGCTCTTTTTTTGAAGTCCTGGGCAATGTAGTCAGTGTACTTCTTAATCTGTTGATTGTTAGTGCTGCGGTATTATTAGTTTCCGTTATCACTGCGGTCTTTTTAGCGCGGAGGCAGGCGCGGATAAAGGGTCAGGCTATTTGGGGTAAAACCAGTCGTACCCTTTTATTTCATATGCTTGTTCCGCTGCTAACCGGCGGGGCGTTGATAGCTTTGTTTCTCTACCAGGGAAATGAGGGCTTCATTATACCGGCAATGCTTATCTTCTACGGCCTGGCATTAGTAAGCGCATCCAACTTTACCTTTGGCGAAGTAAAATACCTTGGCCTGCTCGAAATAGCATTAGGCCTCATTTGCGCTTGTTTACCCGGTTACGGTTTACTATTTTGGGCCTTTGGTTTTGGCGTGCTGCATATTATTTACGGCAGCCTGATGTACTTTAAATATGATAAGTGAAATCCATGTGCTATAAAAAAACTACAATTGCACATGGAAGCTTCATCACCGCTGAAAGAAAATCGACCCGATGAAAACTATTTCCTTTGATAAACTTGATAAAGCCTTTGAGAACCGCGTAAGGTTACAGATCATGAGCGTGCTGGCCGCCAATGAGCGGTACGATTTTAATTCGCTCAAAGATCTGCTCAACATTACCGACGGTAACCTGGCTTCGCACCTGAAAGCGCTGGAAAAAGAGGAATATATCTCGGTGCATAAAAGTTTCCTGGGCCGCAAACCTAACACCAATTACGAAGCTACCGAAAAAGGCAAAAAAGCCTTTAAAGACCATTTGAACACCTTAGAACAATTAATAAAACAACAAAAGGGACACTAAATTTTTTTTTCTATTTACTTTGAAATACAAAGTACTTTTACACCAAAACAAAATGATAACTGAAGAACAACAACCACAAGGATTTATGCACTGGCTCAAGGAGTCGGTGACGGTCAAATTAGCATTCATCGGCGTATTGGTATTACTGCTGATGATACCTTCGGCACTGGTAAACGAACTTATTAATGAACGCGCCCAGCGGCAGGAACAGGTTCTTAAGGAAGTAACCGACCAATATTCGGGCAGCCAATTGGTACAGGGCCCGGTATTGATGATACCTTACAACGAGCAAGTGACCGAGACCGACGGCCATGGTAACCGGGTAAACACAACCGCTGTACAAAACCTCTATATACTACCTAATGATTTGAGCTACAAAGGCAGCCTGAAATCGGAAGTGCTGCACCGCGGCATTTACGAGGTACCGGTGTATAACGGCACCATCCGTGTATCCGGAAATTTCACCCGGGCCGACTTGGGCGCGTTATCGATCGCGGCCGACCAACTCATGCCCGAAAAAGCACGAATCCTGTTCAGCATAAGCGACCTGAAAGGCTTAAAGACTAATCCGCAGGTAAAAATAAACAACCAGACCTATACCGCAGAGCCCACACCGGGCGAAAATGTGCTCGGTAATAGCTTGCAAGTGGCGGTAAACCTGAAAGGCCTTACCGATGGCGCGATTCCGTTCGACTTCACCCTCGATCTGAAGGGTAGTGAAGAGCTGAGCTTCTTACACACCGGCAAAACCACCGATGTGGAAGTAAACGGCGACTGGGCCAGCCCAAGTTTTGACGGTCGGTACCTGCCCGACTCACGCACGATAAGTGATAAAGGTTTTTCGGCCAAATGGCGCATGCTGTATTACAACCGCCCCTTCCCGCAGCAGTGGGTGCAGGATGTGAGCCTGCTAACCAACCAAAAGAAAGCTGCCGATGCCACTTTTGGTATAAAGCTGAAGCTGCCTGTTGATCAATATCAGAAAACCACGCGCACCAGCAAATACGGTATCCTCATCATCCTGCTAACCTTTGTTTCGCTGTTCCTGACCGAGCTTATCGGTAAGAAAAAAGTGCATGTGTTTAACTACATCCTCATCGGCGCCGCTATGATCATTTATTATACGCTGCTCTTGTCGTTCTCCGAACAGGTGGGTTACAGTATCGCCTACCTTATCGCGTCGGTAGCCACCATAACGCTGATCGCTACGTTCCTGGCCTCGCTATTAAAAAACCGAAAGGCGGCAGTCATATTCACGGCTATCCTTACGCTTTTTTATTCGTTCATTTACGTCATCATCCAGTTAGAAGACTTGTCATTGCTTATCGGCAGCATAGCACTCTTCATCATTATTGCCGCGCTGATGTATTCGTCAAGGCAGATCAATTGGGATAAAAATTAAGTTATGGACACTAGATATCTATTTTACAGCTTAAAAGTGTGGATAGGAAGCGTACTGGGTGCGTCGGCTATTATCTCGCTATTTTGGTGGATACCTAATATACAGGACGCCAGCGTTTTTGGGGTGTTCCAATTTTTCTTGCTATTTGTTGTTATTGAGCTAGTACTTTCCCTTTTTAACTGGCTGATGTTTTGGGCTTTTATCTCACTCATCGTATTTTATTTTGATGACGAGAAATTACGGCGGTTACTGATTTACGCAGCGGCCATTGGATTGACCGTTATTACATTTACAGCATTTTCCTTATTGATCGTCGGAATGCCATTCGACCCGAGCGTGGTGGCGCTTATGCTTATCAACTGCGCTTGCATCGGCATTGGTGCGTGGTTGTTTTATCCGCGCATCGTTATCGACACACCGCCACCAATTCCTTTTGAATCCGAACCCGATGAAAGATAGACCAATCAACTCGTTCTTTAAAAAGTTAGTCATCCTCAGCAACATGACATTATAAGCTGGCTCATTTACAATGGCATCACCGACCTGTTTGCCACTTCCACTGCGCAATTATTTTGCTCAGTTGGACTGGTAGGCATGTTAGGCATTAACATCGTCCTATTGATTGAAAAGCAACCGCAATTATGATGTATAGCTCAATCGGGAACACCAAAATATCCGCCCGCGAATGGTGGTGGCGCAAACGGTTTACGTATAACAAAGGACTAGTTATTTCGGGCTTTATTGCCTTTATGCTTTATTGTATCCTCGGCCCGATCATTATTGCCCCGCACGAAGAATTTGAAGAGACCATATTCGAAATGGCATTCCAGGGCTTTGGATATTTAATAATGATGGCGGTAGCTAACGCTTTTTATACACTGGGTTGGATAACCGACATATTGTTTAACAAAAGCAACAGTTTCCTTTTTAGGAAAGGGCTTTTTGCTGTAGGGTATTGGTTCTCATTTTCGCTGCCTATTTTACTTATTCTTAGTGTAATGGTACGATTTCTTATTTGGGGAAAGTAGAGGTATAAAATTTAACCTAAATTTTACAATACCAATTTGGTTTTTGGTATAGATGTTGTTATATTAGCGAACCTACAAAACATTTTACTTATGAGCACCGAACTAAAAGAATTTTCCGAAATGATAGACGAACAGTTTGAAATAGCTGACATTGAACCCGGCGACGAGCTGTGGGAAGCTGTTTTGAATTTATTTATTTGAGCGCGCCAACCAGGCGCGGGTTGTATTGGTTATAAAAGTTGTAAAGGTTGAAGTGGTTAAATTATCGACACTATAAACTGCCGCGGTGCCTATAACCACTACAACTAATACAACCATTACAACCTCTCCAACCAAAATACTACCTTTGCAGCCTGATGAAAAAAGCTGCCACTAATTTGTTTTTCGAAGACGTTTCTATTATCGATATTGCTGAAGAAGGCAAGGGCGTTGGTAAAACCGGCGACTTTGTGCTGTTCGTAGAAAAAGCTGTTCCGGGCGATGTTGCCGATGTACAAGTTTACCGCAAAAAGAAAAACTTTGCCGAGGGTAAGATCGCACAACTTAAAAAAGCATCTGAATTGCGTACCGAACCATTTTGCGAACACTTCGGTACCTGCGGTGGCTGCAAATGGCAACACATGACTTATGCTGCACAATTGCAGTTCAAACAAAAAACGGTCGCCGGCGCTTTAAGTCACCTGGCTAAAATTGATGTGAGCGGTATGCTACCCATTGTACCTTCGCCAACAGATAAATACTACCGCAATAAGCTTGAATTTACTTTCTCGAACAAACGCTGGCTCAACGACGGCGAGAACCGCACCGAAGAACCGATGGACATGGACGCCCTGGGTTTTCATATTCCCGGCCGGTTTGATAAGATATTGGATATAAAGCACTGTTATTTACAGGAAGACCCATCCAATGCTATCCGTAATAGTGTCCGCGATTATGCAAAGCAATTAGGCGTCAGCTTTTATGGTTTGAAGAACCACGAAGGCGCTTTGCGTAACCTGATCATCCGCACGTCCTCCACAGGTGAATTGATGGTGATCGTGGTATTTGCTTACGCGACCGAAGAAGAGATCAACGGCCTGATGGGCTTGATCGATCAAAACTTCCCGCAGATCACTTCGCTTCTTTACATCGTCAACCAAAAGAAAAACGATACCATTTTTGACCAGGAAGTAATTGCCTGGCGCGGACCAGAATTTATTTATGAAGAAATGCCTGCCGGCGGGACAGGCCGGGAGGGTATCCGTTTCCGCATCGGTCCGAAATCATTTTACCAGACCAACTCGATCCAGGCATTGCGCTTGTATGAAATAACACGCGAATTTGCAGATTTCAAAGGTGATGAATTAGTGTACGATTTATATACCGGTGCGGGAACAATAGCTAATTTTGTAGCCCACCGGGTTAAAGAAGTGATCGGTGTTGAGTATGTGCCGCAGGCGATTGAGGACGCGAAGATCAATTCGGAAATCAATAATATCACCAACACCAAATTTTACGCCGGAGATATGAAGGATGTGCTGAATGCGGATTTCGTCGCGGAGCATGGCAAACCCGATGTGATCATCACCGATCCGCCGCGCGCCGGTATGCACCTGGATGTGGTAGCGCGGTTGATGGAGATCGAAGCTCCAAAAATAGTTTACGTAAGCTGCAATGCCGCCACACAAGCCCGCGACCTTGTTGTTTTAAAAGAAAAATACGACGTAGTAAAAATACAACCGGTGGATATGTTCCCGCATACGCAGCATGTGGAGAATGTGGTGCTGCTGGCGCTACGCGATGGGCGCACGGCGCACGGCGAATAAAAATACATTGACATTAACGCTACGCGGTGGGCGCAAGGCGCAAGGCGAATAAAAATACATTGACATTAACCCACGCGCCTAGCGCCTGGCACCAAGCAAAAAATATGGACCCGGAAGAACTGCTTAACGAAAACACAGGCCAGGACGAAGAAAAAAAAGAAAGTCCGCTGGTAAGCCTGGAGAAAGACCTGAAATTTTACAGTGAATCCTTGCAGGAAGTGGCTGTCGAGATCATGGTTGAAGGCTTGTCCCTTTACCCTATCTTCATCGCGCACCAGCATGAAGTAAAACTGGGTGAAATGATATTGGACCGCCACGATCTGAATACCGAATGGACCATACAGGCTTCGACACTCGAAGAATTTATTGAAAAGAAGATCATCAAGGCGGAGTTGAAGGAGCGGTTCATCAAATCATATAAAACCCCGCACGATTTTATGTGCGTGTTTGTGATCGTTCCCGAAGGGGCCAATTTTGTGTATTTCCCTTATCAGAAAGATTGATTTCGTTGAAAGGTTGCAAGGTTTGAATGTTGTAAAGTTACCTGTATCTTTACAACAAGTTGACAGCGGAAATGAACATTTCAACCTTACAACTTTCCAACATTACAACAAATGAAAGACAAGAAACTCCTCATATTAGACCAACACCAGATAGAGCAAAAGATCGACCGGATAGCCTACCAGCTACTGGAAGATAATTTTGATGAGGAAGAGATCATCATTGCCGGTATTTTACCCAAAGGCAATCACATCGCCGAAAGATTAAAAAAGATACTGGATAAGATAGCCCCTTTCAAAAGCACACTGATGAATATTGAGCTGGATAAACACAGCAGTAGTTTAAAGGCCCGCACCGATGCGGATATCAGTATCTGCCATAACAAAGCTGTAATATTGGTTGATGATGTTATGAACAGCGGCAAAACATTAGCCTATGGCTTCGGCGTATTCCTTGACGTACCGTTAAAAAAACTGCGTACTGTAGTATTGATAGACCGTAACCACAAAAGCTTCCCGGTTACAACAGATTATGCAGGCATAGCCCTTTCTACCCTTTTAAAAGAGCATGTAGATGTTATTTTAAATGAGGCCGGCAAAGAGGACGCGGTTTATTTGAGGTAGATCAATTAAGGTCGATGCGCGCTGGGTGTCATGTTGAGGCACTCGAAACATGCGGGCAAAGGCCTTGCGCTCACCCTTCGAGTACCTCAGGGTGACACCTTTTGTATTATCCCGCCGTCAGTATTAACTCCAACCTTTCCGCCGTCAAACTCAATCCATCCGCAATAATATTAGCTTGCGAATAAAAAGGTTCTCTTTCTTCCAACTTCTTTTCGATAAAAGCTACCAATGCCTCGCCATGTTTATCCTGCAACAGCGGACGTTCTTCTTTGCCTGCTTCTAACCGGTCGGCCAAAGTTTTGGGCGATAGATTGAGGTACACTACCTTGCCATTAGCTTTCATCCAATCCATATTATCAAAAAAGCAAGGCAGCCCGCCGCCGGTTGAGATCACCACATTTTCGGGATAAACCGTTTTCCGCAGCACTTCTTTTTCCAGTTTGCGGAAGGAATCCTCACCAAAAAAAGAAAAGTATTCGGCAATGCTTAATTCAACCTGCTGTTCCAGCTTATGATCAAGGTCGATAAATTCGTAATTCATGCGGGCGGCTAATTTGCGGCCTAAAGTAGTTTTGCCGCTGCCCATAAAACCAATCAAAAAGATCTTCATATACTCTATTAATTCAACTTCACACGTGGATCGATCCACACATAAACCATATCCACCAAAATATTGATGACGACAAAAATAAAAGTAATAAACAAAATAGAACCCATCACCACCGGGAAATCGGACATTTCGAGCGCGTCCACCGTCGTTTTGCCCAAACCGTTATAGCCAAACACGTATTCTACAAAGAAAGAGCCAGCCAGCAGTGAAGCAAACCAGTTGGCGATAGCAGTCACGACCGGGTTAAGCGCATTTTTTAATGCGTGACGATAAATAACCGCCCGTTCGCTCAAACCCTTGGCACGGGCAGTACGGATATAATCCTGCCCCATTACATCCAGCATAGCGCTGCGGGTAAGCTGTACGATGATGGCCAATGGCCGCAAACCCAAAGTCACCATAGGCAAAATAAGGTTTCGCCAGCTGATTACTTCTCCTTTAAAGGGATCGTAACTATACAAACTGCCCGACATATTCAGCCCGGTATATTTGGCCAGCACAAAGCCGAATATCCAGGCAATGATGATTCCCGCAAAAAACGATGGTGCCGATATGCCCAAAGTAGAAAATGCTACAGCAACCCTATCGATCCACGTATTTTGATGCACCGCACTCAACACCCCCAGGAAAACGCCTATAATTATCGCAAATATCATCGCCGTGGTGGCCAGTATCAGGGTATTCGGTATTACGCCCATCAATAATGGCCCCACTTCTTTATGCGTCTGGTACGACCGGCGCAAATAGGGCCATTTAAGCGCGATCACTTTTGTGCTTGAAACGGGTATCAGCGTGACATAATGATATTTTTGCTGCGCCTCGGGCGTACGACCGTGGTAACCGATGGGTGAAAGATCGTTGATATAGTAAGCAAACTGTACCGGGATAGATTTATCCAAACCAAACTCTTTCCGAACAGCTTGTAATGATTGCACATCGGCGCGTTGGCCCTGTGTCATACGGGCCGGGTCGACCGGTAAAATATTGAACAGGAAAAAAACTACCACCACAATGCCCAGCATCACTGCTATGCTATATCCTATTTTGCGGATGAGGTAGCTTATCATAGCCTTTACTTTTGAAAATACGCCTTAGCAATTTCGTCAAATCGCGGCACCGAATGGTAATGCCATTTATTAATGATCACCCCATTTTTCAACAGGAACACACCGGGATTAGCGCGTATCATGGTTTTCAACGGCACGCCATCCGCATAGTATATTTCTGTTGGTATGTGGTTGGTTTTTGCAAAAACCTCGGCATCCGCAGGCGAATTTGAGGTAAGCAATATCGTGCGCGTATTAAAGTTCTGGCTCATGTTCAATGCCAGTGCATTGAGCTGACCAATGGCATCACGGTTAGTGTGCCTCAGATCATACGCTACGATGATCACGTTATAAAAAGGATTTCCAAGCAGTTCTTTGGTATAATCATTTCCCTGTGCGTCTTTTATAAAAAGGTCCTGTATTTTGGGGGTAAACCCTTTTTTGATCAGTGTGTGATCTGATGAGTTTACAACATCCCAATTGCTATCCTTCCAGATACCGCTTTTCATGTAATCCTTGTCCGACATCACTTTGGTTTCGCCCGTTTTTTTATTTTTCAAATGATAGGTGGTCTCGTATTGGTCTGGCAGTGCACCCGGCGGCGTTTTCATCTCATCCAAAATATTGGCGCCGACTTTATAAGGTAAAAAATCGATAACCGGCAAAAAGTTGTAAGTATAAAAACCAATCCCCATCGCTACCACCACTGAGCCGATAAGCAGGTTATCACCTATACTTTTGCTGAACAGCGGCTTGATGTTTTTTCGATTGATAAATATGACGATCACCAGTGCCAGCAAAACCATATCCTTACTGAACGATTGCCACGGCGTTAACGGGATAGCATCGCCGAAGCAGCCGCAGGTTTGCACTACTTTAAACCAGGCAGAATAAAAAGTAAGGAAACCAAAGAAAATGATCAACAGCAGTAATCCCCATGCGATCAAAACAGACCGTACACCGATCAATATCGCGAAACCTAATACTACCTCAAGTGTACATAAAATGATGGATAAGCTTAACGCGAAGCTATCCAGGAAGGTCATGTGAAAAACCTCGAAATACTCCTCGAGTTTATAAGAGAAACCTAAAGGGTCGTTAATTTTGATCAGACCGGAAAAAATGAATAGCAGGCCAACTAATATCCTGCATATCCATACTATGTTCTTCATTTTACACCAAGTTTAATTAAGGCGAATACCGAATAATTCAGCATGTCCTGGTAATTGGCCTTCACCCCTTCCGATGCCAGTGTTTGGCCTTTATTGTCCTCAATTTGCTTTACGCGAAGTAGTTTCATCAGTATCAGGTCGGTCATGGAACTCACGCGCATATCACGCCAGGCCTCGCCGTAATCGTGATTTTTGGCGAACATCAAATCCTTCGTTTCCGTAGCTTTTTCATCAAACAACCGGCTCACTTCCTCTACCGAAATTTCGGTGGGCGTATCCGGTCCGCTTTCCAGCTGCATCATGGCGATCAGGCAATAATTTACGATGCCAATGTATTCGCTCGTGATATCTTCATCCACTTTTGATACCTTTTTTTCTTCCAGTGTACGGATGCGCTGTGCTTTGATAAATATCTGGTCGGTAATGGATTCGATACGCAATATGCGCCAGGCGGTGCCGTAGTCGCGGGTCTTTGTCATAAAAAGGCCCTTGGAAATTTTTAGTACTGCGTCGTATTCTGCTGATGTGTTGCTCAATTCTTTTTGTTGTAAAGTTGAAAAGTTTGAATGTTGAAATGTTTTAATTGCTGGCTAACAAGCAATACAGTTTATGAAAGTTAAAGTAACTTTACAACCCTGCAACTTTACAACATTCTAACAAGAAACCAAGTGGCTAAAGATACATTTTTTCGCAAAAAAGGAACCATAAATGCGGGCGGTAAACTCATCGATCTGAGTACACCCAAGGTGATGGGCATCATTAACATCACACCCGACTCCTTTTACGCCGGCAGCCGCAAACTATTGGTCGACGACGCGGTACAGCAGGCCGGTAAAATGCTGGCAGAAGGTGCCGATTTTTTAGACTTAGGCGCTTATTCGTCAAGGCCCGGTGCCGAAGATATTTCGGTACAGGAGGAAACAGACCGCCTGCTGCCAGTTATCGAAGCAATTACTACTAAATACCCACAAGCTATCCTTTCCATAGATACTTTCCGAAGTAAAGTTGCTGAAGCGGCCATTAAAGCCGGGGCGCATATCATTAATGATATTTCGGGCGGGCAATTGGATGCCGATATGTTTGCTGCCGTCGCCAGGCTGCAAGTGCCCTACATATTAATGCACATGAAAGGCACCCCGCGTAATATGAACAAATTGGCTCATTACGATGATGTGTTCGCCGAAGTGCTACAGTATTTCGCTGAGCGTATTCATCAATTAAAGCTCTTGGGTGTAAATGACATTATCATCGATCCCGGCTTCGGCTTTGCCAAAATGCCTGAACATAGTTATGCTTTAATGAACCGTTTACAGGACTTTAATATTTTAGAATTGCCTGTTTTGGTAGGGATTTCGCGCAAAAGAATGGTTTATAATACCGTAGGCGGTAATGCCGAAGGTGCTTTAAATGCGACTACAGCACTAAATACCATTGCACTCACCAAAGGCGCTGATATTTTGCGTGTTCATGATGTGAAAGAAGCGGTGGAAGCGGTTAAAATATTCCGTGCTTGCCAGTAATACACTAGTTCGCTAATTTATTATACTCCGTCGTGCCGATATCGGGCATCACCGGCGACAATGTAAGCGTGCCACCGTTCACCCTGATCAAATAAACAAAGGAATTGTTCCCGAGGTCTAACTCATAATAACTCATTTGCTGCATCCCATAGCCGTTATTATATAATTTTACTTGATAGGTTCCTTGTTGTGTCAATGCCCCGTTTTGGTAGCTTTTATAGGTGTTGTCACTATTAAATTGGTAAATATTACCGTTACCGGCTTGATAGGTGGTGTCTGCCGGTATGATATTTCCGCCGTAGCGCCGGTGCAATTCCCATTTGCCGGTGATATTTAATGACACAACCGGATTTTGACTGCTCTTTTTACAGGCAACCACGCTGCCAGCAACCAGTAGAAAAAATAATATCCTTTTCATCCCTTTATAAATTTAATATTTAGTTTGAAACTTTTTCGTATTCGCTGGCAATTCCGTCATTAGTGCTTGTGCCGATGGTTAATTTGGTCCCCCCGAAAACGAAAGCTTCAGGGTTTCCCGTATCATTAAAAACTATCCCGGAGTTTGTACTCCCCCCATACATTAATTTAACGATATGAAATGTCGCCTGCGCACTTAGCTTACCTTTAATGAACAGTTTATAGGTACTGTCATTACCGAACTGATAGACGTTCCCGTTCCCTGCTTTATAGGTCGAATCGAAATAGGCGAAACCGCCGTATGACCTCCGTAATTCCCATTTGCCGAACAGGCCCGGGTTTACACCGGTCTTTTTACAGGCCGTAAAGCCAATAGCTGCTATAATGATTAATAGTAATACTTTTTTCATGTTTCAATTCTGCATTTTCTGATAGTCTGTTTCCACACCATCGTCAAAATCCATACCTATTTGTAGCTTATCGCCCTTCAGGATAAACGCATTTTCATAGCTGCTTTCGCCGAAAAATATCGACAGGGAATTCGCTGTTGGATAATTGCTGCCCCTGATATGAAATTTACCCTGCGTTACCAGTTTGCCATTATTGTATTGCTGGTAGCTGCTATCACTGTTAAACTGCAATATTCTGCCGTTGCCTGTATTATAAGTCGAATCAAACCCGCGAATACTTCCCATTGTATGCCGCAACTCCCATTTACCATACAAACCCGGGGTTACTGCCGATTTCTTACACGCGGCCAAACTAAACGCTGCGATCATGATAAATAAAAATCCTTTCATAACAGGTATTAATTAGAAATTTTTTGATAGTCGCTTTCAATACCACCCGATGAGGCTGTTCCTAAGGTCAGTTCGACCCCAGTCATTGCAAAAGGCTCACCTGAAGTATCATTATCAAACACAATCACCACTATATAATTCTCACTTGGCGAGTTGTTTTTTGGAATATGAAACCTGCCCGATGACGATAGCACGCCTTTCACATACTTCTTATAGGTGCTGTCGCTGTTAAACTGGTAGGCGTTACCATTCCCCGGTTTATAAACAGTATCCACTTCAACAAAATCGCCGCCGTGTACGTGCCGCAATTCCCATTTGCCGAAAAGGCCCGGCCGTACGCTTTCTTTTTTGCATGCCAGTAAACAACAGGCTATAGCTATGCTGAACAAAAATGTCTTCATTATTGCTTTTAATTTGTTACGATAATATCTGTGATAACGTAACAAGCGCCATTAAATTTTACCGGCACTGTACGGAAGCGAACAGTAAACTGTATCAAAATAATTCATTCATAGCGCCTTGAACAAATTTAATGAGTTGATAATTAAAACATTACACAATCGGCATTGGATTTGATGGATGTAACAGCAGTAATAATAACATGGGTTACTTCCGCAAAACATTGGAGCGCCGCACCTTTTCGCAAGACCGGTATAACATCCTGATCAAAAGGCAAAGATCAGGGAAGGCCACGTTTAGTGAGCTAACCGAACTGGACGAAATAGTGAACCGTGTGCCCGATATCAGGGAGAAAGTTATTATTGAAAGTTTTTTTGCGGAAGGTACTGACGAGGCAGGTAAATCACCAAAAGTTCCCGGTAATGATGACAAGCCGCATGGCCTTACCAGGCAGCGGCCCGGTTTATGGAATAAGATCAGGTCGTTTGTTAACCGTATTTTCGTTATGCTGATACACACTAAAACACGCGAATTTTACTCTCTTTACTAAGCCTGCGTTCCCTATCACCGTAAACTTATTCTGTTGCTCTAACGAGGCTGATGTATATGTCCACGCCTTTGTCAATCTTGTGACCGACAAACCAAAAGCTATTTTAAATGCCCGCTAAAAAAATCGATGGTGCGTTTCCAGGCAAGTTCTGCGGCTGCTTTGTCGTAACGGGGTGTGGTATCATTATGGAAGCCATGGTTTACGGTTTCGTAAATAAAGGCCTGGTATTGTGTTCCGTTCGCTTGTAAAGCGGCCTCATAAGCCGGCCAGCCACCAGTTATCCGGGTATCCAGCGATGCGTAGTGCAGCATTAGCGGGGCTTTAATTTGTGGTACATCCTCAGCAGGCGGCTGACCGCCGTAAAAAGGTACGGCAGCAGCCAGGTCGGGTACGCGAACAGCCATCTGGTTGGCTATGCCGCCGCCAAAACAAAAACCAACTACGCCAACCTTGCCATTGCAGTCTTTGTTATCTTTCAGGTAATGGAATGCGGCAATAAAATCTTCCAGCATTTCTTTGGGGTCTCTTTTACTTTGCAACTCGCGCCCCGCATCATCAGTGCCCGGATAGCCGCCAAGCGGTGTCAGCGCATCAGGCGCAAGTGAAATAAATCCTGCCAGGGCAGCCCTTCTCGCCACGTCTTCGATGTACGGGTTCAATCCACGATTTTCGTGAACCACCACAATACCTCCAAGTTTGCCTTTTGTATCAATGGGTTTACATAATAACCCTTTGATAGTACCGCCGCCTTTTGGCGACGAGTAAGTGATGTATTCTGATTTTACGCGAGGGTCATCGGCCATGATCTGCACCTTGTTTTGATAATCGGGCATCAAAAAACTCATCAGCGCAGGCACGGTTAGCCCGCCAACGGCATATAGCGATAGTTTTTGCACAAATGCGCGCCGGTCGAGCCGGTTATGTGCATAGTCGTCATAGAGATCAAACACTTCCTGGCTGATCTCTTCTTTATTGATCTGGCTCATCGTAAAAGTTTTTATTCAAATGTAATCATTCATTATAAGGGCTTGCAACACAAACTGTAAAAGTCTCGCTACGGTAGGGTGCCTCCCTACAGACTCAAAGTAAACAGTTACAGCAGCATAATAGTTGGCTATCTTTTTAAAAAATTTGGTATAAACCGCACATTTTTTTATGTGGTTTGCATATCATATTTGTCTATATCTTTTGATATGCTCATGATGAGAAACCTGTCTGCGATCGGTCGCATTTTTTATGGTACAGCTATAGCAGAGATAGGGCTGCAGGCCATTTATGATCGTGATTTTCCCTACATGCTGATGCCGCCCAACCATTCGGCTATACCCGGTTTCGTGGTTATCGTTGCGATTTCAGGGGTGCTGTTGATGCTAGCCGGACTATGTATAATATTTGGAAAAAAAACCAGGCAAGCTGCTTTACTGTTAGGCCTAGTGTTGCTAATGATATTTTGTTTTTATTATATCCCCTATCAACTTTTTGTGAGCCCCAATAATAAGCATTTTGGCGACTGGGAGAATTCCGCGAAAGAATTGGCATTAGCCGGCGGCGCATTTGTGATTGCCGCCTGTTATACCGGGAAAAATGAAAGTTCTTTTGACAGGTTCGTGGAGAAACTGATTCCATTCGGCGCTGTTCTTTTTCCCATAACGATCATCAGTTTTGGCGTAGATCATTTTTTATACGCAAAAGAGGCAGCCGGCTATGTTCCGTCATGGGCACCCTATCACGTGTTCTGGATGTATTTCTGCGGCGCAGCATTATTGGGCTCGGGCATCGCCATTATTTTGAAGATCAGGGTCCAATTAATTGCTATTCTTTTGGGGGCTATGATCTTAATCTGGTTTGTTTCACTTCATATTCCCAAGGTGGTGGTTTCTTCTGCTGCTGATCTGCCGGGTGAGATCAGCAGCGCGATCTTAGCGCTTGCTTACAGCGGAACTGCTTTTGTAATTGCCGGGTGTACTAAAAAAGTAACTAAAAGAGAGATTTTTGCTACAGATCAAAAGGACGTTGAGCATATTTAATCGATTTACACAGAGAAGATAGCGATCCGGCGTACCTCGTGTGCTAAGCCTCAGCAACGGCACAAATCTGCCTTCAAATGATTCTGGAAGTCAGCCTGGTGGGTAGCCATAGTCATTTCATAATGGAAATTCCTGTCATCAACGGTGAATATCCTCTGCGACCGTATAGATTTGGGATCATTTGATATGGACGAGCTATTAAAAGTAAAGGTGTTGTTTTCGGTCTGCACCAGTTCATAGGTTTCTATACGCCCACCAACCTGTGCGCTGTGCAGCAATACCTTTTCGTCTTTTAGCAAAATAAAACCTGTGTCCCAAAACACGGTGTGCCCATTTTTTTCCGTATCGTTCTTATACCATGTTTTCTGCTGATAGAATATGGCGTCTTTATATTCATCCGGTATCAGTTCCAGTTGTTCGGTGTAGGCAGTGGCATCAATCGTCGGAAATTTGGCAAAGCCCTCGCCTGCCCATTTGCCGGCAAACAGGTTCTTCATTTTCAATAGCGTCTCTTTCATCTTAATTTAATTGCTAAACAGCGGTTTTGTTTCTGTTTATAAAAACGAACATACGCTTTTGGGGAGGTATGTTCAATCAGCGATTAATGATGAATGAAATTGGGAAATATGATATTTGCGGTGACCGTTTGCCCATTCGTCATAAACCGGTAAAAACGGTCAGTTTATAAATATTGTCACTCGTAGCTCCGCTATGCAGCCAGGTTTGCGCGGTAACCTCCGCTGTACATGGCCCATAAGTAATGATCTTAATTTTTCTCAAAAGTGACTCTTTCCTCAAAAGCTCTAATACCTGCCGCAGCATTTCCCCGCTGAACGGGGTGTACATAAAAAATACTGTTCCTTCTGAATAGTCTGCTTTTCGCGCGTCGGTATTTACAAAGGTTACACCAGGTAAATTAAGCTCTATGGCACACGCCCTTGCATAGTCGCAGAAAGAGGGCTCGAACTCTATGCCTTTGCAGGTAATTCCGGCGAGTAAATTTACGAGAATGGCTGCCTGCCCCAGACCCGAGCCCAGGTCAATAAAAATATCGTCTTTGGTAAATTGGGCCTTCTCAACAAGTTCGAAGACGATCCTGGCCGGCGTTTTTTGGTAAAACACCATTTCGGGCTCAAGGGCTTTAGTCTGCTCCGGCATAGCCTGAAGGGAAAGTAACCCATTGATAAAGATATCCAGGTTATCATAACCGGCTTTGCCCTGTCGTTCATCATCCGCTAAGTCAAAATCGACATACTCGTTAACCAGGTTGAAGAAATCTTTCCCTGGATATTTTTTAAGCCGGATATCAGCCCGAAGTTTTCGGAAGAGATCAGTATCAATTTTTTCCAGGTCCGATTTTAACTTTTCCACTCTGCTTTTCAGCACTAGTAATTCATCAGATCGTGACGCCGTTTGGAGCATGGCATTGATCTGGGCTATAATATGGAACTCAAGAAAATCTATTGCTTCAATACGTTTTTCAAAGTTTTTTTCTTCGTAGAGAGGCCTATCTTGCTCTATTTCTTCGATAAGTGATCGGACTTCCAATTACGAACGGGGATTTATAGACAGAATGTTACTTCATCTCTTCCTGTATCGCGCGATAAAATTCGTTGATGTGACGCGTACCGACGATGTAAACCAACCCGTCGCGGTCGGTTAAGTGGATGGCATCCTTGCCGGAAGTGTAAAAACGGATGGTGCCGTTTTTGTGCAGGTTGTAAACAGGATTGTTAAATAAATAGCGACTATAAGTGCCCTTTTCAACTTTTACAATGCTGTTAAGGTCTATTTTAACCAGGCGCATGGTCCACAACCCGGTGATCAATATGTTTTTATTCATCACCCGAATGCGGTAATTCAGGAAAAACCCCATGATAATAGATATGAATATAATACCTAAACCGGCTATCGCCAGGATGTCGGCTTTATCATTCTCGCCGGTAAAAAAATTGAAAGTGTACGCCGCAAAACAAAACATAGCCAGCACTAGCCGGATGGTAATGGGTATCCATTCCCTGCCTAAATATTGCTTCTCCGTAAAAACCGGTTTTTCTGCGCTCATAATTTAATTTGAAAGTTTGACAATTTGAAGATTTGAAAATTATGCATAACCGAAAATGAAATTTATTTTCAAATTAGCACATCTTCAAATTTTCAAATTAACAAGTTCGAAGATAGTAACTTTTTTAGTTTTCGCGCTTACTTTGTACCTGTTATCCGGGCGATAACCGCCTATCCAGATAATATCGCCGTTGCCGTTTACCAGCAGGGGTATTTGTTTTTTTTCATTTAGCGGTACTTTTTGCCCGATGAAAAAATCGCTTAGCTTCTTTTTCAGCTTCATGCCAAGCGGGTAAAAGTAGTCGCTTTGCTGCCAGCTGCGTACGGTTAACGGGTAAATAAGCATTTCCGTATCAACGGATGCTGCTAATGGATTGTCTTTAATAATGAGCGGGGAATCATCATGAAGAAAGTTCAGCTTGTACGGACCGTAATGCGCTTCATGATCGCTGATACTGATCTTTATTGCTGTGGGCTCATTTTGCTTTTTAGAAAGAATGAGGTTTTGACGGTCAACAACCAAAGTATAACCTGTCGATTCAAATACCCGACCTGAATGCTTGTCCAATGCCGAGATCAAGTCATTGATTGTAGTTTCATTAAAACCATATTCCTGCAAAAGGCCAAATAATAATAATTGCTGCGGGTTTAGTTTTTTTATGTCTCCTATCGGGATGTGTATCTCATCGTTATGAAAAGTAAACATATCTTTTCGCAGCCCGATCAGTTTTTCCTCCAATAATATCTCTAAACCACGAAAGTGTTTCAAATTGTGTTCAAAGGTATCTTCAAGCGCAGGGTTTAGTTCTTTCAGTTTTGGAATAACCTCTAACCGCAATTTATTACGCGCATATTTTGTTGATGAATTGGAGCTGTCCTCAACGTATTTGAAGTGTTCTGTTTTAATAATATCAGCTATTTCATCCCTGGTTAAAAACAACAAGGGCCTAACCAGGTTACCATTTTGGGGTAAGATACCATGCATACCCGCTATGCCGGTACCACGGGTAAGGTTAAGCAATATTGTTTCGATAGCGTCGTTTTGGTGATGCGCTAATGCAATAGCATCGTAGCCATATTGTTGACTGATCTCCCGAAACCATTGATAACGTAAATCACGTGCCGCCATTTGAATCGATATTTTACGGTCGGCGGCATGTTTTTTGGTATCAAATTTAATGCTGTGTATGGGCACATCCAGTTCAGAAACGAGGCTATAAACAAAAGCTTCGTCGGCATCGGCTTCATCACCGCGTAACTGAAAATTACAGTGTGCTATGCCAAAGTTAAAGCCTGCTGCTTTGAGCAAGCGGGCCATCAGTACGGAGTCCATACCGCCGCTTACGGCAGCTAATATTTTATCAGTGGGCCCGAAAAGCTTGTTTTGCTCAATAAAATCCTGGAAACGCTTGATTGGCAGCATCACCAAAATTATTAATTTAATAACCCCAACCAAAAAACTAATTTTGCGCCGTGATTAAATATGTGTTAACCTTTTGCCTGCTGACCGTTGTAACTGCCGTTTTTGCACAACAACAGCCGGCAAATAGCAAATTGATCCATCTGATACGATCTTCGAGCGTGCAAGGCGTAAAGATAAATGGCATTGATCTGTTAAAGGTTTATAATGGGGTTTTTCAGCAAGATTATTCCATCTTAAGTTCTGATAGTGCTTACCTCAATCAAAAGGCAAATACCTTTGATGGCTATGGTCATGTGGTCATTAACCAGGGCGATACACTGCATATTTATTCGGATAACCTCAACTACAACGGTAACACCAAAATAGCCATCCTAACCAGTAACGTGCGCATGGTGGATAAAGATGCCACGTTAACCACCAATTACCTCACTTACAATACCGCTACGCGTATAGGTACTTACGTTGACGGTGGTAAACTGGTGAATAAGGACAATGTGCTTACCAGCAAGAACGGCTATTATTTTGCAAATTCGCGCGATTCGTACTTCAGGTATGATGTGCGCCTCACTACACCTGATGCTTTTGTGGTTACAGATACCATGCGCTATAATTCGGGTTCGCGGATAGCGTATTTTTATGGGCCAACCAATATTTACGGCAAAAAGAAGCCGAAGGATAATGACACGCTTTATACCGAAAACGGAACTTATAATACCAATACCGAACAGGCATTTTTCGGTAAGAAAAACCTATACAAATCCGGCTCGAAGTCGTTAAAAGGCGATAGTTTGTTTTACGACAGGAAGAAAGGCCTGGGCCATGCTATAAATCATATTGTTTTTAACGATACCGAGCAAAAGATGAAATTGATGGGCGACATCGGCGATTACTATAAAGCCGATGAGCGCACCGTGGTAACTAAAAATGCCTACTGTATTATCGTTACGGAACAGCGCGACTCGTCCAAAAATGATTCCCTTAACAGTAAAACAAAACTGACGCCCGATAGCGCTAAAAAAGACGTTAAAACTGCTGCAAAAGTGACCCCCGGAAAAACTACGACCGTATCAGGTGATAAGAACAATAAAACACCCATCGGTACCAAGCTGGCCAACGATAAACCTTTGCCGCCAAATAATACGGCAAAGCTTAAAAGCGATACGACAGCAGCAAAAAGCTCAAAGAAAAAGAAGAAGATGACCATCCCTAACCTGCCGGTTGATACTTCGCTAACAAAAAAGGATACCGTCAGGATCAAGCGCGACTCCATTTATATTACTTCGGATACGCTGGAGACGAAGCTGATGGTTTATAAAGACTATAAGGATATGCAGGAAAAGATCCGCTTATCTCATATTAAAGATACCAGTTCCAGGCCGCCATCTATTGTATATAAAAAACCGGTAAAGCATATTGATCTTTCGCCGCCGCGGTGGATACCCGATACTACATTTTTGCACCACAATTATTTTGGCAGCGTTAAGCCTGATACCGCTAATAATCTCAATAAAAAAGGCAAAGCCGACAAGAACGGCAAGCCGGGTAAGAACGGGAAACCCGACAAAAATGTTAAGTCCGACAAAAATGCCAAACCGGATAAAAACCAGCCGCTTGTTAAAAAAATGAGCGCGCAGGATAGTATCAAAAATGCCGGCAAGGTGGATTCGGTGTACCTTACTCGTAAGGTGGTACTGAGCGATACTTCGCATATCAGGATACTCAGTGCCTTTCATCATGTAAAAATGTTTAAGTCCGATCTGCAGGGCAAGTCCGACTCGGCTTTCTACAGCAATAGCGATTCAACCATGCGCTTATATGTAAATCCAATCGTGTGGACGCAGGGTTCGCAATTATCCGGGGATACCATCAACCTGCAGATGAAGGATAAAAAGCTTAATAATATGGAGCTGTTCCCGAATGCCTTTATTGTGAAT
>JBIOHG010000049.1:0-35693 GCA_044448765.1 Sphingobacteriales bacterium | reverse complement strand
GTTTCATGATTGCGCCCGAATGATCTCTGACTTTTATGGAACTATAAACGATGGTTTTCGGGAAAAATTGGGTCCTGTTCTTTTTCAGCTGCCGCCGCGCTTAGGTTACAATGAAGAGCGTTTAGACCGCATTATTAAAAACCTAAATTCATCATTTAATAACGTAGTTGAGTTTCGCCATGAAAGCTGGTGGCGTGAAGACGTGTACCAGGCTTTGGCCGAAAAGAATATTGCTTTTTGCGGCATGAGTCACCCCGAATTACCTGATGAGGTGGTCAGGAACACATCTGAAATTTATTATCGCTTTCATGGCGTGCCCAACCTGTACAGCTCGCGTTATTCAATCGAGTTTCTGCAAAAAGTGGCCAATGTTGTAAATGACGATCCAAAAATAAAACAGGGCTGGTTTTATTTCAACAATGATTATGATGCAATCGCGACAATCAATGCAAAGGAAATGATCACATTGATTTGATTTGAAATACTATTCAATAAAAAGTCCCGGTCCCTAAACTACAGACCGGAACTTTTAAATTTTATCAGAAAGTTATTTAAACGATGGCTTGTGTATATACAGGAAGTTAGAAGGCCTGTCGAAGTGAATAAACTCATAACCGGCATTGCGTAAAGCCCTGTCTGTAGATTCAACTCTTTCTTTAGCCTTTGGCGATGGCAGCGAGTACTCGTCAAATTCGATCAGTAACTGTTTTGGATATATTTTTTTAGCCATCATATCCTGCAGCACCTCGATCTCTGCTCCTTCAATATCGACTTTCATCAACGGGATCGACGTAAGGTTATTTTCTTTCATCACCTGCTCAACCGTTATCGAATCAACCTCGATATGATCTGTGTCGGCGCTTCCCTCGTTGAAAATATTGTTGATTGAATGTGATACATAATCTTTATTAGGAGGCGAAAAGAATTTCATCTTTTTAGCTTCGGTCCAAAGGGCCTTGCCTACCATCACAAAATTCGATTCTTTCAACTTTTCCATATCATAGGCCTCAACCGGCTGGTTGCCGCCTTGTACAAATCCAGTGGTAGCCTTTTGTCCTGCACGCTTAATGAACTTATTGTAGTGCGCAACCGCCCTTGGTGTGGGATCAACCATAATGACTTTAGCATTGTATTTTGATGCAAAGCCAATATCAAAAGAAGCATCTTCGCCCAATCCACAATTGATTATGGTAGAACCTTGCAATTCGGGGGTATCCACAAAAGACCATCCGCCATAATGCGATCCTAATTTTTTGATGATCTTTTCATTGGTTGCACTAAGCGGCAAATTTGGTTTATGGATATAAAACAAAAGCTTGTGGCGTACTTTTTGGAAAATGTTGCTCATTGATATGGTTTTTTAAGTGATAATGTTATTAAGTAAATTTAACGAAAACGAAGATAGATATTTAAACCGGACATACTATTCCAAGTCAATAACCTATTGAACTTAAAACAAGACATCTTGTTTTGTTTTATTCATCATTGCCTGAATGTCTCTTCGTCTTCCGATGCTTATGTTCAGGCTTATGATGTTTTGGGGCCTTTGCAGGCGCCTTGGCTTGCTTATTGGCAATTTTTGTGCCAACGGGTTTGACCGGCGTTATATTACTCACCGAATCCTTACTTAACTGCTTTACAGTAAAGCTATTATCTCTTAAACCGTATTGCAATACACGTTTTGCGCCTGTAGTTTTAGCATCTTTATCGTTACTTGCATAGATCGGGAATTCGCGCATAAACTTCCCCTCTTTAATGTAGAAATTGTCGCTGCCGCGATAGCCTTGCCTTTGCGATTTTGTCAGTTTTGGAAAATCAAGTTTCTGGGCCTTACCATTATTAAATTCAAAGGCATAAATAGTAGCATAGTTAGTACTATCGGCTCCTTTGGCCTGTAACAGCAACTCCGGGTTACCGTCAAGGTCCATATCTGAGTTGTAAACATCAGCTATGGTACCATCCAGGTCTCCGGTAGTAGTAGTGTATTTCTTAGTGGCCGAATCGGAATGCAATATGACAAACGAACCCGTAGTTGCCGAGCCCCTGCCCCAACTTAATACATCATAATCCTGGCCGGGCGATACTTCTATTAGCTTGTGATAACGGAACGGCGCAACATAATCAGGCTTTTTGGCAGGCACGACAGGTTGCGCAGCTTGCTGTTGAGCCTGGTTACATCCCAAGGTTGCGACCATGCAGCCCATCAATATGAACAAATAAAATCTTGACCCCATTTATATCTTAATTATACATTGTATCCGGCGACAATTCCCCTTTTGGCTTGCCTGGCATCGACATAAACACACGCAACGAACTGATCTGGCCTACATCAAAATACTTCAGCGTAAATTTATGATAACCCTTTTGCAAAGCTACAGCGCCGCCCTGTTCAGCCAGTGGATGCTTACCATCATTGTTTACAACGGGTTGATCGTCAATAGTCAACACCGAACCATCATCCGACTTAGTTGAGAACTGATACAAACCGTCAGCATCAATACGAATATAACCGGAATATATTACCCCGAACGCCGGGTTATTTTTCTTGAGCAACGAAGTGTTAAAATTTTTGACTACGCCGCTATCAACCACTGCAGCACCTGTAAACTGTGTTGTATTGTCGAAGGCTCCCTGGAACAGCTCGTATTTTAATCCCGATGCCGTACCCTGGTAAGCAACGGGCGCCAATGGTGCCCTATTGTACATTAACATGTGGCTTACCGGGCCGCGTTTACCTGATGGCGTGATCACTATGGTTTGCAACTCGCGGTATTGATCCTGCGGAACATTATAGGTCATTGGGATATGATATTCCAAATCGGTTTCGCGCGGCGTATAACCATCAATGGTATAAAATATCTTTGCGCCCACTACCGAAGGTTTCAGCTTTACAGTTAGCTGCGACCCGAATACAATCGTGTCCATTGTACCAATAGCTTCCGGTACGCGATAGTCATAATTGTTTTTATCTAAAAATGCCAATTGCACCGGTAAGCGCGTGTCCGAAAAATCTTTAAAGTTCTTATTCTCTAACTGCGACCAGGCCACTTCCGACAAAGCCAGTACGCGCGGGTAAAACATATATTCGGCTTTCGTTTCCGTGCCGATATATTCCGTCCATAAATTAGCTTGCACACCGATGATGAACTTTTGCTGATCTGGCGTTAATGCGGCCGGTGTTGGGTTATAGCTGTAGGTTTTAGCTAATGAGGTGTAACCGCCGATACTCAGGGGTTCACCCGTTCTGGCCTGCGCGTGGTCTATATACAGACCGCCGCTGCCGGGCGTCATCACCACGTTATGGTTTTGTTTTGCTGCCGCTATGCCGCCGCTTTCGCCTCTCCAGCTCATTACGGTTGCGTTTGGCGATAAACCACCTTCCAGTATTTCGTCCCAGCCGATAATACTGCGGCCTTTTGAGTTCACAAATTTCTCAATGCGCTGTATAAAATAACTCTGCAGTTGCTCCTCATCTTTCAGGTGCAGCTTTTTAATGAGTTTTTGGCAAAAAGCCGAATTTTTCCAGGCATCCTTAGGGGTTTCATCACCGCCGATATGGATGTATTTGCTTGGGAATAGGTCCATTACTTCGGTCAGCACATCCTCTAAAAAGTCGAACGTTTTATCCGACGGGCAGTACACATCATGAAATACCCCCCAGGTTTGGCCAACTTCATAAGTTTTGCCCGGGTCGCAACTTAATTCGGGATATGCAGATAATGCTGCTAATGAGTGGCCGGGCATTTCTATTTCGGGTACCACATTGATATACCTGTCGGCGGCGTATTTTACCACATCGCGTATCTGGTCTTGTGTATAATAGCCACCGTAAGGTGTGTTATCATATTGCTGTGGCGTGCGGTCGTGGTAATTACCTATCACAGTTTGCGCGCGTTGACTGCCTATTTCGGTTAATCGCGGATATTTTTTGATTTCGATGCGCCAGCCCTGGTCGTCGGTCAAATGCCAATGAAAATTGTTCAGCTTATAATAAGCCATCACATCAAGAGTCTTTTTAATAAACTCAACCGAGAAAAAATGACGGCAAACATCAAGCATCAAACCACGGTAGCCAAAGCGCGGGGAATCCTCAACCTGGGCACATGGAATTTTAATGGATGCCGTATGGTCAGCAGGCATTAATTGCAAAAGCGTTTGTATGCCGTAAAAAAGGCCCGCGCCTTTACCGGCTATGATAATTTGGGTTGGTGTGATGGTTAAACGATATCCCTGGTCGGGCAGGTTTTCAGTTCCTTTTGTCGTGAGTACGATGCTGTTTACCGCGCTTTCGGCATCGCCTATTTTGAGCGTATTACGCAGGTTTAATTTATTCTGAAGGTAATCGGTAAAAAAACTGACTGCTTTGGTATTGCTATCGGCAAATAATACGGTTTGCTGGCTTAGTACAAATTCGCCTGTTGATTTTTTAACAGAAACAGGTGCCGGAACAATACCCATATTAGGGTCATTATCCTGCGCATTAGCCGCAATATTGATAAGTAAAAAAGAACATACAAGCAGCGGAAAGAGTTTTTTATACATAATAGTTTACCAGGTTATTAATCAAGGCGGTTAAGTTAACGGATTTGGCGAAAATAGTGTTTCAAATCGTGTAAAAAATATATTGCAGAAAAAAAGCCATCCGCTGGTGCGAATGGCTTTTGATTATTTCTTTTCCGGTTTTGCTTCGGCTTCTTTTTTTACTTTGTGCGGTCGTGTTTTGCCGTACGAGCCCATTGCAATTTTGCCTTTTCTTGATTTTTTATCGCCTTTTCCCATAGTTTGATGTTGTTAGATTAATACTCAATATTACGGATAAAAGTTTGTCTAAATCCCGATTTTTTTTAATTCTATGAATTCCCGTTCAGACTACGAATCACGCAGGCACAACGTGTTCCTTCGCAGCTAAATAGCGTTCGGCATCAATAGCAGCCATACAGCCCGTTCCCGCTGCGGTAACGGCCTGGCGGTATATATGGTCTTGAGCATCACCGCAGGCAAAGACGCCTTCGATATTAGTTTTGCTTGAGCCCAGCTTGGTAACGATATAGCCATTCTCGTCCATATCTATCCAGCCTTTAAAAATCTCAGTATTGGGATGATGGCCAATGGCAACAAAAAATCCCGTTACATCCAGTACTTTTTCCTCGTTAGTTTTGTTATTGAACGTGCGTACACCGGTAACCACCTGCCCATCGCCAACAATTTCTTTGGTTTCGGTATTATATATCACCTCTATGTTATGTGTATTCAAAACGCGGTGCATCATCGCTTTTGAAGCGCGGAATTCATCACGCCTAACCAGCATATATACTTTTTTACAAAGCTTAGCTAAATAGGTAGCTTCTTCGGCAGCGGTATCTCCCGCTCCCACAATGGCCACATCATGCCCGCGGAAAAAGAAACCGTCGCACACGGCACAGGCCGATACACCAAAGCCATTGTATTTATGTTCTGAGTCCAAACCCAGCCATTTAGCGGAAGCGCCTGTTGAAATAATTACGGTATCCGCCAGTATGGTTTTGGTTTCATCTACGATCACTTTATGCGGCGCGGCCGAAAAATCCACGGAAGTAACATAGCCAAAACGGATATCAGTACCCAATCTTGAAGCCTGTTTTTCAAAGTGTTCCATCATCATCGGCCCTTGTATGCCATCCGGGTAACCGGGATAATTTTCCACTTCAGTAGTTTGCGTAAGCTGGCCGCCTGCTAACAGGCCGGTATATAAAACAGGCTTCAGATCAGCGCGCGCGGCATAAATGGCAGCAGTATATCCGGCCGGACCGGAGCCTATAATAAGACATTTAACGTGTTCGTTCTCTTGCGACATCAGGAATTTTAATGAGGTACAAATTTAGCAAAAAAGAGGATTTTATTGGTCAGGCAGCCGTAAACTTCTAAACAGTGATATTAACACTTATTTTCCGGTATTAGCCTTCAAAACCCGGATGAAATTGCCGCCTAATATCTTATCAATATCAGCTTCGCTATAATGCAGCTTCAGCAATTCCTCAGTTATTTTAGGATAATCAGTTACATCGTCCATCCCAAGCGGGTAGGATTCGGCGCCGTCAAAATCTGAGCCGATGCCCACGTGGTCGACACCTATCAGTTTAACAATATAGTCGATGTGTTTGATCAGCATGCTTAAGGGAGGGCGTATCTGGTCCGATTGGGATTGATACATCGCGTTCAGCCTCATTTTGGCCAGGTCAGCATCATGATATACTTTATTTTCCAGCGAATCCAACTCAGCACGGTGCTCGCGTAAAAATTCTGTTTCCTTCTTAGCATAACTGCTGTCAACAAACCCGCTGTAAAAATTCACAAATACTACACCCTCATTTTTGGCAAGCGCTTTTAGCTGGTCGTCTTTCATATTACGCTGGTTGGGATCGAGCGCATAAGCGCAACTATGCGAGGCTATAACGGGTTTGGTTGATGCAGCGATCACATCGTAAAAAGTTTGCTCACCGACGTGTGATACATCCACTATTACACCCAGGTCATTTAAATGATGTACGATCTGCTTGCCATAATCGCTTAAGCCGATATGGCCCGCCTTCACCAATGAGTCGCGGTGATGGGTTTCGTCAGCAGCCGATGTCGACCATGACGTACTATTGTTCCAGGTCAAAGTTAAATAGCGCATGCCGCGTTTTGCCAGGGCGTCTATATAATCCATCCGATCTTCAATCATGTGGCCGCCTTCTACACCTATCATGGCGGCAAATTCGCCTTTTGCTACTGCTTTTTTCAATTCTGCGGAATTGCGCACCAGTACCATTTTACCGGGATTACGTTTTATCAAAGCATAAAGCGAATCGATCTCGCGATTAGCAAAGTTAAAGGCCGTGCCTTTACCATATTCCGCACCGCACCAGATGGAAAAAACCTGCACATCCAAACCACCCTCTTTAGCGCGCGACAAATCCAGGTTGCCTATGGTTTGGCGTTGGGATAGATCGACTTTCGTGATCAATTCGTTCGAGAGCGCATCATTATGCGTATCAACCAATATGGCCTTTTGGTGGATCTCCTGTGCGTTTTGAGCGGATGCTTTTATAAAAAGTAGCAGGAGTATCGGCAGTAGCAGTTTTTTCATTTTGAAAGTTAGCAATCTTTATAAGAATGACAACCGGGTAAAGAATTTATTACGGATGACTCAACTGGTAAACCATTAGCCCCAGCGCGAATATGACCAGGAACACTCCGGCTATGACTAACGAGGTCCACAAAATACTTCCTTCGGTTTTTTTGCCGGTGCTTATCAGGCGCAAACGTTCCTTTTGGCGGGCGACGCCGATAATAATAAATAGTATGCCGCCTATAGCGGCCGTAATTTCATGGACGATGCCGTGCATTTTTCGGGGTAGTTGTAAATGAACGTATGAAATTACATAAATTATCAACTAATCACAAGTTAACTGTTCGCTAACTTACGTCTGTATTATCCCCACGTTAAACGCCTTCTCTATCGGCGCATGATTTGCCGCTTCAATACCCATCGAAATAACTTTACGCGTTTCCAACGGGTCTATAATACCATCTACCCAAAGTCTTGCTGCGGCATAATATGGCGTGGTTTGGGTGTTGTACCTGTCGGTTATTTCTTTTAATAACGCTGCTTCTTTTTCCGGTGTGATCTTTTCACCCTTTGCTTTTAGCGATGATGCCTGTATCTGCAATAAAGTTTTTGCTGCCTGCGAACCGCCCATTACCGCAATTTTAGCCGATGGCCAGGCATAGATCAATCTTGGGTCGTACGCTTTTCCACACATCGCATAATTACCTGCACCATAGGAGTTTCCGACGATTATCGTAATTTTTGGTACAACTGAATTGGCTACCGCATTTACCATTTTAGCGCCATCCTTAATGATACCACCCTGCTCCGACCGGCTCCCTACCATAAAGCCGGTAACATCCTGTAAAAAAACTAAGGGTATTTTCTTTTGGTTACAATTCATGATGAACCGCGTAGCTTTATCCGCCGAGTCGGAATAGATAACACCCCCAAACTGCATCTCTCCTTTTTTTGATTTAAGCACTTTGCGCTGATTGGCTACAATACCTACGGCCCAGCCGTCAACCCGGCCCAAGCCGCAAATGATGGATTGCCCGTACCCGGTTTTATATCCCTCAAATTCCGAATTATCCAACAGGCGCAAGATAATGTCGCGCATATCGTAAGAGGCTTCCCTGTTGGTGGGTAAAATACCATAAATCTCCTTTTCAACTAGCTTGGGCAGAACGGCCTTGATACGATCAAACCCTGCTTTCGGGAAATCGCCCGTCATGCTCATAATATTGCGAATGGAATCCAGGCAGGCTCTATCATTGGGCTGCTTGTAATCGGTAACGCCCGATATTTCGCAATGTGTAGTTGCGCCGCCCAAAGTTTCGTTGTCAACATCCTCGCCAATAGCAGATTTAACAAGGTAGGACCCCGCCAAAAAAACCGAGCCCGTGCCCTCCACGATCATCGCTTCATCGCTCATAATGGGCAAATAAGCACCTCCGGCAACGCACGAGCCCATGATGGCTGCGATCTGGATAATGCCCATGCTGCTCATAATGGCATTGTTGCGGAATATGCGCCCAAAATGTTCTTTATCGGGAAATATCTCATCCTGCATAGGCAGGTACACGCCGGCAGAATCGACCAAATAAATTATGGGCAAGCGATTTTCAATAGATATCTCTTGTGCCCTTAAATTTTTCTTCGCGGTGATCGGGAACCATGCCCCTGCCTTTACCGTAGCATCATTAGCCACGATGACGCACTGCCTGCCCGACACATACCCTATCCCGCAAACGACACCGCCTGATGGACAGCCACCATGCTCAGTATACATGCCTTCACCTACAAAAGCTCCTATCTCCAACCAGGGCTTATCGTCGTCAATTAAATAAGCAACCCGCTCACGGGCAAGCATTTTGCCTTTTTCCTTTTGCTTTGCTGCCGCCTTTTCGCCGCCACCCAAATGCACTTTCTTCAGCCGGGTTTGCAGTTCGTATACGAGTTGTTTGTTTATATCTTCGTTTTTATTGAATTCGATGTCCATAGGTGGTTTTGATAGGAAAATGTAATTTTAGGGAATTTAGGCGAGGAAAACCGGGTGACGACTATATTTTGTTGCGGGCTACTTCTTTCTATTATCCACGCTAAAACTGTTAGGACGTTTCTTTACCGGCGATATCGATTTCACAATAGTTTCGCCTTTAAGCTCTTTTTTAACCGGTTTCTTTTGTGATACTCTGTCCTCGTAAGCCTGTTCCAATAGGTGCTTGATATATTCTTCCGGGAAATCTTCTTTCTCCCTTACCTGTATATAGCGGTATTGTTTGCCTCCACCAAGCAATATCTTCTTTGGATCAGCAATGTTAACGCCCCAGTTAAAACCGAAGTTGACATGATTGCTGGCGACAGCAATACTGCAAAATACATCACCTACTTTATCGGTAAGCGACCATCCAAAAGCGACGGCGTTATAGTTATCATAGATCAGCTCATTGGTTTCGGGGTACAGGTCCCACACAAACCCACGCAGCCATAATGCTGCGGCCTTTACCTTGTCAGGATAAGGCAGCATAAATTTTACCAGGTCGCTAACAGTTTCTTTTGGCATCGACTTTGTGATTTTATCCATAAATTTAAAATATAAAAACAAAAAACGCCGGTTCCATATGTCAAACATTAAAATAAAGCGAGTATATGAGCCTTTCGAAAAGGCAGACGGTTATCGTATCCTGGTCGATCGCCTATGGCCACGCGGAATGAAGAAGGAGGTTGCACATGTGTACCTATGGTTTAAAGACATTGCCCCATCAACCGAACTGCGGCAATGGTTTCATGCCGAACCCGGGCGTTGGCCGCAATTCAGGCTGAAATATTTGGATGAACTCAAAAAATCAAATGCCATTGATGAATTGATATCCTATATCAAAGAGCATCAAACGGTGACCCTACTCTATTCTGTAAAAGACGAGGAGCATAATCACGCCAATATCATATTGGAATTCATCAAGCCGCATTTATAAATCCGGGCCGCTGACTTTTTATTTGGGCGTGTACCAAATAAGCTAATAGTAGGGCAATTACACCTTTTTTCGTAATCTGACATTAGCCTGAGATGCCAGTTATTTAATTATTATTAATTTTCGCCCTTCAAACAGCGCCCCGTTTAATGAAAATTATACAAAAACTCAACCTCATTAGCATGAGGCTCCCTTTCACACGCATTGGCAAAAAAAAATGGCTATTAATTGTACCCGTACTTTTTTTAATAGCCTCATGCGGTAATAAGAACGCACAGAATAATTCTGCCGGCGCTATGCCTCCGCAGGAATATAAAACATTGACCTTACAGCCACGGCCGGTTACCCTCAATATCGACTATCCTGCCAGCATCCAGGGCGTACAAAATATCGAGATCAGGCCTAAGGTTGATGGCTTTGTCGAAAAAATATATGTGGACGAAGGATCGGTTGTAAAAAAGGGACAATTGCTTTTCAAGATCAATGCGCCGCAGTATGCAGAGGAGGTACGTACCGCTGAAGCCGGTATTAAAACTGCTGAAGCCGATGTAAATACCGCCCTATTACAGGTGGAAAAAGTGAAACCCCTGGTCGAAAAGGAGATCATCAGCCATTACGAGCTGGAATCAGCACAAAATGCTCTTTTATCAAAACAAGCCGCATTGGCACAAGCTAAAGCCACACTCGAAAATGCCCGTGTAAACCTGGGATATACCACCATAACCAGTCCAGTTGATGGTGTAATAGGTTCGCTGCCATATAAACTGGGAAGCCTTGTAAGCAGTACCACTGCCGATCCGCTTACAACCGTGTACAATACGGCAACTGTATATGTTTATTTCGCGATGAACGAAAAGCAATTGCTTGATTTTAGCCGCGACAGCACCGGGGGCAGTATAAAATCTAAAATAGCTAATATGCCAAAAGTAACCCTGATACTTCCTGACGGGACAGTTTATGCACAGCAGGGCCACATGGAAACCATCAACGGCCTTATTAATGCATCTACAGGTTCGGCTAATTTCCGGGCAGCATTTAACAATCCCAAAGGCCTTTTACGTAGTGGCGGCAGTGCAACCGTGCGCATCCCGACGATGTTAAAAAATGCCATCATTATTCCGCAAACCTGCACTTACCAATTGCAGGATAAGCGTTTTGTTTACCAGGTTGATGACAAAAATAAAGTCAAAAACGTCCCGGTAACAACTATGGATAATACACCCGGACAATTTTATATTGTTACCGGCGGTATAAAAAGCGGCGACCGGATCATTATAGAAAGCGCTGCCAATTTAGCTGACGGCACCGAAATAAAGCCGACTGAAGTTACTCCCGAATCCGTTTACAAAAACCTGAAATAAAGAGACGTTATATGTTAAAAAGATTCATACAGCGTCCTGTACTATCCACCGTTATTTCGGTGCTGCTGGTTATTTTGGGGGTTATCGGGTTGGTTTCATTACCCATTTCACAATACCCCAATATTGCTCCCCCAACGGTAAATGTTTCAGCCAACTATAGCGGTGCGAACGCGGATGTAGTGCTTAAGAGTGTGATCATCCCATTAGAAGAGCAGATCAACGGCGTGGAAAACATGACTTACATGACCTCGTCTGCCGGGAATGATGGTTCGGCTTCCATTAGTATCTATTTTAAAGTTGGGACCAATCCCGATATCGCTGCTGTAAACGTACAAAACCGTGTGGCCAGGGCAACAAGCTTGTTGCCGCAAGTAGTTACGCAGTCGGGTGTTACGGTTGCCAAAAGCCAAAATAGTAACTTATTGGTATTCGCACTTTACAGCGAAAACAAGGCTTACGATGCCACCTTTTTGCATAATTATGCCAAGATAAACCTGGTGCCTGCCATACAGCGTGTGAACGGTGTGGGTAACTTGCAGATTTTCAGCGGGAAGGATTATTCTATGCGCATTTGGCTGAAGCCGGACGCGATGTCGAGATACGGGCTTGTACCCGATGATATTACGAATGCCCTTAACGAGCAAAACATTGAAGCTGCCCCCGGTAAATTCGGCGAGAATAGTGGTGAGGCTTTCCAATATGTGATCAAATACACCGGTCGACTTAAAACTGCGGCAGAGTTTGGCAATATCATCCTTAAGTCGGACGGCAAGGGGCAAATACTGCATTTAAGCGATGTGGCCCGTGTTGAATTAGGTGCGCTTGATTATTCGGTAGAGCTTAAAAATAACGGTTTACCCTCGGTGGGTATGGGTCTAACACAAGCGGCCGGCTCAAACGCGCGCGATGTTATTAATGAAACGAAAGACATTCTTAAAACGGCATCTCAATCCTTTCCCAAAGGCGTTAAGATACAGTTTTACGTTGATGCAAATCAATACCTGGATGCATCCATCGAAAAAGTGATCACTACGCTTATCGAGGCATTTATATTGGTATTTATTGTTGTTTTTGTTTTCCTGCAGGATTTCCGCTCAACGCTTATCCCGGCCATATCAGTACCCGTGGCCATTGTTGGAACGTTCTTTTTCTTAAACCTGTTTGGTTTCACCATAAACCTGCTCACACTGTTTGCGCTTGTGCTGGCCATCGGTATCGTGGTGGATGACGCCATTGTGGTGGTTGAAGCCATACACGCCAAACTGGACAAGGGCTATAAATCGGCACGAAAAGCATCGGTTGATGCCATGAGCGAAATTGCCGGTGCTATTATTTCTATTACCCTTGTTATGGCATCGGTTTTTTTACCGGTAACATTTATCAGCGGTTCAACCGGGGTGTTTTACAAGCAATTTGGTATCACGCTTGCTGTGGCTATTATTCTTTCTGCTGTAAACGCATTGACACTTAGCCCCGCCCTGTGCGCCATATTCCTTAAACCGCATTCTGAAGAAGAGAAAAAGAAGCGGTTTTTCAACTGGTTCTATTCACGATTCGACCTTGTTTTTGATACTGTTAAAAACAGATATGAAAGGTCAGTAGGCTTTTTGGCTACCAAAAAATGGATCGTGCTGGCGGGTATCGCTATTTTCGCAACTATCCTGGTGCTGCTTGTAAAAACTACTGCATCCAGTTTTGTACCTAGTGAAGACCAGGGAGTAATTATCACCAGCGTAAGCTTGCCGCCGGCTTCGGGCCTTGATCGTACTACTGCCATTACAGCAAAAGTGGACAGCATAGCTAAAACCATCCCTGCGGTGCAGAATGTTTTCGTCGTGGCCGGTTTTAACTTTTTAGCGGGTTCGGGTAGTTCGTATGCGATGGTGTTCATCAGGTTAAAAACATGGGATGACCGAAAGAATATAACCGTTGACGATGTGGTGAAGCAGCTATATAGTAAAATCGGCAGTATCCATGGGGCCAACATTTTCTTCTTCTCGCCGCCTACTGTACAAGGTTTCAGCGCGGGCGGCGGGTTCGATTTTCAATTGCAGGATAAAGGAGGTCATACCTCGGCCGAAATGTATAAAGTAACACAGGATTTCCTGGCGGCATTAAACAAACGGAAGGAAATTCAAAATACGAACACTTCCTTTAACCCGAACTTCCCGCAATACCAGATCGATGTAAATGTGGCCAAATGCAAAGAGGCCGGCATCACCGTTAACTCGGTAGTGGATGCGATGCAGGGATATTATGGTGGCCTGTATGCTTCAAACTTTAACCAGTTTGGTAAACAGTTCAGGGTAATGGTACAGGCCGATTATGCGTATCGTGCCAATCCCGAAGGCTTAAATAAGATTTTTGTACGAAGCGCCAACGGCACAATGGCGCCAATAACGGAGTTTATCACCTTATCCAAAGTATTTGGGCCGGAATCTATATCGCGATTTAACTTGTTTACTGCCGTGTCGGTAACAGGGCAACCCAACACCGGCTATAGCACAGGCGATGCCATTAATGCTATAAAAGAAGTAGCCACTCAAAAACTTCCGCCAGGTTACGGCTATGATTTTTCGGGGTTGACACGCGAGGAGATATCCTCAGGTTCACAATCGTTATACATTTTTATCCTGTGTTTGCTGTTCGTTTACTTCCTGTTAAGCGCCCAATACGAAAGCTATGTTTTACCCTTTGCCGTATTATTAACCCTCCCCATCGGCTTATCAGGCACTTATATTTTTGCGAATTTAACAGGCATCGGCAGTAATATTTATGTTCAGATATCGCTTATCATGCTCATCGGCCTATTGTCTAAAAACGCCATCCTGATCGTAGAGTTCGCACTCGACCGCAGGCGTGCGGGTATGGACATCGTGCAGGCTGCTATACAAGGCGCCGAAGCACGTTTACGCCCAATACTAATGACCTCGTTCGCATTCATTTTCGGTATCATGCCGCTGATGTTTGCTACTGGAGCCGGCGCTTATGGTAACCGGTCGATAGGAACAGGCGCTGTGGGCGGTATGTTCATCGGAACCATATTTGGTATTTTTGCCATACCGGTATTATTTATCATATTCCAGACTTTACAGGAAAAAATAACCGGCCCCGCCCATTTAAAAAAATACGACGAGGATGCCGAAGCTGAACCAGCTAAATAAGCTATTGACGATGACCAGGACAAAACTCAAATATATTTTATCAGTATTGCTTATCAGCAGCGTGGTGTTATCCTGTAAAGTGACCAGGCCGTACCAACAGCTTGATATCAATACTAATGCCCTTTATCGTGATCAAACCACAACAGACACGGCAACCCTGGCAACCATGCCCTGGCAAAACCTGTTTGGCGATACCATATTAAAAGGATTGATCAAACAAGGCCTGGACAATAACCTGAATTTAAAGGTCGCGATACAAAAGATTGAAGAAGCGAGGGCAACTTTAGGGCAAACAAAGGGCGCGTTACTACCAAGTTTAAACGCTTTTGCCAGTGTTACACCCGCTAAATCATCGGCTGCAGCGTTGGATTTTCCGCCGGGCATTACGATCAATACCAATACCACTATTTACCAGTTAGGTTTAAGTTCGTCATGGGAGGCAGATGTATGGGGCAAGCTTAGCAGCGCAAAAAGAAGCGCCTTTGCCAATTTATTGCAAACAGATGCTGCCAAAAGAGCCGTTCAAACGCAATTGATAGCCGATATTGCCAATAATTATTATATGCTGCTTGCGCTGGATAAGGAACTGGATATCACCACCCGAACCATGCAAAACCGCGTTAAGGATGTGGAAACCATGAAAACCCTTAAAGAAGCAGCCGTTGTGAACGGGGCGGCGGTGGTGCAAAGTGAAGCAAACCGATATGCTGCCGAGGTAGCTATACCGGATATAAAACGAAACATCCGGGAAACGGAAAACGCACTTGATGTTTTGTTGAGACGTGCGCCGGGCCCTGTAAACCGGGGCAAACTGGATGATCAGAAACCCATAACAGACCTGCAAACCGGTGTATCGTCCCAGCTATTAAAAAATCGCCCGGATGTGCAGCAAGCTGAATACGCCTTTAGGGGGGCATTTGAAAACACAAACGTGGCTCATGCTTATTTTTATCCGGCCTTTACCATTACTGCTTCGGGAGGGTATTCAAACCTTACGCTTAAAGATTTTTTCATCAATTCGATATTTTACAATATCGCGGCCGGGTTAACGCAGCCTATCTTTAACCAGGGCATCAACAAGGCAAGATTGAAAACTGCCCAGGCACAACAGAAAGAGGCTATGTACAATTACCAGCAAACGGTATTAACGGCAGGCTCCGAAGTTTCAAATTCATTATATGCTTATCAATCCGCAAAGGAGAAAGATGATGCCCGCAGCAAGCAAATAGCAGCCTTAGAGAAGTCCGTTGATTATACGCAGCAGTTGTTGCGCTATAGTTCAGCAACCAATTATACTGATGTACTTACCTCCGAGCAAAGCCTATTAGCCGCGCAATTAAATGGCGTAAACGATCGGTTGCAGCAATTGCAGGCTATCGTTAATTTATATAGGGCATTGGGCGGCGGTTGGAGATAGATCCTATCCTTCATTTAAATACGTAGGCGTAAAAAGTAAGATCGGTAGAACCTTCACCAGAGTCAAATTGAAGAGGCTCCTGGCTGGATAACTGGTTATCAACCAAGATGCTCGCATTCCCGGTAATAACTGTATTGGGCGACGTTAAACCGATAAAAAATACCGCGTTCTTAAATCCTGTCGCCTGGTTTACTGTAATAGTTTTTGACCAGGTAGTACCGGTAAAGGTGGTATCTACGTGCCTAGTGTCCGGCCCAGCATACATCACGTGGTAAGTTGCACTCGTACTGCCTGTAAACTGGTATACAATTGTTTTATCAGGTGTTGGGGTACTTTTCTTGCTGCAAGCGACTAAAGCCAACAATATACATACATAGAGAACTTTTTTCATAACCAGCAGATCAGTTTATAACTATTTGAGCAATAAAGGGCTATATGCTAAAGGTTCATTTTTTAAATAAATGTAATAAAAAAATTACAAATCGCAACAGGCCATTGCGAAAATTAAGAAAGAGCCGAAAACGGGATTCGAACCTGCGACCTACTCATTACGAATGAGTTGCTCTACCAGCTGAGCTATTTCGGCATATTGGGGCCGTCAAAGATAAGTTAGTATAGTTAATTAACAAATTGGATTATGGAGCTGATACTAATTCAAATTAACATTGTCTTTTAACGGTATGGTAAACCAAAATGTGCTGCCTTTGCCTTCTTCTGTATCAACACCTATCCTTCCCCCGTGCCTTTTTATAATTTCCGAACTGATATAAAGCCCGAGGCCCAGTCCCGAAAATTGCATCCCCTGGCTATCCACCCTGTAATAGCGGTCGAACAGGTGCGGCACTTTGTCTTGCGGAATGCCGGGGCCCTTATCGCCTACGGATATCTTGGCCATCCCATCTTGTTTTTCTATACGGACACGAATCTCTTTGGAATTGGGCGCATATTTAATTGCATTATTTACAAAGTTTACTACTACCTGCTCAATTCGTTCGGCATCCCCGTAAGCTTCAAGCTGGTTGTCGCCTTCAGTTATTATGGAATGGGCGCCTTCCATACGCACATGCTGGCAACAATCGTTAACAACTTCGTTTACATTGAACTGCCTTTTATTCAAATGAAGCTGCCCCTGGTTAAGTTTGCTGACATTTAAAAGATCCTCGATCAAAATGCTCACCCTGTCAAGGCTTTTATTGGCCTGCCCTATCAATTTAGGCACAATCGGCGCGGTTGGAGTGTCCTTATTGCGGTCAAGCAGTTGCAATGATACCTTGAGGCTGGTAACCGGTGTTTTAAGCTCGTGGCTGGCTATAGATATAAAATCATCTTTCTGTTGCTGTAGGTTTTTCAGTTCGTGGATATCCGTAGCTGTTCCAACCCAAAGCTGTATTTCACCTTGTTCATTCGTAACAGGTTGAAGCCTGACCAGGTGCCACCGATAATTACCATCATGCCTTTTTTCCCTTACCTCAAACTCGCCTTGTTTACCGCTTTTCAAAATAGAAGTGTACTTTTCTATATTGTAGGCCAGGTCATCCGGATGAATAATCGATTGCCACTGCCATCCCTTTGTTTGCTCATAGTCAAGACCCGTATAGTCATACCATTGTTTATTGTAAAAAGTAACCTCACCGTCAACCGAGCTAGTCCAGGCAATTTGGGGCATCGTTTCCATCATTACGCGAAAATGACCCTGGCTTGCGACCAATTCCCTGGTGCGGGCCTCTATGCTTTCCTCAAGCCCGTCATTAAGTTCCTGCAGGCTTTGTTGCGACTGATAAAGTTCCTCCTGCGCCTCTACAAGTTGTTCATTGGCGGCATTAATTTCTTCATTGGCTGTAGCCAGGTCTTCATTCGACGCATTCAATTCTTCGTTCGCCGATGCTATCTCTTCATTTGCGGCATTTAACTCTTCGTTGAAAGCGGCCAGTTCCTCATTTGATGCTTTTATCTCTTCATTTGCTGAAACCAGTTCTTCGTTTGCAGAATTTAATTCCTCGTTAACTGCTGCCAGTTCTTCATTGGCATTGGCGGTTTCGCGTTCTTTTATTTGAAGTTCGGCATACAATTTTGCCCTTTGAGCTATGCCCCTTACTATCCTGAAGTATGCAAAACCCGAAATGCAAATGGCAACCAGCGTTGCTAAAACCAGGAAAACCGGTGTAATGGATGTAAAACGCTCTAAGCGGTTTAAACGGGCATTCAGCAATACATTTTCATCTTTTTTCGCGTCGTCCACAGCCTTCCGTAACGCATCCATAGACCTTTTGCCGGGTAACAGATCAGCCGTCGTCGCAGCTTGCCCGGCTCTTTTTTTATCAATCAATTGCGCCAGGGCGTTCAGCCTGGTAAGTAAAATATCTTTTATTTTAACAGCATTCTGTTGCTGGCGGGGGTTATCTTTGGTTAATTGCTCAAATTCATTAACTGTACTCACAGCCCTCTGATATGAGCCATTGTAAGGTTCTAAAAATACCGTATCGCCGGTTAACAGGTAGCCGCGCTGCCCAGTTTCGGCATCCTTCATAATGGATATGCCGGATTCCAGTTTTTGGATCACCAGGTTGCTGTGAGCTACCAGGTCCGAGCTCTTAAACAAGTTTTGGATACTGACAAACGAGGCCACTGAAATGGCTACCAAAAACAATAAAGAAAGCCCGAACCCAAATTTTAAGTTGCGGGTAAGCTGTTGCGGCATAAATGTTTTTTACGAATTTAGATGGGGTTAAAAGTAAAGTAAAGGTTGTTGATTTACAACTAAGTTTTATGCTATGTAACCGTTTTGATTTAATATTTTTGAAGAATGCAGGAAACTTTAAAGGACGCGTTAAACCAATTGGAGGCAAACGATGTCCAATTATTTGTCAAGGTGATGGAACATGGAAGCATGTCGGTTGAAATATACCGTCCCCATAAAGTTGACAAGCAAACGCCGCACCAACAGGATGAGTTGTATGTGGTCATCAGCGGCACCGGTGAGTTTATAAATGATGGAAAATTGAGTGTTTTTAACCCCGGCGATGTACTGTTTGCCCCTGCAGGGGTCGACCATCGCTTTATAAATTTTAGCGGCGACTTTGTTGCCTGGGTAATTTTTTACGGCCCTGATGGTGGAGAAAAATAATTTTGCATTAACTATATTACAATCAACGAAAACAATTATTCTGCACAGAAATATTTAAATTTAAAGCCTAAAACCTGTTGAACATGAAAAATTTATCACTTGTTCTTATAGCTGTTCTGATGCTCGTATCAGTGTCACTAAAAGCACAAAAAAAAGCAACCCAGGATAACGGTACTGTTACTGTGGCACAATCACAAACTACTGTTGGAAAAAATCAGCAAACGCATTACAAAATGACGAACACCGGCAGTGTTTCTATGGATTTTTCGCTTTATAAACAGATGAGTAACGGCAGTTGGGGTGTTACACATCATCTTGACCTGGCAGCCGGCCAAACTTATGAGGATGTGAATAGCTTCAGCGGGTATAACGGAAAATATGTATTGTTTTCAGCTCCGCATAGCGACTGGGCGTCTTTTCCAAATACGGCAGATATAGGTGGGTTGATCAATGCTCCTGCGGCGCCTGTAGCTACCCCGGTAGCAACTCCTGCAACGGTACCTGCAACTGTCCATTAAAAAGCTAAGATTATGTCAAATTTCTGTCGCGGAACCAAACCTCGTCGGGCTTGGCTGTGAAGTTTTCCATCAGGGTGATCAATTCAATAGCATCGCCGGATGTGATCACCAATTTGCGATTAGCTGGTTTTAAAAACTGCTGCTCTACCATTACATCCATTTGTTTCAACAGGAAATCGTAAAAGCCATTAACATTGAGTATGCCAATAGGTTTATTGTGCAAACCCAGTTGTAACCAGGTTAAAACTTCAAAAAATTCTTCCAGCGTTCCGAATCCACCGGGAAGCATAATAATGCCATCACACAGATCGCTCATCAGTTGCTTGCGCTGATGCATAGTTTCAACTACGTGCAGTTCCGTCAATCCAGTATGACCTACTTCTTTATCCATCAGGAATTGGGGTATGATGCCGATAGTTTTACCTCCAAGCTGTATCATATTATCTGCCAGCAGGCCCATCATACCCACCTTGCCCCCGCCAAAAACCAATGCCATGTTCTTAGCGCACATGATCCCGGTTAGCTGTTCAGCAGCCTCTTTTAAGGCAGGGTCGCCATTAAAATTAGCACCGCAGAAGATGGCTATGGATTTCATTTATTGAATTATTGATTTACTAAATTTTTGAATTGGTCCGGAAGTCGGAAAGTCCGCGTAAGTCCGGAAGACTGTTTCCGGATTCTGTCTTTCGGACTTTCCGACTTATGCGGACTTTCGGACTACCGACTATAATTCGGTGCTTCCTTAGTGATCGTAATATCATGCGGGTGCGATTCGCGGATACCGGCCGATGTGATGCGCACAAAACGCGCTTGCTGTAATGCCTCGATATCCTTTGCACCGCAATAGCCCATGCTGGCTTTTAAGCCGCCTACATATTGGTAAACAACCTCAGCAAGCGTACCCTTTAACGGAACGCGGCCTACGATACCTTCCGGAACCAGCTTTTTGATATCATCCTCCACATCCTGGAAATAACGGTCCTTTGAGCCTTGTTCCATCGCCTCTATGGAACCCATACCGCGATACGATTTAAAACGGCGGCCTTCATAAATAATCGTTTCGCCAGGCGATTCCTCAACCCCGGCAAATAATGAACCCGCCATTACCGAGCTTGCGCCTGCCGCTATCGCTTTCGGGATGTCACCAGTATGTTTGATGCCGCCATCGGCTATAACCGGTACGCCTGTGCCCCTAAGCGCTTTGGCGCACTCATAAACCGCATACAGTTGCGGAACACCAACACCTGCTATAATTCGTGTAGTACATATTGAACCCGGACCAATACCCACTTTAACGGCATCGGCACCTGCTTCTGCTAATGCCATTGCACCTTCAGCAGTGGCTATATTACCTGCTATAACCTGCAGGTCGGGGTATTTAGCTTTTACTTCTTTTAATTGGGTGATAACGCCTTTAGAATGGCCATGCGCTGTGTCAATAGCGATAACATCCACGCCAGCTTTAACCAGTGCGTCGATCCGTTTCATCGTATCGTGCGTAACGCCAACTGCGGCACCAACTCTTAATCTTCCGTGTTCGTCCTTACAGGCGATGGGGAAATTTTTAAATTTTTGTATGTCTTTATAGGTGATCAACCCTACCAGTTTACCGCCGCCGTCAATGATGGGCAATTTTTCTATCTTATGATTTTGCAATATCTCCTCGGCCTGCATTAAGGTGGTTCCGGCGGGCGCTGTAACTAAATTGCCTTTGGTCATTACCTCTGTAACCGGTTTTGAAGCATCCTTTTGGAAACGCAGGTCGCGGTTGGTGATAATACCCTTCAGTTGCATATCGGCATTGATGATCGGTATCCCCCCTATCTTAAACTCTTTCATTATTTTAAAAGCATCCGCTACTATCGCGTTTTCTTTCAACGTTACAGGGTCTTGTATCATGCCGCTTTCAGAGCGCTTAACTTTGCGCACCTCATCAGCCTGCTGCTGGATGGTCATGTTTTTGTGCAGCATGCCCAAACCACCTGCCTGTGCAAGCGCTATAGCCAGGGATGATTCGGTCACCGTGTCCATAGCGGCGGAAACTAAAGGGATATTAAGCCTGATCTTTTTGGTCAAAAAAGAACGTGTGTCCACTTCGCGGGGCAGCACTTCTGAATAAGCGGGGAGTAATAAAACGTCGTCGTAAGTTAAACCTTCGGCGACAAATTTGGCGGGATCGAGTTGCATAGCAAATAATTATTTGGAGTTATTATTTGCCGGACAAAGATAGCTTTTTATTTCGGATTTCGGAATTGTGATTTCGGAATTGTGAGATTTGACAATTTATTGATGTTAAATTGCATTACGGTTATGCCGGCTCTGTAGGTTAATTATTATTGTTTTAGAAGTACGATTTTAGTTCCTTCAGATTTATTATAAACAACAACCCCATTAAACGATATAGAAACAAGAGTACTTGTCGGACAACATTTGTTAGCTATTTCTGTATTAAACAATAATATATCAGTAGGTAGATTGGCAATCTGCATGGTTACTGTGTCGACAGAATGAATTGTGGGCACATTTAAATTGAAGCTATGATTTATAGTGTCGATACGCAAATAAGTGGTATCCGGTTTGCCATTAACTAGATGTTTGAATTTGATCTGGTTTAAGTCATATATAGCGGAACTTCCAAAAAACAAGTCCTCGTTAGTTGTTTTGTCAATAATTTTAAAATTAAAATCAGGGTTGACGGGTGGGCTTGCCGGGCACAAAGGACATGACCTTTGGGTATTGCAGCCAGCAATACACGCCAATATAAATAACGGAATTATAACATATAGCAATCTTATAATCATCGGGTTTATAAAAGCCATCATATTGATTATTTAATAATTCGCTTTATGTACACTACGTATGAGATAAAGTATATGAAACACTTTTATTAAAGATGAGAGGTAAAATAGAATTACTAGTTTATTAACGGTGTAAAATCTACACATTCCTAATATTTACCTACAATAACCCTATAAAACTTATCCAAATCGAGGTATTTGTTGGCTAAGTCAAGTAATTTCGGAGCCGTAATGGTCTTTACCACTTCGGTATACCGGTCGTAATATTCGTAGCCCAGGCCCGAGAAATAAAGGTTCTTAAATTTATCTGCGTGCGACATTACATTCTCCAAACTGCCCAGCAGCGATCCCATCATATAATTTTGCACCAACGATAATTCTTCATCCGATATCAATTCTGTTTTCAGCAGGTTGATCTCTTTCTCAATTTCGCTCACCGCATCACGACAAACATCGGCTCCAACTTCGGTAGCAACAAACATGGCCCCGCCTTTATTCAACGAACTAATCCCTGAGCCAATGCCATAAGTATAGCCCTTATCCTCGCGAATATTAGCCATCAGCCTTGAGCCAAAATAACCACCCAATACGGTATTCAACACCTGCAAAGCAGGAAAATCAGGGTGCTTACGATTGATCATAGGCAATCCCATCCTGATCGCCGATTGCAACGCTTCGGGTTTTTCAACAAAATAGAAATGCTCACCGGCTGGCTTTAATTCCGACTGTGCTATGTCAGCTTTAACTGAATAATTGGCCCACTCATTACCGAAAGAAGTTTTGATCAGTTCCAGCGCATCGGCATCAACCTTGCCGGCTATCAAAATCGTACAATTCGACGGCTGGTACATCTGCCTGAAATGCTCCAGCATATCATCGCGATGCAGGGTTTTATAATCGTCAAAATTGGCGCCTAAACCATAAATGGTATCACCATAAATAGCCTTATTGAATTGGCGGCGGGCCAAAACATCATTTTTTTGCAAGCTAACCTGCAATTTTTGCTGCTGGTTGCGGATAAAGGTTTCCAATTCCTGTTTCGGGAATATCGAATCGCTGATGATATCCTTCATCACCGGCAGGGTTTTCGTAAGATGCTTATTTAAAGTGTAAAGCACTACTTCCGAATTGTCGTACCCGTACTCAACCTGCAAAAAGCCACCATAGAAATCTACCTGGTCGGCTATTTCTGATGCTGACCGGGTAGAAGTACCTTCCGTAAGCATAGTGTTCACAGCCACGTTCAGCAATGGTTTAGCCTGGTCGAAACGCAGGTTACCAAATATCCATTCGATGCGCATCAGTTCCTGGTCGCCCGAATTGAATACAAATATATTGCAGCCATTATCCAGCTTAATATGCTCGGGGTGAATCAGTGCTATATTATCTATGCCCTTAAAATCAGGGGCTATATTTCTGTTTAACGTCATTTGTTATGATTAACTTTTTTCCGCCAGGTAAACTAAGGTCGAAGAATTATCTTTTCTAAATACTTTGTTTGCCTGTTCCTTTATCTGTTCGGCAGTAATTGCCAAGTATCTGTCTGTTTCGTGGTTCAATCCATCGGCATCGCCAAACAATTCAAACTGCGCCAGGTTCATGGCTTTATCCAGTAACGACATTTCGGAAAATACCATGGTGGATTCCGTCTTGTTTTTCACCTTGGTCAGTTCATCAGCAGGTACAAGTGAATTTTTCAGTTGTTCCAGTTCCTCCCATATCGCAGCTTCAGCCGTTTCAATGCTTACGTTTTCAAGCGGCTTGCCTTCAACCACAAACATTCCCTTATCAAAGCTGCCCATGTTATAAGCATGTATATCGCTGAAAAGCTGCTTATCCTTAACCAAATTGCGGTGCAGGCGTGATGAATTTCCACGGGATAGGATATCCGATATCAAGTCCAATTCATAATAACCCTCATCCAGCCTGCCCGGCATGTGGAAGGCAATGTACAGATCGTTCAGCGGTACTTTTGCCGTGGTTGTTTCGCGGCGCACTTCGTGCTGCTCAGGCTCCTGCGGCAAATTACGGTGATACTTCTCTCCTGCCGGTATCGGCCCGAACCATTTTTCGGCTAACTGCTTTACCTGTTCTGTATCAATATCGCCACCCACAACCATAATGGCATTTTGCGGGTTATAATGCTTCTTGAAAAATGCTTTTACGTCTTCGATCCTGGCATCTTCAATGTGTTTGATCTCCTTGCCTATTGTCGCCCAGCGGTACGGGTGTTTTTTATAAACCATCGGCCGCAATTTTAACCACACGTCGCCATAAGGCTGGTTCAAATAGCGTTGTTTAAACTCTTCTATTACCACGTTGCGCTGTACTTCCAGGCTTTTTTCGCTGAACGCAAGGCTGAGCATACGGTCGCTCTCCAGCCAAAAGGCAGTTTCGATATTGGATGAAGGCAAAGTGATATAATAGTTGGTTATATCATTACTGGTGAAGGCGTTATTCTCTCCCCCAACACGCTGCAAAGGTTCATCATACTGCGGGATATTCACCGAACCGCCAAACATCAAATGTTCAAATAAGTGCGCAAAACCAGTTTGAGCAGGGTCCTCATCGCGGGCACCCACATCGTATAAAATATTCAATACAGCCATTGGAGTAGTATGATCTTCATGTACGATCACCCGCAAGCCATTATTTAAAGTAAAACGGTTGAATTTAACCATGTATTAATATCGATTTAAAACGGACAGCAAATGTATTGTTTTTGTTGATTAGGTGAGTGGTTGATTAGATTGAATGGTTGTAATTTTCATATAGCTCAATAACTAATCTAACTCATTCAACTAAATCAACCAATCAACTGTTTAACAATTAATTAATTCTCCTTGTAAATTTTCTTATTAGTATTACATTTGCTTAGTTGTTAACACTATGTTGAATAGTTGCCTGCTAAAATCCTATAACCTAACACTAATTTTATTCCATCATGACACAGATGCAGCTGATCCAGCATATCTCCGCTTTTGATAAGCATATCAAGATCGTTAAATTGCGGCGTACGTTAATTGAACAGCCCTTCTCGCTCCGCGAACTCGTCGACCTTACTTTTTACCCGGATAAAGCCATCGCCCTTAAAGCTTCCCGTTTGCTGGAAACGATGCTGGTGAAGTTTCCAAAAAACTATGTTGACGATATCGCCTACCTGGTTGCACACGTTGCTGACGTAAATTGCATGGGCTGCAAAAAACATTATGCTAAGGTTATCATGCATATCACCTCACCAGATGTGCCCAAAGAAGTACGCGACGTGGTTAAGGATATCGATTTTGATAAAGTTGTTGAACTATGCCTCGCCTGGCTGGCAGACCCTAAAATGCTTACCCGCGTACGGGCATCTGCTTCTGAAGCGCTGTTTAACCTTCGTCACCGTTACCCGTGGATAGCTGAAGCGCTTTCCGCTCAACTTGAAGCAATGGTGCCCACTGCTACACCTATGTTGCAGGCCCGAGGAAATTTTATCCTGAGCTTCTTGCATCCTGAGGACTAGTAAATTCTAAAAGCTAAACCCTAAATTCTAAAAGTTAAACCCTAAATTTATAAATATTTCAAACGAGGCGGGTAAACTATGCTCACCAGGGACGAACTCATTACCGAGATCAGCAAAACCATTGTAAAAATAAAGGTTGATAAGCTGACTGCTATCCTTAAAAAGCAGCAATTTGCTTTGCGCGACCTCATCGACATCACTTTTCATCCCGATAAAAATATCGCCTTCAGGGCGGCCTGGATACTGGAGAATCTTTTTTTGCAAAAACCGGAAGCTTACGTAGAGGATATGGACTATCTTATCAGCCGTATTCCTGAAGTAAAAAACGAAAGCTGCAAAAGGCATTATGCCAAAATTGTAATGCATATCACGAATCCTAAAACGCTTTTGACCATACGCGAAAAGCTGGATAAAATCAATCTTGAACCGGTCGTCGAGCAATTATTCGACTGGATGATAGACCCCAAAGTGCGTATTGCTGTAAAAGTATTCGCCGGCGAAACCCTCTTCAACCTGCGTAACCGCTACCCTGTTATAAAAGAAGAACTGGCCGAACAACTCCGCTTTTTAATGCGCGACGGAACAGCGGCGATTCAATCGAGAGGTAGAAAGCTGCTGGCGCAACTTTAGTTGGCAGTAAACTGTGCAAACTGCCGACTCAAAACTGCCAACTCTCTATTCAACGGGTTTATCCTCCCGATGCAAATGCGTGCTCACCTGGTCGTGGTTCAGTTTGGCAAAAATGGCCGATTCACTGTTATCCGCATAAGCGCCATAGGCGTTTACCAAAACACCTTTCAAACTATACCTGGCCGAATTGATGGCATAAACGATAGAAGTATCCGAAGGATTGCTTGCGCCTTCAAAGCGATAAAATTCATCTATCTCAAAGTCATCCGCACCCAGGTGAACATCCTGTTCCTTATCGTCAATAGTATCGCCTTCCAGGCTCAGGTTAGCGGTGTAGCCTCTTTTATATAAGTCGTTAGTGGCGTCCACCAAGTTTTCGTAAGTTTTCATAATTATGCTGTTTTAAGGTATTGTATTATTTATAAACCCTTAAAAGAGCAGGTTGTTTGAGCAGAAGTTTTTAGCTTTGATCTCTAAAACAAACACAATGGCTTTCGATGAAAAATTGAGCGACCGGATAAGGGAAGCATTGGAAAATGTACCTGCGGTTGAAGAAAAGCGGATGTTTGGCGGCATCTGTTATATGGTGGACGGAAAAATGTGCGTGGGCGTGATAAAAGATGAAATGATGTGCCGCATTGATCCGGGCATTTATCAGGCAGTGCTCGAAAAGCCCGGGTGCCGCGAAATGGATTTTGCCAGCCGACCAATGGAAGGCTATGTATATGTGAGTGATGAAGGCATGAAAACCAAAGCCCAGTTTGACTATTGGATAGACCTATGCCTGGAGTATAATCCAAAAGCCAAAGCGTCCAAAAAGAAAGCATCCAAATAAACTGCTACCCTTGAATATTAATAAAGACTCCCTCGATTTTCTAAATGACCTTGCGCAAAACAACAACCGCGACTGGTTCAATACCTATAAAGACAGGTACCTGGAAGCGCAGGGTAACATTGCCGCTTTCGCGGATGCATTGATCGTTGAAATGAATAAGCATGATGTCATTGAGACTGTCTCAGGTAAAAAAAGCATGTTCAGGATATACAAGGATGTGCGATTCTCCAAAGAAAAAACACCCTACAATCAGCATTGGAGCGGCAGCCTGAAAAGGGCGACCAAAAAACTGCGCGGCGGTTATTATTTTCGTATTGAACCGGGAAATTCGCGGGCCATAGGCGGCTTTTTCGGGCCGGTGCCTGATGATATGAAAAGGATACGCGAGGATATAGATGCCAATTATGACGACTGGCGAAAAATGCTGGCAACTCCCGCCCTGGTGAAAACTTTCGGCAATATGCGCGGCGAAAAACTTGGCACTGCACCACGCGGCTATGCTAAGGACCACCCTGCCATTGATCTGCTGCGCCATAAACAGTTTCTTTTCCGCCGCGAGTTTACCGATGAGGAAGTGCTCAGTCCGGATTTTTTATGCCTGATAAACGATACTTTTAAAAAAATGCGACCTTTTCTCAATAACATGAGCGAAGTGTTGACGACGGATGCGAATGGGGTGTTGATCGTCTGATAAATTATTTGTAAAAATACCGGTAATATCCATCTGTAATCTTAGAGTCATAATAATATTTAAGTAAAGATTAAATATTTAGACAAAAAAGTTAAATTTGTTACCAGAGCGATAAGTTTAGCGATCCGTTTTCAGAAAAACTCTATAAATGAGACATTTCTGAAACTTTAATGACCCTATGATAAATAAAAGAATACCAGGCAGCCTGATTCCTTACCGGCTGCTGCGACCTGCTACTTGTTTAAAAACCATTCCCATGCAAATAGCTGGTCTTTACGAAAATAAAAACCGGGTAACACCTGTTATTCCGGCAAAATTATTAGCCCGACACGTCCCGAAAAGGTTGAAATGAAATCAAAAAACGATACGAAGATAGATGGAAGGGTGTTGGAAGAAAAGCGTGCTCTAATCGCAACCATACGGCACCAGGAGGCCCTTATAAATGGCATACATGATACGATCTGGTCGGTTGATACCAGGCTGCACCTCATTAGCGCAAACCAGTGTTTTGTGGAACGTATAAAAATCGCCACCGGCAAAACGATAAAAGAGGGTGACGATGTATTGTTGGAAGAATTTGGAAAAGAGCGGTCAGGCAAATGGCGGCTATATTACGAACGCGCCTTAAAGGGTGAGCAATTTGACGTTAAAGAGGAGATATATGATCCGGTAAAACAAGCCATGCGCTATACCATGATCTCCCTAAGCCCGATGTTCAATGAAAAAAATACGATCTTCGGCATTACATGTTATTCAAAAGACATTACCACTGATAGCCTGAACCGGCAAGCGCTGGAGAACACTAAAGCCAGGCTCGAAAAGATAATGGATTCGTCAATGGATATGATCTGTTCCGTTGATGAACAAGGTATTATTTTAAGCGTCAGCGCAGCGTCCGAAACAATACTGGGTTACAAACCGGAAGAACTTATCGGGAAACAACTGTTTGATTTTATTTACCGGGAAGACGTCGCCAAAACCGAACGGATGGCAGCAAAAGTGATGGCAGGCAACGACATGACCAACAACGAAAACCGCTATGTACATAAAGATGGCTCACTGGTACCTTTAACCTGGTCGGCCCGTTGGGACCCAAAGGATAGAATAAGGTACGGCATAGCACGCGATGCGACCGAAAGGAAGAAAAACGAAGATGCACTGAGAATAAGTAACGAAAGATTTGAATACGCTGCAAAAGCCACATCGGACATTCTATGGGACTGGAATTTAGTAACCAACGAGGTTTATTATTCTGATAATATGAAAAATCTGTTCGGCCACAAGTCGGGCTACACCGATGATAACCTGCCCTTTTATTCTGAACATGTGCACCCCGACGACAGGGAACGGGTAGTACTTTATCCGGACCAGATAAAATACGGCACCATGGTAAACTGGACCCAGGAATACCGTTTTAGAAAATCAGACGGCGAATATGCTTTCTTACTCGACAGGGGTATTGTGATAAGAGATGAAAAGGGAGTCGGGATGCGGATGATAGGCGCGATGCAGGATATAACTGCCATTAAACAAAATGAATTGCGGATTACAGAGCAAAAAGACCGGCTAATGGAGATAGCGCTCATCAACGCGCACGAGATTAGGCGGCCTGTTGCGTCGATCCTGGGATTAATACAATTATTTAACCAGGACACATCCAGAAATGAAAGCGATAAGGAACTCCTGGCGCATCTTGAAGCCGCCACCAGTGAATTGGATGAAGTGATCAAACGTATTATCGATAAAACAGTGAGTTAAAACAAAAAAGCCCATCCGATTCCTCGGAGGAGCTTTAGGGTATATAGAATAAATTAGGGACTCGTTATACGTGTTCCGCTTCTTTTGGGTTCAGGAACACGAATTGATGATCGAACATATCCAGTTTGATCTTGCTGTCTTTGTCAATTTTCCCTGCCAGTATCTGTTTGGAAAGCTCGTTCATGATCTTCTTTTGGATAACCCTTTTTAACGGACGCGCTCCAAATTGCGGATCGTAACCCAATTGTGCTAGCCAATCAAGGGCTTCCTCTGAGGCTTCCATTTGGATGCCCAGTTCAGCCAAAGTATGCTGCAATTGTGCGAACTGCAATTTCACAATATCGCCGATCTCATCGCGGCTCAGTGGCGTGAACATAATGATCTCATCGATACGGTTCAAAAACTCGGGACGGATGGTTTGCCGCAACAGTTCGAACAACTGGTTCTTCGTTTTGGCGATCACCGCATCCTTGTCGCTGTCCTCAAAATCCTGGAAATTTTCCTGGATGATATTGGAGCCGATATTGGACGTCATGATAATGATCGTATTCTTAAAGTTCACTACGCGGCCCTTGTTATCGGTCAAACGGCCATCGTCAAGCACCTGCAGCAGGATGTTGAACACATCCGGGTGTGCCTTTTCGATCTCATCCAGCAAGATAACGCTGTATGGTTTGCGGCGTACGGCTTCGGTCAATTGACCGCCTTCATCGTAACCCACATAACCCGGAGGCGCGCCTATCAACCGCGACACCGCATGACGTTCCTGGTATTCCGACATATCGATACGTACCAAAGCGCCTTCATCGTTAAACAGGTATTCGGCTAAAGCCTTTGCCAGCTCCGTTTTACCAACCCCGGTAGTGCCGAGGAATATGAATGAGCCTATAGGCTTCTTCTTATCCTGCAAACCGGCGCGGCTGCGGCGTATGGCATCGCTGATGGCCTCGATGGCTTCCTCCTGCCCTGCTACGCGTTTGTGCAGCTCATCTTCCAGGTGAAGCAGTTTTTCGCGTTCGCTTTGTATCATTTTGGAAACCGGGATACCCGTCCAGCGTGATACCACGCCTGCAATATCTTCGGCGGTAACTTCTTCTTTCAGCATCCGATGATCCTTCTGGTTTTCCAGTAAGGTGGCTTTCAGCTTCTCCACCTCATCCTGCGCCTCTTTGATACGGCCGTAGCGTATTTCGGCCACTTTGCCGTAATCGCCGGCACGTTCAGCCTGTTCGGCCTCTAGTTTATAGTTTTCTATCTTTTCAACCTTTTGGTTAATGCTGTCCACCACATCCTTCTCACTTTTCCATTGCGCACGCAGTGAATCGCGGCTGGCAGAAAGGTTGGCTATCTCTTCGCTTAATTCCTTCACACGTTTATCATCCTTCTCACGTTTGATGGCCTCCCGCTCAATTTCCAGTTGCATTATCTTACGGTCGAGTTCATCTACTTCTTCGGGCACTGAATCCATTTCCAAACGCAATTTGGAAGCAGCTTCATCCATCAGGTCGATGGCCTTATCAGGTAAAAAACGGTCAGAAATATAGCGCTGCGACATTTCAACAGCGGCAATAATGGCCTCATCCTTAATATGGACTTTGTGATGCGTTTCGTAACGTTCCTTCAAACCACGCAGGATCGAAATAGCATCCTGGGTGTCCGGCTCATCCACCATTACCATCTGGAAACGGCGCTCCAGGGCTTTATCCTTTTCCATGTATTTCTGATATTCGTTCAGCGTAGTAGCACCTATGGCCCTTAATTCGCCACGGGCAAGGGCCGGTTTCAGTATGTTTGCGGCATCCATAGCGCCTTCGCCGCCGCCTGCACCAACCAACGTATGTATCTCATCAATAAACAGGATGATCTCGCCGTCGGCCTGGGTAACTTCTTTTATCACCGCTTTTAACCGTTCTTCAAATTCGCCTTTGTATTTGGCTCCTGCTATTAGCGCACCCATATCCAGTGAATAAACGGTTTTGCTTTTCAGGTTTTCGGGCACATCACCTTTGATGATCCTGAAAGCAATACCTTCCGCAATAGCGGTTTTACCCACACCGGGTTCACCCACCAAAATCGGGTTGTTTTTGGTACGACGGGACAATATCTGTATCACGCGCCTGATCTCGTCATCACGGCCAATAACCGGGTCAAGCTTGCCTGATTCGGCATACTCATTCAGGTTTCGGGCGTATTTGTTCAGGGCATTATAAGTAGCTTCGGCATTCTGATCGGTCACCTTGCTGTCGCCGCGCAAAGCGAGGATAGCCTTCTTCAGGTCCTTTTCGTTAACACCGGCATCCTTTAAAGCAGTACCCGTTTTACCGTTGGCGGCGAGGATACCCAATAAAATATGTTCTACAGAAACAAACTCATCCTTAAGCTCTTTCAGGTACGATTGCGCCTTCTGCAAAGCAGAATTTGCATCGGATGAAAGATATATATTGCTGCCACTCACCTTCGGAAAGGAAGCTATTTGCTGATCGAGCGTCTCGTTTAGCCGGTTAAGGTTGACGTTCAGTTTCTTTAATAAATAACCAATTATATTTTCGTCAACCAATAACAAGCCTTTCAGCAAATGGGCGTTTTCAATTGCCTGTTGCTGGTTGCCTTCGGCAATTTCGGAAGCCTTCTGCACGGCCTCCTGGGCTTTTATCGTAAAGTTGTTAAAATTCATATTTGATGTTGGTCAAAACACCTGCCATGGCTTTAAAAGTGAAAAAATGGCATTCGATTTTAGTTTTGAAAGACAATTTGTCTACTTTTATACGTTTAATCATAACATTCACAGGCAGATGTGGCCCTTACCTGCTTGTGTTTATGTCTAATTTTCCTATTTTTGATATACTTAATTGATCTCTGAGTTTTGAGTAAACAACCTTATAATAGAACTTTAGCCAAGAACAGGTCTTCTTATCGTGACTATTATACACTCAAAAACCTGGGCGCTGTACGGACGGGCAGCATCATTTTTTTAATACTCAATTTAATACTGCGTATCATGTACGCAGTGTTTCCCGAAAGCCTTACCCGCGCCCAAAACTACCCCGAGTTCAACTATGCTAACTGGCTTTACATCGCCATTACGCCTGTTTTTCTTATCGGCAGTTATGTGCTGCTATATATATATGGGAAACATAAAAAAGCCACTATTGTTACAGGCATTTTTGTTTTTGTATTTGCGTTTTTTATCATTTTTTGCGGGATGTTCTCCAGCTTTATCGCCACATCCGACCCTCGGAATGCGCTAACGCTATACCTTACCTCTCTGAGTATTATCAGTGTGGTATTTGTACTGGAAACCGCCGAAACGATTCTTCTTATTATCCTGGTCGAGATCGTATTTACCTGCCTTTTGTATTATACCGCTGCTGAGCCTATGGAAATGGTTTATAATCAGATCATTTCGATAACGCTGCTGTTCTGTTTTTACTTTATCGGGCGGTATTTTTATTCGTATAAATCGAGCTACTTTCTTCAACTCGTAGATATCCGTGAGAAAAACATCGCCATTGAAAAAGGCAACGCTTTCAAAAACGAGATACTGGGTATGGTGGCACATGACTTGCGCAACCCGATAGGTGCTATTGAAACCATTGCTATGATGATGGAAATGGATGAAGTAACGAAAGACACACGCGAAAACCTGGAAATGATAAAAACTTCCTGCGTCAAAGCCCGCGGTATTATTACCGACCTGCTGGATGCCGCAAATAATGAAAACATTAACGTTATCGACACCCAGCGTACGGAAATGAACCACTTCCTGAAAAGGATCATCAATGAGTGGAAAGTGCAGAAAAACGCCAAAAACAGCGTAATATTTATTGGTGCGAAGGACCAGGTTTTTGTGGAGGTCAACGCCGAAAAATTTCAGCGGGTGATGGATAACCTGATCACCAATGCGCTTAAGTTCTCAAAGGATAAAGACAAAGTTGATATATATCTAAGCACTAAAGACGGGCAGGCGATCATAGAGGTGCGTGATTATGGCATGGGCATACCTGCCGATATGCTGCCCTTTATCTTCGAGCGTTTCTCCAAAGCCCGTCGCGCCGGGGTGCGTGGCGAACAATCAACCGGCCTGGGCCTTAGCATCTCCAAGCAGATCATCGAAAATCACCAGGGAACTATTGAAGTGATGAGCGAGGAACGGAAGGGGTCGTCATTCACGATCAAATTGCCTCTTGTTGATTAGGTCCTGAATAAAATCTTTGGTCAAAATTCACCAAATATAACTCTTTACTCGCACGAGTGCAGGCGGTATAAAACCATCGTAAAAAGTCCATATTGATCATTTCCTCGGTTACGTAGCCCTGGTCAACGAAGACGGCTTCCCATTGGCCGCCCTGGGCTTTGTGGCAGGTGATGGCGTAGGCAAATTTGATCTGGAGGGCATTGTAATACGGGTTCAGTTTCAGCTCATCAAACTTGGCTTTGCGGCTGGCTATATGATCATAATCCTTCATCACTTCCAGAAAAAACCGTTTTTGGTCGGTGGGTTGTAAAGCAGGCGCTTCCGAATAAAGTGTATCCAGCATTATTTTACAGTCCAGTACGGGATCCTCGGCATAATCAATAAACTCCAATTGAACATCTGCAAAGCGAAAGCCGTATAGTTCCTCAAAACGCCGTACTTTTTTGATGCGGGCAATATCTCCGTTAGCAATAAAGCCTGTGCTGCTATCCTCCTGGTCCTGCAGCCAAAAGTAGTTGTTGCGCACTACCATAATTTGGTCGCCGCCGGTCAGTTCTTCTTCGCGCAACAGGATGCGGCCGCGTATCTGCTGGTTATATTGATTGGCGTTTTTATTGGAACGACAAATGATGAGCGTACCATCATGCCCGTATTTGTTGTAAGCATAGTTGAGGCCCTCTTCCAGCCGTTCGCCGGTCATCCGGTAAACGTCCTTAAAGCCTTTGGTGATGATCTTCGGCGTATCCACTTTTCCCTGCCGGATGATCTCGCGCATCGCCGTCACATTAAACAATATGCCCGAATCCTTTTGTTGCCTCAAAACATCCGTCAGCTCAAAGCTGAAAATATCCAGCGTGAATGATTTTTTCATCAGGGCAAAGTCCAAAGCCGGACTATACTCCACCCCCACCGGCGGCAACTGGGCGGTGTCGCCCACCAGTACCAGCTTGCAGTTTTTGGTATTGTACACGTAGCTTACCAAATCGTGCAGCAGGGCATCGCGGTTGCCGCCTGAGGGTTCGTCCGATATCATCGAGGCCTCGTCCACAATAAACAACGTATCACTGGCCAGGTTATCATTCAATTTAAAGGCCTCATCAATATTGAGCGCCGACTTTTTACGGTAAATGCGTTTGTGAATGGTAAATGCCTTACGCCCCGAATAATTGGTGATCACCTTTGCCGCACGGCCTGTTGGCGCCAGCAGCACCGATTTATAATTGTAATACTTCAGCGCTTTTACCAATGCCCCCAATACGGTGGTTTTGCCGGTACCGGCATAGCCTTTCAGTATAAAGCACTCATAGCCATTATCGCTCAGCAAAAACTCGTGCAGTTTGCCGAATAACGCTACTTGCTGCTGCGTAGGTTCATGGGGAAATGCTTTGGCTATTTGGTCGGGTGCGGGCATGGGTAAAGATGCTAAATTATTTAGTGAAATTACCTACCTTTATTCAATTGAGACTTATGGCAAACCTAATTTAAACCTGAATATACATGTATTCTTTATTAGAAATATTTCAGTTTATAGCACAACAAACTGACAGAAATAGTTTAAAAGAATATTACGATAAATGCTACGAAAATCTGAAAGGTCTTCAGAAACGAAGTAACCTGATCTCGTTTTTTATCATTATTATATTCGCTTTATTC